>CAYTUQ010000033.1:0-40353 GCA_964441235.1 uncultured bacterium | reverse complement strand
CTAATCAAGTATTTTTTGGAGGTGCCAATTGTTGCACTTAACACTTGAATCCAGTAAATAGAGATAAAAATCCATTGTCTCATTTCCAATAGAGTATTAGTTTTTACACGATTTTTATTAAGTTTATAATTATAATACTATTGAATAATAAACGACTGTTTAGATATCTACAATTCCTTTTTCTCAGCTTCATTTGGGCTACTACTTATGCCGTAATAAAGATAGGCCTGGAGGGCACCCCACCAATGGTTGGACTCACTCTCAGATACTGGTTTGCTGTTTTTATTCTCTTTGCAATTATTATTTTAACTAAACGGAAGATTAATTTAGATAAGGATTCTATAAAACTCTATCTTTCTGTAGGTTTTTTTAGTATGACTTTAAGTTTCTATTTTACCTATTGGGGAATGAAGTACATACCGAGCAGTCTATCTTCAATATTGTGGGCGACTTTACCATTATTTGTTGGGATATTTGCACATTTTTTAATACGGGAAGAGCGACTAAATTGGATTCGGATTAGTGCAATTGTTGTTGCGATAATAGGAGTAGTCAGAATATTGTCAGATCACAAGATCGTATTTAATTCTCAAATACTTGTTGGAAGTATCATTGTTATATTTAGTGTGGTTATTGGATCTTATCCTAACGTTTATGTAAAATCTAAAAAAAACCCCTATGATCCGTTAGTTCTGACAGCAAATTCGATCCTTATTGGTGCAATCTGTTTTTCTATAAGTGCAACTGTTTTTCATGAATGGTCTGATATGGAATGGAATTTAAAAAATATTGGCTCAGCAGCTTATCTGGGAATGTTTGGTTCAGCAGTTGCATTTGCCATATATTATTCAATGCTAAAACATATATCGGTTATTAAACTCTCTTTTGTTACGTTTATTACTCCAATATTTGCATCTTTAATTGGATGGTTATTTTTAGGTGAAATGATTACTTTGCAGGAAATTTATGGGATGATGCTTATTTTTTTAGGATTGCTAATTTATGATTGGAAAAACTATTATTTGCTTTTGATGAGAAAAAATTAGAAAGAAAAATTTTATTGCATGGTTAATAAAATCAAAACCATTTTTGTCTGCAATGAGTGCGGTGCCGTTCAACCAAAATGGGCAGGTAGGTGTTCTGAGTGCGGTGCATGGAATACAATGGTAGAAGAAAAGGTGCTGAAAAAGTCAAAATCCTCGATAAGACCAGAAAAACGTGAACTTGAACCACTTAAATCAAAAAATGTTCAAAGACAGATACGCTCTACAACTGGCATCGAGGAATTTGATCGGGTGCTTGGGGGTGGATTTGTCAGTGGTTCTGTGGTTTTACTTGCTGGCGAACCAGGAATAGGAAAATCAACCATAATGCTACAGATATTGGATAAATTGAATGGTGAAAAATTTCTCTATTTTTCCGGTGAGGAATCAGAAGAGCAAATCCGGTTAAGAGCAAGCCGACTTTCAATTAATAATCCGAGGATTTTAGTGGCATGCGAAAACAATCTTGAAAATATCCTGTTTCAGATTGACCAGCACAAACCAAGTGCGGTCATTATAGATTCTGTTCAGACTGTATATTCTGATGCTTATGATAATGTGCCTGGAAGCGTAACACAGGTTCGCGAATGTGCTGGCAAACTATTAAGACAGGCTAAGGAGCTGGGTATAATAGTCATTTTTATAGGACACATCACGAAAGAGGGGATGATTGCCGGACCAAAAGTTCTTGAGCATGTCGTTGATACTGTCTTATACCTTGAAGGGGCAAAAAATAATTTTTATAGAATGTTACGCTCAATGAAGAATAGGTTCGGTTCCACCAATGAAGTGGGCATTTTTGAAATGAAGAGGGAAGGTTTAATCCCCGTTAGAAATCCTTCAGAGCTTTTTTTATCAGAGAGGAGAGAACATGTCGCCGGTTCCGCAGTTGCAGTCAGTATGGAAGGAACAAGACCGATTCTGATTGAAGTGCAAGCTCTTGTTACTCATACATCCTATGGTATGCCTCAGCGAACTGCGAACGGTATTGACTATCGAAGGCTTTCTATGTTAATTGCAGTACTTGAAAAAAGAGTTGGTCTGCCATTAGGAACGCAAGACGTTTTTGTAAATCTCGTTGGCGGTCTAAGAATTGATGAGCCTGCTATAGATTCAGGTGTTATAGCCGCAATGGCTTCGAGTTTCAAAGAGATTCCGCTTAAAACCTCATCAGCAATGATAGGCGAGATAGGGTTGGTTGGTGAAGTGCGTTCAGTCCCTTTCATTGAGCAGAGAGTTAAGGAAGCAATAAAACTTGGATACTCCTCGATATATGTTCCAAAAAGCAATGTCAAAATGTTGAAAGAAGTTTCACAGGCGAATGTTGTCGGTGTTGATTCGATTAACCATCTATTCAGTATGATTTTTTAGTTAAACTGCTAATGGATGTCTCAGAGATGCCTATAATATGACTAATAATTAATGAGTTTGCTTAAGAAAGGTTGAAATTTGAGTTGTATTATGCATAATATCAAAAATTTAGAAACTGTTTGCCAAAGGTATCTCTATCCCAACGGGATCTCTTTGAGATGAGAGAAACAGTTATTATAACTGGTAACTTATTATTAACCCCCGACTTTCCCGTTGAGGGATGCCTATGGCAAAGTCGGGGGTTAATCTTAAACAACATTACCTTTTCAACCGTTTCAACGGTTTCATTTTCTAGTATCTCACCTTTTTTAAGTGGACTCATTAATTAACAATTGTCAATCGACAATTAATAATGGGATACGCAAATGAAATTTTCTATTCTGGCAAAAGATGAAAAATCAATGGCGAGAGCATGTCGTTTTGTTACAGATCATGGCATTATTGAAACTCCTATTTTTATGCCGATTGGTACTCACGGTGTTGTTAAAACACTTACTCCTGATGAATTGGAAGATTGCAAATCACAAATTATTTTAGGCAATACATATCACCTTTATTTACGTCCCGGTCTGGAAGTAATAAAAGGCGCCGGAGGACTCCACCGCTTTATCAATTGGAAAAAACCAATTTTAACAGACAGTGGAGGTTATCAGGTTTTCAGTCTTTCACATTTAGGAAAAATAACGGATGAGGAAGTAATTTTTAGATCACATATTGACGGTTCTCAGCACAAACTATCACCCGAAATTTCGATGGAAATCCAGAACGTGCTGGGTGCTGATATTGTGATGGCTTTTGATGAATGTACACCGTATCCATGTGATTATGAATATGCTAAAAAGTCGCTTGAACGAACTCATCAATGGGAAAAGCGTTCAAAAGAACATTTTGATAAACTTTTGCCGATGTATGGGCATGAGCAGTTTTTATTTGGGATTGTGCAGGGCAGTGTCTATCCCGATCTCCGTCAACAGAGTATTGAGGAATTAAGTAAATTGGATTTTGACGGTTATGCCGTAGGAGGACTGGCAGTTGGTGAACCAAAAGAACAGATGTTCGATATTCTTAAACCTATATCTCAAAACCTACCGGAAAATAAGCCCCATTATTTAATGGGAGTGGGGAAGCCGGAGGATATTGTCAGAGCAATTGAACTGGGAATTGACATGTTTGATTGTGTTCTACCATCTCGAAATGCAAGAAATGGCACCCTCTATACATGGAAAGGACGGGTAATTTTAAAACAGGCAAAGTACCGTATGGATTACAATCCGCCTGATGAAAATTGTAATTGTTACACCTGCCGAAATTTCTCGAAATCCTACCTGCGCCATTTATATCTTAATGGTGAAATGACAGGATTACGATTGAATACTCTTCATAACATGCACTTTTTTCTTGAACTCGTCGGCAGGGTACGTGAAGCAATAAAAGCAGGAAATTTTTCCGAATGGGAAAAAGAGTTTTTCTCTAAATATCCTTTAGAGCCTGATCACTGGCAGGAGAATACACTTCGTAGAGAGGAGCGTCGCAAAAAGCACCTCAAGGAAAATAAAGAACTATTAAGCGAGTAATTAAGTTATAATTCTACAAAAAGAAACCGTTTGCCAACGGCATCTCTATGAGAGAAACGGTTGGATCGTTTGGGTTGTGTTTTATTAATCCGCCAATTGGCGGATTAATAGTAAGTTACATAGGCATAGAACTGTTTTTCTCATCTCAAAGAGATCCCGTTGGGATAGAGATGCCTTAGGCAAACAGTTTCTGAATTTTTTGTATTATGCATAATACAATTCAATTTTCAACCTTTCTTAAGCAAACTCATGACTGTCTCAAATATCATCTTATTCAGTGTTATAAAAAAGAGGTCAGTTATAAGGAGCTGGATGGAGAATCTCTATTGCCCTTATTGTCGCTGAACCAATTGTAATTCCTCATCTTAGAAAAACACTAAGATTCTGGGATAAGATAAAAAAGTAAAACTATCAGTGGGAATGAACCCAAAATAAAAATTTGGTGAGTTCATTATTGTTACTGAAAAAATAGCGTGCATTCGTGATTCTATTTATATTTTCATTAATTATTACCGAGTATCCGTAAAGGTTGGATTTCTTAAATGCCGGCTCATCACTAATGTCATTACCAAAGTAGATTACAATTGGAAATGAACTGCCATCTCGCGGCAATAAATTCAGTATCTTTTCAACTATTTTTCCCTTATCCCACGTCCCTTTTGGACGTACTTCTATAAGCTGTTTGTGCTTGATAATTTCCAAGTGCCTGGAAAATTCTATGTGCTTTTTTACAATATTGTGTATCCTCTGGTTTTTAATTTCATCGTCTTTTGAGAGTATAATTTGTAATGCAAACCCAAAGTTATGTACAACATTATCAATTGGGTCATCGCTGAGTTCCATAGATAGGTTTTCGTATAAACTTTCTAATTTATAACGAATCATACCTAATTCAGGAAATTGCCATGAAAACTTAGAGCATTTAATTTCATATCCTAAGCTCCCTGCAAGTATCACATCTGGAACACTGAATATTTTATGTAAATTATCCAGTGTTTTAATGCTAATTACCCCAACATACATATTTTGAATAGATGCAACCCATTGAAGTTGATTTATAATGTTCGAGGGGGTGCTGGTAATACGATTCAAATCCGATACTATTATAGTGTCGAAATTAAATAAAAAGCAGACTTTTCTATTCGAGGAGAAGATTTTTAATAAATTCGGGATTTCATTATCGAATGGAATTAGAGTTTGTTTCATTCTATTAAAAAGAATTTACTAATTATAGAGTTTAAATAATATTCGAATAAACACAAGGATATTTAGAAAATGCAATTATATAGTTCTATAAAACTACACTAAAAAATTAAAAAGCCTGATTCTTTATAAGAACCGGGCAAGAGATTATGCTTTTACAATAGCATCTGTAGGACAAACAAGAACGCATTGTGGCTCATCAAAATGTCCCTTGCACTCAACACAGACGTTGGGGTCGATCACATATATTTCATCCCCCTCAGAAATTGCTTCGACAGGACATTCCGGCTCACAGGCACCACAGTTAATGCACTCATCAGTAATTTTCATCGCCATTTGCTTATTCTCCTTTTTAGTAATTTAGAAAATCGTTAAAAATTTAATCATTCGTTTATTGTAAGGCAACAATTCTCATGCATTACTTTTTAAATTTGGATTGAATTCATTACATTATGTTTAATTTTTTGCAACTGTTTATTTAGAATTAAAGGAATTAAAATTTGCTGATTAGTTTATTAAAATTTTCTCTAACCGATTCAATTCAAGATTAGAACAGGTTGGTAATAATGAATGAAAACATCGGTACACAAAAATTAGTCAAAGAGCCAACACCATTATACCGTTGGATAGTATTAGTCTTCATTAGCCTTGCAATGTTCGGAAATTATTATGTTTATGATGCTATAAGCCCTCTTGCTGATCTTCTCAAATCTCAGCTTCATTTTTCGGATAAGAATATCGGTATGCTAAATGCTATTTACAGCATTCCAAACATCATTATGGTATTAATTGGCGGAGTGATTATAGATCGTATTGGGACCAAGAAGTCATCATTCATTTTCTCTTTCTTATGTATGACTGGTGCTTTTGTTACTGCATTCAGCGGTGGAAGTTTCCCTGTTATGGTAACAGGAAGACTTATATTTGGATTAGGTGCTGAATCTTTAATAGTTGCTATCACTACAGTAATTGCAAAGTGGTTTAAGGGCAAGGAGTTATCCTTTGCGTTTGGATTAAATCTAACTGTTGCACGATTGGGCTCATTTGCCGCTTTAAATTCGCCAACATGGGCAAGGTCTTTCTATAAAACATGGAAGGGACCTCTGGTCATTACAACAGTTGCAGCTGTAATATCAGTTTTAGCCGTTATTCTTTATATCACAATGGAGGTAGAAGCAAAAAAGAGATATACAATGGGAGCAGAAGAGAAGCAGGATAAAATCGTTTTTAAAGAAATATTTTCATTCAAACCCTCTTTTTGGCTTATCACTTTACTCTGCGTAACTTTTTATTCAGCCATATTTCCATTCCAGACATTTGCTATTAAATTGTTTATTGAACACAACGGACTGACAAGAGAAGCAGCCGGATTCGCTTCGAGTGTTATTACCTTAGCCTCAATGATTGGAACCCCTTTATTTGGACTTTTCATAGATTGGAGAGGCAAGCGTGCAAGTTTAATGATTCTCGGTTCCCTAATGATAGTTCCTATTTATCTACTTATGGCATATACTTTAATCCCTCCTATTGTACTGACTTCTGTTATGGGACTTGCATTTTCACTTGTTCCTGCAGCAATGTGGCCCTCCGTAGCTCTAATAGTGGAAGAAAAAAAATTGGGCACAGCTTACGGCTTGATGACTATGATACAAAATATCGGATTAGCCGGTTTCAATTTACTCATTGGCTGGGCTAATGATATAAGCACAGTAAATGGCGTTACAGATTACAGCCTTGGTATGTGGTTTTTCTCAATAACAGGCTTTGTTGGGCTATTTTTTGCTATAATGTTGAGAAAGCAGGAAACCGGGCCGAACGGTCATGGCCTGGAATTGGGGAAAAAAGCAACTAATTAAATTAGTTGAGAGAAAAAATAAGAAATGAACCGTTTCCTGAGATGCATCAGGAAAAATGATTTCAATATTTTACTTTTACCAATAGTTGACTTTCAAAGACAATTTGAGTAAAATTCTTCTGTGAAATATTTAATAATACAGGATAAGATAAATTTTGAATATTATAGAATCAATAAAGTCCATTCTTAAAAAACCTATTGTAAAGGTCTTTCTCGCTTTTTCGCTACTAACTTTTATTGCCTCAACACTTGTACTACACTTTGAAAGGAATACAAATCCTTCGGAATATACAAGCTTCTGGGATTCAATATGGTGGGCTTTAGTAACGGTATTTACAGTAGGATATGGAGATATAAGACCAATTACTTTTGGTGGTCGTATGGTCGCTATTGTTGTAATGTTTGCGGGTATTTCGCTGCTTTCATTAATTACGGCTACTATTTCATCAATTTTCGTATCAAAAAAAATCAGGGAGGATCAAGGTTTGGAATCTATAAAATATGAAAACCATATAATTATCTGTGGGTGGAATAATAGAGCAGAATCAATTATTGACACCATTTTTTTACTCTCAAAGCAAAAACAGCCGAAAATAATTTTAGTTAATGAATTACCCGAAAGAGAAATTAACACTGTATTAGACAAATTCAGGAAAAACAGGGTCAAATTTATACGTGGTGATTATACTCGGAATGCTCCACTGGAACGCGCTAATATAAAAGATGCCGATGCAGTTATACTTTTACCTGATCTGTCACAGATTGATTTTTCATCTGCAGATGATAAGACACTTCTTGCTACTCTTAATATTAAGTCGAGTTATTCGAAATTAAAGGTAATTGCATTTATTATGAATAAAGAAAATGAGGTACATTTAAAAAGGGCTAAAGCAGATGAAATATTCATTAGCGATCAATTTGCTGACTTTATAATAGCAAGCAACGTACTGGAACCGGGACTGACAAACGTTTTATCAGAGATTTTAAACCCCAAAGGCAAAAATACAATTTCCTCACTTCCAATCCCTACAAAATTCAAGGGCAGAAAATACGAAGAACTTTTTCAACATTTCAAAACTCAGCACAAATTTTTACTTTTGGGAGTTGTATCAGAAGTTGAATCAATAGGTGTCTCAGATTTCCTATCGTCGGATACATCTCATCTTGATGCCTTTATTGAGAAGAAGTTAAAGGAAGCTGGTAAGGGATTGGGTGAAGAAAATAAAGTAATAGTGAATTTAAATCCTGATGATGATTATATTATTCAGGAAAACGAAAATGCAATTGTTTTAAAATAGGTAAGCGTTCACAGAATACTGAAATTTGAAATTAGAAATTAGAAAAAAATGAAAAGAGTTTACGAATTAGAGGTTTATGCCGAGGGCATGCCTGTGGCACAAACTAGTCCCGATAAATCGGGATCTGATTTGGTTTGGTACGATTTTGACAAGTGGAACAAAAAGGTTCAAAACACAGTTGGTCATCAGATTATACGAGCATCTGATAGTCCCGACAAGTCGGGATAGCAGAAGGATATGGACGGTATACTCCGGCGGACAGGAAAAAGTTTTATATTTACCCCGTTAAATTCTGATCCATCAGAATATTTAACTGGGGTATATTCAAGAGGATCGTTTGTCGAAGACTACTTCGTAGAAGAAACTAAATTATGGTTACGAAAACTTATTAGGAGGAAGGTTCTAAATAAGTCAGATGCTTCAAAATACCAGATAGTAATTGCTCCGCAGGAGTCCCTTTGGGGAAAAACTTGGGCCAAAGTTGAATGCGTTTATCAACAGCCTGCCTGTGCGGACAACTGTCTGCGTGCCTGCCTGTCCGCCGGCTGGCGGACGGCAGACAGGCACAAAAATATGATAATACAAATTTCAAATTTCAAACCGTGAATGGTTACTAAAATAGTTATGAAAAAAAGACCAAACACTAGCAATCTAAAAAAACTCCAGGAATATGAGATATTCTCCGGACTTTCGGAAGATCAGATTGACCAATTTTGTAAAGTAATAAAGCCGATTCAATTTAATAAAGATGATATTATCCTTCAGGAGGGGAATGTTGGAAATTCAATTCTACTCCTCCTCGAGGGTAAAGTAGAAATAACTCTTGCGCTTACACTGCAGATGAACCGCAGTCAAATGGATAATCGAGAAAAAAGCCTTATTGAATTGTCCAGTGATAATCACCCATTCTTTGGCGAAATGAGCTTATTTAGTGATGATGATAAACGGACAGCTACAGTTAAAGCAGTGAGTATCTGCCTGATTGGACGATTAGATAAAAAGGATTTTTTTAAAATATGTAACACTCACCCTGAAATTGGTTATAATGTGATGCAAAATATTTCACGGGTTCTCTGCAAACGCCTGAAACAGGCAAATAATAATGTACTCAAACTTACCACGGCATTTAGTTTGATAATCGAAAGTTAGTATTTTGTTAGTACTGCAAATCTCTCCAGAGGAGTCTCTATCCCAAAGGTCACGGAGGACTTCTCCCAAAGGGATCCTTTCGGATACGAAGGATCTCTTTTACGAAGGAATTCCTTTGGAACGAGACGAGTTGTCTGGCCGTTGTGAGTGGTTCGCTCATTAATTTGCGTTAATTCCGATTTATAAAATAGAAGGAATAGAAGTGTCAGTTCAGTTAGGAAAGGTTTACGCTCCGAAAGACGTTGAATTAAAATGGTATAAGTATTGGCAGGAAAAGGGATATTTCCACGCTAAAACCGGTACAGGTAAAAAAACTTTTGTTATTGTTATCCCACCGCCGAATGTAACAGGTATGCTTACGATGGGACATGTTCTGAACAATACAATTCAGGATATTCTCATCAGGCATGCTCGAATGAAAGGATATGAAACCCTCTGGCTTCCGGGAACTGACCATGCCGGAATTGCTACACAGAATGTTGTGGAAAAAAATCTGAGAAAAGAGGGTAAAACACGTTATGACTATGGACGTGAAGATTTCACGAAGATTGTCTGGAAATGGGCGTTGAAACACAAATCTATAATCTTTACTCAATTACAAAAATTAGGGTGTTCTTTTGACAGGGAACGGGAAAGGTTTACTCTCGATGATGGATTATCCTATGCTGTCCGTAAAGTATTTGTTCATTTGTATAAAAAGGGATTAATCTATCGTGGAAGAAGAATAATCAATTGGTGTCCAGTATCAAGAACTGCACTCTCTGATGAAGAGGTTATCCATAAAGAAACTAAAGGCAATTTGTGGTATTTCCGCTATCCGATGGAGGATAAGTCGGGTTACGTTACTGTCGCCACAACCCGACCGGAAACTATGCTGGGTGATACGGGGGTGGCTGTAAATCCTGGCGATGAAAGATACTCAAAATTTGTTGGAAAGAATGTGATTTTGCCTATTCGGAATCGCACCATTCCAATAATCGCTGATGATTTTGTTGATCCTGAATTTGGAACCGGTGCTGTAAAAGTAACACCTGCTCACGACCCTAATGATTTTGAAATTGGGCTAAGACATAATCTGGAGCAGATAAATGTTATGAATCCGGATGGCACTATGAATAAAGCAGCGGGTTCTTTGGTTACTGGAAAAGACCGATTCGAAGCCAGGAAAATAGTTGTCGAAGAGATGAAAAGGCTCAGATTAATTGAAAAGATTGATGACTATGTTCATAGTGTTGGATATAGCGAACGTGCTGGCGTTATGATCGAACCGTATCTGTCTGAGCAGTGGTTCGTTAAAATGAAACCATTAGCCGAACCGGCAATAAAAGTCGTGGATGACAAGAAGATAAAATTTCATCCTGAGAGATGGTATAAAACTTATAATCACTGGATGACTAATGTTAGAGATTGGTGTATCTCACGACAGCTCTGGTGGGGACATCGTATTCCTGTTTTTTATTGTGAAAGTTGCCAGTGGCAGGATGCGTTAATTGAAGACCCTGATAAATGCCCTGAGTGCAGCGGGAAAGTTTACCAGGATACTGATGTTCTGGATACCTGGTTCAGTTCCTGGCTCTGGCCATTCTCTACAATGGGCTGGCCTGATGATACCGAGGATTTAAAGGATTTCTATCCGACAAATGATCTTGTTACAGCACCGGATATTATATTTTTCTGGGTGGCAAGGATGATCATAGCGAGCCTTGAATTCATGGGTGATGTTCCTTTTCGTGACGTATATTTTACAGGGATTATTCGTGACATACAGGGAAGGAAAATGAGCAAATCACTTGGGAATTCGCCCGATCCTCTGGTTCTTATTGATAAATATGGCGCAGATGCTCTGCGTTACGGTATCATGTTGATAGCACCGCAGGGACAGGACATTCTGTTTTCTGAAGAGCGGCTTGAAGTTGGTCGAAACTTTATGAATAAAATCTGGAACGCCTCTCGCTTCATTTTGATGAACCTTGATGAAAGCGTTCTTGAAGAAAAATTTAGTCCGAATAAACTTAATCTTGCTATTGCTGATAGGTGGATTCTCAGCCGATTAACGAAAACAATTCACAGAGTAAATCATAATTTAAACAAGTATCGTTTCGATGAAGTTGCAAGAAGTATATATGACTTTGTCTGGAGTGACTTCTGCGATTGGTATATTGAATTAATAAAGGAAAGGCTATATAAAAAATCTGAAGTTGAAAAACATACTGCTTTATCTGTTGCTATCTATGTTTTGAAAGATATTTTAAAACTTCTGCATCCATACGCACCTTTTATTACAGAAGAAATTTACCAGAAGCTGAAAAGCAAAGATGAGGCGGATATCATAGTTTCACAATGGCCGAAAGCCGAATCCAGATTTGAAGATGAGGCTATTGATGAAAAATTCCTCATTATTCAGGATATAATAACATCTCTAAGAACTGCCCGTAGCGAAATGAATATTCCGCCTTCTGCTCAATTGCGTTTAATTGTCAGAGGTTCTGATGACCAGATTCCGGTTTCACTGTTAAAGGACTCAGAAATATCTGCAAGCGTCAAGACCCTTGTTCGAGTTTCTAAAATTACAATATCAAGAGATGCTGAGAAGCCACATCCATCATCAGCGGTGATTATTAGAGGAACAGAATTTTTTATTCCTCTCGAGGGAATTATTGATATCGAAGCGGAAAAAGCAAGACTTGAAAAAGATATTAATAGAATCAAAGGGTTGCAAAAATCCATTCAATCTAAACTCTCAAATCATAGTTTTATTACAAGAGCGCCTAAGGAGATAGTTGCTCGAGAAAGAGAGAAAGAGAAATTTAATAGAGAACAGATAGAAAAATTAAAAGCGAATCTAAAATCATTGTTTAATTGATCTGGTAGGTTTTTAAATATTTATTTTGGTTATTACGGAATACCGATAGCATAAAATAAAGAAAAGATACAGGTGTATCAAAACGAACTTGATTTTTTTCTAATATTTTTTAAATTATCCTTGCTTTTTATTAACACATGGCGTTAATATACATTGTATGATAAAAAGTTTTAAATGCAAGGAAACAAAAAAGTTATTTCAAAGAAAAGAATCACACAAGTTGCCGATTGATATTCAAAGATTAGCTATGCGTAAACTCTGGATAATTGATGCAGCAGAAAGCATCAATGATTTGCGAATCCCACCTTCTAATCATTTGGAAAAATTAAAGGGAGATCGGAAGGGACAGTATAGTATTCGTATAAATGATCGATGGAGAATTTGTTTCAAATGGAGAGGAAATAATTCATATAAAGTAGAAATAATTGATTATCATTAAAAATAGAGACTACTATGAATAATTGCAAAATTTTACCAATTCACCCCGGAGAGATATTACTTGAAGAGTTTCTCAAACCGTTAGGAATTTCACAGTATCGTCTTGCAAAAGATATTGGTGTCCCGCCTCGTAGAATAAATGAAATCATACATTGTAAAAGGGCTATTTCGGCAAACACGGCATTACGATTAGGTCGTTATTTTAATATGACTCCCCAGTTTTGGATAAATATTCAAACCCATTATGACCTTGAAGTAGAAAAGGATAAAATATATGATGTCTTAGAAAACGGAATACAGGTCTTTTCGAGATCAAAAAGTTTTACTCGACCTCCGCTTAAGCAAAGCCTTATACACCAACAGTAGTTAGATCCTATTGGCAGAGATTTTGACTTCATTAGAGTTTTGAAGAGAATACTCAGAGTCGTTGTGCCTGAGATCTCGAATCATAATTTTATTACAAGAGCGCCCGGGGAGATCGTCGCCCGGGAAAGGGAAAAAGAGAAGTATAATAGAGAACAGGTAGAGAAATTAAAAGCGAACCTGAATTCGTTTTTAAGTTGATCTGGTATGTTTTTAAATATTTATTTTGTTTATTATTGAATACCGAAAGCATAAAATAAAGAAAAGATCTGGGTGTATCAAAGCAAGTTTGATTTTTGGCTGATATTTTTCAAAGCCCTAACCACATAGTTGAAGTACGCCGTATTCTTTAAAAAACATTAGAAATTAAAATAAACATACGAGAGATAAAAACCCGAACTTTATCGGACCTGTCTGCTGGCAGACATTCAGGCTGGGAGCCCCGTAGCGAGAGGGAAATATACCTACACCTGTCAGGTTTACAGAATTGATTTCACATGAGGAAAAAGAATCTAATAAACCTGACAGGTGTAGCCTAACGACACTTATATAAATCGTAACTACTCAGCAATATAAATTGAATAAGTTTTATTATTGTTCCGTGGCTCCCCGCCTGCCTATCGGCAATTTGGTCGGGCAGGTGCTCCGGAACGGACATTTCTAAATACAATTAAATATGATTTGAAGTACGGATATTATTTGACTTTGTAAAATCAAGTTATTACATACAATACAAATGATACCGCGAAATCCAGATTTGTAAATTAGTTTTAAGTCTGTCCATTCTGACGTGAAAAATTCTGGATTTGTTCCTGTATAGATAAAGTGTAAATACAATGATTTTAATGTCTCTGGAAAAGATCTATTACTCTGGAATGAATTTAAATGACTTCGTAATTAATTTGAATGTGTCATTCAAAGTTGTGAATCATTTCAACATTGAATAGGAGTGAAGAAAATGTTTAATTTTAAATGGTGAATGTTGCGGTGGTCGGTGGAATAAGTTTGCGGGCTATTGGGAGTTGCCATATCGTGAGGCTGTTTCATTAGGTCTTGACAATAGGATAATGAATGACTAAAATAGAAACAAATGAATAGAAATCCACAAAATGGGTTAAAAAGTTTGTCTATGCCGGAAGGGTCTCCATAGAGGAACTTTTAATTTTATTGATTGGGACCAAATGAATTATTTAAAAAATAGCACTAATCTAAAGAAACCCAGATTACTTGATCAGGTTCGATTTGTAGTAAGGGCTAAACATTATAGTATACGAACAGAGCAAGCTTATGCATATTGGATAAAAAAGTTTATTATTTTCCATAATAAGAGACATCCTAAAGAAATGGGAGTGACTGAAATCAATCAGTTTTTATCGCATCTGGCGGTTCACCCCGTTAGATAATTTAAATTATTCGAGATATATTATGTCAAAATATTATTATGATTACCTATTGCAGTTTGAAAAATTGTATGTGGAGCTATCTTACGGGGTTAATAAAAATGTAGCAGCCTCTACACAGAACCAGGCATTATGTGCGATTGTTTTTCTGTATACTGAAGTTCTCAAACAAGAACTCGGAGATATTGGAGAGGTGGTTTGGGCGAAGAAACCGAAAAAATTACCCGTTGTTTTTTCACGACAGGAGGTAAAAGCTTTACTTGGACAGTTATCGGATGTAAAGTGGATTATAGGGTATTTATTATATGGAGCAGGGTTAAGGTTAATGGAATGTTTGCGATTAAGGGTACAGGACATTGATTTTAGTTATAATCAAATTAATGTACGTGATGGTAAAGGCAAGAAGGATAGAAGAACGATGTTACCTGAAATTGTGAAAGAGCCTCTGCGGAAGCATTTAGAAAAAGTCAAAATACAACATGAGAAAGATTTAAAGAGAGGCTTTGGGACAGTTTATTTGCCGTACGCATTAGCCCAAAAATACCCAAATGCAAAAAAGAGCTGGCACTGGCAATATGCGTTCCCTTCAAAAAATTTATCCATTGATCCGAGATCTGGAGAAGAGCAGCGTCATCATCTTAGTGAAATTGTACTTCAGCGTGCTGTTAAGGTAGCGATATTAAAAGCAGGAATTAATAAGCATGCAGGATGTCATACATTACGGCACAGTTTTGCCACGCATTTGCTTGAAGATGGGTATGATATCCGTACTGTTCAAGAACTCTTGGGTCATAGCGACGTAAAAACGACAATGATCTATACGCACGTATTAAACAAAGGCGGACTGGCAGTGAAAAGTCCGGCGGATGGTCTATAATCATCTATGAAAATAAATCGTAAACTAAAACCGGGTCAAAAAGGAACAAAAAAATTATTGGAAAAATACGGCGATAATTTGTTAAGTGTTCGATATATCTATGATTCTGAAAAACAGGTAATGATGAAAACGATTGAATTATTAGTTGAGAAAAAACGGTGGATTCCAAATAAAAATAAAATACGATACAATAAAGTAGTTCATCTGAGAATTGATTATGGTGAAGTTAGTATTGGTCGTATTGTTAAATCAGCTGGAAGAATATGGAACAAAGAGAAAGGGTATTGGGAATTGCCATATCGAGAAGTAGTATCATTAGGTCTTGACAATAGAATTTTAAATAGTTAAATTAAATTCAATGAAAGGGAAGAAATATAAGTTTAAAAGTTTATGTATAAAGAAACTTCCTAAATTAATTTCTTTATTAAGAAACTTATTTGTCTATAGAGAAACCTTGAAATGAAGGAAATATGTTGTATAAACTTATGTTATGCGTTTTAAATATTATTTTTAGAAATGATTATTAAACCAATAATTAAAAATCATTCTCATTTTGAGAATAATGTTAAAGAATTAATTCAATATGGATTAGAAATTATTTCCAATAACGTGCAATATATAGACAAAATAAAAAGTAAAAAAGAGAAAGTCATTCTTTTAGAAGCTTTATTATTAAGGACTTGTGCTCATTGGGAATCTTTTATAGCAAAAGAGATTATCCTTTTAATTAATATGGATTCAACAAATTTTAAAATTCATATGGAATTGCCAGAAAATACCAAGTTAAATCTTAAACTAATTAGAGCGATATTATATTCAGATAAATATAAAAATCTTCATTATGTAGGCCATTTTAAAACATATTTTTCGAAATTGCTTGTTAATGAATACAACCCATTTCCGAAAATCTCAAATGAGCAATCTAAAAAGATTAATTTTACTTATACAATAAGGCACTACCTTTCACATTATTCAGAATTCTCAAAGAAAAAGTTACATAAAGCTTATATTGAATTTTACAATTATAAAATATTTCAAGAACCTGGCGTTTTTCTATTAAAAGAAAAAGGTAAATATTTTGAAAACTTTTTGCATAATTTTATTCTTGCCTCAGTCAATATGAAAAAACATTTGGAGGATCACAATGGATAAAACAATCAAAATTATTCAAAATAAATTGAATGATAATAATATTGCTTTCTCAGAACCTTTCTACATATCTAATGATAAAAAAACCGTTATGGGTGAAGTTCCATTTAGTGAAATACTTTTTTTAGATTATCGCGATACGGAAGCCGGAAGTAATCCACGAGAATATGCAGGATTAAAAAAGACAAATGAAAACATTATAAAAAGCTTGTTAAAAGATTATGGCAATATGTTTAGATTTCTACACTCCGGTGTTATTGTTTCTTTAGTCAATGCAGTTGTTTCGGATAGCAATTCAATTAAATATGATGATTGCTGTTTAACTAATGGTAATCAGACAAGATTTATTATTTTAATTATTATACTGTTAAAATTAATATTTTGGGAGCAAGAATTAAGTACCTTAAAACAAAAACAAATTAATGATTTTATAAAGACATATTTTCTTGAAACCACCAACACAAAAGGAATTTTGTCATATATTAGATATAGCAAAGTTAACCAAATTATTAATTTTTTAAATAAAAATAGTAAATATCGAAAATTATTTAAGGCGGTGAACTTAAATAATTTTCTGGATTCTAAGATTAGAATACAACTAAATTTAATAAATTCATTAATTGATGATTTAGAAGAGGCAATAGACCCTTACTCTGTTGGAACTTTAATTGCCGAGGCAAATAATGATACTCAAAACGTAAAGGTTGATGATATTTTTGGTAATAAATATAAGCAGGAGCTTGAGGCAACAATATTCAAGGATTTTATTGCTGAATATCAAGATAATGTTAAAATTGAATATAGATTAGGAGAAGTAGTTGATAGGGTCGAAAAAGTGCATATTTTGACATTGCTCCGTCCAGTCGTAGCGACTGGAATTCTAACAAAAGAAAAGAATATTTTTAATTTAACAAACAAAAGAGATCCTGTTTACAGGTTATTTGAACAATTTTTGCGAAAAAATAAGGATAAGGACAAGGTAGCAATAGTCTCGAAATTAATTCCTTTTCTTTACAATATTCGAAAAAATTATGTAATCCCGATATTAGAAAGCCATAAAAGAAAATTAAAAAGAGATTATAAAGAAAAAGCTTTAATGGGTGATTTGGAAAATAGTATTATTAATGACGATATTGCTAAAGTTAGAGATAATGATTTTGAACTTGAGAAATTAATTAACAAATCAGTCAATTACAATATTGAACACATTTTACCTGTATTAATTTTTAGGCTCAGAAATCTCATTGTTGAAGATAATGAAAATAGTAAGCTTAAATTTAACATTGATAATAATAACATGCGTCTTTTCTTAACAACACTTATTGAAATTATTTATGAAAAATATGTTGAACACAAATTAGAAGGCCTTCCTACTTCATTAACCACTATTGTTAGAAGTAAAAAGTTTTATGATATTGGTAGTGAATCCTATAAAACTTTAATAAGAACTTATAAAGTAGAGGAAGGAGACTTTGTTTATAGATACAGAACGATAGTAAGATAATTTTTCGCATAACAATGGGATGAACTCGGATTTTAAAAAGATAGAGCTTTTTAAAACCGGTTATCCCAAGCGTTAGGCATATTAGAGAATCAAATTATATATGGAGGTAAATAGGATGAAATTAGAGGAATGTTCAAAGAGAATAGATGAAATTTTTGTTATTTCATCTCAATTACTTGCTACTGCTAGTACAGATAATGAATACGATGCTCCCTCAGTAGATGACAAACTGTTCTATAAATTTAGGACATCATCTCTTTCATTTTTACAACGAGTATTTGGAGAAAATCATACATATTATATTGATTTTAACCGAGAAGTTAAAAAGGGGTATAAACGTGAAGTTGAAACGGGTATTGGAATACTTGAAGCTGCTAAAGAAGAAATAAAAGGGGGCTGGATATTTACGGTTAAGGGCTTGGTTTCTGCAGAGATATTTTCAGATTTTCTAGAAATGTCTCAGTATTTGTTAGATGAAGGTTATAAAGATGCTGCCGCTGTTATTGCAGGTGGAACCCTTGAAGCTCATATTAGACAATTATGTAACAAGTATAATATCGGTACCGAGATTCAAACACCAAATGGAACTAAATCTAAAAAAACAGATATGATGAATTCTGATTTAGTAAAAGCTGGAGCTTATTCAAAGTTGGATCAAAAAAATGTTACCTCATGGCTCGACTTACGTAATAAAGCAGCTCATGGTAAGTATAGCGAATATATAAAAGACCAAGTGACTCTTTTTATTTCTGGAATTCAAAATTTTATTGCTAATAACCCAGTGTAAATTTAAATGTTTTGCCTAACCATCGTATGAGATAACGGCTTGAGCTGTTCGATAAACTCAGATTTTGGAACTTTATCAAGAGTTGTGCGAAAAGTAAAAGCAAAACGCTTCGTAAATCGCCGTATCTCATACGTTGACCGTTAGCATGCTAAATACGATAATAATAAATAATGATATGTGTATACTGTTTAAATTTGAAAGAAGATGTGTTATGGTTCTACAAGCGTGAAGATTGCGAATAAAGAATATCTTTTTTCGGATCGCTTTTTCATAGCGGATAACGAATAGTGAAGGATTTTGAAATTTAACGTAAATATAGTTTTTACGGTTTTACTTACAGCTATTCCTTTCAGGGAAGAACTATTCCTTTTTTCTTGAGATTTGTGGGAATACAAAATGTTTTGCGGATTTTTGATAGATTTTACCGAACTAAAAAGTTGTTGTAAGTCGAAACGGTAATCTGTATTTTTATCAGTACTTGATTAACGGAAGATATTTGTAGATTGGAAGAATTTTTGATTTTAGTAATAAAATTTCAAAATTTCACTTCGGACAGAAGGACAGCAATGCTAACCATCGTTTCCACCTGACGTCGAAAGCTGTTGCATGATTTGAGGTTTTTGGAGTTTGAGAAGCGTTAGTGAAAGGTGGAATGTTTACGCTATTACATTCGCCGTAGGTGACGCATAGTCTACTTGCTATAAAGCAAGTAAAATATTTACTGTTTTTTGAAAATTGAGCAAATTCTTTCATTGAATGTCCAGGTAAATTAAAGCAAAATAGGTTTATTTTTTGTCTTCAGGGCGTAATTATCCCTGACAGGTCTAAAAAAAGCCGTTGTATGTCCCTTTATACTGCGCTTCCCAAACCACTCTTACTTTCGTGCTTTGATGTTTATCGCGAATCAATTGTGCGAATGTTCTTATTCGTTTGGCAAGCAGGGACTGTGAATTCAATCTGTTAGGCGAAGCGTCCGGCATCTGCCGGACCTTCCAATGTCATGATCATCACAGTCCCGGCTGATTTCTCTGGAGAGATGTCCTGTTATTAATTCGGTGATGTCAAAGAGCGAAAAGAGTCAGACAGTTACGGACGTCCTGGATTTAGTTTTGGTCCGTTTACGATTCTTTTTTTGGACCTGCTCTTCCAACTCCCATACAATAGATTGGTTTTGCGGTAAATATTCGTAGGGATGATTCCTTTTGACCAGTGCCATGATGAGTTGGAGAAGTTGGCTGGAACAGGCGATGATGTTTTTTGTGTAATTGCAGGGTTTTAACTTGCGTTTGAGGAAGCGGATGCGGACTTCTGGAATGTACTTGGCTGTTTCTTTGGTCATCAGGTAAATGATCCAGCGGAGTCTGCGATTGCCGATTTTGTTGATTTTATGCCGTCCATGGTAACGGCCGGAATCGTTGAGTCTGAGGTTCAGTCCCGCCAGTTTTTGAATTTGTTTAAAATGTTGATAGTTGGACGGGTCTTTGACTTCAGCGATAAACAGGGCAGTGGTCAGATCGGAGATGCCTTTGACGGAGACGAGAATATCAAAGCAGGGAGTTTGTCGGGCCAGTTCAATTAGTTGGTCAGCGATGATTTTCATTTGTTGTTTGAGGGTTTCAATGACTGAGAGCCAACTGTTGACGGAGAGCCTGTCAGAAATGATTTCATACGATTCGCGTGGTAGGCCGATTGAATTTCTGGCGGCTTGTTGGATTTCATTGAGGGTTTGCCTTCCATGCTGTTGTTTGGATATATTGAGCATTTTCACAGCCGTGGCGGTAACATCGAGATTGAGGAAGTCCTTAGGATGGAGATAATGTGACAAGAGGAATCGGGCGGTGTCAGTATCCAGAGGTACGATGTTGAGAAATTCGGGGAAGATTCGAGCGATTGTTGAGCGCAGGCGATGTTGATTTTGGGTAAGATTTTTACGGAGTTTGTTGTAGGAAAGACTAAGCGTTTTCAGGGCTTTGATTCGGTCGGAATAATCGACATAGCGATGATAATGTCCCCGGAAAGCGCTTTCGGCAACCAGGCGGGCATCCTTAGGATCGGTTTTAGTGAAATCATGTCCGGGCAGGGACCGACTTCTCTTGGTGGTTAATGGACTAACAATGACAACTGAATACCCCAGCCGATGAAGATAATCGACTAACGGCTGCCAAAAATCAATCGCTGCTTCTACTGCAAAGATGAGATGATCAGGATGGATAAATTCGGACTCCAGGTACTTGCTGAGTTTAAACCATAACTGTTCATGAAATCCTTTTGCATTATGAGTAAAACTGAACGTCTTACCAACTGCATAACCACTGCCGTCGATCATGAAAGCCTGATGTTTGTCTTTGGCCGGATCAATGCCGACAATGAACTTGCCTTTGATCCATTCACGTTTTTGGTCGAGTTGATTTTGATTCATTTGATGTCTCCTTTCGTTTTATTAATAATGAAAGGATTTGCTTGCAATATTAAAAGTGTTAATGAGCGATGATGTAACATAGACATCGTTAGCAATTATAAGAAAATACTTGATTGTGGTTCATATATATGTTAACTTTTTGATATGAGAGAGATCATATTTTATCGGACTGATACTGGAAAATGTTATATTGAAGAATTCTTGGATACTCTCTCAGGAAAGGAAGCACAGAAAGTTATCTGGGTTTTTAAGTTAATTGAGGAATTTGAGAACGTACATAAGAAATATTTAAAAAATTGGTAAATACTGATGATATTTGGGAAGTTCGAGTAGATGGTAAAGATAAAACATATAGGAGGTTAGGATTTTTTGATGGGAATAAAATTGTAGTATTAAATCATGCGTTTGTTAAGAAAACCCAGAAAACACCTAAACGTGATATTAAAATTGCTGAAAATCGTAAACGAGAGTATATGAGGATAAAATAATATGAGTGACCTAGATAAATATATTGATAGCAGAAAAAATAGAGACACTGAATTTTCAGAGAATTTTGAAACAGGTTATGATAATTTCAAAATTGGTGTTATGCTAAAACAGATGCGTGAAAAATCCGGATATACTCAAGAAGAACTCGCAGGAAAGTTAAATACAAAAAAATCTGCAATTTCTAGGATAGAGAATCATGCGGAAGATATTCGATTATCGACGTTGGAAAAATATGCCCGAGTTCTTGGGATTAAATTAAATATCAGTATTGCTAGTAATTGATTGCTCACTAATAACAAATTGCTAACAATGGGTTGCAGCTAACCGAAGGGCTCATTGCGAATTCGAATGCTCAGAGCCCCGCATCAGTTTTTTTAAAATCCGAATGTTCAGTGCGCCGCAACCTTCGGCAGCTGAAACCAACGAACCCCACCTTAGAGAATCATCATAAACGAATAGATATTAAAAATCGCATAAAAGAAAAAACATAATGACAAATCAATTTAAAGAATTCATATTAGTATTAAAAGCACTTGATGACTATAACGTTGATTATGTTTTAATCGGCGGGGTTGCTGTAATTCTTCATGGTATGGAGAGATTAACTCGTGATATAGATCTGTTGATTAAAATGGTACCAATAAATATCGATAATCTTAAAATGGCTTTAAATTCTGTATTTAACGATACATGCATAGGAGAGATTACGTTAAATGAGTTACAAAAATATCCTGTAATCCGGTATTGGACAACGAATGGTTTTTATATTGACATAATGACGCAACTCGGTGAAGCTGTATCATTTGAAGATGTAGAATATTAAATTATTAAATATAAAGGTGTGAGGGTAAAAATCGCAACACCGGAAGTTTTATAAAGGTTGGAAAAGGGCACTTTACGAGATAGAGATAAAATAGACGCACAATTTTTGAAAGAAATTATCATTGAGAAGAGATAGGAATTGCCCATGCGAAACTGTTGCGTGAAGAAAAAAATTACTCTCCTCAAAGACATATTAAACCTTAGGGATTGTAAAATTAATATTTAGACAAATGAGGAGACAGATCGATGATATCATGGCTGCTAATTTTAGTATCGGTAGTGATTTTTTGTGGTTTGCTATTTTGGTTCTTCGGCTGGAAAAAGCCGGACCAATTGGTTTTAATTGAAAAAAAAGGGCTGGTTAAGCTATGGCGAAATCGGCTTTATCCGAAGAAATTTTGCCTGGTATTGCCTGCTACCATGCGCACCGCCGCGGTGGGGGTAACCGCGCCGGGGCGAGGTAAAATAGACGCTGTGATCAAACTGACGGCTACCTTTTTTCCTGATCCAGAGCAAGTGCACAATTTGGTATGTGTGGGTGGGTGGTCGTTGGATGCGATTGATAAAGTGGCAGAAGAGTTGAAAGGCACTTTACAGGGAATGATAGGCGAGATTGTGGAACTTCATGAAATTACCATGATTACCCGTGAACGCATCAGTTCTGAAGTTAAAGAACGTTTGCGCGAAGTAGAGGCGAGTTTAGGCATCAAAGTTACCTCGGTGACGGTTTATTCTGCCGAAGCGGCTGACAAAAAAATTGCTGATGCCATCCGCCAACAGGAGGAAGCGAGGATTCAAGAAGAGGCCGAAAAGATTAGTCAAGCCGCGCGTACTGCTCAGACCAGAGCGAAGATTGAAGCTAATGAGCGAATTGCCGAAGCCCAACATGCTTTGACCGTAAAAGAATTGAAACTGCGCGGAAAACAAGAAGCTATAGCTGCCGAATTGGAGCGGAAGAAAGCGGAACAAGAAATTGAACGGCGCCAATTGTTTTTAGACTTAGAGCGCCAAGAAGTAGACTTGTTGACCCAAAATCCCTCTCTTTTATTGTTGACTCCCCAGGTGGCGCGACTGGCCGAGGCGAGCCAGCAATTGAAAGGGGCCAAAACGGTGGTATCTATTTCTTCCGATCTGATGAAATCCTTGCCACAACCGTTTCAAAATTTTCTTACTTGGCTTGGAAACCAGCAGCAGAGCGGAGATGACAGGAAGGAATTGAAAAACCAAAGAAAGTCTCCCCAAACTGGGTCTAAAGGGAGTGCGTAATAGCGAGATAAATATAGATTCATCTGGTAAAGATATTGTGAAAACTCCAAATTCTCCCGATCCCGCTCCGATCTCGGGACGGGGCAAGCACCAAATCACAAACAATATCAAATGACCAAAATCACAAATCCAAAACAATATGATTTAGAGGAAAGAACATTTCGATTTGCAGAGAGATGCAGGGATTTTGTCAAGAAATTACCCAAGACTATTGCAAATATCGAGTATGGAAAACAACTTGTACGGTCATCTGGTTCACAAGCCGCCAATTACACCTGCCCCGTTAAATAGGGTAATTATTGAGATATGCTGTTATCATCCACTTTATATTGGGTATAATGTAAGTATCTAAAAGAGGATATTTAACGTGGTAAAAAGCAAATGAATCGTTGAGCAAGAAGGATATCGTACATAGAATGAAGATATGCCGTAAAGAGGTCAAAGAAAGTCGTTTATGGTTACGATTATTCGATGCAGGTAAGAATCAAAAATTGAAAGAGGAGCAGGGTGAGCTTATCAGAGAAGCAGTTGAGTTAACCAAAATCTTCAGCTCAATTTTTAATAAAAGTCAATGAGCTTAAGAAGATTTGGATATTAGAATTTAGAATTTGTTTGGAATCTGGAATTTGTCATTTGGAATTTTCGAAGACAGTTGATTACCCCCTGAATGACCTGAAAAAATGAGGGATATTCAGAGAATTAAAAAAGCAAGGGTCAGGCCAATCATAAACCGAAAGTAAACATGTCAAACCTTAATTTCATAACCACAAAGCCTGTTGTATCTTCATTAAGGCCAGTAGAGCTTCCCTTCGAATTACACAAAGTTCAGCCTTCCAAAATCGCAGAGATTAGCAGGACTACTGCCGAGGCTGATGTGCCGCAAGAGCATAAAATTGAGTTTCATATCGGTAACCCAGTACAAGATGAACATCTGGATCAGCTCTATAATTTGTTGATCAGTGGAGCTGATTTTGAGCAGACTCAATTACACAATTACCAACACTTGCTCCAGGAGTTATTACAAGAAAGTGACACCCCTAAACTTCGGCAATTGTGGGAGCTTATCTTTAGTACCGCCGAAAAGGCGGTAGCCTATATGCCTACCGGGGGTTATAACCCTAAAGCTCCCGGAACTCTGATTCGACAATTTCGCAACTGGCTCCTCGGAGGGCAAGATGAAGCGTTGGGTTATTCTATCGGTGAAGATGGACAGCCACCGGAGATAGCCATTGTTAGCGGGGGGCTACAAGAAGCTCTTAATCTGTTACTCCAAGTAATTGAAGAATATCTGCTGAACGAGCGGAAGAACATTGTGGCATTTCCTTTGCCTCTGGATGCAGCGGTACGCCGTGCTTTTCGTCACGAAATTTTCATTGTGCCGGAAAGCAGTAATGATATTCTCACCGAAGTCGAATTTTTACTTAACCAGCGGCAAAATCAAGTGGGATTTCTTTTGGTACAGGAGATATATCCCGCCAGCGTGCGCAAGGGATTAGTGGAATTGGCACTGGCTTATCAGGTGATGATTATTGAAGCAAATGATGCTCCCAACACAGTCAGTTTAGCCAAAGAGGTTGGTCTTGCTCCTGGCGGCCGGGGTGATCGGGTGTTGCGTATTGTTTCACCTCAGGTGATCGATCCTCGCCTTGCCCATATAGCCCTTGCTTTCTTTATGGGGAGGTATGATTTTGTTGAGGCTTTTAATTTACTCCATTTTAAGAAAAAGGGCACACCCTCGGCTACGGAAATCAAATTGTTGAGTTTTCTGCTGAATGAACAGGGGCAGTTAGATGAAGAGCGTTGGTATACTCTGGGAAATGCAGCTAAAAAAGCAGAACAAAATCTTCCAAACTATTCTACTGGATACAAAATTGCTGCGGGTAGTCATCGGGGAATACCGCCGTATGTTTCAACTCCAGGTGGGTTGGAACGATTTGTTCAAATAGCCCGGGATATTGGCCAATACACCACTCAAGTAGTTACTCAGGTGACACAAATTGCTTCTCGCCTCAGCGAACGTTGGCAGGATAATCTTGATCGGATAAATGAGAAATTTCCCTCAGTCCCAACTCGTTGGAGTGCGCTTCATGATCCGTTAGCGGGTTTGTTTGCTTCAGAAGTGGTGGAAGAGTTTTTTTCTCATTTGGAAGATGTTGATTTTGTTTCTCAGTTGGATCAGGCTTTTCTGGCGGCATTCCACCAGGTGCATCCAGAATTCAACGCTAATTGTATCGGCAGCATCAGTGGCTCGGCGCGAATGGGTTTGAGCACTATGGTAGAGGTATGGGGACTGAGCGAAGCGATCATTACCGATTTGAGCTGGACTATTGAAGATGCTTTCCCCAAAACCATAGCGGTGCCGTTAGATGCTAATTTACGACTGGATGCGGAACAGTTGATTGCAACGGTGCGGTCTCATCTGGCTGCCGATTCGCATTGGTCAGAGTATGGTGTGCTGGTACTTAACAATCCCCACAACGCTACCGGCAGGATCAATGACGAAGCCAGTATCGCCAGAGTTTTGCAATTTTGCCTGGAGAATGAGATTCGAGTCATCGATGATCTTTCCTATTTTAATGTGGTCATTGCCAAACCAGAAGAGCACGCCGATAGTGTGCCAGTGAAGAGCTGCCGAGAAATTGCCAATGAGATGATATGTCAGGGGCGTCTCTCTGCTGCAGCAAGTGCAAATCTTATTACCATTTGTGCTATTTCCAAGACTGATTGCAAAGCCGGAGCCCGATTGGCAGTTTATGAAATATTGGATGCAAAACTGCGTCAGAGGTTTGAACAGGCCTTACGCACAGTAGAGAAAAATCGCCTGGCATTGCTTCTAGGATATTTGTTTTATCGGCGTGGTTCAGAAAAAGTGCAGCAGTTTTGGGCTTTGCGGGATCAGCGAATGTGGCAGCGAATGGAGGCTTTGCAAAATGCCGTGGCTGAAATTCCCAGAGAAGAAAATCCTTTTGAGCTCACCGTTGTACCGGCAGAAGGAGCAATGTATCCCCATCTGTTGGTAAAACAGATGCCGCTGTATGTTTCTATTGATAAAATTGCCACGGCTCTTGCGGTCAAAGGTATTGGGCTCGTCCCGATGATTGCTTTTGCTCGTAGTGAAGAGAGTTTTGAATACGCCAACCGCTCTTTCCGATTGACGTTAGGTGGCACTGTTGCTGCCAACAAAATGGCATCCAAAGTTCGCCGGTTGATTACTGAACTTACCCGCCAAATTCAGCGTGAGGTCGAACACTACACTTTGCACCGACTTTCAGGAGTTGGCATTCTTTCTGGTTTAGACAAACATCCTAAAGTGAGGACAAACCTCGAAATTTGGGAAGCGCAACTATCTGAACTGGTTGAACGAATAGATCAGCAGGTGAATGAGCATTTTCAGGAATATGTGTCTCAATTTCAAATAGAAGGGATTAAAGATTGGCGTGCTCATCATCTTGAATTTGTCCAAAAATATTTGCCTGAACGTCTTCAATTGCTGCACACGAAATTGCACGACCATGCTATGTTGTATAGCTGTTTGCAAGTGGAGCTTGATGAAGAAGAATCACGGGAAGAAGTGCTCCGGCGTTTTCACACCGAACTACAGGGCGAACCGGAAGATATTCGACGCCAGCGTTTCCAGACGCGTTTGTTTGATCGTACTGTACATCCTACCCAGTGCTACTCATTGCGGGTAGAAGAATTGTTTTTGACTTTCGTAAAGGCAATTCTGTATCCTCAAATTTTCTCGTTTCCAAAGGTTGAAGAACTGGCTTACGAACTGGTACGGGAATACTTCGGTGAGAACGTAGCCATCTCTTCGGCACGTGAGGCTGATGAAGCCATTTCTGATCTGGAAGCATTTGCTTTGGCCAGTGACTATGCCTCCTATTTCTACAATACAAAGTTGGATTTAATCCTATCGCTGTGGGGTGATTGGGATGGTAGTAATCGCCCCAGTGGACAGGGGCATACTTTGGTGTCTGGGACGTTGATTGCTAACGTACACCGTTTATCTGCGTTGGTTGATTATTTCAAAGCCAGGAATTTGCTCACCGCTTCTGACCTGATGATATTGCTACAGATTGGTTCCATTCAAAATCACATTAAAGCGTTCAAAAATACTCTGAGCAAAATCACCAGTCTGACCAGCCAACTGGAGGCTAAGTACGTTCAACTTTTGCCATTTGCTTTGGTCGCCAGTCGAACGAAAAGATTTCTGCGACGTCTCGGATTAGCTCGCGATCCTATCAAAGAAATGTGGAAACATAATGATAGTAACGAACGTCGGATGAGGACTTATCGACAACAGCGTTCTACGGAGATGCGCCGTTTGTTTAGAATTAATCACCAATTAACTGAGATAGTGGAAAACACCGTCTCCCGATTGGATACGAAAGATTGCGATATTGATCTTCTTCTCATTCTCCAACAATACAAGAACCCCTTGCGGCAGTTTTTTCTTACGCCGCGCATTCATCAAAAGATTATTACCGCTCGAGATCAATTCAATGTGAATACTACTGTGTACAATTTAGTGGAATTAAACCGGTTGGGAGCTGAGCATGGATATCCGGGTTTGGTGATGAGCGTTCAGGTCAGTATGGCCAATAATCCAGATGCTATCATTGCTTTGGATAAAAAACTGCGCAACGAGCGGGAACGGGTGATGCGGGAATGCCCTGGGTTAACTTTACCGCATATCCGCATTGTGCCACTTTTTGAAGAGATCGATGTTTTGCAACACATCGAAGAGTTTTTGGAGAATCTGTGGGAGTATGTTCAAGGAAGCTGCAGCCTGGGTCAAAATACGTCAGAGCGCTTTTGTGAGTTCATTGGAGAATTTTTTATTGCCGGTTCCGACTTAAGTCAACAGACAGGGCAATTGAAAGCCTATTCTATTTATCAAGAAACTCGGGGAAGAATCTATCGTTGGTTGTGGCAAAAGGGATTGTTGGGAACAAACGATTTTCGATTGGCTGGAAAGTATTGTCTGCGCATCAAATTTGGCTCTGGAGAGGTAGCGCAGCGGCAAGCAGGATATTATGATCCTACCGCTGCTCAGCCGGTATTGCGACTGCAGGATTGTGCACAGATTAAAGAGATTTTTGGTCTGGATGGCCCAGACTGGGCTGCTCGTGCCTTGCAGCAAGCACAATCGCCATTGAGCGGCATTCTTCAGCATAGTGACTTCCGTACCTTTCAATCAAATCTTGTAGAGACACTACGCTACCTCCCCGCAGAGGAATTAGCGAATACACTTCACCATATTCAAATAAAACAAACTTCCTATGAGTTGCGTTTGTGGCAGACAGCCGCGATGGTTAACAGTACACGGCGGCGATATAGTAGCGAAATATCTACTTTGCCAGGCGAGATGCATCCAGGCCAAAATATGGATGATCGTTGGCAGCAGTTAGAGATTGTGGTGAGACGTGTCGAATCTACCACTTTTCATGAGTTTGTCGAACTGGTGCGTAATAATTTTGTGCAAATTCTTTACGGCAAGCCGGAAGATATGGCTGGTGTGCACGTGATTTCCTACTTTTTGTCACAGGTATTGCTGCCAGTGCGAGATCGTCCGGCCATCCGCCCAACTCGTGAAACCGGGGAAGAACGCACCCAGCAAATTGTAGAACGGCTTTCTGGAACCTTACCCCTTGCTACTCACGGTACTTTGCTGCGCGCCATCGATCACAACAAAGCCCAGACTATGGTTCTGGGTCTCAATCAGCTTTCCACCGGTATTTGTCGGGCAATAAAAGAGTTTATTGACGGTGAAGGACAGCGTGGCGAACGCGTCGAATTGTTACGAAAGTCTGTTTTCCCTTTTGTACCAGTGCGTGATTTGCTCAAAAGCTTGCGTCTCTACCATGACCCGGATTTGACATATACGCGTCGTGTGGCTCATGCCTTTCCTCCCGGAAACAGTGCTATCAGGGTTTTAGAGGAGGATAATAAGGTCATCGCTGAAGTTCTGCCGCTATTACAACAGTTCTTGATTTATCAGCAAGGATTAGCAGTAGCTGGATTGGGAGAAGATGGTTATTTGGAGGCAAAGCATCTGCGTTACATCCGTCCAGACCTGGCTGTATTGATGCAAAAGGATTTGTTCAACACCGATTTTGGCCCTTTTTTAGAAAATTTCACGCTGGACTCACCAGAAAAAGTAGAATACCAGCGCGAATTTTCCAGACGCAACGATATCATAAATGTTCGCTCTCAGATGTGGCAGTTGTTGGACAAACCAATCTGCGAACAGGTGCGTAGTTTTATGGAACTGGCTTTAGCAGTAAAAACATTGCAGACTGAAGGACAAGTTGTCAAAGTGGGGGAGGCTGCCGTTTCAAAAAGCCAGATTGCTCGTTTGGGGGTCCAGGTGAATGAGCTATTGCGCAACGTGGCTGATGACAGCATGCGACAATTTCTCATTACTGCTGTGCAATTTCTGATGCATTTGCCAGAGAGCATGGAAGAAATTCCTGCTGAGGTACTTAAAGCTCTCCGCGATGTGCAAAAAATCTTAAAATTAGAAGAAGAAGCATTGACCCAGCCACAGCAAAAATACTTACGTTTTCTCTTCTTCAAAATCGCCCGCACCGCTGGCGAGAGTGGATAAGGTGGACATCGTAAGTTTTGCCTGCCCGGTCACGTTTTTTTGATAATTACCCTTATTCACAAATCAAATGATATTAGATTCTGGAAATTAGAAATTGGGAACTAGGAAGTAGTAAAAATTAGAAGCTGGAATTTGATAATTGCCAATATCCAATTTCCAGATCAAGTCGCTATTTTGAATTAGAACTTCGGTAGTCAACTCACTTATCATTAGAGTTCAATTGTAGAGAGGTGATATGTTAGCTAAGGTGCTTTCGGCAGCCGTGTTAGGTATTGATGCTTATCTGGTAGAAGTGGAAGTCCATCTGGAAGGGATGTCGCCCTATTTTGGTATTGTGGGTTTACCTGATGGAGCGGTAAAAGAGTCTCGCGAGCGAGTACAAGCGGCAGTGAAGAATTCCGATTTCCATTTCCCCATCAAACGCATCATTGTCAATTTGGCTCCCGCAGACATCAAGAAGGAAGGATCAGCTTTCGATCTTCCTATCGCTGTTGGAATTCTAACTGCATCCGGTCAGGTGCGCCCAGAGAAACTTTTGCGGTATGCTCTTCTGGGTGAATTATCTTTGGATGGCAGTCTATGCTCGATTCGTGGCGGACTGCCTATCTCAATTACTGTGTACAATGCTGGCCTGGAGGGCATCAAAAAAAGTAGAAACAATCTTGTCCCAAATAAATACAGCTACACAAACTTGGCAAAATGATATTATGAAATATGTTTCAGAAAATCTCAATTCCGATCCCCATATTGTTGGTTACAAAATATATTTATCAAAACTAAAATCATCCAATAATCTTGCTCCAATAATTGAAAAGCTATCAAATAAATTACTCTATGATTCATTAAACGATGAGCAAAAAGAAGTTATTCGCAAAGATATAAAAATGTTCATAGGCTTCCAAAATATATTTACCCAGACAAGCTGACCACAACCACAAATAAACATAAATAAAAATATTAACAGTAAAAATCCATAACAGTACATGCATAATAAACGGCAACTCATAAACAAATTCTTTCATCTCATCTTTTGGGAACCTGTTTAAAATTAATTTTACAATTGCTATGAATAGTAAAACCAATATCTCACATGACAATCGCATGCAGATAACGAGGAAAGCTGTTCGATGAACTCAAGTTTTGAGAGTTTTCAACACATCTTGGAAATACAAAATAACCAGCATTTCCATTACTCGTATCTGATGCGTCGTCCGTTAGCAGGATCAATGCCAACTATGATTTTGCCTTTTACTAACTCTTTCTTTTTGTCAAGACTTTTTAAACTCATACTCTTTTCTCCCTTCATTATTTATTATTGTTGATCTTATGAAAAGATTTGTTAATTTCTTAGTGATCTTTAAAATAATTCTACCGTAACATAGACATCGTTAGCAGGATATAATACAGATCCGTGCTATTGTTGAAATACTGTTAGAGATAGAGGCATATTATGATTACAAAAAATCAAATCCATACATTGGCTAATACCATAGCTAAAAAGTTCGGAACGCAGAAGATATTTTTGTTTGGTTCATATGCTTATGGGCAACCTCAATCTGAGAGTGACATAGATTTATGCATCATTACTGATTTGGGGAAAAAGAGAAAGATAGAGTTAATTAGAGATATACGACGAGAGATTAGTTTAAATTTTCAGTTACCTATAGATATTTTGCTTTATGATAATGTAGAATTTAATGAAAGAGCAATTCATCAAAACACTTTGGAGTATAAGATTTTAAATCAAGGAATCATAATTAATGGATAATTTAGAGATAGCAGAAGAGTGGTTTGAAGTAGCAGAAATGGATATATCTTCTGCGAAATATCTTAAGGGAATGCACCCCACCCCGATTGAGATAGTATGTTATCACTGCCAACAATCATCCGAGAAATATTTGAAAGGATATTTGGCATTAAATGGAAATGAGATTATAAAGACACATGATTTGTTACAACTCAATAAATTATGTGTAAGATATGAGGATGAATTTAAATTAGTTGAAGAAGAATGCATTCGGCTTACAGATTATGGAGTGAATATAAGATATCCATATCCGGTGGATTTAAATTCAACAGACATGAAATTAGCGGTTAAAGATGCTGAAAAGATAAAGAGATTCATTTTAAGAAAAGTTGAATTGATAAAATCAAAGAATAACAAAAATAATTCAAAACAAGATAAGCATTGAAGATATATTTTTTTAAGTGCAAGAACAGTCATTGAGTATAAAAACGCATAAAAACCTGCTAACAATCGTTTCCACCTGACGGCGAACGCCGTTGCATGATTTGAGGTTTTTGGATTTTGAGAAGCATTAGTGAAAGGTCCATACTATTACATTCGCCGCAGGTGAAACGGGACTACTTACTACAATGCAAGTAAAAAATAAAAAGTTTTTTGTCTCAATGAGATCCCGTTGGGAAAAATTTGAAAAATCCTTTCATCATTTCCCGTCAGAGGCAAAAAATTTAAAAAATGTTTTTCTGTGTTCAGAGCGTAAAAATCCTGTCAGCGTCAGTCAAGAGCCTGATTGTAAATATGTCGTTTTGCCGGTAAGTCCCATTTGCCAGGCTTTCCAAACTACTCTTACTTCCGTAGATTAATTTGTTTTTTTATTAGTTTTACTAATGTTCTTATTCGTTTGGGAAAGCCCCCCAAAAAAACGGGGCAGGTGGGACTGTGGACATAATCTGTGTCGAAGACATCTCTTCGAGATTAGGTAAGGCATCCCGCGACTTTATCGGAACCCTCAGGAAAGCTCAACGTCACAGTCCCGGCATAATTCCTCTTTTCGGGGAGAACCGACTGTGGAAGGATACCCTATTATTATTTTAAAAATTGTCAAAAAGCAGTTGTTTTCAGACTAAAACTGGTTTCTTTGAATTCTGTTTCTTTTTCCTATTTTTTTTCTGGTTGTAAAGGTGTTCTAACTCCAATATTACTATCTGGGTTTCTTCTCGAAATTCATACCTGTGATGATCTTTTATTAACGCCCAAATTAATTGAAGTAATTGGCTAGTACATGCAGTAATATTTTTTGTACAATTGGGCTTTTGCAATCGTCTTCTCAGATAACGTATTCTTACTTCAGGGATATACCTGGATGTTTCTCCTGTCATTATGTAAATGACCCACCGAAGTCTCCGATTGCCGATTTTGTTAATTCTGAAATAATGCCGACCATTACCTGATGTATCGAGCCGAAGATTCAGACCTGCCAGTTTTTGGATTTGTTTATCTCTTGAAGATCCCTGATGGGAAAATGTTTGTATTTAGACAGGTCTTGCACTTCAGCAATAAAGAGCACTGCAGTTAATTCAGAAATTCCTTTGATAGATGTCAATATTTCAAACCAGGGTGTTTGCTTCGCTAATTTTATCATTATCAATGGTTTAGAAATCTTTCTTAATTGTTTTTTGAGAGTATTGATCATTAATAAAAAGGAATCAATCCGCCAGCTGGCGGCTTTGCGGTACAGATATCCTTTTTACCCTGAAACTGAGGTTTTACAGATTTAGAGAGAAAAAATATTAGTTTTATTGGAATACATGATATAAATTCCGCCAGTTTAAAAAAGGAGCCTTTTAAACCTAACCCGTGAGTTGGAAAGGGCATAAGAAAAAGAGTAAGTCCACCAAGCAGAGGGTGGATATTTTTTTTATAAGGAGAAGAACATGACTTTTAAAGTAAAAACACATATTGCCGATGAAAAATCTTTGAATAGGACAATCACACGGCTTGCTCATGAAATTCTGGAGAAGTGCAAAGGAACAGAGAATGTCGGTATTATCGGGATCCGTACACGTGGAGAGTATCTTGCCAACCGTATTGCAAGTAAAATTGAAGAAATAGAGAAAGTGAAGCTGCCTGTTGGTGTATTGGATGTGGTAATGTACAGGGATGATTTCAGAATGAAAGGTAAACTCCCAACAATAGAAATTACTGATATTCCGTTCGAAGTTGATGATAAAATATTGATCATAGTAGATGATGTAATTTACACCGGCAGGACTATTAGAGCTGCGCTTGATGCTTTGATGGATTTCGGACGTCCATTATGTATTCAATTAGCAGTTTTAGTTGACCGTGGACATCGTGAATTACCAATAAAAGCAGATTATATCGGCAGAAATATTCCAACTTCAGAGGGGGAAGAGGTGAGCGTGAAGATGAAAGAAATCGATGGAGAAGATGGAATTTATCTATTGGAGGAGGATAAATGAACCTGAGTATTAAACATTTGTTTGGTTTGCAAGGTGTACCAAAGGATGATATCACAGCAATACTGGATACGGCATTTTCTTTCAGGGAAGTTCTCGAAAGACCTGTAAAAAAAGTACCAACACTTCAAGGGAAGACTATTGTGAACCTTTTTTTTGAACCTTCTACAAGAACACGTATTTCTTTTGAACTGGCAGAAAAAAGGCTTTCTGCCGATACTGTGAATTTTTCTGCTTCCAGTAGTAGCCTGAGTAAAGGAGAGAGTCTCAAGGATACAATTCAAAATCTATTTGCAATGAAGATGGATGTTGTAGTTATGAGACATCCAGCTCCTGGTTCGGTGAAACTTTTATCGCAATTTGTTGATGCTGTGATTATAAATGCCGGTGATGGAACTCATGAGCACCCGACTCAAGCACTACTTGATATGATGTCTCTAAAGGAGAAAGTTGGAGAACTGGAAGGTCTAAATGTAGCTATTATCGGGGATATCCGCCATAGTAGAGTTGCTCTTTCCAATATCTACGGACTTAAAACTATGGGCGCAAATATAATGTTATGTGGTCCTCCAACTTTCATTCCTTATGGTGTTGAATCACTTGGAGTTGATGTTACTTATAATCTTGATGAGGCACTTGCATTTGCTGATACTGTGAATGTTTTACGTATTCAAAAGGAGAGGCAGGATATTGGGCAATTTCCCTCGCTTCGTGAATATAGAAATCTTTATGGTTTAACGCGTGAAAGGCTTGATAAATTAAAGAAGCAAATTACAATTATGCATCCCGGACCTATTAACAGGCAGGTGGAAATCGATTCCGAAATTGCAGATAGTGAACATTCAATTATCCTTCATCAGGTTCTCAATGGTGTGGCAATTCGTATGGCTATTCTTTACTTGTTAGCCGGTGGAAAATAAAAAGAGTAGGAGCAGAAAATGCAGATAAAAGAGATTAATAATAAGGCTCTGTTTACTAATGCAAAAGTAGCGGACCCATTTAAAGATTCTATATACGATGCAGATATTCTTGTTGAAAAAGGTAAGATTAAAAAAATCGGTAAAAATATTCCTGTTGATGGAATTAATGAAGTGATAGATCTTAAAGGTTTAATGATTTCTCCGGGTTTTATTGATATTCATGTACATTTTCGAGAGCCGGGATATGAATATAAAGAGACAATTGAAACCGGATGCCGGTCTGCATTAGCCGGTGGTTTTACACAGGTCTGTTGTATGCCGAATACAGACCCTGCGATTGATACTCAGGAAAGTGTACGTTTTATTTACCGGAAGGCAGAGAGTCAGTTGGTCAATGTTTATCCTATTGCCGCTATAACTAAAGGTAGAAAGGGAAAAGAACTTACAGAAATGGTTGAACTCTCAGAATCCGGGGCAGTTGCTTTTTCCGATGATGGTACTCCTCTGGAGAATTCTCAAATCATGCGTTATGCCCTTGAATACTCATGTATTGTAGATAAACCTATAATCAACCATGCTGAGGATTTTGCTTTAAAAGCTAATGGCTTGATGAATGAGGGAATCGTTTCTACGCAATTGGGTATAAGCGGAAATCCCTCTCTCGCCGAAGAAGTAATGATATATCGTGATCTTTCCCTGGCTCGCTTTACAAAAGCCAGAATCCATATTCCTCATGTTACTACTGCCGGTTCCGTTGATCTGGTTCGAAAGGCAAAAGCTGATGGGGTTAGAGTAACAGCAGAAGTAACGCCGCATCATTTTTCACTGACAGATGAGTTTATGCGTTCTTTTGATGCTAATGGGAAAGTTTCTCCACCCCTGCGGACTGAGAAAGATAGATTGGCATTAATAGAAGGGCTTAAAGACGGGACGATTGATGTAATCGCAACTGACCATGCACCGCATACTTACGAAACTAAAGAGACTTCTTTGGATTTGGCTTCATCCGGTATGATCGGATTGGAAAGTGCCTTCGGTTTGGCGATGACAAATCTCGTTCATCAAGGACATTTAACTTTAATGGAGTTGGTGAAAAAGATGACTATTAACCCTGCTAAAGTAATGAATCTCAAACTGCCGGAAATTAAAGAGGGTGAAGAAGCGAATTTTACCATTTTCGATCCTGACGAATGGTGGGTCTTTAGTAAAAAGGATATATATTCTAAATCTCATAATACACCATTTTTAGGTTCTGAATTTACGGGACGTGTAAAATCAGTGTTCACAAAATTGAGATATGTGACTTTATAAGAAGGCTTAAATAATTAATTTGTGTAATGATGACTAATCCCGAAGTTTCGGGATTTTTTCGGATAATGTGAAATATTCAAGTAGATATCGTGAAGTACTAATAGATAATCCCGATGAATATCGGGACAAAGTTTGCCCTTAGTCAGGTTGTTTATAGAAAAAATATAATTGTTATCGTTATTATTAAATTTTCACTTGATTGCAGTTTAATTCTAACCTAATTTCCTTGTCGTGATGATATGTATGTTAGAGATGGAAAAACGACATGATATTTTCCACTTTTTGTTGAAAAATGCTACAATAGATTGAGTAATTTTCCATCTATAAAAAGGTGATATCATGCAAAGTTTTCCCTACGGGTTGTAGACCATCTATTGACAATGTTAGGTTTGTAAATCGATGAGTATAGATATTCCTAAAGATTTTGATGTATATAAGCAGGACCTTGAAGTAAATGAGCTATTTGTTCGTGATAAATTACAATTGAATATTGAAAATTGGGTGAAATTTAGATTTACAATACACGTAGGTAATAATGTTGAAAATCTAGTAAGTGACCAAATAATTTCTGAAGATGTAAAAGAATCTTATCGAGAGTTAGCAAAATCACATTATGAAGTCATAACATCTCTAGGATGCTGTAAGTTAGCTTTAGATAATGTTAAAAGCTATATTCGTACTGCCCCATTAATTTATAAAAAAGAACTAAAAGATTTTTATTTTCATATAGGATGTTTACTTGATAATCTTGCTCACTTAATATATATATTGAATGACTCAAATAGTGCAACAGAGACAAATAAATATGGTCATCAAGTGAGGCATTGGATTGACTGGGGACAATTAAAAGATTATGATGAATACAAAATCTATAAAAGAGATTCAAACTTAAATGGGATTATAAATATTAGGAATATGATTACTCATTCATGGAAAATACCTGAAGTATATGATAAGATAACCAGAAAAGGACCATATTGGCCTTTAAAAATTAGAACTGAAAGAGTGTATTATTGGCCGTATGATGAATATTATAAAATGTTTAAAAAATATAAAAAGTGGATATTAATTTTAGAAACAGTTGAGAATGATCTCAAATTTATTGAAAGATTTCAAAATGATATTTTTGGTAAATTAATAAAATCAGTACATATTTTTGAAAAAAATTACAGTATAGAAATCATTTAAGATTAACTAATAATTGGAAAATATTTTGAATAAATCGGTAATATGGATTCCTTTTGCAATTTATTTTATAGTCTTCTTTTATTCGATTATCCCAAGTTTATTATTAACAATATACTTTATCATTTCACCTTTTTTACTAGTTTTCGGTTCAATTTTTATCAAATTTTTAACTCCTTCTATTAGTGGTAAAATGCCTACAGATAACCAAAGGAAAAAGGTTGATGATATAACTGAAAATATTGGTTATAAACTGGGTGTTTTATTTAAACGAATTAATGAAGATATTTTAGATAATATTCCACTGCTAATTCCAAGAAAAACTATAATTATTCCTATTCAGAATAAAGTAACAATTTTTTCTACTAAGTATATCGAAAATATTGTCAATAGGTACCATAATAGACTAGAAAGATTCCTCGCAAACAGGCTACTAGAATCTGATTCACATTTACACAAAAAGTCGCTACCTAAAATAATCCTCCCATTAGCATTTCTGGTTGTTTTGATTATTGAAATATTTGTATCGATATATTTTGCAATACTTTCTTTTATGCCTATCATGATATTTTTTATTTTATGGTTCATTACAGTGAAACTTTTAATATTTATAATTTAAAACCTAACCATTGCGGAGACTGTGTGAAAACTCTCAAAGAATTATCATTCTGAATGAGACTTAGTATAATGAAGTATCTTTTCTCCTCTATGAAAGATATTCTTTGTTTCGCCTTAGAATTACATTTTCACATAGTTCTCAGGTTTTCACACAGTCTCTGCGTGGAGATAACGGCTTGAGCTGTTCGATGAATTTGAAATTTGAGTAGTTTTTAAAAGATTTGAGAAGAAAAAAAAAGAAGGTTATTTTCCTTTCGGTGTGGCTGAGCGGTTGCCCATTATTTGGTATAAAATAATGATCTAAAAATTCGTAAATTCATCATCAAGGAATCTGATAAGTGAAAGAACTATTAGAACAATATCTAAAAAATCTCACACACACTGCCCAGCGCGGCGATGCACGTGAAGAAAGTTATTACAAGCATCTTGATGATTTAATTAAACAGTATGCAGAAATTCAAAAAATAAAAAATGTAGATGTAACTATCCTTCCCAAAAAGACCGAAGCAGGAAATCCCGATTTTCGTATTTGGGACGGAGAAAATCATATAACCGGTTACATTGAAGCCAAAGACCCTTCCGTTACAAATCTTGATTATATCGAAGATACGGAACAATTGAAACGTTATCTCTCGACATTTCCAAATGTCATTTTGACTAATTTTTACGAATTTCGTTTATACCGTGAAGGTGAGCGTATTGCCCAAACGATTGTAGGGCGTCCTATTGTTGCGAAAAGATTACAAATTGCGCCGCCTGTTGAAAAAATTGATCAGTTTATAAAATTATTTGAAATATTCTTTTCTTTCTCTCTTCCAAAGGTTAGCTCTGCTCGTTTGTTGGCTGTTGAATTAGCTAAGCGCACTCACTTTCTGCGCGATGAAGTCATTGCTGTTGAAATGCCTGCCTGTCCTACGGATGCAGACAGGGGCCATAACCAGATTCTTGGTTTTTACGAAGCCTTTAAAAAATATTTGATTGGAACGTTGACTGAAAAACAATTCGCAGACCTTTACGCTCAAACGATTACTTATGGACTTTTCGCTGCACGGACGAGAATCCCAAAAGGTCGTGATGAATTTAACCGCAGACTGGCTTTTGATTATATTCCACATACTATCGGCATCCTTCGTGATGTATTCCGGTTTATCTCTTTAGAAGATCCGCCCAAATCATTACAAATTATTGTCGAAGATATTGCCGAAATATTACATGTTACCGATGTCAATAAAATACTTCATGAATATCACCGAACAGGAAAAGGCAGAGACCCTATAATTCATTTTTATGAGACGTTTCTGGCAACTTATGATCCTGAAATCCGTGAACGGCGCGGCGTCTATTACACACCTGAAGCCGTTGTCGGTTATATTGTCCGTTCCATTCACTCCATATTAAAATCCCATTTTGGTCTGGCAGACGGTCTTGCCAGCGAAGAGGTTAAACTGCTCGATCCGGCAGGCGGCACATTGACCTTTCCTGCCGAAGCAATTCGTTTGGCAGCCGATGAATTTAAGAAAAAATACGGCGAAGGCGGTTTACATCACTGGATAAGCAAACACATTCTTGCCGACTTTTACGCCTTTGAACTGATGATGGCGCCCTATGCCAT
>CAYTUQ010000032.1:0-40874 GCA_964441235.1 uncultured bacterium | reverse complement strand
AGGCTTTTTAATTCCAATAAGTATCTTATATTTGTTTATGACGAGTAACTTATCAGACTTTCTATAAAAATTAATTTGGGCATAATTGACTTTTTACTATTTCTTATGATTTTACTTTAGATATTTAGGGGGTGTAATATAATAGATTTTTCATTCTCGGAGACCCGTTCATACGAATCGCCTGATCTGGCGACTGAACTTAGAATAATACAAAAATCCATTTTACTTCTTCTTCCCAGAGGGATGTCTTCGACACACCCCCTAAAGGTTATGTTAATAAACCCCCCTTAGTAATGTCAAGATATAAATTCCTGATTACACCTGTCAGGTTTATAAAAATAATCTATTTTGTGGTAAAATAATCTACAAAACCTTACAGATGTAGTAAGGTAACTATTTAGTAAAAAGTATTCCTTTAGCATTTTTTCTATCGGATTTTCTATAAAAACTAAACTTTTATATCTTCGCATTTTATTAATGTTCCACAATCAGGAGTGTCTCATCTCAAAGAGATGTCGTTGGGATGGAGATGATTTTGGCAAGAGTAGAGTGAATATTTGATTCTTTTATCAGTTTAGTAGAATCAAATCCATCCCAGGAAGATGGAATTTAGTGCTATCAATAATAGAAATAATCCATATAATTTCCTAATAATCATTGAGGGTAATCTGATAGTAATATTAGCACCGAAAATTGCACCAACTAATAAACCAAGTGCTACTGGAGCAGCCAATAAAACATCAAATTGTCCTGCCAGACCATAACATATTACCCCGGGTAATCCAACTGGTAAGAGTAATGCTCCAAGTGAAGTGCCGATTGCTATTTTATGATTATAATGAAAAAATGTACTCAAGACCGGCACGATTATTACACCACCGCCAATACCAAAGAGTCCCGAAAACAGGCCTGCAATTATTCCGAGCAATAGAATTAAGAAACTATTGGAATTTGGTTTTTTTATTGATTTTGGGTCAGTGTTTGAAGAATAATTTTTTTCTTTTTTTAAAATCGATTGCCATAATTCAACGGGTTCGATGAATCTCCAACTCGCATATAGTAAAAACAGACTGTATAATTGCATGAGTGTTTTTGCAGGTAGATTTAACGCAATCTTCGCACCACCAAAAACGCCGGTAACTAATCCAAGAGCGATCAAAGCTGATACTTTAATGTCGATTAATTTTGCTCTGTAATACGCCAGTACAGCAAATATTGCGACTGGTAATAAAAGAGCTGCCAATGAAGTGCCATTTGCTAAAGTCTGAGGAAATCCTGCAAATATAATTAATGCCGGTACGATAATTACACCGCCACCAATTCCGAACATGCCGGACATAACCCCGGCTATTAACCCTATTAATAATACTATTCCGTTTTGTGATATCAATATGCGTTTAAAATATAGTTTAAGTTTGAAGAAAAGTTAAAGGCCCCGTAGAAAGTGAGGCTTTTAGTTTATATGTTATCTTTAATCTTTCTCCATAAACGGGTAACGGTAATCTTTTGGCGGCACAAAAGTCTCTTTTGTAGTTCTTGGAGATACCCATCTAAGCAGATTGATCATGCTGCCAGCTTTGTCATTTGTACCCGAAGCACGGCTTCCACCAAATGGCTGTTGTCCAACAACAGCGCCGGTTGGTTTGTCGTTTATATAGAAATTACCTGCTGCGTTAAGTAAGATTTTAGAAGCAAGAAGAATAGCCTCACGGTTTCGGGCGAAGATCGCACCAGTTAGAGCATAAAGAGAGGTTGTGTTGCAAAGGTTTAGAGTTTCTTCATATTTATTATCATCATAAATATAAAGTGTGATAACAGGACCAAAGATTTCTTCTTCCATCGTTTTAAAATGCGGATCCTTTGCAACAATAACAGTGGGTTCAATGAAATAACCTTTAGAATCATCGTATCCGCCGCCGATAATAATTTTGGCATCATTTGATTTTTTTACAAATTCGATATACGAGATAATTTCGTCGTAAGATGCTCTATCTATGACAGCATTCATAAAATTGGAGAAGTCTTTGACATCACCAATTTTTATTGTTTTTATTGTTTCAATCAATTTTTCTTTTAAATCCTTCCAAATTGAGGCAGGAATATAAGCTCGTGATGCTGCTGAGCATTTTTGTCCCTGGTACTCAAATGCTCCCCTGATAATTGCAGTATTCAGTTCGTCTATATCTGCACTATTGTGGACAAATATAAAATCTTTTCCGCCAGTTTCGCCTACAATTCTCGGATATGTATGATAAGATGAGATATTCTCACCAATTACTCGCCACATGCTTTGGAATACTGCAGTACTTCCGGTAAAGTGCACACCTGCTAATTTCGGATGTTTTAGAACGTTGGGTCCGACATTAGCACCTGAACCGGGGACGAAATTGATCACACCGTCAGGTAATCCTGCTTCTTTGAATAGTTTCATTAAATAGTAAGCGGAAAAAACAGCAGATGAGGCTGGCTTCCAGAGAACGGTATTGCCCATTAATGCAGGTGAGGTTGGCAGATTCCCTGCAATTGAAGTGAAATTGAATGGTGTTACTGCGAAGACGAAGCCTTCGAGAGCACGCTGTTCAACGCGATTCCATATCCCTTTTGAAGAGAAAGGCTGCTGCTCGTAAATCATTTCCATATACTTAGAGTTGAAGTTCCAGAAGTCTATGAGTTCACAAGCTGAGTCGATTTCAGCCTGAAAAGCGTTCTTGCTCTGGTTTAGCATTGTAGCAGCGTTTAGAGTAGCACGAAAGGGGCAAGAAAGTAATGCTGCCATTTTTTTAAAAATGCTGGCTCGCACAGACCATGGCATTACCGACCAGGTTTTCCATGCTTCTTGAGAAGCTTCAACAGCTGCTTCAATCTCTTTTGGACCTGCTTTATGATAGGTTGCTAAAACGTGCTGATGATTGTGCGGCATAACACATTTTCCAAGATTGCCGGTCTTAACTTCTTTTCCTCCAATGATAACAGGAATTTCAATGTTCTCACTGGAAAGTTTATCCAGCATTTCCTGGAGTTCTTTTCGTTCTGCGCTTCCTGGTTTGTAGCCAAGGATAGGTTCGTTTACAGGTTCGGGTAATGAAAATTTAGCATTACACATAACTCACATCTCCTTTGGTTTAATTTGATTTTGAATTGATGTTGGTTTATTATTCATCTTCACGTTTCTAAGTTAATAAACCATTTTGAATTTAGGTATGAGAATTTTGTTGTTTCAGGAAATGTTGAGTATTTTGATAAATAAAAAAGTCCCCCGACAGAAGCCGGGGGAAGGTTGAACCTGCGGACTAAATCCTTATTGTGATAAGTTCGCAGACAAGACTGGGTTAAAGTCTTGTTTTAAGTTAAAAATTTTAATATCTTATGCAAGTAAAATATTATTAAGGAGGTCAAATGGCTAAAGTATTAGGTTTAGATATTGGCACTAATTCAATCGGATGGGCACTAATAGACGATGAGAAAAGTAAAATCGTTGATACTGGAGTTAGAATTTTCCAAGAAGGCGTGAATAGAACAACTAGTGGGAGTGAAGAATCAAAAAATGCTGATAGAAGAATAGCAAGAGGAATTAGAAGACAGAATGCTCGCTATCGCAGTCGGAGAGATGATTTGATAGTAAGTCTGATCAAACTACAAATGTATCCGAAAGAAAAAGATGAAGAGGCAAATTTTTATAAGATTGATCCTTATGAAATTCGGGAAAAAGGACTTGATGAAAAACTGACACTGTTGGAAATTGGAAGGGCTTTGTTTCACATAAATCAGAGACGGGGATTTAAATCAAACCGGAAAACTGCTACTAAAGAAAAAGGAAAAATCTATGATGGAAAAGGTGAAATCGCCGGAATTACTGAAACGGCTAAAGCAATCTCTGAAGAAAGTTATAGAACTCTTGGCGAATATCTCGCATATTTAGACCCAAAAGAAAAACGACGTAGAAATCGCTATACTTTACGGTCTATGTATTCTGATGAGTTTAATATACTTTGGGAAAAGCAGAGACAGTTTTATCCAGAAATTTTAACAGATGATGCTAAAAATTGTATTTACGATGCGATTTTCTTTCAGCGTAAATTAAAATCACAGAAGCATACCATAGGATATTGTACTTTTGAACCTAAAAAAAGATGTGCACCAAAAAGTTCTCCTGTTTTCCAGTATTATAGAATTCTTGAACAGGTTTCGCGGCTTACAATAACAACAGACAATCGATTTGGTGAAAAATTAACCGACGATGAACGATTTCTTCTTACTAATGAGTTAAATGAGAGGTCAGAACTTAAATTTAGTAGAATAAAGAAAATTTTAAAGTTACCTCCCGACAGTTATTTCAATCTTGAACAACAGAAAAAGTTACTTGGAAATAGGACCGGATATGAATTTGCAAAGGCTTTTGGGAAAAAATGCTGGTTTTCATTTTCTCCTGAAAAAAAGCACGAAATTTGGCATACGTTACATTTTTCTAATGATGATGAATGGCTAAAAAAGTATGCTTCTGAAAAGTGGGGATTAGATAGCAATTCCGTTGAAAAATTGATGAAAGTATCATTAGAAAATGGATATGCTAGATTGAGTTCCAAGGCTATGAAAAATATTATTCCGTTTTTTGAAGAGGGAATGGCTTACGACAAGGCAGCTCTTGAAGCTGGATATCATCATAGTCAAACTTTTAAGAACAGGGGTAATATGGAGAAATTGCCAGAACCGGAAAACATCAGAAACCCTATCGTACAACAGGCTTTATATGAATTAAGAAAAGTAATGAATGAAATCATTGAAAAGTATGGAAAGCCGAATGTTATCCGCGTAGAGCTTTTACGTGAATTGAAACTTCCTAAAGAAAAGCGAGAGAATATACTCTTAGATAATCGTAGACGTGAGAAAAAAGCCAATGAGATTCGTGCAAGATTAAAAGAGGAGCTTGGCTTTCTAAACCCATCACGTGAAGATATACAAAAATATTTGTTGTGGGAAGAATGTAACAAGATATGTCCCTACACCGGAAAACAAATTTCACTAGCTGGATTGTACAACGGCGATTTTGAAATTGAACATATTATTCCATACAGTAGAAGCCTTGATAATTCTATGGCAAATAAAACATTAAGTTTAAAAGAGCTTAATCTTGAAAAAGGTAATAAAACCCCTTTTGAAGCATTTTCAGGCGATTCGGAGCGTTGGGATGAAATAAAACAAAGGGTAAAGAAAAATATGCCGTGGAAGTTAAAGAAATTTACTATCGAAGACGCAGCTGAAGAGATAGATGATGATTTTTTCCATCATCAATTTACCGATTCGGCATATATCGCAGGAGAAGTACATAAGTACTTAAAATATATTTGTGAAAAAGTACAGGTTGCTAAAGGTTCTGCTACATTCCAACTGAGACATTTATGGGGATTAGATAAAATTTTATCGGGCGATATAAATATAAAAAACCGTGATGACCATAGACATCATGCAGTTGACGCACTTGTAATAGCGAATATTACCCCTGGATTTTTGAAAAAACTTAGTACTTACAGTAAGTTTGGGTATGAAGCTACTCATGAAAAATTTCCCGTACCATGGGAGAACTTTAGAAAATATGCTGGAAGTTCAATAAATAATATTCTTGTTTCACACAGAGTGAATAAACGTGTGCGTGGCAAGTTGCACAAGGATACATTTTATGGCAAAATTAGACTGCGTAATGGTAAGGAAACATATGTTGTACGCAAACCTCTTAAATCACTGACTCCCAATATGATAAAAAATATTGTTGATCCGGTTGTTCGTAAAACAGTCTTAAAACGGCTAAGATCAATGGGTTTGGATACAAACAAAAAATATTCAATTCCAAAAGATGCGTTTACAGAAACACTAACTATGCAAAACAGCAGCGTTTCAATAAAGTCTGTAAGAGTAGCAATAACTTCAGGAAATATGATAAGACTTTATCCAGACCGTAATTTATATGTTGAACCTGGGAAAAATCATCATATTGAAATATTTGAGAATGAAACTACCGGAAAACGAGATGGTAGAGTTGTAACATTATTTGACGCCGTTAAACGAAAAAAAGAGGGATTACCAATAGTAGATAAGAATCCGCTGGGAAAAGGCTACAAATTTATAATGTCTCTGGCAATTAATGAATTGGTTTTAATTGATTTAAATTATAAAAATATTAATTGGAATGATCAAACATCTTCTCAGGAACTAAGTAAAAAACTTTACAGAGTGCAAAAAATATCGGAATCAACACAGATTACTTTTAGACATCATAAGGTGGCAGTTAGAAAAGATGAGGAGGGAAATGAACCTGGTATTTGTTCTTTTGTCCCAAATACATTAAAAGGAGTAAAAATCAAAATAAGTCCTTTAGGAAAAATTAGGATGGCAGATGATTAAAAGAACACTCTATTTCGCAAATCCTGCAAAATTGCATGTTAAAATGAATCAATTGTGTATTATCTATGATGGTGAAGTAAAATCGTCTGTACCTATTGAAGATATTGGATATATCATTATTGACCATTTTGGCGTAAGTATTTCACATGGGGCATTGGAGCAATTATTAAAAAATAATGTAAGTGTTATTACGACTAATGATGTACACATGCCTGTCGGTATGTTTCTTCCTCTTTCAGGGAACTCGGAACAGTGTGAGCGTTTTCGTCATCAAATCGAAGTAAGCCAGCCATTGAAAAAGCAAATCTGGAGACAAACGGTAAAGGCAAAGATACGAAATCAAGCTGCTCTTTTAAAACAACTGGATTTGCCTAATGAATATTTAAATAAGTTAATTCCGAAAGTGCAATCTGACGATAATACGAATCGTGAGGCTGTCGCATCGAAATATTATTGGAAAATTCTTTTTGATCCAATACAATTCCATAGAAACCGTGAGGGAAAACCGCCAAATAACCTGCTTAATTACGGATATGCAATTCTACGTGCTGTAATTGCCCGCGCACTTGTTAGCTCAGGTATGCTTCCGATGATTGGTATCCATCATCACAATCGCTATAATGCTTTTCCGCTTGCCGATGATGTTATGGAACCATATCGACCATTTGTTGATAAAATAGTATGGAATTTAAATTGCGAAGAATATGATCTGACCCGCCTTACTCCAGATATTAAACGTAAACTACTGTCTATCCCTACGATAGGGGTGAAAATAAGAGAAGAGAAAACACCGTTAATGCTTGCCGCATCAAGAACAACGGCATCGCTACAACGCTGCTTCAGAGGTGATTTTAAAAAGATCATTTATCCTAAACTATGTTGCTAAATCCATACCGTATTATGTGGTTAATGGTATTTTTTGATTTACCTACTAGTACAAAAAAAGATATAAAAGCATATACGGTTTTTCGAAAAAAACTTATGAAGGATGGTTTTTCTATGATGCAATATTCTGTTTATCTTCGACACTGTGCCAGCCGTGAAAATGCGGAGATCCATGCAAAAAGAGTGGAAACATTTCTTCCTCCCAAAGGACAAGTTAGTATTTTGAGAATTACTGATAAACAGTTTGAACTAATCGAAACATATATAGGTAAGAGATCCGTACCTCCACCTTTGGAACCACAACAGTTGGAAATGTTTTGATAAAGTAATGAAGTATAGTGAAAAATTTAGAAATATTTCTATCCTTACTAACAAAAACAGGGCATTTTTTACCCTGTCGTTTTGCATTAACTGCCTGAAAATATTAGTACTTTCACAACAACTAATTTAATAAACCCAATCTTGTCAACAAACCACAACTAATGGCAGACATGAAAATGATATGGCAAGAATTTAATAAACCCAATCTTGTCAACAAACCACAACTAAGAATGAGTGGTATTGCGACGCGAGGGAAATTTAATAAACCCAATCTTGTCAACAAACCACAACGATGGTTATATATTAGATGTGCAGAATTGGAATTTAATAAACCCAATCTTGTCAACAAACCACAACTCATTCAGCAAACATATCGACTTTATCATAAATTTAATAAACCCAATCTTGTCAACAAACCACAACTCACTTGCTAAAGGGTCAATTTCAATATCAAATTTAATAAACCCAATCTTGTCAACAAACCAAATTTAATTTTTCTATTAAAAATTATGATTTCATATTATATTAGTTTATGTATATTTTCTTCAACAATAGATTAATTAATAGATATTTAGTCAGATCTCTTGTATTTATTCTTATTTCTTCATTTAATATTTCTGCCCAGCTCAATTTCCGAAATGCTCACATAGTTAGTCAGGTAAATAATGAAAAAGTTGCAACGGATGGGTCTCAGATACTGGAATTAGGTGATGTGGTACGGTTATATCTTGTTCTTGAAGCACGAGTTGAGGATCTTTTCTCATCAATATATATTTCCCGGATAAATTCAATATCTATTGCAGGTGATACTTTACCTTATAATAAAATAAAAACGTGGAGATTTTTTGGATATTCTGATCCTTTGATAAGATGGTATAGAATTGGACCTGAAAAACTCGACACGGTTTATGTTAATAATTTTGATAATCTGTTACCATGGGCAAGAGTGAAATATTGTGAAGTACCGATTCCCGAATGGAATGACCGCTGGTCTGTTTCCCTGAAGTCGTTAAAAAATGTTGATGATTTTTTCCCTGGTACTATGTGTTTTAAAGCAGAGATAGCATTTCAAGGTCAGTTTGTTTCTACTCCCGGTGTAGAAAGCCGCTATATAGTTATTTCGGGTGATTATGGCGGATTGTCCAAAGAGGTTTTTAGATTGATAGTAAAGGGTAGAAGTGGTAATCGTTTTGTGGACTATTTACTTGCATTTAGGAATATACCCTATATCGAAAACACCGGCAGCTGGAACAATTGTTGGGAAGAGCATCAAACTGTAGAGTGGATAGGTGGGAATTTACAGACTTTTATTGTTCGAGCCGCAGAATTGGCAGGGAAACCATTAATTAAGTACCTTAACAAGATTCCAGTACCGGAAATTAATTTTTTTGAGATTACTGATTATTACAGCAAAATGGCACTTTTGTCATCAGGAAATTATATTACTATGGATGGTGAACAGGTCTATTTGAATAAATATGCTTTTGACGTTGGTGATTTCATTGTGAAGGGTGCGAATTGTGCAATCTTGTATAAGGATAGAAGTCCAGTGAGTTCTAAAGTAGGGAGCAATCCGAATAAGAGGTTGGATGAATCTGATCTAATACTGCAATTTAATAAAGGATCAATGGAGATTGTTCCAATAGGTGAAGCTCTTGGTGATTCATTAATTTTAATACGCTGGAAAGAGCGATGGTAGGAATTAGATGGAAATTAAAAATTTAATACAGAGAGATCAGCACATAAAAAAAATTATTAATATACAAGTAAAAGAGGGGTAATAGTTACATTTTTTTGAGAAATTTTCGCTGAAGTTTTTCCTTTGCCTGTATTCTGATGGTTATTTAAATTAAGTGCCGATTTTTGAACTGTTTATAATTAATGAGGGCGATTAGCTCAGGTGGTTAGAGTACTTGCTTGACATGCAAGGAGTCACTGGTTCAAGTCCAGTATCGCCCACACATTTGAAGGATTTATTTTATTTCTTCAAGTGAATTTGTACGACTTTATAGAGGTTGAGTTGTTAAAAGAGACTAAAAAGGATATAGATTTTGGACCCTATACAGAAAATTACAATAACACTGCCAGACGGCGATACTTTGGGATTAAAGCAAGGTGCGTCTGCCGGAGATGTCGCAAAATTAATTAGTGAAGGTCTAAGTAATCATGCTCTTGCCGCAAAGGTCAATGGTAAAATAGTTGACTTATCCGCTACAATTACAGAAGATTCTACTGTAGAAATACTTACCTATAATTCACCTGAATCGCGTGAAATTTTATTACATTCCACTTCCCATGTAATGGCTCAGGCAGTAAAACAGTTATATCCTGATGCAAAGGTTACAATAGGTCCGGCGATAGAAGACAGGTTTTATTATGATTTTGATATAGAACCTCCTTTGACAGATGCAGACCTAAAGGGAATTCAAGAACGGATGAATGAAATAATAAAGGCAGATTATCCAATTGTTAGGGAAGAATTAAAGCGTAATGAGGTAATAAAATTATTTTCAGACCTTGGTGAAGATTATAAAGTCGAGATAATTAAAGACATTGAAGAAGGGGAAACTCTATCGGTTTATTCTCAAGATGATTTTGTTGATCTCTGCAGGGGACCGCATATTCCATCAACAGGCAAGATAAAGGCATTTAAGCTCTTGAATGTTGCGGGAGCTTACTGGCGTGGCGATTCTAAGAATAAAATGCTTACACGCATCTATGGAACTTCTTTTCCTTCTAAAAAGGAATTGAAGAAATATCTCAATTTTTTAGAAGAAGCAAAAAGACGTGATCATAGAAAAATCGGGAAAAGTTTAGAACTTTTTGAGATAAATGAGCAGGTGGGACCCGGTCTTGTGCTTTGGTATCCAAAGGGTACTACATTACTTCAAGTAATTAAAGAGTATTGGATCAAAGAGCATTTAAAAAGAGGATATCAGCTTGTCCAGACTCCCCATATTGGAAAATCGCAATTGTGGGAAACAAGCGGACATTTAGGATTTTACCGAGAGTCAATGTTTAACTCAATGAAAGTTGAAGGTGACGAGTACTTTATTAAACCTATGAACTGCCCTTTCCACATTATGATATATAAATCAAAGACTCGAAGTTATAAAAATTTGCCAATCCGATATGCAGAACTTGGAACTGTTTACCGCTATGAATTATCCGGTGTGTTGCATGGATTAATGCGAGTCAGAGGTTTTACCCAGGATGACGCGCACATTATTTGTTCTCCTCAGCAGCTTAACTCAGAGATAGAAAAATTAGTTCAGTTTTCTTTTGATTTTATTAGTTCTTTTGGTTTTTCGGAATTTGATGTTTATGTTTCAACCCGGCCTAAAGAGAAATATGTCGGTGAGCTTGAAATGTGGGAAGAGGCTACAAATTCCTTAAAATCTGCCTTAGAAAAGCTTAGGATTGAATATTCTATTGATGAGGGTGGAGGTGTTTTTTATGGTCCGAAAATTGACATGAAAATCCGTGATGCGTTAAATAGGTCATGGCAGTGCACTACGATACAATTTGATTTTAATCTGCCTGAACGATTTAAGATGGAATATATTGCCAGTGATGGATCAAAACGGCGTCCATATATGATTCATAGAGCGATAATGGGATCACTTGAAAGATTTGTTGGAGTTTTAATTGAACATACTGTAGGAGATTTTCCTGTTTGGTTAGCTCCGGTTCAGGCATCCGTAATTCCAATTACTATTAATCAGAATGAGGTTGCGGAAGATTTTTATAATACTCTTATTTCAAAAGGTATCAGGGCAGAATTGAATAATAAGAGTGATACGATTGGCGCAAAAATTCGTGAAGCGGAGTTGCAGAAAATCCCATATATGTTCATTTTAGGAGAGCGTGAATCTGAGAATAAAACTGTTTCGGTTCGTAGGAGGAAAGTTGGTGATAAAGGAGTTTTTAATTGGAAAGATGCAGTAAAACTCATTACTGAAGAGATAAGAATAAAAGGGGAGATTTAATTATAGAAAAGAGATTACGCATTAATGAAAGAATTACATATCGATCTGTAAGATTGATTGATGAAAATGGGAAACAGATTGGTATTGTTTCTTCAAGTGATGCTCTAAAGACAGCCGAAGAGCACGGTCTTGATCTTGTTGAAATTGCTCCGAAGGCTGATCCTCCGGTTTGCAAAATAATGGATTTTAGTAAATATAAATATCAGCAACAGATGAAAGATCGTGAAAGTAAAAAGAAACAGCATGTTATAAAAATAAAGGAACTTCGATTTCGGCCGCGAATTGGTGAGCATGATCTGATTATGAAAATCAATAGAGCCAAAGAGTTTTTAACTAGCGGCTATAAAGTCAAAATTACACTTATGTTCCGGGGGAGAGAATTAGCTCATAAAGAAGATGGGTTTAAGTTAGTCGAAAGAGTGACTGAGGAACTTTCTGACGTAGCTGAAGTTGATAAAGCCCCAATGAATGAGGGACGAACTATTATATCATTTCTTACTTCAAAATAGGAGATAGGTTATTATGCCAAAGATGAAAACCAGAAGATCTGCAGCAAAAAGATTTAAATTGACCGGAACTGGTAAGGTTAAGAGAAACAAGGCTAATTTCTCTCATATTCTTACTAAAAAATCACCCAAGAGGAAGAGGAATTTAGGTCAATCTGGATTAGTTGCTGCAAGTGATGAGAAACGTGTAAAGCGAATGATTTTAACGTAGGAGCAAAATAATGCCAAGAGCAAATAGTTCAGTAGCACATCATAGAAAACATAGAAAAATCCTAAAGATGGCTAAAGGGTATAGAGGTGCCCGAAGTAAACTTTATGTTAATGCAAAAGATGCCGTCGAAAAGGCTTTACAATATGCGTATAGAGATAGACGTACTAAAAAAAGGACTTTCAGAGCACTTTGGATAGCCAGAATAAATGCAGGTGTTCGTCAGCATGGTCTTTCATACAGCAAGTTTATTCATGGCCTAAAGGGAAATGGTGTTAACCTTGACCGTAAAATACTTGCAGAAATTGCTGTTAAAGACCCTGATGGTTTTGCAAAATTAGTTAAAATAGCAAAGGCTTAAGTATATGAACCTCTTGGATCGTGCCGAAGAGGTTCGTTCTATATTAAAAAAAGACCTCTTACAAGTTAAAATAGATTTTCAATCTGTCGAAGATATTCGAATTAAATTTTTAGGGAAAAAGGGCTATATACCTACACTTTTCCGTGAATTCGCTTCTCTTAGTGTTGAAGAGAAACGGAAATATGGCAAGATATTAAATCTATTGAAGAAAGAGGCTGAAGATTCTATCAATACTCTTAAACAAAGGTCAACAAGTGTTGCTGCTAAGGAGGAATTCTTTGACTTTACTTTGCCAGGAAAGCCTCAAAAATCAGGACATTTGCATCCGGTTACTCAAACAATGAATGAAATCTGTTCAATTTTTAGGGAAATGGGATTTGGTATAGAATTCGGTCCGGAAGTGGAAACTGACTATTACAATTTTCAGGCATTGAATTTCCCTGAGAATCATCCGGCGAGAGAAATGCAGGATACTTTTTTTATTGATGATTCAATATTATTGCGGACTCATACTTCTCCAATTCAAATCAGGACGATGGAGAAACAAAAACCGCCAATCAGAATTCTTGCACCTGGTAGGGTATATCGTAATGAGGCGATTAGCGCTCGCAGTTATTGTACTTTTCATCAGATTGAGGGTTTGTATGTAGATGAAAATGTTACTTTTTGCGAGTTGAAGGGTACTCTTGAAATATTTGCAAAGCGCTATTTTGGTAAGAATGTCAAACTAAGATTTCGTCCGAGCTATTTCCCATTCACTGAACCGAGTGCTGAAGTTGATATTTCATGTTTTATTTGCGGAGGCTCAGGTTGCCGGGTATGTAAAAATACTGGCTGGCTGGAAATATTGGGCAGTGGGATGGTTGATCCCAATGTTTTCGTATCTGTTGGGATTGATCCTGAAAAATACACCGGATATGCGTTTGGAATGGGACCTGACCGGATTGCTATGTTAAAGTACGGAATTGATGATATAAGACTGTTTTTTGACGGCGATATTCGTTTTCTGAAACAATTCTAGAAATTGAAGGGCGAATGAATCAATTATCGATTATCAATGATCAACAGTCAATAGACAATGGTCAATAGTCAATGGTCAATATACAATAGTCAATAGACAATGGTAATATGATAGTTAATACAAAATGGTTGGAAAAATATATTGATATTCCCTATTCTCCTGAAGAATTGGAAGAACGTCTTACCTATATTGGATTAGAGTCTAAAATACAAAAAAGTCCGGTTGATAAAATTGATGGAGTTATTATTGCTGAGGTATTGGATGTCCAGTCCCATCCAAATGCAGACAGGTTGTCTATTTGTAAAGTTTCGACTGGATTAAAAGAACAGGATGTAGTTTGTGGTGCTCCGAATGTTGCAAAAGGACAAAAAGTACCTCTCGCAATATTAGGGACTGTTCTGCCTAATGGTATGAAATTAAAACCAGTTAGAATACGAGGTGTTCGTTCTGAGGGGATGATTTGTGCCGAAGATGAATTAGGAATTTCCAGTGATCACACCGGTATTATGGTTTTAGATGAAAATGCACCTTTGGGGATGGAATTAGCCGAGTATTTATCGGAGAGTGGAACGAGTATTGACGTAGATCTCACTCCAAACCGCCCTGATTGTACGTCTCACATTGGTGTTGCACGAGAAATTTCTATATTGACTGGCGGAGAACTAAGAATTCCGAAAATTAGATTTAAAGAATCGGAAGAAGCTGTTGAAGATTATATTGATGTTGAAATTAAAAGTATTGATGAATGTCCTCGATATGCGGCGAGAGTTATAAAAGGTGTCAAAATTGGGCCATCGCCTCAATGGCTGGTAGAACACCTGAAAAGTGTTGGAATTCGCTCTATTAATAATGTAGTGGATGCCTCCAATTTTGTATTAATGGAAACAGGTCAACCATTACATACATTTGATTATGAGAAGATAGAGGGAAAGAAAATTGTTGTTCGAAATGCCGAAAATGGGGAGTTTGCCGAGACTATTGATGCCGTTAAAAGAACCCTTTCAGAAGATATTTTGCTGATATGTGATGCTAAACATCCTGTTGCTATCGCAGGAATTATGGGATTGGTAAATTCTGAAATTGCTACTGAAACAAGAGATATACTTATTGAGAGTGCATATTTTGAACCTGCAACGATAAGAAAAGGATCGAAATATTTAGGATTGTCAACGGAGGCGTCGTATAGATTTGAACGAGGAGTTGATCCCGAAGGAGTAATTTATGCAATTAATAGAGTTACGGATCTAATTGTTGAATTGGCTGGCGGAGAAGTATGCAGGGGAATTGTTGATAAATACCCTAAGAATATTTCACCTGCGGAAGTGAATGTTCGTTTTAAACGTATAAATAAGTTAATTGGGATTGAAATTGAAAGGGATTGGATTAAGGAAAAATTTGTAAAGTTAGGTTGCAAGATACTTAAAATGGATAATGAGATTATTAAAGTTATTTCTCCTACATGGCGTCCTGACCTGGAAAGAGAAGTTGACTATATAGAAGAGGTTATTCGGATTTATGGAATGCATAAAGTCCCCTCAGCAAAAAAGCTGCAAATTCAACCTTCGTATGAAGTAGATTCCAGATATGATTTAATAGAAAAGCTTCGTTCAACTCTTTGTTTTTATGGTTACTTCGAGGTTTTTAATAATTCTCTTGTCAGTGAAAAGCAGACACAATTTACTTTTAAATCTGTAAAACCAGTGAAGCTTCGGAATCCACTAAGTCTGGATATGGCTTATTTAAGGACATCTCTAGTTCCGGGCTTGATATATACAGCCAAGCGGAATATAAATAGAAAAAACAGCGATATGCAAATTTTTGAACTGGGTTTTGTTCAACATTTCGATCCTGCTTCTGAAACTCATGCTAAGGAAATTCTTAAGTTTTCACTGCTTACAACCGGAGCCTTGGAAGATAAACACTGGAATTATGAAGCAAGACAAAGTGATGTTTTTGTGTTGAAGGGAGTAATAGAGGATATTACAAAGCAGTTCGGCATCAACTATCTTAAATTTGGAAGGGATGAGAGTAAATATTTTAAGCATCTTTTCAGGGCAGAGATTAATGGAAAAGAATTTTGTTATTTAGGACAGCTAAATCAGGAATATCTCCAGATTGAATTTGGTATTGAGGTACCTATTTATGTTTTAGATGCCGATGCTTCAATACTATTGGAGCAGGCAAAATTTGATGTAAGATATGAGCCTTTACCCATTTATCCTGCTATTGAAAGGGATATCTCGATATTAATACCAGAAAGAATTACAGTGGAGGAGGTAAAGCAAAAAATTGTGGAAAAAGGTGGCAACTTACTGAGAAAAGTAAAATTTTATGATCTATATCATAGAAAAAATGTTGACAAAGGCTTAAAAAGTCTTACATTTAATTTAGTATTTCGGGAGTCGTATAGGACTTTAAAAGATGAAGAGGTTGATGAGAGGATGTTAGCAATTCATGAAATTCTTAAAAGTGATCTTAGTGCAAAACTACGATAAAGGTATGTTATGGAGTTAACGTCCTTAAATTTGTTAGAGGGAAAAATTAGAAATCTTTTATTGCTTGTTAGTGACCTGCGAGCAAAAAATAAAAGATTGGTGGAGAAGTTGGAAGAAAATACTACAGGTGAAACAGGATTAAATGATAAAGAACGCCAGCAATTAAGAGAAAAGATAGAAAGTATGCTGGAAGTTTTAGAAGAGTTTTGATCTTCTAAAAATTTTTAATAGGTGATATTTGAAAATATAAAATAGATGAAAGATGGAAGAATCTAAAAATAATTTAGTTCGTGTAACAATATATGGTCAGAAATATACAGTCAAAGGTGAGGCTGAGCCTTCATATATTACCAGTGTTGCTAAGCATGTAAATGATAAAATGGAAGAAGTTGAGAATTCCTTAACAACTGTTCAGTCTCCTTTACGCGTTGCCATATTAGCTTCTATGAATATAACTGATGAACTTTTTAGCTGTAATAAAGATAAAGAGGATGTTTTACGAAATGTCGATGAGAAAGCAAAATTTCTTATTGACATAATAGATGAAGAATTAGGCGAATAAATATAATCCATCTTTCATAAATAACAGTTAAAACTCTACTTAGTTTTATTATTGGAACATTTTTATGAATGTAGGGTTTTTTATCTTAAACTAAAGGAGTGGTACAATGTACTGGATTTATATTATTATAGGAGTGGGTGGTGCCGGATTAGGTGCTTTTCTTGGACTTTATTTTTACATTCAGAAATTGAAACATACGCATTCTTCCATATCTGAAATTGTTTCGAGTGCAAAAAAAGAAGCATCAGATATTAGACGTGAGGCACGTCTGGAAGCCAAGGATGAAGCGCTAAGAATTAAGCATCGAGCGGAGGATGAATCAAGGACAAAATTAAGAGAAATTCACGACCTTGAAAAAAAGATTGTTAAAAGAGAATTTTACCTTGAACGAAAAATGGAGGTCGCAGAAAAAAAATTAGATGATATTGAGAGAAAGGAAGATGATCTAAAAAAGCAAAAAGGACAACTGGCTCACAAAGAGACTGAGCTCCAGAATGTTATTGAACGCCAAACTGATAGGTTGGAACGCATTGCAGGGCTTTCCAGAAAAGAGGCTGAGGAAATTCTCATGGAAAATCTATTGGAAAAGGCTAAAAAGGGAATTTCAAAGAAAGTTAAGGAGATTAAAGAAGAGGCTATAACAGAGGCAAATCGCGAATCAAAGAAAATAATTATATCAGCTATACAGCGTTCAGCAGCGGACCATACCGCCGAGACTACAGTATCTGTTGTGAATTTACCAAATGATAATATGAAGGGTAGAATTATAGGTCGTGAGGGAAGAAATATTAGACATTTTGAAGCTATGACCGGCGTGGAAATTATCGTTGATGATACACCGGAAACTGTTGTTCTTTCTGGGTTCGATCCCGTGCGCAGAGAGATTGCCAGAGTTGCTCTGGAAAAACTTGTCCTTGATGGTAGAATTCATCCAGCAAGAATTGAAGAAATGGTGGAAAAGTCAACGAAGGAAGTTGAAGAGTCTATTATTCGTGCCGCTGAAGAAGCAATAGATGAAGTGAATCTTCCACCTTTTAAGCCTGAGCTGATGAAAATAATTGGGAAATTAAGGTATCGTACATCTTATGGCCAGAATGTTTTAAATCATTCAATTGAAGTAGCGTGGTTATCCGGTCTGATGGCAGCAGAACTGGGATTAAATGGTGAACTTGCAAAGAGAGCTGGATTATTGCATGATATTGGGAAAGCCATTGATAGGAATGTTAGTGGTACGCATGCATTAATAGGTGCAGACATTGGCAGAAAATTTAAAGAAAATCCAATTGTTATTAATGCTATTGCTTCTCATCATGAAGAAGTTGAAGCAACTCATCCTATATCAGTGCTTGTTCAGGCAGCTGACCAGATAAGCGGTTCCAGAAGAGGAGCCAGAGGTGATACACTTGAAAGTTATATCCAGAGACTTGAAAAATTAGAGGAAGTTGCTAATTCGTTTGACGGCGTTTCAAAAACTTATGCTATTCAGGCGGGTCGTGAAGTAAGAGTTATCGTAGAAAGTGAAATGGTAAATGATTTGGGGGCAGATGGTTTGGCAGAAAATATAGCGGAAAAAATCGAGTCTGAGCTGAATTACCCCGGTCATGTAAAAGTTGTTGTAGTTAGGGAACATAGAAGTGTGAGCTATGCAAAATGAGTAGTGCCAGGATTATTGATGGCAGAGAAATATCTGCTAAAGTAAGAAACTCCTTAATTCCTCGAATAGAATATCTTGTGAAGAAAGGAATTGTTCCAGGATTAGCTGTGGTTCTTATAGGGGATGACTCTGCATCAAAAGTGTATGTTAATATGAAATCCAAAGCTTTTAAGTCTATGAAACTTATTTCGGAAACTATAAAGTTACCAGCTGATATTGATCAAGAGTTAGTTTTATCTTTGATAAACGATTTGAATAAAAATGAAAAATTCCATGGAATTCTTGTACAACTCCCTGTACCTGACCACCTGGATAGTATGGAAATTCTACAAGCGGTTGATCCTGATAAAGATGCCGATGGATTACACCCGACAAATATGGGTCGAATGTTATTAGGGATTGATTGCCCTCTGCCCTGTACCCCTCATGGTATTATAATGTTGTTAAAGTACTCTAAAATAAATACTTCCGGTCAGCATGTTGTTGTACTCGGCAGAAGCAACATAGTAGGAAAACCTATTGCCAATCTTTTAATGCAAAAGAGAGAAATGGGAAATGCTACGGTGACTCTTTGTCATACGAAAACCCGAAATCTCAAGGAGATTACTAATCAGGCTGATATTTTAATTGCAGCACTTGGTCAACCTGAATTTATTGATAAATCGTTTGTAAAACCTGGAGTAGTAGTAATTGATGTGGGTGTCAATAGAGTTGATGATTCAATGTCAAAAAAAGGTTACAAATTGGTAGGAGATGTGAAATTTGATGAACTAAAAGAAATTGCGGATGCAATTACTCCGGTTCCTGGAGGAGTTGGTCCTATGACTATTTCAATGCTCATTGCTAATACAGTGTACCTTGCGGAGAAACACGCAATGAGAAAGAGGAGGAAGGAATGATTATGGACATTATTAATGTTTTGAGAAGAAGTGATCTTACTCATGGCTTAACTGACTCTGAGATTGAAGATCTATCAAAAATTTTTCACAGCAAACATGCTAAAAAAGGTAATGTGATAATTCGTGAAGGGGATCTGAGTAGCGAACTCTATATTATTTCTAAAGGTCGTGTTGGAGTATTGATTTACTCAAGTTCCCAGCCAGGTGAAAAAGAAAAAATTACAACGCTTAGAGATAACGATATTTTTGGTGAATTTTCTATGATAGATGGAACTTCAAGATCAGCGACAGTTGTAACTGATGAGGATTCTGATTTTATATATGTCGATTATCTGGATTTTCATCGATACTTAGAAAAAAAGGAGCATGTCGGCTTTTATATTATGAGAAATATTGCAAAAATTCTTACAGCAAAACTTCGAAGAATGAATTTTGAAGTTAGGAATGCCATTCTTTAAATAATTCGTACTCATGTTTTTCAATGTAAAAATACATGATGCTAATTAAAAATATTCCTTATGATAAGTCTAAATTGTTATACTAATGTGGGGTTAGTTCATGGGAAAAAGTGATGAGATTTCTCATTTGATAAATTCAAGAAGGACGATACGGCAATTTAAACAGGATTCCATTTCTCTTAGAGATTTACTAAAATGTATCAAATCCGCTGGATTAGCTCCTTCTGCAGAAAATCTTCAGCCTCTTGAGTACCTTTTGATTACTGATTCTGAAAAGGTTAAGACAATTTTTCCACTATTAAAATGGGCTGGATATATTGCACCTAATGGGAATCCAGAAGAGGGTAGAAGACCTACTGCCTATCTAATTGTTTTGGTAAATAAATCTATAAAGAAAACCGGAGCGGAGCATGATGCCGGAGCTGCTATTGAAAATTTTATTCTCTCTGCCTGGAGTTTTGGAATTGGTTCGTGTTGGATAGTCTCAGTGAATAGGGAAAAATTGCAAAAAGTTTTTAATATTCCTGATACTTATTTGATTGATTCAGTTATTGCATTGGGTTATCCGGATGAATCTCCTGTTGTTGAAGCGGCTACTGAGGATATAAAATATTGGAAGGATAAAATTGGAGTTCTGCATGTTCCAAAAAGACCTATAGAAGATATTCTACAGATAAATGAATGGAAGAAAGATAATATTCATAGCCACTAAGATACTATACTAAAAGTCAAAAGGTAAAGTGAAAAAGTGTAATCAGTTATCAGTGATCGGTAAAACCCCGTAGGGGTGATATATTTGTAGTAGAAGAAGAAGTTCAACCATAATTGCATAACCCCGTAGGGGTTAGATAGAAGATGATAGTTGATAAATGGGAATTACAAAGAATAAGATACAGAATTTAAAAATATCTTTCTTATGAATAAGATCAGTTTTAACATACGAGGCACAAAGGCATAAGGTAATGTTTAATATAAAAAAAAGACAAGGTGTGAATTTTATTTCTTTCTAACAACTAAACATCTATCTTTTATTAATTCTTAGAGACTTAGTGTCTTTTCCCAAAGGGACTCCTTTCGGAGGTGGCAAGATTTATGAATTATCTAGGTTAGATGGCTTTAAGATTAAATATAATTAATAACTGAGGCTGATATGCATCCGATACTTTTAAAATTAGGACCTGTTACTATCTACACCTATGGATTTATGATGGCTACGGCATTTTTAACCGCTTATTTTGTATTAAAGTGGGAAGTAAAGAAGATAGGAGGGAGTTCTGATTTTGCCAGTAGTATAGTGTTTTGGGCAGCTATTGGTGGAATAATAGGAGCCAAAATCTTCTATCTACTTGAGAATATCTCCTTTGTGATAGAAGACCCTATAGGTATGATTTTCTCAGGTGCGGGTCTTGTATTTCATGGCGGAATTATTGGAGGCACAATTGCGGTTGTTTCTCTTATTGAAAAATCAAAAAAACCACTAGGCATGTATGTAGATATTATTGGACCTGTACTTCTTTTAGGGCAGGGGATAGGCAGGATAGGTTGTTTTTGTGCCGGATGTTGCCATGGATGTGCAAGTAGTCTTCCATGGGCTGTTGTTTTCCCAAATGCTGCACCTCCTGCAAATTACCCGGTTCATCCAACTCAACTATATGAAACAATAATAAATTTCATATTCTTTTTTATTCTGATAAAAGTTATAAGACCAAAGACGAAAAAGCACGGAACAACATTTGCCATCTATTTAATTTTTGCGGGTGTTGAACGCTTTTTTATGGAATTTATACGAGTTAATCCAAGAGGGTTTTTAGGGTTAACCAACTACCAATTTAGTTCAATTGCGCTGGTTTTAGCAGGTATTATACTTTTGTTGTTTTTTGTAAAACAGCCGAAGATAGTAAAGAACTAAAACTCGATTGTTTTAGTTAAAGCACAGCAATTACTCAACAATAGTTTTAATCTCTTGGAATCGGGATGGATAAATGGATGTTTTCATAAGTGTATTAAATAATTTAAAAGTTCTCTTTGGTAATCACATTGTTTTTAGTACAGGATTGTTGTTGTTAATCGGATATTTTACAGGAAAATTGGCAGAGAAAATAAGATTACCTTCACTAACAGGATATATCATTGCTGGTCTGCTATTAGGGGGGTCAGTAACTAATATTATTCATGAAGGTATGGTTTATCGGCTCACAAGTGTTACGGAAATAGCACTTGGTTTAATTGCAATTACAATAGGTGCTGAATTTGACATTGCAAAACTGAAAAGAACCGGCAAGACAATCCTGATTATAACCGTTTTTCAGGCAGTATTTGCTTTTATATTTACTGTTCTTTTTCTTCAATTGATAGGTATTGCTCTTAGTTATGCACTTATTCTTGGTGCAATTGCTACTGCAACCGCACCTGCCGCTACAGTTATTATTGTTAGAGAATTACGAGCTCGTGGTACTTTTGTAGATTATTTATATGGTGTAGTGGCATTTGATGATGCTATATGTATTATTTTTTTCAGTATTGTATTTGCAATAGTTGCACCGATGTTAACAGGCACAGTAATTCAAACTGCAGCCGTTATGCTTACAGGTTTTGTTCATGTAATTACTGATATTCTTTTTTCATGTTTATTAGGATTTATTAGTGGTATTCTTCTGCACTTTTTCACAATAAAAAAGTATAAGCTCAATGAAATATTGATTATATCAATTGCAATCATTTTCCTTACTACATCCATAGCAATAGTATTAAATCTTTCCCTATTGATTGCAAATATGGTTCTTGGAGCAGTACTTGTAAACTTATCCACTAAAAACAAAAGGATATTCCATGTTATAGAACCAATTACGCCTCCGGTATTTGCAATGTTTTTTGTATTAGCTGGAACTGAACTTGAAATTAGCGTTTTTGCAAAGGGCATAGTAATTGTTTACGGTTTAGTATATATCGTAAGTCGGTTTGCAGGGAAATATACGGGGACGTTTTTTTCAGCGGTAATGACAAAGGCTGATGTAAAAATTAGAAATTATTTAGGCTTCTGTCTTTTTCCTCAAGCTGGAGTTGCTATTGGTCTTGTTTTGCTTGTGCAGACATCACCAATATTGGATTCCGCTCCTCCTGCTGTGAAAGAAACCCTTGTTCTGGTGGTGAATATTGTGCTTTTTAGTATTTTTATCAATGAATTGATTGGCCCTGTAATTACAAAATTTGGATTAAAAAAAGGGGCTGATTTATAATTTAGGATGGGTTGATTATGGATATCTTGAATATTTTAAATGATAAATCATGTACTACAAATCTAATTGCTAAGGACAAAGAAGATAGTCTGAAAAAACTGGCAAATTTAATATCAAAAAGTGTTTCCAATGTGTCAGAAAATGAAATTTATTCCGCACTTTTAGTAAGGGAAAAAATCGGGTCAACAGGTTTTGAAGATGGTATAGCAATTCCTCATGCGAAAATGAAAGGCTTGAGCGAATTTGCTATGAGTATTACTGTATCGAGAAAGGGAATTGATTTCAAGAGTATAGATGGTAAAAAATCTCATATTTTTTTTACTGTAATTGGTCCAGAGGAGGATACGGAAGGGCATTTGCAAATACTTGCACAAATATCAAGAATTTCACGGAATCATAATGCACGCAAAGAGATAATGAATTCTCACAGTCCTGTTGCGTTAAAAGAAGCTTTTATACGTTATACGGGAGTAGTTGAAAGTAAGATAGATGGTAAAAATAAACTTTTGATAATTGTTTTATATGAAAAGCGTTTTTTTGAAGATATAATTAATCTTTTCCTTGAAAGGGGAATATATGGTGCTAATGTTCTAGAATCTACAGGAGTTAAGGATATTCTTTCAAATATTCCGCTTTTCAGTAGTTTTTTAGATTTTTTAGGTGAGCGTAAAGATGTTAGTAAAACAATTATGGCTATAGTAAATGAAAGCGAAGTATCCAGCATTGTTGAAGGTGTTGAAGAGATTATGGGAGACCTTGATAAACATACTGGCGCAATGATTTTAGCTTTAGATATTTTCTTCCTGAAAGGCACGATGGAAGTGTAATATCAAAAAATAATCTAAGTGCAAAAAAGCATTTACATAAAGCAATTCATAAATAATGAACTATATTAACCCAGAATGAATTTCACAAATCTTTCAATAAATTCCATCACCGAAATTAGAACCAATCGAACACTGGTTAGATAAAACCTTTCAGGTTTGATAAACCTGAAAGGTTTAAATATAATAGAGTGAATTTGAGAAAATAAAATGTTTGAGCCCACTCTAAAAACCCCTGAAGGGGTTAAAATTAGGTTCTTTTTACATTTTAACCACAGTTAAAACTGTGGGCTAATCCTATGAGACATAGTGAGTTAGCCCACAACTGCAGTTGTGGGTAGCAGAACTCAATAAGCCCATTTTAACCATTTTAATGGTTTTTATAGTGGGCTCATGTTTGAAAAGTAAAATACTAAGATCATTCTTTATAAAACGATTGAAAGAGTACGCTTATCCCAACGGGATCTCTGTCGAAGACATCTCTTTGAGATAAAGAGAAAAAAGGTTTTTTTAAAACTCCTTCCAGACGGATCTTACGATAAAAAACACACGTTAATTTTATCAAGGACATCTCTTTGTCATATTGAAATTATAAAAAGAATTTTTCCTAAGGGGATGCCTTCGGCATGTGCATTTTCCCAACGGGATGCCTCTGGTATGTGGCTTTCTTTAGTGGACTCTTGAATAAATAATTCATGTTGTAAATCCGTGTGCTATTTCAGGTGAAAAAAGTTCTTGACAAATATGGAGATTAATTACTAAATTGTAAACGTATGAAACAAGAAACGTTTCCAATGGGTAAAAAAGAACTGCCGGAAAAAATGAGACCGGTTATCAAATATGCCACACAGCAGCTCATGTCTAAAGGCATCCGAAACTTTACCGTAGAAAAATTATGTGCAGATTTTAAAGTCAGTAAAAAAACAATTTATAAATATTTCAGGTCGAAAGAGGAATTTGTTGAAGAGGTATTGTATTACAACTACCGACAGCTATTTGATAGCGTGAAGACAATTAAAACAGATAACCATGATCCGTTGAAAATGGTATTTGTAATTCTTAGTACGATTCAAAAGCAAATTTCATTAAATAGTACGGAATTTATATATGATGTTAAACTATATTATCCGAAAATTTGGAAGGAGGTAGAGGATTTCGAAACAAGCACAATAGTAAGTCTTAATGATAGTCTTGTGAAAGCACAAAATATGGGACTCATACGTAAGGATATTAATTTAAAATTCACAATTACACTTATTATGAAGATTGTTCAGACGGTCTTTCAACCGGAGCTTCTAATACAGGCTCCCTATTCAGTTTCGGATATAATGAAGGTGTTTGTAGATATTGTCATGAATGGACTTATGGAAAAGGGTAAATCTTTTAATTTATCATTTATTGAGGAAAAATGATGAACTGGAATGGAAGATGAAGAATTGGATTGATTTTGTGTTAAAATTTCCGAAGACTATTATTGCTTTCTGCATTTTAATAACAGTATTAATGGGCTGGAATATTCCAAAACTTGAGATCGAGCCAGATTTGAAAGCCATGTTTCCGACAGATTTTGACATAATTGTTTCTATGAATGAAATGGAGGATATATTTGGCGGCTCAGATTTAATAGTTATGTCAATTTCTTCCGAAGATATTTTTAGTAAGAACACTCTTAAAAAATTTTATGATATAACATCAGAAATAGAAGAAATCGAAATGGTTGAGAAAGTCTTATCGTTGACCAATGCTGTTGATATTAAAGCTACTGAAGATGGATTTGAAGTTGGTGAACTTTTCGAGGGTTTTCCAGAGACTGCCAAACGGGTAGAAGCGATTAAACAGCGCATTATAGATAATAAAATGCTTTATGGGAATATTGTATCGAAAGATTTCAAGAAGGCGGCTATTATTTCCATTCTGGAATTAACAAATGGAGAAAATGATGACGACGAAATATCATTTTTATTTAATAAGATAGTTAAAAAATATGAAGGACCTGAGCAAATCCATATTGCAGGAATGCCTCTTACTCGTCATGAAGTTACTAATACAATGCACTCAGACATGAAAATGCTTTTCCCATTTGGAATTGTGCTGATGATATTTTTATTAGTTTTTTGTTTTCGAAGCTGGATCGGTGCATTTTTACCTTTTATAGTTGTTATTATGAGTATTATTAATATGATCGGGTTGATGGCATTGCTCGGGATCAAATTCACTTTTATTGGGGTAATGATACCCGTAATGTTGATTGCCATTGCCAATGATTATAGTATTCACATTGTTGCACATTATTTTGAAGAGTATAAGAAAAATAGTTATAGAACTAAAGACCTGATTATCAAATCAACGCTTCAACATCTCCAGACGCCTGTATTTTTAGCTGGTATTACTACTTTGATCGGATTTTTAAGTCTTCAATCTCATATTCTCCCGCCGGCAAGGCAATTAGGTCTATTAGTCTCTTTTGGAATTGCAACAGCTTTTATTCTAAGTCTAACTTTTGTACCGGCGGCTTTAAAATTCCTGGATTATCCTGTCTTTTTAGCAGAGGGAAATTCATCAGAAAAAATGAACAGATTTCTAAGCAAATGGGGGAATCTATTTACGCAGCATAAATTAAGTTTCCTACTGATTGTTGCTCTAATCATCCTGACTATTTCGACAGGGATAACAAAGATCAATGTGGATACAAATCCAATTTACTTCTTCAGAAAATCATCAGAGATTCGCAGGGCGAATGAGGTAATAGATAAAGAATTTGGTGGTTCATCACAGCTGGAAATTCTGGCAAAGGGTGATATTAAATCGCCGGAATTTTTAAAGAAAATTGAGCGCTTGACTGACTTTTTAGATGAAAAGGATAATATAACTCAAACATCATCTATAGTTGACCATCTGAAATTAATGAATAAAGCATTCCATGGCGATAGTGCTGAATATAAAGTAATTCCCAAAACTCGTGAGGAAGTTGCTCAATATCTATTTCTCTATTCTCTAACAGGTGATCCTGAGGATATGGATCATTTTGTGGATTACGATTATGAGCAAGCACAGATATTAGCGAGAGTAAATGAATCCAGTTCTGCAGCGGCATTCAAGTTGTTTAATGATACGAGGATGTTTATTAAAAAAGAGCTCGGTGAAGAAAACTTCCCATTTGTTACTGGTGTTACATCTTTTATCGGTGTATTGTCGGATTTAGTGGTTAAGGGACAAATTAGAAGTCTTATACTTTCCATCTTTTTTGTTTGCCTGGTAAGTGCAGTAATTTTTAGATCTATCGTAGGTGGATTATTATCAATTGTTCCTCTTAGTGGTGCAATTCTTATGGTATTTGGATTAATGGGCTACTTTCATATTGATTTAAATATGGCGACGGTAATGCTTTCAAGTATTATGATAGGCGTTGGAATTGATTATACGATTCATTTCTTGTATCGGTATAGGCTGGAAGTTAAAAAAGGTGCCAGCGCAGAAAAGGCAGTTACTCTAACTTTGACGACCAGCGGAAAAGGAATTATCTATAATGCGCTTTCGGTTATTGTTGGATTTTCAGTGTTGACAATTTCCGGTTTTTTGCCTATTTACTTTTTTGGGTTTTTAATTGTATTTTCAATTACCGGCTGCTTGCTTGGAGCATTGTCGGTAATGCCGGCACTGTTGGTGCTTGTAAAACCGGCTTTCATTTTTGGTAAAAAGAGTAATGGCAATGACAGATAAAAGAGATAAAATATTTTCAAAAATTTTCTTCATTCCTGCATTATTAATAGTTGTTTATTGGATTATAAAGGGATTTATAAAGTTATATAATTGGCTGACAGGACTTCCAACATACAATTCTGATTGGTGGCTGAGTATAGGAAATTTCTGCTTGAGTAATCTGAGTATTATTATTGTAATTTATATAATTATATGCCTGCAGTTTGCCGGTATAGCTGAGTTTAAGTTTAAGAGAAATTTCTTAAAAGCATTTTTGCTTGGATTGGTAATGACTCCTTCGATTATGATGGCAGCGTGGGGGAGAAAGAAGTGTTGAAAACATTGCGAAGTTTTAAACTTTCGCAAGGTTATAAAAAATGGAGGTTGAAATGAAAAAAGTGTTTATATTTTTTATTATGATAATATTTCTATTTTCTTTAACTGAGTTCGGTTATTCGCAGTTAACTGGAAGGGATATAATGGTAAAAGTTGATGAACAGCGGAGTGTTAATAGCCAGTATGGAAAAACTAAAATGACTTTGATCAATAAGAAGGGCAAGAAGCGTGTTCGTGATGTACTGAGGTATGAAAAATCATACGATGGTGAGAAAGGAATTGATACTAAGGCTCTTATCTTCTTTGAATATCCACCTGATATAAGGGGTACAGGATTGCTTCTTTGGAGTTACAAAGATACTAAGAAAGATGATGATCGTTGGCTATACTTACCGGCATTGAAAAAAATACGTAGAATAGCCGGAGAAAGTAAAAACGATTACTTCATGGGTACTGACTTTACATATGACGATATGGGTGGACGCAACATCGATGAGGATACACATAAGCTCCTTGGTGAAGAGGAAAGGGAAGGTGTTAAATGTTACAAGATCGAGTCCATTCCGGTTGATAAAAATGATATGTATAGTAAAAAAATTGGTTGGGTAGTTCCTGAAAAGTGGGTTGTATCCAGGGTTGATTTTTATGATAAGAAAGGAAAACTTCTCAAAGAATTAAAGGCAACTGACTTTCGGAATGTTAATAATATATGGACTCCTTTTAAACTCCACATGAACAATTTTAATAAAAATCACCAAACTGTAATAGAGATTGAAGAATTAAACTATAATGTTGAAATAAACGATCAAGTGTTTACAACAACAACGCTGCAGCGGGGCAGGGTAAAATGAATCGAAGAATAAGAGTTGTTTCCATAGTATTTGTATTGATTTTTATCCTCTCTGTTTACAATGTTATTTTTGCACAGGTTGAATTTCATGGATTTGTTAGAAATCATAGCGTTTTCAGAATAGATATGCCAAATGATGCCATGCTTCTGCGTAATAGACTCCGACTGAATTCCGAGCTCTGGGGTGATAATGTTTATGGTTTTGCTTCTGTTGATATTTTGAATGATGTGGCGGATGCAGAAAAAAGTATTATAAGTTTAAGAGAAGCATACTTGGATATTTACAGTTCGTTTGTTGATTTCAGGATCGGAAAGCAGCAGGTGGTTTGGGGGAAAACAGATGGTTATTTCATTAATGATATTGTGAACCCTCTTGATCTTTCCTATTTTCTTCTTCAAGATTTTGATGATATTCGGATGGCAACAACTATGATCAATACCAAGCTTCACTTTGGAAACCACTCGTTGGAAGCACTTATGATTCCGGAGTTTAAGCCAATGAATATCACTTTTGATGGGGATTGGTCTTTTTATAGACCAGATTCTATTAGTATACATTTGCCTCCACTATATAGTTCTACGACAATGAGAGTTCCAATGAATTATTTAAAAGATGAATTGCCTGTTAATTCGCTTAGAAAAGCTGAATACGGATTCAAGTTTAATACTTTCTTGCTCGGAACAGATTTGTCATTTATCTTTCTTAAAATAAGAGAGGATAAGCCAGTATTTTTTAAGCAAATAGTGAGTGATTGTGACGGTTTACCCAATGGAGTAGTTCTTACTCCTTCACATCCCTGGGTTACTTTTTACGGCGCTAACTTCGCCAGACCTTTTGGGACTTTTGTTTTTCGAGGTGAGGGAGGATACTATCCAGAAAGATCTTTTGATATAGTGGAGCAAAAGTACCTGCCGAATGGAATGTTAGTGGAAAAAGGATTTGTTCAGGGTATGCTTGCAATGGACTATCAGCTGACCGGTGATATTGACATCGGTATCCAGGCGATTCAGGAAAGGATACTTGATTATGAAGAGGGGATAATTAATGACGAAAAAAACTCTATTGGCAGCCTATTAATAAAGGGAAGATTTTTTAGCGAAACAGTATCACCGATGATTCTAACATTATATAACATTGATAATAAGTCATCTCTATCACGGATTATGGTGGATTGGAATTTTTCCGATAGTTTTACAATTACTTTTGGTGCAGATATTTTAGAAGGTGATAGCGATACTATTTTTGGGCAGTTTGATAGGAATGATAATTTGTATCTGAAGGTGAAGTATAGCTTCTAGCTCCACCAGTTCAATTATGTGGGAAGAAATAAATTCATAATTAAGTTTATTAAAGCTTTATTTTTTACCTAGATTGAGAGATTTATATAACACAAATCCCCAAGGGATCTCTATGAGACACTGCTGTTTGCCTGCCCGCCACTCCGTTTTAGCAGGCGGGTGCAAAAAATATAAAAAGTATGCGGAAGACCCAATAGGTAAGAGAAAGATGCTGAATGAACCGATGATGTTAAGATTATAATCACTCAATTTAGATTTTAAAAAACATGTAAGAATTTACAATGTATTCTTCGATGTTTGATAGAATTATGATCGTTCTAAAAAATACTCCTATAACACCACACCATGTGCAAAATAATGTTTTAATTGTAAATTTAAGAAAAAGTTAACAACTCCCATCAAACTCATCATCAAGATAAAATGATAAATCTCCTTCCACCAAGCAATAATAACAACAAATAGACTTATGATGAAGATGTCGAATGAGCCCTATAAAATTGAGATTAGAAAATTCCATTTATAGAATTGCGCTCTTTTTGATATACAGGAAAGCCAGCCGTTATTTGTGTTTAATCCGCAACTTGAAATGATTTTCCCAGAGGTTGAAAGTCTTCTACTTCATAGCTTGCAAGCTTGTTGCGAATTTGCTCAAAACGGCTGATAGTTTCTTTTGAATATAAGCGTTCACCACAGTGCAAACAGACCTCAGCCTTTGCTTTTACCACTGCTGTATGATTTCCACCGCGTAGCAATTTTTCAACATCTTTTTTAACAATTTCTCCGCCGCATACCGGGCATTGATTAAAGGGAAGCATTTTTTAACCTCCTTGTACGCCAGTCAATCCAACGATTGGGATCAGGTCGATAAACAGTAATTAAGACAGCCCATTTGTTTTTATGATTATAAGCCCAAACGCTGTGAATTGGCTCTTTACTAAAAGTTTCACCATAGATGAGGCAACTTGGATAAGGTTCGTCATCTAGATAGTCTTCAATAATTTCACCTAGTAAAACACTGATAAAGATTTCTTCAAAAGAGAGATTATCTGCTTGTGCTTCTTCATCAGCATGGTCTGTGATTCGTATTCGATTGTGGCGTATTGCATCAATAATGTTTTCCAAATTCAATTAACTTCGCCCCTCGAGTTATTTATAAATTCAATCTCATTCCATAAATCTACTTATTTTAAAAGTTATTCAAATTAAAAGACTAACACAACATTTTATTAAAGTAACTTGCTATTCTCCTTCTTTTCAAAGTGCCCTCCTCAATAAAAATCAAGTTTTATTACTGGTACATGATTCTTTATGCGAGTGATTATTCTTGTAATAAAATGAGATGGTTATTTAGTATTCCGTTGTGAGTTCACTCGTGATGGTTGTATTTAATATCGAATCAGGCGGCTCGACACTAATTTATAATAGCAAAAAAACAATTTAGTTTTCAGGGTTATTTCATTAACGAAAATACATTTATTCTTATGATCATACTAAAACCCGTTTAGTCTTCGGCTAAAGCCAAATGCGGTTCAAAGAACTCCTTTGGAGAAACGTGTTTTCTAAAACCTTATTTTGACTTTGCCATTTTGATAATACTCAATTAAATTGGCTTCCGATGAAAGATTTATCTTATAGAGTTTTAATATCTTCAAGAAAAAGCACGGCAACGAAATGTTCTATGCAGTTTGAGGATTATGTGGCTTTAGTAAATTTTGCTTAATAAAATGTATTAATAGGAGTGAAAATGGAGACAAAAGCCCTTGTTAAACAGTACTTTGATGACCATCACGATGAGATTGGGAATCGTATTATTGATTTAGTTACTGAAATGGTAAGAGAAAAGACGGTAAATGTTGTATCGGAAAAACTTCCCGATCATCCATACCTTAAATTTCGTGGTGAAGAATATCGAGTAGCTAAAATAGTCAAGAGAGAACTTGATAAAATTGGTATTCCTTACGATGAATTTTCACGGATGGAAGGACGTCCTAATATTATCGGAAAGCTCGGTATGAATATTAGTGGTAAGCGACTTTTAATGCCCGGTCACATGGATGTGGTTCCAGCAGGGGAGGGCTGGGATACTGAACCTTACGAGGTTAAAGAAAAGGACGGCAAGCTTTTTGGCAGAGGTACACTGGACGATAAGGGGCCGCTTGTCTCTATTATAATTGCTGCAGAGGTTTTGAAAAAGTTGAAACTTGATAAGCAGCTTAAAGGTGAACTTTTAATCGCTGCTCTTGCTGATGAGGAAGCCGAGGATCCTGACGGTATTGATTATGGTATTGGCTACTTACTTGAAGAAAAATTAATTAATCCAACTTATGCTGTAGTACCTGATATTGGTGAAAATATGAAGTCAATAGATGTTGCGGAAAAGGGGCGTACTATTTTTAAAATAAAAGCAATTGGTAAGCAAGCACATGGCTCGACACCAGAACGTGGAATTAATGCTGTTTATATGATGGCAAAGTTAGTTAATGAAATTGAAAATTTAAAATTCGACTATGAAGTACATCCAGTGCTCGGTCACCCATCGCTGAATCTTGGTGAAATTCACGGTGGTGCTGCTCCGAATATTGTTCCAGGTACTTGTATGATTTATCTGGATATTCGAACTGTTCCCGGCATGACGAAAGAAAATGTATTGAATCAGCTGCAACAATGTATTGATAAAGTAGAAAATGGTAAGTTTGAGATTGAAGTGATGTCGTGGAATGAACCGCATGCCATAGATCCAGATAACGAATTAGTTCACGCTATTCAAAACAATTCTAAAGAGGTATTAGGTTTTGTACCGAAGCCCTTTGGTATGGGAGGTGGCACATTTGCTAAAACTCTAAATCTGAATGGGGTGATTTCAGTTGGTTGGGGACCCGGGGATGATAAGGCTTATCATGTTGCTAATGAATTTGTAGAAATACAGCAACTAGTGGATTTTTCTCTACTCACTTGTTTAATTGCACTTAACCTATTGAGCTGATAAAAAGGGACCCTTCTATTGATTTTGTAGAAATATACAATCCATTAAAAAATGAGATTTTAATGAATGAAGATAAAAAAAGATACATTAGATAAGGAATACTATGAATAGTAGAAAATTCCTCCTCGTTTTTATAACTATTATTGCCTTCTTTACCGTACTAATTGCGCAGGAAGTTGAATTAGATACTTTGACCGTTATGACATATAATATTCTGAATTTTGATTCTAATTCTAATAGTACAGAAAGAGTGCCGTACTTTAGGAAAGTTATTGAGGCTGTTAATCCCGATATATTAGTCGTTCAAGAAGTGAAATCAGCGTCAGGAGGTCAACTGTTTCTAAATGATGTAATGAATGCAGGAGGAGATGAATATAGCGCTACACCTTTTATCAATGGTTATGATACAGATAATCAACTTTTTTATAGAAATTCTATCATTCTACACGTAAAGACAGAACAAATTCATACAGATCTTAGAGATATTTCTGCCTATACTCTTGGATTAAACAATTATTCCGATACCTCTTTTAAATTCATTATCTATTCAGCTCACCTTAAAGCCAGTCAAGGCAGTGATAATGAAAACAAACGGTATATTGAGGTCTTAAAACTAAAGGAACATGCAGATTATCACTATCCCGAAACACATTATTTGGTTGTAGGAGATTTTAATCTTTATTATTCTAATGAACCTGCATATAAGGTTCTTATGGACAGTATGGCAATTGTTCTCTTCGATCCGATTGACAGTCCAGGTAGTTGGCATGATAATGTAAGTTTTGCATGGTTGCATACTCAAGCTACGAGAGGGTATTATAATGGATGGAATTATGGAGGATTGGACGATCGTTTTGATTTTATATTGATGTCCGAGCCTTTTCATACTAGTGATGGTTTGCAATATGTCTCTGATTCTTATAAAGCCTATGGGAATGATGGTAATCATTTTAATAAGGCGATAAATGCAGAACCTCCTTTTGTCGTCATTACACAAGAGATTGCAGATGCTCTATTTTATGCTTCTGACCATTTGCCGGTTATAGCAAAAGTTTGCCACTGTATTACAAATTCTAGGTTAAGTGATGAGCCGAATTTACCAGATAAAAGTTGTTTAATTTCAGCTTATCCTAATCCATTTAATCAATCTGTGAATTTTAAAGTTGAGCTACCGGAACAGGGAAATTATAATATTTCTGTTTTTGATCTTACTGGAAATTTGCTGTGGGATAAAGATTTTCAATCTTATAGTAAGGCTTCATATACATTATCTTGGAATGGAAATAGTAGGTATAATCGTCCTTTAAGCTCAGGCATTTATATTGTTCAAGTTGTTGGATTCGATTTTAATCAAAGAATTAAGGTAATTTTATTAAAGTGAAAAAAGTATATAAAGCATTATTTCTTGTAACTGTTTTTTTTATCATGTCTTTTTGCCCAAAAGAGAGTTGCTTATTTCTTATCTTATGAGGATTTTGTGAAAGGAGTGACCGCGGAAACAGTAGAATTAAAAAGTCGTTCTTATTATAGAGCCGATTATGAGGATAATAAATTACTTGCTTTGACGAAAATTGATTCAAATGAAGTAGTAGTGGAGAAAATGTAAAGGGTAATAAAGTTAGTAGTGTAAAACTTAAGATTCATCATCACTAATTATATATTTTGTAAGAAAAGGCCACATTTCCTATAATAATTTCAATATAAAAGATACTCTACTTGCCTTGGAATATTTCCTGTTTATTTTACAAAATCGTGGAAAATGTATTATCGGATATGTAGGTCCAATTATCTTAATTGTATTTGGTTTAGTGTTATGATAAAAATAATTCAACATATTTTGATATTTTTACTTAAATTATTTTTATATACAATATAAAAGTTAGAAAGGATCTGGTAGAATGGGCAATAATTTAAGAATATCAAACAGGGTTATGCAAATACAGAAATCCGCAATTCACGAAATGACAAGATTATCAAAAGAAGTCGAAGATGTAGCGTTTTTATCATGGGCAAAGCCAACATCTGATACACCTGAATATATAAAAGATGCGGCTATATTTGCAATAAAAGAAGGACTTGTAAGTGGGGCTTCCTGAAAAAGTATCTGTCCACAAGTCCGTTTTCACCAACTTACAAGAGACAAAATTGTAATTTGTTTTCCTTGAGTTCTTGTTAGAATAATATAAATTACATAGAACTGATGGCGATGTCTTAATGAAACAAATTAAACAAGTAATTATTATTCATTATACTCTTCCTCCGATTGTGGGAGGTGTTGAGAGTATTCTTGGTCCTTTAGCAGAAGTATTTGCAAAAAATGGCTATTTGGTAACAGTATTGGCAGGCGAGGGAAATATTGAAGAGCAAAATATTAAAACCAGCATTATTCCTGAATTAAGCCCTAATAATGTTCATGTTAAAAATCAGCAGCGTATTTTGCGACTTGGCTCTTTACCTGAATCTTACGAGTTTAGGTTGCAAAATCTCCAACGTAGAATTGAAACTGAGGTGGGAAACATTAACGATATTATTATACACAATATTATGACTATGCCATTTAATTTAGCCGCTACAGAGGCGTTCTGGAATTTTATTGAGGACAATCCTAAGAAAAACTTTTACATTTGGACTCACGATTTGGCATGGCTGATGGATGATTATAAAAAACATCTTTATAGGCGTCGTCCCTGGTCGCTTTTGAAAAAAGCACTAAAAAATGTTACATACATTACTATTTCGGAATTCAGGAGACGCCAAATGTCTGATCTTTTAAATGTTCCGAAAAAAAAGATTAGTGTTATTCCTAATATGCTTAAATATCAGGATTTCTTAAAATTTAATATGGATACTTCTAGAGTAATTTCATTTTTGTCAATTTTTCAGAAATACCCTGTTATTTTACTACCAGCGAGAATTATCCCACGAAAAAATCTGGAAAAAGGTATCGAAATTATTGCGTCTCTACGAAGAACATTTCCTGATATTGTTGGTATTATTACGGGAATTTTGGATAAAAATAGTAAAGAATTAGTAGAGTATTCCCAGGTACTTTATAAACTTATAGAAGATAATGACCTTGAAAAAAATATTGTATTTTTAGGTCAGACATTCGAGGAGTTGAACATTTCTCATGAAAAGAATCGGGAGATTGTCCGAGACCTTTATTTTGTTAGTCATCTTGTTCTTATTTTAAGTACTGATGAGGGATTTGGTTTACCTATACTGGAAGCCGGAGCTGCCAGAACACCTATCGCTGTATCTCAGATTACGGTATTCAGAGAGACAGCTAAAGACGGCGCTCTCTATCTGCCAACCGATGAAAGCCCAGAGTTTAATGCAAACCGACTCATTAAATTCCTAAAGGAAAATCTCTCAAAGAGTGATCTACTTTTCAAGCGTGTTTTTAGTTGCTATAATTGGGAAACTTACTGGCAGGATTATTTAAAACTAATTTTCGAAGAATAGTAATAATAAGTTGCCTGCCACGCGAAGTCCCGATTTTATCGGGATGAAGAGTGGAGGCGGAGGGAATTGAACCCTCGTCCGAAAAAGAGAACTGAAAAGCCGCTACGTGCGTAGTTCATTGAGAAATTTCATTTTTCCATCGACAATGAACAAACTCCGGAAAGACTAGTTTGCTAAAATTTCATTCCTCTTCCACAAACAACTAAGAAGAACTAGTCTGCATTAACGACGCTCTAAACCAACCCACAGACAAGATCGGAGTAGAACGGTCGCTTAACTAAGCGTAAGCGACGGTGCCAAAAGTATTGGCATTTAACTTTATTCAGGTTTTTTATCGTGGCACTCCTGAAAACCACGACACGCTGCTAATCAGACCTTCAATCCCGTCGAATCCATTCGCCCCCTCAAAAAGCACTATAAATTTAAAGTAATTATTTTAAATACCAAATTCAACAAACACATTTTTGTCAGCTGATTGCCGGACTAAACGGATTTTGATCAATAAATGTTGTTATCAATTGATTATAAATATAAATTTGCTTTGGATATGATTATAGATGAATTACGTAAAAGTTTTAAGGGGATTGGGCAATTTTAAGTAGTGAATTGAAAAAACTTGAATGATGGCTATAAAGGAAGATATTTTAAAGCAAAAGAATCCCATATATTCTATTGTTTATTGACTAATTATTGAGGTGCAAATATGAAAAGTTCTATTACGAAACGTTGCCATTTATTTTGGCTGTTTGTTCTTGTTATAATTTTTGGGATTGGATTTCAAACATATGCACAACAGAAAATTGATGAATTTTCATTTATTGTAACTGCGGATATGCGAGAATATGCTGGACCTAAATATCAGACTTCAGATTATTTTTTAGGTACTTGTGAAGCAATTCTTGATGCAGGGAAAGGTGCATTTATGATTAGTCCCGGTGATATAGACCCACCGTGTTTTGTAAGAGAAACTCTGTCAAAAGTTTTTGGGAAAGATTATATATGGTATCCAGTAGTTGGAAATCATGATTCTGAAACTAAGAAAGACATGGCATATCTAAGGGAATACAATGCTGGTGGAGATAGACTTCCATTTATTGTAAATATTGGTCCGAAAGGTAGTGAAGAGACTATGTATTCTTTTGATTATGGGAATGTACATTTTGTTGTTTTGAATCAATATTATGACGGTAATTCAGATATTGGGACTGATGGTGATATCGTAGATGCAACTTATCAATGGCTGGTCAATGACCTTAATAACACCAAGAAGAAATACATATTTATTGCAGGCCATGAACCGGCATATCCTTTACCTGATATGGATAACAAAAGGGTGCGACACTATGGTGATTCTTTAGATAAATATCCCAAAAATCGAGATCGTTTTTGGAAGTTATTAAAGAAAAAAAGCGTTGTAGTCTATTTTTGTGGACATACACATAACACATCTATTAAAAAAATTGATGGCGTATATCAAATAGATGCTGGTCATTGCCGAGGAATAGCAGATAAAGGTGCTCAAAGTTCTTTTGTGAAAATAAATGTTAAAGAAGATGGATGTCAGTACGAAATATATCGCATGGATATCGGGAAACGTGTTTATAAACTAAGATATTTTGGCGTTTTTGATTAGTCGTTAAAAATATGATATTTGTAAAAACGTAATTTTGATTTATATTGTTATCCAGTTCATTATTTTTAGGTGTTGTTTTTGAGGTTGGTTTAAGTTGAAAGGAATTTCTAATGGGAAAATTGAATATATCACCCCGACTTGGAAAGCTATCTGCAGATACATTACGCTTACTATCAGTAGATGGAATACAGAAAGCGAATTCTGGTCATCCAGGATTGCCTATGGGTATGGCTGATTGCGCTTTTGCACTGTGGAGTCGTTTTCTCCAATTCAATCCAAAAGATCCTCAATGGGTAAATAGAGATCGTTTTATTCTCTCTGCTGGACATGGATCAATGCTGCTCTACTCTTTACTTTATTTAAGTGGCTATGATGTATCTCTGGAAGATTTGAAATCATTTCGGCAATGGGGTAGTCGTACTCCCGGTCATCCGGAATATAAATGTTTACCTAGTGTAGAAATCACAACAGGACCACTTGGACAGGGATTTGCCAATGGAATAGGAATGGCAATTGCGGCAAAAATGACTGCTGCGAGGTTTAATACCGAAGAATTTTCCATTTCTGGAACGCATCATATTTATGCAATTGTTAGTGATGGCGATCTAATGGAGGGGATAAGTTCTGAAGCAGCTTCGATAGCCGGGCATCTTCAACTTGGGAATATTATTTATATTTATGATGACAATAATATCACAATAGAAGGTAATACTGATATAACTTTTACCGAATCTGTCCCAGCGCGTTTTAATGCCTACGGTTGGCAAACCATTGAAGTTGATGGATATAACCACGACAAAATTGCTGAAGCCATTGAGAAAGGAATTGAGGAGGAAGATAAGCCGACTCTAATTATAGCAAAAACTCATATCGGATATGGCAGTCCAAATAAGCAAGATACAGCGGGTGTTCATGGTTCACCTCTTGGTGAAGAAGAATTGAGGGAGACAAAACGTAATTTAGGTTTTCCCGAAGATAAGTATTTTTATGTGCCTGATGAGGTGAAGGAGATCTTTAGTAGTAGAATAAAAGAACTTAAAGAAGAATATAAATGCTGGCAAAAACAGTTTGAAGATTGGAAAGAAAAAAATCCTAAGTTATGGAAACAGTGGAAGAGTTTTAGTAAAAAAAGTATTCCTGATAACATTGAGAAAGAACTAGTGGGTGTTTTAGATTCCAAACCGGCTGCTACCCGTTTGATTTCTGGCGAAATAATGCAAAAAATTGCTGAATTAGTTCCTGGATTCTGTGGTGGTTCAGCAGATTTAGCACCTTCAACGAAAACTTTTCTGAAATCTTTTACTTCTATCGTTCCAGGTCAATTTAAAGGTAGAAACTTCCATTTTGGCATTCGAGAGCATGCAATGGGAGGAATCATTAATGGTATGGCATTATATGATGGCTTTATCCCTTTTGGTTCGACGTTCTTAGTTTTTTCAGACTATATGAGACCATCCATAAGACTGGCTGCTTTTATGGGTCTTCATGTGATTTATATTTTTACGCATGATTCTATTTTTGTTGGAGAGGATGGACCTACACATCAGCCTGTAGAGCAATTAGCGGCTTTACGTACTATTCCTAATCTTACTGTTATTCGCCCTGCAGATGGATTAGAAGTAGCACTATTGTGGGCGTATGCATTAAGAAACAGGAAAGGACCTACAGCATTAGTTCTATCCCGGCAGAAAGTTTCACCTTTAAAAAGGTCTAAGAACTTTGATCCATCTTTAATTCAGAAGGGTGGATATATCATTTCCTATGAAAAGAAAGGCTTGCCAGAGCTTATTCTCATTGCCACTGGATCAGAGGTACAGGTAGCAATGGAAGCCCACAAGATGCTTGAAAAAGAAGGACTTTCTGTGCGAGTTGTTTCCATGCCATCTTTAGAGATGTTTAAAATGCAGTCTGAGAGTTATAAAGCATCAGTGATTCCTCAAAAGGGTGGCCGTGTTGTAGTAATTGAAGCAGGCATTTCACAAGGATGGAAAGATATAACAAATCTACCTCTTTTGATGATAGGAATAGATCGTTTTGGAGCATCAGCACCATATAAAGTATTGGCTGAGAAATTTGGATTCACAGGTGAACAAGTTGTAGATAGAATTAGAGAATGGATAAGGAAAATGAATTAGTGATATGTTACTAAAGAGATTTTCTTTCATATTGCAATGGAAATTCTGTTTAAAATGCCTTGGTTTTTACTGATATAAATATTAGTTTTTGACGTTATTTTTATTGGCGACGTACCCAAGTGGCTAAGGGAGCGGTCTGCAAAACCGTTATTCACCGGTTCGAATCCGGTCGTCGCCTCGCTTTTTAAAGCCGAAGTGGCGGAATTGGTAGACGCAAGGGACTTAAAATCCCTCGTTCAATTCTGGACGTGTCGGTTCGAGTCCGACCTTCGGCACTATTTCCAAACTATTGTGAATTGAATAGTTGCAAGGCTTTTTTTATTGCCAAATGTTTAACTGATTCTACCATTTATGAAAACCTTAACGTTGTAAATATTAACATATATTGACATATTTTAACATATAAAACTGGATACATGCTGGATACGGATTGACCTTTATCAACGGGAAAGAAGAAAATTCGTGATAGCCCGGAGGAGGTACACTGTGTTCTAGAACTCTAATCTTACGACAAAGTAAATCATAAATTGTTAAAGTAAAATGAGTTTCTTCAGGTAATCCATATTTAATTGTCTTATAGATAGTTTTGTATATGGGTTTATTATAATCAAAGATGCATTAATATCTATAAAATATATTGGAAATCAGTCATGTCTTTC
>CAYTUQ010000031.1:0-43431 GCA_964441235.1 uncultured bacterium | reverse complement strand
AATATAGCAAAAAATATTATTAATGTAAAGATTTTATTGAAACTCTATACTAGTTGATAAATACGATAGTATACTAATTGTTTCATCGGGTTCTGCAGAAAAAGGTATGTCTTATTACATGATTAATGGTAATCGAGTTGATTTTAAAGATAATGCCATCGATCAAATGCCATTTGGTTTTATTAGTTCAGGGGTTACTCCAACTACAAATGGATGTTTGGTCCAGCATGGTGATTGGCATAGGAGAACAGTATATCCCCCAGAAAATTTTTGGAATTATGCAAGTATTAGTGGTATTGGAAATTGTTTCCCACTTTCTGAGCTACCAGGAGATAAATCCGGTAGTATTAGCGATTTAAAAATTGATAGTCAAAAGGATGCTTTCTATGATCTAATATCAGAGTTAAAAAAAGATACTTTAGAAGATGATAAGTAAATTGTCTTAATTTATCACGTCTCTAAAACCAACGCTGGCTGTTGTGTAAACTTGAACTTTTGTCGATTTTTAACTCCGACATTGCCAGGGACTTTCCAGCAGAAATTCGGGTTCAATCAATTAGGTATGATACACAGAAAAATTAAATCTTCATTACTATTATTAATAAACTGATGTACTTCATTGGGAATAACCAGAATCGCCATATCCTTTTTAATCTTTAATTCAGCATCAGCGTGCAAGCAGGGAACACTTGCGTGGAGATAACGGCTGGAGCTGCTCGACGGATTTGGATTTTGGGACTTTATCCAAAGTCATTCAAATAGTGATAGCGAAATGCTTTGAGAATCGCCGTATCTCACGCATTGCCCGTTATGTGTATAATCTACATTGAGTACACTGAATCATAGATAGGTATTTGTGTATAACTAAAATAGTATTAAATTCTTGTTATGAAGTATAACGATTTTTCTTGGGATTTTAAAAAAGCTGACACAAAGCAGTTAACCCACTGTTTTCACGCATATCCTGCGATGATGATTCCGCAAATTGCTCGAAGATTACTTTTAAAATACGGAACATATGCTAAAACTTTATTCGATCCTTACTGTGGAAGTGGAACCTCGCTTGTTGAAGCAAACGTGAAAGGTATAAATGCAGCTGGAACCGATTTAAATCCACTTGCCCGCTTGATCGCTGAGACTAAAACAACTCCTATAGATATTCAGACATTAAACCTTTACCTGAAAGATTTTAATAATTATACTTTTAATTTCCAATTCGGTATACAGAATTACGATTCAATAGTTCTTCCAAAATTCACAAACATAGATTATTGGTTTAATAATAGTGCGAAAAAAAAACTATCTATAATTAAAAATTATATAGATCACGTAGAACCACGTGAAATTAGAAAATATTTTCTTACTGCTTTTAGCGAAACTGTGCGAGAATCATCGCTTACAAAAAAAGGAGAATTCAAATTAGTTCGAATCCCTAAAGAAAAAATAAAGCAATATAATCCCGATAGCTTTAGAATAATGCTTTCTAAACTATTACGTAATAAAGCCGGACTCATAGATTTTATGAAAGTAAAACAGAATAACTCTATTTCAAAAATATATGATTTTAATACTGTAAACAATATTCCGACGGATATTATTCCGGATAACTCTATTGATATTGTAATAACATCACCGCCCTACGGTGATTCGCGTACGACTGTAGCTTATGGACAATATTCTAGACTTGCCAATCAATGGATGGGAATAAATGATGCTTCGAGTGTTGACAAAAATCTCATGGGCGGAACTTTATATACCTCTAATATTGCTTTTAATTCTAGCATCTTGCAAGAGACATTAGAAAAAATAGATAATATTGATACAAAGCGTCGATTAGAAGTCGAGTCCTTTTTTATAGATTATAATAACTCCATAAAAAATGTTTCAAAAACCATAAAAAAGAATGGATTCGCTTGTTATGTTGTAGGCAATAGAACTGTAAAAAATATAAACATTCCTATGGATTTAATTACCAAGGATTTTTTTGAGAATAATGGTTTTAAACATATTGAAACGGTAGTGCGGAACATACCAAATAAAAGAATGCCTTCTAAAAATTCACCTACGAATATACCAGGTAAGAAATCCTCTACAATGAAAAACGAATATATAGTAATTTGTGAGAAAAATTAGATGACATTAAAAGAGATTAAGAACTGTTTAGAACAACTTAGTAGAAAAGGTTTTGTGCCGACGAGGCGAAAGGGGCCAACGGGAGTTGGTCATACTCTTGAACAAGAACTAGGATTGACCGAGACCAATTTAGCAATACCAGATATTGGTGGAAGAGTAGAATTAAAGACTACTCGAAAAAATACAAATTCTATGGTAACTTTATTTACCTTTAATCGCGCTGTCTGGCAAGTACATCCAAAGGAAATTGTAGAAAAATTTGGATATCTTGATGAACAGAATCGATGTTCTCTTTACTCCACTGTTTTTCATGGCCAGCCCAACCCTCAAAATTTGAGTATTGAAATTGATAGAGAACAAAATAAAGTCCATCTATACCATACTTCAGGTATTCTACTTGGAACGTGGAGTATTTTTATAATTGTGGGAAAGTTTATTTCGAAACTTGAAAGGCTATTACTGGTATTAGCTGATACAAAACATAATGAAGATACGGGAAGTGAATCATTCCACTTTTCTGAAGCATATTTGTTGGAGAATCCTTCACCAGATAATTTTTTGGATGCTTTCGCTAATTCACAGATTGCGATTGATATTAGAATGCACCTAAGGGATTCTGGATCAGTAAGAAACCACGGTACTGGATTTCGAATTAAGGAAAATTATATTTCTTACTTATATGAGAGTAGAAAAAAGATTTTATAAAATAAAAATCAATTACTAATATCTCACATAACGAATCTGCTTCGCCTCAACGGAGGTCTCTGGCGAGACACCTGACGCCATATAAATAAAATAACGATAACCGAAAATCTTTTATTCGGCGTCAGAGTGTGCCAATCACGGAGGATTCTCCAAAGGAGTCCTATCTCGAAGAGATCCCTTTGGGACGTGACCTACGGAAAGGCATCTCTTCGAGGCAAGCAGGGGTTGAAACCATCGTTATACATATTGAATGTTTCACCGTGTTTTATTAACTCCGACTTTTTCAAGGGATTAACGGTGGAAAGTCAGGGGTTCAATCAGTTAGGAATTATACACAAAAACACTAAATCTTCATTACCGTTATTGATAAACTGATGTATTTCATTGGGAATAACAAGAATCGCCATATCCTTTTTAATCTTTAATTCAGTATCTTTAGTTCTTGCAATCCCTTCTCCGGCAAGAATATAGACTTCATGTTCATAATCATGAGTATGGTAAAATGTAAAACCACCCGGTTCAACAATGAAACGTCGCATTGTGAAATTCGGCGCACTGTCAGTAACAGAAATCAAATTTTGTTTTACAACTTTCTGTACACCTTTTCCTGTGACAATCTCTTTTTCGACATCGTTAATATTCTTGAAAATCATAATTTTCCTTCCTCTATAATGCTTAGTAATTTAGAAACGATATAATCACAAATAAACCACCCTTTATGCGTCAACCTGAAGTAATTACCATTAATATATCCATATTCTCCCTCAATTCTTTCCTCAAGATAATCCATCAACATTTTATATGCATCAATAAATTCCATTCCTGTTATTGATTCAAACCTTGATATTTCAATTCCAGTCTGTGTTCTTAACCCAAGTAATAGATATTCAGTTTTTTTATTTTCATCAGAAAGCTTTTCTGAACCTTCAATAGGTAACTTACCATTTTTCAAAATTTTTATATAAGCATTGACATCTCTGCAATTCCACCATCTACTCTCGCCATCGAAAGAATGTGCAGATGGTCCAAAGCCAAGATATTTCCCGCCACTCCAATAAATTGAATTATGAACAGCCAAGAAACCCGGTTTTACCCAATTGGAAATTTCGTAATGAATAAAATCTGCCTTCTCCAACATCTTATGCGCCAGATCATACATTAACCACTCCTGTTCTTCTTCGACAGGAGATACTACCCCCTTTGACCTTAAATCACTTAAAGGAGTCCCTTTTTCATAAATCAGATTATAGAGCGAAAGATGCTCGATATTGTAGGAGATTGCACTTTCAAGAGAATTTTTCCAGCTTTCAATTGTTTGTCCCGGAATCCCGAAAATCAGATCCAAATTCTTTTGTGAAATTCCTACACTCTTAACTTGTTCCAGAAGTTTAACAATATCCTCAACAGTATGAATTCGTCCAAGCGTTTTTAACTCGTTATCAATAAATGATTGACAACCAATGCTGATCCGGTTCACCCCGGCATTTTTAAAGGCATTCAATAATTCAATTGATGTACCGCCGGGATTTACCTCTACAGTAAATTCTCTGAGAGCAGCAAAGTCAAAATAGTTTTTCAGCGTATTAACAATTCGATTAAAATTTTCAATTCCGATAAGATTGGGGCTGCCTCCACCAATGTAAAGTGTATAAAGTTTCTTACTATTTGCGAACTTTTTTTTATTTAGATTAATTTCCGAAATAAGTGCATCAGTCCACTGATCTATTCTGTCAAGCCCCCAATCCTCTGATGCAAAATCACAGTATAAGCATTTACGTACACAAAATGGGAAATGTATATAAATACTTAAATAATTTGAATCAGGCATAAATCACGAAAAACACTGAGAGGATAATCTAAGGGGGTGTGATAGAATAAAGTTTTCATTCTCAGAGACCCGTCTGGCGATTGTAATTTATCATTTTGTCCCGAAACTTCGGGATGAATTTACAATTTAAATATGTTCAGGGGGTGAGAAAAAACTAATTACCATTTACTGAATTATATTCATAATGTTTTTAATGAACTTAGAATAATACAAAAATCCATTTAATTTCTTCTAACGCCCTAAAGGTTATATCATCACACCCCCTAAATGTAAATTTGAAAATCATTCTATCAATCAGTATTCAAAATCTATCCATTTTTAGATATTCTATATAAATCTGTAATTAAAATGGGCTAAGAAATTAAGAAACAATACGTCCAATTCTATTCCATCGTATCTTTTTGGTAACACGATATAATGGCATGGTTTTATCCCATGAAAGATAAATAACAAGTCCTTCACCAAGAACTAAATCAAATGGTACAAAGCCCCAAAACCTGCTGTCATAACTATTATCTCTATTATCTCCCATCATAAAATAGTGATCCTGCTCTACTATATAATAATCTGCTTCTTTGTTATCAATATACATCTTACCTCTTATAACATGGAAAGAGTGATGCCCAAGTCCAACAACATTTCTAATAATATCGGTATTTACCTTACCATAACAGAGTGTATCACCTTTTGCCGGTAAATAAACCGGTCCGTAATTATCTTTATTCCCCGCTTCTCTTGGAAATATCTCCGGAGCCTTCCAGGAAACTGGATATATCATATTGCTGATAAATTTAGAGTGTTTGGGATTTTTAAATATTTTCCCATCAACATGCAACACTTTATTTCTTACTTCGACGGTTTGTCCCGGTCCTGCTATACATCTTTTTACATAATTAAGATGCGTGTCTTTAGGAAATTTAAAAATAACAACATCACCTTGTTTTGGCTTCTTAAAAGATGGAAGTCGAAACCATGGAATATGAAACCCAATTCTTGTCCAGGGAATACCAATCCAATCAGGTGTACGAGTTCCGTAAACGAACTTTTTCCCTAACATAAAATCACCAATTAGTATCGTATTCTCCATTGAACCCGTAGGAATCTGATACGCTTCGATGATGGTAGCCTTCAATCCAAGTGCAATAAGTAAAACAATTCCCCAGGACTTAACTTCGTGCCAAAATTTGCTCTCTTCATTTTTCTTCTTTAATTTTTTCATATTCCTCTCTTAATTAAACTAATACAAATTTATTAACTTTTACTCTCACAACAAACAAAAGTTCACTTCCCGAAGGGATCCTTTCGGAAAAATCAAAATCGTAGCTGCGAACTGTCCAGTTCGCAATTGAACCGATAGGTTCAATAAAAACATTTGCCATATCTAAATAATCTCTCCCTCTTATTCTGTTTTCTGCGAAAACAATGTCGGACAGGACTGTCCGATACTACGCTAAAATCGTAGCTGCGAACTGTCCAGTTCGCAGTTGAACCGATAGGTTCAATAAAAACATTTGCCATATCTAAATAATCTCTCCCTCTTATTCTGTTTTCTGCGAAAACAATGTCGGACAGGACTGTCCGATACTACGCTAAAATCGTAGCTGCGAACTGTCCAGTTCGCACTTGAACCGATAGGTTCAATAAATACCTCTGCCATTTCTAAATAATCTCTCGCTCTTATTCTGTTTTCTGCAAAAACATATCGAACAGGACTGTTCGATACTACATTAAAATCGTAGCTGCGAACTGTCCAGTTCGCAATTGAACTGAAAGGTTCAATAAAAACCTTTGCCATATCTAAATAATCTCTCACTCTTATTCTGTTTTCTACAAAAACATATCGAAAAGGACTGTTTTCTACTACGCTAAAATCGTAGCTGCGAACTGTCCAGTTCGCACTTGAACCGATAGGTTCAATAAATACCTCTGCCATTTCTAAATAATCTCTCGCTCTTATTCTGTTTTCTGCAAAAACATATCGAACAGGACTGTTCGATACTACGAATGCTTATAAGGAAATAACGCTAGCTTCTACATAGTTGTATTGCCATTTTTCATGATCATTTACCAATCTTGCCTTAACTGGATTGTACAGAATATATCTCACAACTCGCAATAATTCCTCATAATCCCTGATATAATGATCATAGGACTCATGTTGCCAAAATTGTCCTTTGCGTTGAAGAATTTTGTTTGCTTGACTTGCAGTATATCCTTTATGTGCTTGCATAATTCTTGTTAGCGAAAAAGGTTTTCTTTCTTCTTTTAATAAAGGCTTAATCAGAATATGTACATGGTTTAGCATAATACAATAACATAACAATTTATAACGTATATCATTCCATTTAAATAAATTTTCTACTACAACGTTAGCAATTTGGGGATTTTTAAGCCATTGCGGACTCTTAACATAACCTGCTATAAATTGATCAACTATATCAAATATTTTTTTATTGTAATTTTCACATAATCGTGACTTATCCTTTTTAGACAATTTACTCTTTAATTTCAGCTTATATTCAAACTCTTGTCTACGGGTTTTTAGATTTTTATAGAAAACAGAAGGCAGGCTAAATGCTAACCTGTATGTTATGAAAAATACGGCATCAATTGGCTGTATATGTGGAAGATTTCTTTTATAAAAAAATCTGTATTCAGTTTTATTTGACATAATTCATGTATAAATTTACAATTAGAAAGCATTTATAACAAAATAAAAAACTCTTTACAAGCGACTCGTAGCTGCGAACTTTAAGGTTCAATAAAAACCTTTGCCATATCTAAATAATCTCTCCCTTTTATTCTGTTTTCTACAAAAACATATCGAAAAGGACTGTTTTCTACTACGCTAAAATCGTAGCTGCGAACTGTCCAGTTCGCAATTAAACTGAAAGGTTCAATAAAAACCTTTGCCATATCTAAATAATCTCTCCCCTCTGTTTTCTACGAAAACATATCGAACTAGACTGTTCGATACTACACAAAAATCGTAGCTGCGAACTGTCCAGTTCGCAATTGAACCGATAGGTTTAATAAAAACATTTGCCACATCTAAATAATTTCTCCCTCTTATTCTGTTTTCTACGAAAACATATCGAACAAGACTGTTCGATACTACGAGGTATTACAATTATTTTCGAATTCACCACCCTAATATGCAGCTGCTGCAGATTGACGCCTCTTGTCCGGTACACCAATATAATATCCATTCTCATAATCCACCTCAATTGCATTAACATCGCCAATCTTACCACGTTCGGAAATTGTATATCCTCTTCCTTCAAGACTATCTTTAATATCCTTTGAAAGTGAAAATTGCTCAATAAAAACCACATCGGGCAACCACTGATGATGAAATCGAGGCAAATCAACAGCCTTAATAAGATCCATATCAAAATCAATCAAGTTTATGATAACTTGCGCAACGGATGTAATAATTGTCGCTCCACCAGGAGTACCCAAAATCCACATAAGTGAATCATTTCTCGATACAATTGTTGGAGTCATTGAACTCAGCATTCTTTTATTTGGCTGGATAGCATTTGCTTCCGCACCAACCAGTCCGTAAATATTCGGATAACCGGGTTTAATTGAAAAATCATCCATCTCGTCATTTAGCAGAACACCCGTGCCTTCAGCGACAAAACATGAGCCGAAACTCGAATTGAGCGTAGTAGTATTTGATACAGCCATGCCATCTTTATCAACAATAGAAAAATGGGTTGTCTGCTCATTTTCTTGCATAATAGATACCTCAGGCACATGAGTTATCTCACTACTTGGCGTTGCTTTATCAAATCTTATATCTTTAGCCAACCTGATGGTTAACTCATCACTTATCAGATATTCTGTCGGTACTTTTACAAAATCCGGATCACCAAGAAAATACGCCCTGTTAGCATAAACTCGCCTTTCAGTCTCCACTAAAGCTCGTATAAACTTCGAGGAGTGAAATTCAAAATCACTCAAAGGAAAATGTTCAACTGTTTTTAAAATCTCAGCAAGGCAAATCCCTCCCGAACTCGGCGGCGGCATAGAAATAATGTCATACCCCCTGTATGAAAAATTTATCGGCTCACGCTCCACAGCTTCATAGTTTTTCATATCCTCCAATGAAATAATTCCACCATATTTTCGGATACTCTTAACAATCTTCTTAGCAGTCTGACCTGAATAAAAACCGTCACGCCCTTTTACCGATATATTTTTTAATGTTTTTGCCAAATCCAGAAAACACATATTTTCGCCAATTTCCAATACTTTACCTTCAGGAAAAAACATTTCCATTGAGGACGGAAACCGACTCATAATATCTTTATGTGAAAGCATCCCTCTTTTTGTATAATATGATACTGGAAAACCTCTTTCAGCAAGTTTAATCGCAGGCTCTATTAATTCATCCCAGCGAAGACTACCATATTTTTCCCATGCTAAATAATATCCCGCTACAGACCCGGGAACTCCAACAGACAAAACTCCTTCTGTGCTTAAGCCTTCAATTGGGTCACCTTTTTCGTCAAGATACATATCACGTGATGCACTACCAGGAGCTTTTTCTCTATAATCAATAGTCGTTGATTTACCATCAGGAAAACGGATTACCATAAATCCACCACCGCCAATATTTCCTGCTTCCGGAAAAACAACTGCCAAAGCAAACCCAACAGCAACTGCCCCATCAACAGCATTTCCACCCTGTTTTAAAACTTCTATTCCTACATCAGAGGCAATTTGTGAAGCAGATACCACAACACCATTTTTACCAACCTGAAATGACTGGCTAAAAAGCATAGATATTGATACAAAAAAAGAAATGATTAATCGAGTCATTTTCTCCTCACAGCCTAAAAGCATCTTTAATATGTTTAATCTTCATACAATTCTTAGTTATTGTAATCGCAATTACATCAAAACGGCAATCCATGTCAATTTCCTGATGCTGGGACAAGTATCCTTCCGCTATCATTCCAATTTGTTTCATCTTTCTCTCATCAACCCAACTTTCCGGAGGTCCAAAAACCGAATGTCTCTGTGTCTTCACTTCAACAAAGCATAATTGATCATCTTTTTTCGCGACTATGTCCAATTCGCCATACGCTCCTAACCTGAAATTTCTTTCGAGAATCCGATATCCATTTTTATATAAATAAAATGCAGCCGCATTTTCACCATATCTACCCAAATCCCGCATATTCTTAGTCTGCTTCACATTGAGTAGATGTTCTTTTACACGGGCAAATGTCTTACGGTGGATAGGACATGGTTTTAATTTAATAATAGCTTCCCTGTGCTCTTTTGTGCCGTACCCTTTATGTTTTGCGAATCCATAACCTGGGAAAACCGAATCATACTCCACCATTAAACGATCTCGATATATCTTCGCTACTATTGACGCAGCAGCAATTGAATAACATAATCTATCACCGCCTACAATTGCAGTCTGCGGATAAATTTTATCAGGAATAGGTCTTCCGTCAACAAGCAAGTGCTCGACTTTCAATTTTAATCGCCCGATAGCCTGCCGCATTGCTTTATATGTTGCATTCAGGATATTTATTCTATCTATTTCAAAAGGTTCAACTTGTCCAATACCTACCGCTTTTGCCTTTTTCATTATTTCAGTATATAATAATTCCCGCTTTTTCGGGCTTAATTTCTTCGAATCATTTATTCCCTCTATAATCTCATCATTTCCAAATACAACAGCCGCTGCTACTACCGGTCCCGCTAACGGTCCTCTTCCTGCTTCATCAATTCCAGCAATAACAGTCTTTCCCTGACTCCAAAGATGTTTTTCAAACTTAAGTGATACTTTACTAATATTCATCTATCTTAAATTTATGATTCTAAAATAACAAAGGATAGTAAACTTACTATCCTCTGTCATAACTTTAGAATTTACCGTAATCACCAAAATATTATAAAGTCTATAGAATCATAAACATTATACTTATACCTTTCTTATTCTACATCAAACGAAATGCCCTGAGCTAATGGCATTTCTTTGCCCCAATTAATTGTATTTGTTTGTCTTCTCATATAGGCTTTCCATGCATCGGAACCGGATTCTCTGCCTCCGCCAGTTTCCTTCTCACCACCGAATGCGCCACCTATTTCAGCACCTGAAGTACCAATATTTACATTTGCAATACCACAATCAGAACCTACATGCGAAAGGAATTGCTCCTGGTAGTACATAGATGATGTAAATACTGCAGAACTGAGCCCTTGAGGAACATCATTGTGAATTTCAATCGCTTCGTCAAAATCATCATACTCAATGATATAAAGAATAGGAGCAAATGTTTCTTCCTGAACTACTGGGAAATCATTTTTTACTTCCATGATTGTTGGTTCAACATAAAATCCGCTTTCCAGACCCTCTATTATTTTAATGTTCCCACCATAAAGAAGTTTTCCGCCGGATTTCTTCGCCTCCTCAATAGCATTCATCATCAATTCTACAGCCATTTTATCAATTACCGGTCCCATAAGAATACCGTCGTTTAGTGGATTACCAATCTTTACCTGTTGATACGCCTTCACAAGGCTGCTAATAAATTTCTCCTTAACCGATTTCTGGATAATTATTCTTCTAGTCGTTGTACATCTCTGCCCTGCCGTCCCAACAGAACTGAACAAGGTCGCTCTTACTGCCATATCCATATCCGCATCCTCTGCGACGATGATAGCATTGTTGCCGCCCAGTTCCAGAATGGTTCTTCCAAGCCGCTTACCAACAGCTTCGCCAATTCTTTTTCCCATTACAGTGCTACCTGTCATACTAATTAAAGGCACCCGTTTATCATTAATAAGTAGCTCCCCAACTTCAGAGCCTTTACCAATAACCAGGTTAAAAACACCCTTAATGTCGTATTTATCAACAACCGGTGCGATAATTTTCTGAACGGCAATCGCCGTAAGCGGTGTTTTAGAGCTGGGCTTCCAGATATTTACATCTCCACATATCGCTGCTATTAACGAATTCCACGACCAAACCGCTACGGGAAAGTTAAATGCAGTAATAATACCAACTAAGCCGTAAGGATGATACTGGTCATACATTCTATGTTTAGGGCGTTCACTGTGCATCGTTGAACCGTAAAGCATACGGCTTTGACCAACTGCAAAATCAGCAATATCGATCATTTCTTGAACTTCGCCCATACCTTCTGCTTTTATTTTACCCATCTCGAGCGTAACAAGCTTCCCGAGAGGGTCTTTGTATTTTCTTAAAACTTCTCCTATTTCTCTAATAACCTCTCCCCTTTTCGGAGCAGGTACCATTCTCCACTTTTTAAAAGCTTCTTGTGCTTTTCTTATTACTAAATCATAATCTTCTTTCGTTGCTTGAACAACTTTTGCAATCGGTTTTCCATCAATGGGTGAATAACTTACAAGTTCCTTACCTTTAGTTTTAATCCACCCGTCACTATTTCCGAGTGTTGCACCATAATTAATATCTTCAATACCAAGTTTTTCCAAGAAATCATAATACATCAATCATTCCCCTCTTTTTGACAACACAAAATAAAATATCTTTAATAAACGAACACATGCAAAAATTACAATATCGGTAAATTCCAAAAAAGAATTTTATTGAACAGAAAATTGTGCTATTCTTTCTTAAAATTAAAATGCACAATCAATGGTAAATGATCAGAAGCAACAATAGTGTTTTCATTCTTAATAACATCAACCGAAATAGGTGCCAAAAAGTCATTAGAAAAAATGTAATCAATCCTTACTTGAGGATTGTCGCTTGGAAATGTATATCCAGCCGGTTCAAGAAAGTATCCAATATCATAAAAATAATAAGAAAATTCATGAATTCTCTGAAATGACGGCTCCATATTCAAATCACCTGCAATTATTATGGGCTCCTCCGTACCCCAATCAAGAACAATATTTAAAAGTTCTTTCGCTTCTGATGCGCTCTCAAGAGAATCTACACCAAGATGAGTAGTATAGAAATGAACCCGTTTATCGGCTATTTTCACAATAACGTGCAGAACTCCTCTTCTTTCATGACTATTTTTATATTTGAAAATTTTATTCTCCGCAAATTCTATAGGAAAACGAGATAATATGGCATTGCCGTACCATCCACCCTGAAATTCAAGATTCCGGGCAAATGTAAAATCCATTCCCAGATCAGCAGCAATTTTACGAGTCTGATCATCACCAAAGGTTCTTTCAGTTTTGAAATCAACTTCATTTAAACAAACTAAATGCGGTGACTGCTCTTTAATAGCTCTCGCTATCCTGGAAAGACTGTAAATTCCATCCATTCCCTCACCGTGATGAATATTGTAAGTCATTACTTTGATATCATTTGGATAAACTATCCCTTTTAATTTCTCTCCAGGATTTTTCTTTATTACATATACACCAACAAAAATAATCACAACAATGAAGAATAAATTGATAAATCTCCTGAACAAAAGTCCTCTTTTAGCCATTATTTCACCACGATTGATTTTGTAAATTCATTAATGAGTTTGATTAAGAAAGGTTGAAACTTGAATTGTATTTTGCATAATACTAAAAATTCAGAAACTGTTAAAACAGTTATTATAGCTGTTAACTTCTTATTAACCCTCGACTTAAGTCGGGGGTTAATCTTAAACAATATTACTTTTTCAACCGTTTCAACGGTTTCTTTTTCTAATATATCACCTTTTTTTAGTGGACTCATTAATAATTAACTTTATACTCAATATTCATCAAATTAATTTCACTATAACTAAATTTTTAACACGGTAAAAGTCAAGTTATAATTAGGGATTATTAATAAATAAAAATAGTAGCATCAAACCGTTTGGTTAGCCATGCAAACTAGACAGTTTGCATCTACATAACAGAACATTTAACTCCATTAGATATATTTATTAGTTTTGGCATGAATTTACTCCTACCATTTAAAAAAAATTGTGGCAGGAGCTTACTCCTGCCACTTAAATTTACCTTTCCCCATTCAGGATTATTTGTTATAGACTTAGCACAAGGTTTGTATAATTCTGACAATCATTATTGTCTTGTTTCCATAAGAGTCATAAATTTTATATGTATAATTAATGGAGGTTCAGTGTGAAATATTTTTAGGTCAATTTTACTCATAATTTCGAAAAATAAAAAAAATTCTGCCCTTCCATTAAGAATAGCAGAACTATAAAATCTTTGAAAAGTGAAAAAGTAAAATTAAATAACAATTACTTATGCTCTATTCACCAAATTTTTTCAATTTCTCACACACTAGAAATTTATTGCCTTTGTCAAATCATGTCAATCTATATTTAAAAAATCATTAGAGCATTAGAAACAAAACATCTTTAAATAACCTTATCTAATAAAACCTAATGTGTAAAAAATATTAACTTCACTTCTTAAAATCAACCAAGGTTCCTTCAGTTTTTAATATCTTCTCAATTATTGCGGAAAGTTAACTTCAGGGTAATAATTTTTTTGGGTTTAACTTTTATAGAAAATTGATTTTCATTATCAATTTCTAAAAAATCTATAACTAACTCTTCTAATGAGAGAAGTTCTACGGAGCGAATAGGTAAATATGTGAAAATCTCACCATCAATCACATAATTAGTAGGATTAAAAAGCCTTAATACAATTCCCTCTCCGCTTTCTATATATTTAAGTGTCGAAAATATCAGATCATCAGGCGAAATTCTTAGAAACTCAATTTGCGTCGGCAGGTTACCAGCACTCTTTTTCTGCCAAAATACTTTTAATCCAATGTTGTGACTATAGGTTTCATTCATAATTTGCCCGCTTTCCCAGCGACCTAAATGTGGATAGAAACATAAATGATATCTACCTTTAATTGGATTGTTAATAGAACCGATATCACGAAATAGTGTAATTGCTGCTATTTGCTTTTTACCTTTTAAAATCTCATATTCAGTCAATCCGTCAGTTATTACTGTAAAATTATCATCATCATGAGAAATACCTACAAAATTGTTCATAAGGAAAGTTACAGGTTCTCTCCCTTTAACTGAGAATTTCTTAGTATTTCCTATTCTCCTACTAACTATATCAAATCGTCCTCCTGCATAAGAAAAATCTGTCTTGAAATCTATAGGGAAACAAATTTTTAATGTATGATTACTAGCTTTATTTACAAAACTAACAACCATATCTAAATATTTCGAAAACCTGTCTAATGATATTATAGATGAAACTTTAATAGTATCTAACTTTGAAGATCTCTCTTTTGTTTTTTTATTAATCTCTGAGGGTGTATTCCATATATAATTAATTTTATACGCTGCGCCATAGGGACCATTATACAGTAATTTTATTGAGGGTTTAAGTGCTTCAGTAGTTACAGCAGGTTGAATTTCATGCGTACCGTCGGTTTTCAAATTACTTTCATCTAAAAAATAGCCTATTCCAGAATATAATGCTCCTGTCTCCTTCGAAAAAACTTTGAAAGTGCCATTTTCATTTATATTAACTTTGAGATAATCATTCTCCAGGCAGTGTGATGCCGGGCTCAGCAACTTCTTCCGTTTCTCTTTTGTGGATAGAGCCGGAAAAACTTGAAAAGTCTTATACCCCATTGCAGGTAGATTCTTAAGTTCAACGAGACATCTATATTGCTTAATTTGGATATTTGTGCTGTGCTCAAATACCGGCTTAATTTCCTTCTTTTCAATAAGTTGAAAGGACAATTCTTTTCCGGATAATTCCTTTATTACAACTTCACCACAATCAATCTCTAAAGGAATATCCAATATCAATTCAAGAATCTTTGAACGTTTAAAGGGAAGCGTATTTAATATAACAAAATAAATTCCATCATCAGGAAAATCTTTAAGATCAATATTATTCAAAACATAATTAAAAGATTTGTTAAAAATATCCTTTGATAATTTAATAGATTGCTGAAGACTCTTTCGAATATCATTATAAAATTGATTGCCATTAAAATCACTAAAAACATCTAAAGATTGATTTTGAATATGTGATGCCCATGCCTCCTTTAATGTATATCTATCTTCAGAATTACCTAGAAGGTTAGCAACTATGCTCCATGGTTCTGCGAAAAATTTTAACCATACTTCAGCTTCAAAAATTCTCTGTTTAATATCTTGAAAAAATGATAGTGAACATCCATCTAGTAATAATGTTAAATCCTGAGAGCGACAATTATTAATTTCCTTCCGAACAACATTCAATTTTGTAAAATCAATCGAATCTTTTAATTCCCAGAGATAATCATAAAGACTACCTTGGATAACATCATCAGTAGTAAGATCATTAACCTTATCGATTAGATTAGGTGTTTCTTTGGGTAAATCATTATGATTACTTACTTCAACTAATAAAACATGCGGTGATGTAAAAAACTCTTTCTCTTTTTCAATAACATCTACAACGGATTCTATATCTTCCGAATAAAAATTGGGATTTAAATCAGGAAATATTAAATCCTTCTGAATCAAACCGCCCTCAGACCGCTTATCTTCATCATAATGGACACCATTACTCCTCATTGCATAAAACCCGGTTGATAAAACTTGAGTATTATCTGAGCCTTCCCAAATAAATTCAGGTGTTTTCGATTGTTTAGTATTACAAAGACAAGGAAAGACAACGGTATCTATATTAAATCCTGAATATATTTGAGGTGTTTGAGAATTTAATCCGCAAGCTAATGTTAAATAACCTATCTTCATAACGCCACCAAGGTCCCGACAAACTTGGTGCCCGAAAAGCAGATTTCTAACCTGTGTCTCTCCACTAGCTATAAGTTCATTTGGTAATACATACCATGGTCCAATAAACAGTTTACCTTCTTTTACGTATTTTACTACCTCATCTTTCCTATTGGGATATATCTTGAGGTAATCTTCAATAAATTTCGATTGTGCACCCAGATGCCAGGCTTTATAATGTTTATTTTTACTTAAAACATCTAAGATTTTATCAATCGCATCAAAAGATCTTTCACCTTTTCTACAAGGATATCCATCAAAAAGTTGATGAAATGAAACTATGTGTATAACTCTTTTCATTTACACAACAATAAAGATTTCAGCAAATATTTACAAAATTGCACTACCCAAAGTCAAATTGTCTAAATAAAATATAAGACTCTTTATACAAAATTGCTATAAATATTATTAAAATAAAAATGAGTTCACTAGTAAATTTACAAATTTATAACAGAATTAATGAACTTAGCCTCTATCAAGATTTTTAAAAGTTTCCCAATGGGAAAAAATTATGCCAGTAAAATTGCCACATAATTCAACTATTTTTCCAAATTCTTTTCTATTTGAAACTTCGAAACTTGGAAACATCTTATTCGGTTTAACATCCATCTTGTACTGATCTAATATATCTTCTACCCATAGCAAATTTTTCTTCTTAGTAATATGATGCAAAAGGGGAGAAACTAAACACCCCTCGTCAGTAAATGCCAACGGCAGTTGACCAGTCGTAAATGGAAGATCAATTAGAGATAGTGGTGGGAGAGAAACTATCACTCTTGATTTATATGCTAAAACTTCCTTTGTATCAATTAATAACTTCATAATCACTACAGTTCGCCATTCCAACCATTCAGGCATTCTCTCAATAATCTTTGATGTAGAATTAACAATTTCACCAACAACTGAAGAAAATTCTGCAACACAAAAAGGACAATAGCAAAACGGAGGTACCCTATTTTGAACATCAAGTTCTTCCTCTTCCCAAAAAAAGGGAAACCAAAAAAAATCAAGATAAAAATAGTCAGGCTGAGTAATTCTTGACATCTTTACTAATAACTTTTGATAATATTCCAAACCTGAAGGATTATTTGGACATATAGGATGATACCAGGATTCCGGATTATAAGCCACACCAGAAAAATTCACTGGTGGAGAAAAAGTTTCAACCGACCAAAGTTTGGAACTCTTAAAACATTGTAGAATAACTCCCGTTTTTAATCCGACCCCCTTTGCCAACTCTACCATTCTTGAAACAGGAAAGAATTCAGTCCTACGTGAATTTGATGCTGCCAAACTTTCCGGTATCATAGCCGGAAAAAAGACACCGTCAAATCCTGCTTTTTTGATATCTGATAAATCATTTGTAAAAGTTTTCCTTATATATATTTTCGGAAAGTATTTAATAAAAAGAGACACTATTGCTCCTAAAATTGAATTAATATACAAATTATCTTCAAGACATCCTCAAATTTTGAGTAATAAGATAAGGGGATTATTACTTTTGCACTTTTGCTTATAATTACTCCCCATGTTAAAAATTTCACCCGGTATTGATACTTTCCAATTTCAGCAAAACTTAACATTACTTCAACACAAATCGTACGGAGATAGAAAGTATCACTATTATACAATTAATAAAAATAAAATGTTTAAAATAGATTCCGAATAGCTATAATTCATTCAAATATCTGTTATTAAATAACTTTTTTTTATGTTATTTAATAACTTTAAGCTAAGTGAATAAATTAAATGCATTTTGTCGGAGCGGTGAGATTTGAACTCACGACCCCCTGAACCCCATTCAGGTGCGCTATCCGGACTGCGCCACGCTCCGAAAATCTTTTAGCTTCTCAACTAGAAATTTATTTATCAATTCTCCTTTCTTGCTTCCACCTTCAGGTGACTTTAAATATTTCTCTCGTCTCATTGCCTCACTTCTCGTTGAATATAATTCATAATAAATCAATTTGAAAAGCCTTCGATGTTTTGTCGACTTAACTAAACCACTGTTATGCCGAAATAACCTTTTCCCAATATCTGATGTATGACCGGTATATAATTTAACATCCTTTTCACTTCTTAGTATATAAACATAGAACATCTATTTAACATATCTTGTCTGGAGCGATCCATAGGATTGAAAATCCGTAGGACGATCCCCTGAACCCCATTTCCGTAGGACGCTATCCGGACTGCGCCACGCTCCGATTTTCAAATACCCTAATAATCTAAAACTTCCAAGGAAAGATGTACACGAAAAAGCGCTATTTATTTTCATCTATTCAACAATTCTAAAATTTCTTTCAAACCCTTCTTTATTTCTACAATCACCTTTATAAGATTGGCATTATCACTTTTATTATTATCCAAATTGCTGAACTTTTCATTCTTAATAAACTCTTGCAAATTCTCAGGTCTGACTTTCTTCAGTTTTTGTTTCGCTCCCTCAATAGTAAATTTTTTATCATACAATAGATATTTAATGTATCGAATATATTGAATATCTTTATCCCGATAAACCCGATTACCTGCACGATTCTTTGAAGGTGAAAGGCAAGAAAATTCCGATTCCCAATATCGCAAGACATACTGTTTTAAACCGGTCATTTCACTAACTTCACCGATAGAATAGTAAAGTTTCTTAATAGACTTTCCCATTTAACAACCTATTTTAGAAACCACTTAATCCATTACTTTAATAGTATAAACAGCTAAACCCGATATGTCAAGTAATTTTTAATCTATTTCAAAGAATTAACCAAGATTGTGGCATTAGAAAAAAAGTGAGTAACACTCTGCTTAAATATCTCTCTTTTTAATCCCCATCCCGTCGATAATTTCCTATCAATTGAATTCAAAGAATCACTAAAATATACTGCCAGTCTTGGTATTTCAAATATTTCCAATGTAGCTCTATAGGATTTGAAATTGCAAAACCCACATACTCCCTTGTAACCTTTACTAAGAGCAGTTTCAAGAATAGTCGAGTTAATTTTACCAAAAGGTGAAGCGAAAAATGACACTTTAATATTGAATTGATTTTCTAGATACTTTTTTGATTCCCCAATTTCACTTTCTAATTCTCTTTTTGTAAGCCCCTTTAAACTCCTGTGACTTACACCATGAGAACCAATTTCCCAACCAGCCTGAATAAGTATAGCAATCTCTTCACTATTAACATGCTTGAAGCTGATCCAGCCTAAATTAGCATCCCAAGTATTAAATTTTCCTATGTACGACGAAATTAAAAATATTGTTGCTGGTATATTATACTCTTGCAAAACTGGGAAAGCATAGTCAAAGATATCTTCATATCCATCGTCAAAGGTTATCGCTATAGCCAGGGGGTCATCGCTATATTTATATAGTAAATCAGTCAGAGTTACAAGTTTGTATCTCTTGCTGAATAAATGATCAATTTGCTTCTTAAACTGAGAAGGAGTTATGCGAGTTAAACCGAATTCAAATTTTTTATCTACTTTATGATAAACAAGTACACGATTTCTTTTGATAACATTATTAGCAATAACAATAATCCTTAATTATAAATGTTCAATTCGTATTATATATTCTCTACTATTTAGAACTATTGCGGAATAAAACTGTGTTTCTTATAAAATTCCGCAGTAAATTCAGCAAGTAAATTATACGATTTTATTAACTTATCATCATCAGGTAAAAATACAATTCTGAAGTGTCCTGTTCCCGGCTTCTCTCCAAAACCTTTACCATAAACGACCAATACACCAGTCTCTTTAAGAAGTTCAATTACATACTGTTCATCGTCTATACCTGCTGGTAATTGAATATTTGGGAATGCATAAAAAGCCCCTTCAGGCTTCACACATGAAATCCCAGGGATTTTATTAATCATCTTGTATGTTATATCTCTTCTCTTCTGTAACTTTGAAATAACTTTGTCTAAATGCTCATCATCCCCATCCAGCGCAGGTTTAACCATATATTGTTGAGGATGTGGTGCACAGAGTCTTGCACGTAGCATTTTATTTATAGCTTCTCTATAGTCAACCATATCTTTTTGTGGATCATGAAATATTGCCCATCCTACTCTCCAGCCTGGCATAATGTAATTTTTACTTAAACCACCAAAAGTAATGACTGGAACATCCTCCGCTAAAGACGCAACCGAAATATGTCTAAAACCATCATATAAAAGTTTATCATAAATCTCATCAGCAAATATTATCAAATTATTTTTCTTTGCAAATCTGATTATATTAAGAATGCTTTCCTTATTGTAATTTGCACCTGTGGGATTATTTGGATTTATAATAACAATTGCTTTTGTTCTTTTATTTACTCTCTTTTGCAGCTCCTCAAAGTCAATTTGCCATCCACTATCTTCATTTAAATAGTATTGATTTAATTCACCATGATAAACAGGAATCTGGCTGATATATAAAGGATAACCCGGTGTGGGCAGCATTATATTATCACCGGGATTAATTAATGCTGAAATTGCAATAGTAATTGCTTCCGATGCTCCAGTAGTTATTACAACATCATCAGACGTAATATTCTTAATGTGTTTTCTTTCTCTGGCATCTCTAGCTACCGCCTCTTTTGCCTCTAAAACCCCTAATGAATCACAATAAGTTGAAACATTTAAATCAGCGTTTGTATTGGATGCTAAAATTTTTTCCACAACAACTTTACGTAATTCAATAGGTGTCTCAAAATCATAAACCGGAGGATCTCCAATATTTAGATAAAGGATTTTATTACCTTGTGCTTCAAGTTCCTTAGCTTTTAAAACTATATCTCTAATAGCATATGTAACCTTTTTTGTTCTTTCCGCAGGTATAATTTTCGACATAACCTTTACCTTAAAAAAATATTTGTCTTTAGCAATACACTATTACAAATATAAAAATTATTAATGAGTTTGCTTAAGAAAGGTTGAAACTTGAATTGTATTTTGCATAATGCCAAAAATTCAGAAACTGTTGAAACAGTTATAATAACTGGTAACTTATTATTAACCCCCGACTTAAGTCGGGGGTTAATCTTAAACAATATTACTTCTTCAACCATTTCAACGGTTTCTTTTTCTAATAGATTACCTTTTTTAAGTGGAATCATTAATTAAAATCCAAAGATGTCATAGTAAGACTACTCCATAATAGATATCTATTTGATAGTATACCTCTGTTTGATATTTGCGTCAAGGGTGTCCCTCTGTAACAATTCACCAGATAACGTAATCTTTTATAATTTACATTGCTTCATCTTGAGGTTTTATAATTGTTTCTATAAAAACATCTTTATCATAAAGATAACTTGCCAAATTTTGTAAATCTTTACTGGAAATACTTTCTATAATTTTCAACAATTCATCAATTGTTAGGAGCTTTTCTTCAAATATTTCAATTTTCGCAAGACGACTCATCCTTGCTAACATATTTTCCAATGAAAGAACCAATCCACCTTTAAATTGTTGTTTTACTTTCTTCAGTTCTTCTTCGGGGACAGGGTCAGTTGCAAGCTTTTCCAACTCTTTATAAATCTTAAATTTTACTTTTTCCATCCTATTAGAATCAACCCCTGCATAAAATCCAAAAAGACCTTCATTAGAATAGAAATCAGCAAATGAGTAAATAGCATAAACAAAACCGTACTTTTCTCTGATATTATGAAAAAGTCGAGAACTCATTCCCCCACTCAGTATAACATTCAAAAGCGCAAGATGATACCGCCTGCAATCACTTTGTGGAAAAATCCTTCTCCCAAGCATAATATGCGATTGACCTATTGGTTTACTATATACTTTTCTATATTCCCTTATTGGAAGTACACCCGGTACTGCTATTTTACAATTTCCAGCATGAATATCACTCATGTATTTATTTGTAAGCTCAACTAAATGTTCGTGCTCAACTTTTCCAGAAGCAACAACGACTAGTCTATCTGCCGTATAGTAAGTCTTAACAAAATCCTTGAGCTGATTAACACCGATTAATTTAACATTTTCAACAGTACCCTGGATAGGTCTACCTAAAGGGTGATCTGGATAAAGCTCTTGAGCAAAATAGTCATGAATAACATCACCTGGAGTATCTTCAATTTCCTTTATTTCCTCAATTATTACACCTTTTTCTCTATTAAGATCTTCATTTTTAAATAGTGAATTAAGAATCAAATCAGATAGAACATCTACTCCTGTATCAATGTATTCTGCCATAAGTCGAGTATAATAACAGGTCAGATCTTTACTTGTAAAAGCATTCAGAATACCCCCCAGTGATTCTATAGAATGTGCAATTTGGAAAGCAGTTCTATTAGTTGTTCCTTTAAAAGCCATGTGTTCAAGAAGATGGGCTATACCATTTGTCTCTTTAGTTTCATTTTGAGAACCCGCCACAATCCAAAATCCTAATGCTGCGGAGTGAACAAAATCTACATATTCAGAGACAACTCTAATCCCATTCGGAAGAGTTGTCTTTTGTATTTTCTCTACTGACACCTTCTATTTTCTATCCCGATATCCACGTGAAAAACGTGAATCTCTCGAACGATTATTTCCTGACTTTTGATAACCCGACTTTCTTCCTTCAACGTAACCTTGAGGTTTTTCTAATAACTCTTTCATAGAAAGTTCAAAACGTCCCGGTCCAGCGATTTTTTTCAATTTAACATCAACTTTATCACCCAATTTCAATACATCATTAATATCAGCAGTACGTCCCCAAGCAGCCTCAGATATATGCATCAGACCTTCTTTACCTGGTAGAAACTCTATAAAAGCACCATAAGACTCCAGGCGTTTTACTGTGCAATCTTTGTACACTTTCCCCTCCTCAGGTTGAGTAGTGATGTTTTCAATAAGCTGTTTTGCTTTCTCTCCTGATTCAGCATCTGTTGCTGAGATAAAAACTGTCCCATCATCAGAAATTTCAACCTTTGCACCAGTTTCAGCCTGTATAGCACGGATAATTTTTCCACCCGGACCAATAATCTCGCCAATTAATTCGGTATCAACCTTCATTGTGATCATTTTAGGCGCATATTTGGATATCTCAGTTCTCGGCTCCTTAATAGTTTCTTCCATGATATCTATAATCTTTAAACGTCCCTCACGGGCTTGCTCAAGAGCCTGATGCAATATATCAGTTGATAGCCCCTTTAACTTCAAATCCATCTGTACCGCTGTAATACCATCTCTTGTTCCAGTTACTTTGAAATCCATATCACCGTAATGATCTTCGGCTCCAAGAATATCTGTAAGTATAAAAGTCTGATCACCTTCTTTTATTAGTCCCATTGCAATACCTGCAACCGTTTTTTTCACCGGAATACCTGCATCCATCATAGATAACGAACCAGCACAGACGGAAGCCATTGATGAAGAGCCGTTTGATTCCAGAATATCAGAGACAATTCTAATTGTATACGGAAAATTTTCCTCAGACGGAATCTGTGTTTTCAAGGCTCTTTCAGCAAGATTCCCATGCCCAATTTCTCTCCTTCCCGTACCACGAATAGGACGAACTTCACCTACACTAAAGGGGGGAAAATTATAATGAAGCATAAACTTTTTTTTATATTCTTCCTGATCAACGTCATCTATAATTTGCTCGTCCAGCTTAGTCCCAAGTGTAACTGATCCAAGACTCTGTGTCTCACCGCGAGTAAATAGCGCCGAACCGTGAGCACAAGGTAAAACACCAACCTCACAAGTTATCTGACGAATATCAGTTAAACCTCTCCCATCGATACGAGTATGAGTTTCAATAATAGTTTTGCGCATATCCTGTTTTATCAATTCATCAACATATTTTGCGATAAATTTCTCTTGACCAGGATATTCTTCAGAAAGTTCCTCACTTAAATCTTTAATAAATTTAGCTATATTATTAGCGCGAGTTTTTTTCGAAACCTTTGCTTGTTCTCGCCATTCGGGTAAAATGTCATCCGTTTTAGAACTAATAGTCTCTTTTAAACCTTCGGGAACTTCTGCCGGTACAAATTCATATTTTACAGGATTAATCTCAGCAATAAATTCCTTCTGAAAATTGATCAATTGGATAATTGCTTCATGACCAAAGTCGATAGCGCCAACTAACACATCCTCAGAGATTTCTTTAGACTCTCCTTCTACCATTACTACAGAATCTTCACTTCCAGCAACTACAATTTCGAGTTCTGTTTCCTCTAACTCTTCTATAGTAGGATTTAATATAAATTCACCATTAATTCTTCCAACTCGAACACCAGCAATCGGTCCGGCAAATGGAATCTCAGAAATAGATAGAGCAGCTGATGCCCCAGTAATTGCCAAAACGTCTCCGGGGTTTACCTTATCGCTTGAAATCAGATTTGCAATTATCTGGGTATCACAGAAAAAACCTTCGGGAAACAAAGGACGAATTGGTCTGTCTATAAGACGGGAACTTAATACCTCTTTTTCTGATGGTCTTCCTTCACGTTTGAAAAATCCACCTGGAATTTTACCTGCAGCATATGTCTTTTCCCGATATTCGCATTGTAATGGGAAAAAATCTTTATCTGTTTCTTTTATGAAATTGGCAGTTGCTGTCACAAGCACCATAGTATCGCCATATTGAACAACAATAGAACCAAACGCCTGTTTCGCCATTCTACCGGTTTCAATACTAAATTTACGACCTCCTAGGGTCATTGTTTTTTTTATCAATTATATCTCCTAATCTTTTTTATTTTCTAATTTTTAATTCTGTAATTAACTTCTTATAGGCATCAAAATCCCTTTTTTTTAAGTAATCTAGTAAAGCCCTTCTCCTACTAACTAATTTTAACAAACCACGACGAGAACTATGGTCTTTTTTGTGTTCATCAAAATGTTTTGTCAGCTCTTTGATTCTATTTGTTAAAATCGCCACCTGTGATTGGATCGATCCTGTATCCCTGGAATTTTTACCAAACTTTTCAATTAGTTCTCTTTTTAAAACTTTTGATACAGCCATTCAGTTTATCCTCCATTTAATATTTTGTACTCTTTTACCTTACTCAAACAATTTTGTTTATCAAGATACATTTGCTGTTTTAATTCTTTCTCCGATTTAAATTTAATTTCGTCCCTTAACCTTTCTAAAAATTGTACTTCTATTTCATTTCCATAAAGATTCTCCTTTAGAGAATCCACAATATGAACTTCTATCACCAAATCTGATTCATTAAATGTCAGTCTCACACCGATATTACAAATCCCAAAATACGTAATTCCTCTAATAAAAACCTTAGTAAAATAAACCCCATTTGCAGGAATAAGTTTTTCAGAATTGTTCAACTTGATATTTGCTGTTGGAAATCCGAGTTCCTTACCACGCCTTGAACCTCTAATAACATGTCCTACAAAACTATAAGGTCTGCCAAGTAACTTACCTGCTTTTTCGACATTTCCCTCAAGGAGTAACTCTCGTATAAGCGATGAACTTATCAGATCACCTTCAACTTTTTGTAACGGAACAAGTTGTGTAAAAAAACCAAATTCTTTTTCTTTTGCTTTCAATAACTCAGGATTACCCCTGCGATTTTTACCAAAGCGATAATCATATCCCACAATTAGTTCATTAACACCTAGCTGATTAACTAAAACATTCTTTACAAAATTTTCATCTGACATATTTAAAAATTTCTTATCTACCATTAAAAAGAGGGCAGCATCAAGAACAGTATCATTTAATAACTTTATTTTTTCCTTCGGCGTTGTTAAAATCGGCAAAGAAAATTCATCCGAATTATTTAACACTTTACGAGGATGTGGGTCAAATGTTATTAGCATTGAATATGTCTTTTTTTCATACGCTCTTTTAATAACTCTATTGATAATCTCCATATGGGCAAGATGTAATCCGTCAAAAACCCCAAGAGTAGCTACTGCTCCTTTAAAACGTTCCGGCAAAGTGTCAATCCCAAAATAGACCTGCATAACAAAATTATTGTTCTTTTCTGTTTAGGGGGTGTAATAGAATAACATTTTCAATTTGTAAATATAACTCCCTGTTAATAAGCGATTATAGTAATATAAATTCATAGTTTATTTTATTACACCCCCCTTAACTCTTCAAAATCCAAATATTACTCATTATTTTAAAATTGAGACTTTTCCACAATCACCAATTAGCAGCTATAAAAGACATCTCTCAGTTTGTCAATAGGTATCGAATCCTCAACACTATAGCTTCCTATGCGAGTTCGCTTAAGATTAGTGAGATGTCCAACTGTTCCAAGCGCTTTTGCTATGTCTTCTCCAAGTACTCGAATATATGTCCCGCTAGAACATGTCGCATATATTTCAATTGTGTGAGAATCAACGGAGACTAATTTGAGCTCATCGATACGGATTAAGACCGGTATGAGTGAAAATTTTATACCTTTTCTTGCTAATTTGTAAGCCGGTTGCCCCTTTATTTTTTTGGCTGAATATTGGGGAGGAACCTGCTCAATTTCGCCAAGAAAACTCTCTCCCACTTTATCCAAATCCGATTGAGTAAAATTAGGAACCTCTAAAACTTTTATAAATTCAGAAGTGTTATCCCCAGTTTGAGTTAATTCACCCAATCTCAAAGTTGCTTCATAGGATTTAGAATATTTTAAAATCTCTGTCATTCTCTTTGTTGCTTTACCAGTTAATATTAGCAGAACACCTTCAGCAAACGGATCAAGTGTACCACCATGACCAACTTTTTTTAACCCTGTAATCTTTTTAATTTTCCGTACCACATCGTAGGAAGTAAGTCCAACTGGTTTATATATATTTAAAATTTTATTATTCCAGTTTTCAGATATTGTCTTGTATTCACGAAGTCGCCGAAGGCGATTTGCCGAAGGGCAAGCGAAGTGCGGCGTGAATACTTTGTTAGGCACTGTGGCGTCCCTTCGTGAATACAACATTTCAAAATTCACCCTGTTAAATATATTTTCCATCATATAGTTTAAATATTTTTATCATTAATTATTTAACAGGGTAAAGATTGCAAAATGCAAATCGCAAAGTCATTTTCCCCCTCCTTTCGCAGTGATTACGGATTTTGCAACAACTTTGACCAATTCGTTAGCTTCATCCAATAATGGTTGTAACTCCTTGCCAGAAATTAAGCCAGTTCTCTCCACCAGTTTCAGCCAATATAATGACTCTCGTAATTCCTTCAAAACGAGTTGCATCTTATGTATAAAATCGGCTTTACTTTCTGCTCCACATGCTTCTTCATAATTTGCTCCGGAAGATGAAGCAGCTCGCATTAGTTGATTTGCTATGTACCGTCCTACAGCAGTTCTTTTAAGTTTAACTGTGAATTTAATGTTACTTGCTGCGAACTCTAATAGCCGTTCTGATAAATTGATTCTATTTTGCATTTTTCAATTTGCATTCTTCATTGAGCCATTGCGCTTAACATTGTTCTATCTTATCTTTGTCATGTAAAGACTGAATTAACCTCTCAATATTTTCTGCATACTCCTGTGAATCATCTTCAAAAAACAGTAATTTGGGTACATATTTCAAAGAGAGTCTGTTCCCAAGTAATCCACGAATGTATGATGCTTTCTTCTTTATTCTTTGAATACCCTTAGCTTTAAGTTCAGGATCTTTATTATAAATGCTTAAATAAACTTTTGCCTCCATTAAGTCTGGGGTACACTTCACATTTGTGACAGTAACAAGCCCAAATTCGTTACTCGGAACATCTTTTATAAGAATATCTCCAATGATTTTTTTGATTTCATCAGAAACACGACGATTTCGATAATCAACCATTAAAGTAATTCAATCTTTCGCTCAATCAACCGAACATTAAAGTTGGTCTCAATAAACTCTTCAACTTTTATCAAAGTATTATACACTATTTTATTATCATTGCTTATAGTCGTAATACCGACCAATGATCTACCCAATTTATCACCATAATCAATTTCAGCAACTGAAACGTTAAATTTATTTCTAATCTGATTTTTAATTCGACTTATTATAGAACGTTTATCTTTTAGAGACTTAGTATCCGGTAACATTAAACCTATTTGTAAAAATCCGATAGTCATATAAAACACGGGGGAATAACACGTTTTAAGATAGAGTCCTTTTAACAGACTTAACTTCGAAAATCTCAATTCGGTCACCTTGTTTGTAATTATCAAAGCCCTCAATGGCAATTCCGCACTCAAAACCTTCTTGAACCTCTTTCACATCATCTTTAAATCTTTTAAGAGAAGAAAGTGGTCCTTCACAAATAACTTCATCATCTCGCTTTAATCGCACTCTTGCATTACGTACAACTTTACCTTCCATAACATAGCAACCTGCAATAAAACCTATACGCGGAATCTTTATAACGTCTCTAATTTCCACCTCACCTAAATGTTCTTCTACATTATCCGGAGTCAGAAGACCCTCAAGCGCCAGAGTCATCTCATCAACTAATTCATAAATAACGCTATAACGTCTTATCTCAACATTTTCTCTCTTTGCCAAATCTCTTACTTTAGGATTAACAGAAACATTAAATCCGACTATTATCGCAGCAGAGGCTTTAGCCAGGAGAACATCACTTTCTGAAACCTCGCCTGCAGCTTTATGAACTACATTAATTGTAACTTCTTCGTTACCAATTTTATTAAGAGTTTCTCCGATAGCTTCGACAGAACCGTCAACATCACATTTAAGAACTACATTCAGTTGTTTTATTTTACCTTCGGCTATTTGTGCAGAAATTGCATCTAAAGTCCACTCTTTTATTTGTCTATGTTGCTGTTCTCGTTGTATTTTTTGTCTCTCACCGGTAATCCTTTTCGCCATACTAGCGTCTGAAACTACAGAAAAAACACTAGCTAAACTGGGGAGAATATCGAATCCAACCACAACGACAGGATCCGAAGGTGTAACGGTTTTTATTTTTTTTCCCCGTTCGTCAAATAAAGCGCGAACACGCCCGCAAGATGCTCCACAAACAAACGGATTTCCAACCTTCAGAGTACCTTTTTGTATAAGGACTGTTGCTATAGGACCATGACGTCTATCTACTCTCGATTCAATAATCGTACCCTGAGCATACGTATCGGCATTTGCCTTCAATTCAAGCATTTCAGCCTCTAGTAGGAGTAAATCTAGAAGGTGATCAATACCTTGGCCAGTTCTTGCAGAAATTTCTGCAGTTTGAATCTTTCCACCCCAGCTTTCAACCAAAACACCCTGTTTAGATAATCCTCTTTTAACTTTTTCAACATCAGCTTCAGGCTTATCAATTTTGTTGATTGCCACCACTATAGGTACATTAGCCGCCTTCGCATGATTTATTGCTTCAACAGTTCTGGGCATAACACCATCATCAGCCGCAACAATCAAAACAACTATATCCGTTACCTGGGCACCTCGTGCTCGCATTGCGGTAAATGCCTCATGTCCCGGTGTATCAATAAATGTTATTTTCTTTTTGTTCTTTAATTCAACCTGGTAAGCACCAATATGCTGAGTAATCCCACCCGCTTCACCTGCAACAACATTTTCTTTACGGATATAATCGAGAAGAGATGTTTTTCCATGATCAACATGACCCATTATTGCAATAACTGGCGGACGGGGAACGGCATTTTTCAAATCTTCTTCTGTCTCTTTAATCTTCAATAATTCCTCGCCAAACTGTTCCATCTGCTCAATTTTGAATCCAAATTCATCTGCTATAACTGAAATTGTATCAAAATCAAGGCGCTGATTAATTGTCACAAACATACCTAATTGCATACACTTCTGGATTACATCAGCAGGGTCAACATCCATAGCAGAAGCAAGAGTTTCGATAGTTGAAAACTCACTAATTTTAATTTTTTTCACCTCTTCTTCTACAACTTCAGTTATTTCCTGTTTTTTATACTTCTTACGAGTTGATTTTTCGTCAATCTTAGCCATTGTTCGGCGAATAGACTCTTCAACTTTTTTTGAATCTATTAATTTCTCTTTCTTTCCCCATTTCCCTTTCTGCTTCTCAGCTTCTGTTGCTTTATGCCGACGGCTACTTTTTTGGTCAAGTCGAGATTCAATTTCAGAAATTGCAACCTTGCGAAATTTCCTTTTTTCTTTTTGCTTTTTCTTTTCACGCTTTTTCTCAGACACTTCTGGTTCAGCTTTGACTATTTTTTCTTCTACAAGAGTCTCAGGAAAGACATCTGTTTTTCCCTCAGAGCCAAGGACAGCCTCAATTAAAAGAGATTTGATATCACTACTATATTTAATTACATCATCTATAGCTGAATCAATTATACTAATAGCACTCTTATAGACTTCTTCTTCAATTTTTTCTCGTTCCAATTCCGCTGATTGCCTAGCTTCTTCTTCTGCTTTTCTAATAAATTCTGCCTCTTTTCTAGCTTTTTCTTTTTTGAATCTCTCTACTATATCCTTCTCTACAGCAAACTCTTCAAGGATTTTCAGATATACCGTTTCATCAACTGCAGTCATTATAGTTTTACAGAGAATATTTTCCTTCTTTAAGAACTTAATTATTTCAATATGGGATATATTTAGCTCTTTAGCAATTTCAAAAATACGTCTTTGCCTGGTTTTAATTTCGTTACCCATATATCTCTTTCTATTATTCTTCTAAATCTTCAGCAATATCTTCTTCCGAAAATTCAAAATTATCTGCTTTAACGGCAATCTTCTCTTTTCCTTTTTCTTCTTCTAAATCCTCAGAACTCACAGCCTCCTGCTGAGCAGCCTCTCGAGCGGCTTCGATTTCAGCATTATGTTTTTCAACTGCTTCTGTTACTACATTAATTATTTTATCAACGGTTTTTTCCCCAAATCCCTTAATGCTAAGAAGTTCTTCTCTTGGAGTAGCCAACAGCTCATCTGCAGTATCAATTCCGACACCATAAAACCGTTTCCAACTATGCTCTGTTAGCCCCTTTACATCTTCTAAATAAAGTGTTTCTGACTCAGTCATCTCATAATCAGATTTCTTAATAGCATCAATAGTATATCTCGTAACTTCAGAGGCTAGACGAATATTTTGTCCCATTTTTCCTATAGCTACTGAAATTTCTTCATCATCAAAAATGGCAAGAGTGCTTTTTTTTTCTTCATCTATTTCAAGCATATAAGGTTTTGCAGGTGAAAGTGCCCGAGTAATGAGAATTTCTGGCTCGATACTATTATTAATAATGTCTATCTTTTCATTATTTAGTTCTCTAACAATAGCCTGAATTCGACTTCCTTTAATTCCAACACATGCTCCAACAGCATCTATACGCCTATCATTTGATTCAACAATAACCTTACTTCTATCGCCAGCATGTCTTGCAACCTTCTTAATTTCAATCGTTTTGTCATAAATCTCGGGAACTTCATTTTCAAACAACTTAATAAGAAAAGCTGGATCGGCACGTGACACTATTATCTCTGGACCGGTCGGTCCATCAATCGCCTCCTTTATAATAGATTTAAGACTTTCGCCTCTCCTGTACCTCTCTCCTGGAATCTGTTCACTACGCGGCATCTTCAATTCTGCTTTTCCAATGTTGATGAAAATAGCATCTCGTCGAATCTGATGAACATCTCCAATAATAATTTGCCCGATCTTCTTTGAATATTCTTCATAAATGGCTTTCTTTTCAACATGAAGAATATCCTGATTCAATATTTGCTTAGCCTGAGATATTAACCTACGACCAAAACTTACAGGATCAATAATTTCAACATAAGGATCACCTATCTCTAAATCGGGTTCAACTTTTCGTGCTTCCTCAAGACTTATTTCATGTAAAGGTTCAGTAACTTTTTCTACTATGGTTTTTTGATAATATATCTCAATCTCGCCCTTATCCATATTGACAATTACGTCAAAATTCGAGGTATCCCCATATTTTTTCTCTATAAGTGTAGTAAAAACTTTCTCAATAATTTCACCTAGCTCGCTCCTGTCAACATTCTTTTCACGAGCGATTTGTGAAAATGCTTCAATAATCTCACGATTTATCAATTTAAGTTCTCCTCAAATTTCTTTACCATTCTAAAATAACTTTTCCATATTTAATATCATCTAAATCAATCTTCCTAAGATCGCCTGATACAGATATAGATAAACTACTTTTTGTTACATCCAAAAGTTTCCCCACAACTGGAGATTCTATGTCAGGATTATTATAAAATATCTTCAGCTTACGACCTTTATTTCTTACAAAATCACGCCCATCTTTCAAACAGAAATTCACTCCTGCAGAAGTCACTTCCAATTGGAAACCGGATGGAAAAAGATTATCAAATTTTTCATTCCTCTTAATATTTTTTGTGATCTCTGTAATTTGCTGAATAGTTATCTCCGCATCTGATTCCGCAACCACTTTTATAAAAGTTCGACTTCCATATTGATTAAGAGAAAAATCCAATAGATAACAACCAAACTCTTTTACAATATTCTCTACAATTTCTTTTGCTCTGTCTTTCTCAGATACCATACTTCCCTTTTTTCAATACTAAAAAAGTGGGTCTGTCAACCCACTTTCAACTTTAAATTTAAGAACATTAATTAATTATTGCAAACTATTTATCCTTTTAAAACCTCTATTTCAGCCGATAATGTTTCTGCTACATTTTTGTATTTATAGTCAGGCTCATTATTTAGAACTTCATTCAACAGAATTTCTGCCTTTTCAAGTTGTCTAATTTCTATCAGGTTTCGAACGGCATTAATCAAACACTCATGTTTTTGAAACTTAAAAGGTGCCAATTTGGCTCCTTTTTCAAAATGTTCAGCTGCTTCTTTATGATCATCCTTGTGCTCATAACAAATCCCTAAACCATTATAAGCCGAAGCAAGAGTCATATTATCATGCGCAAAATCATCTATATATTTTTGAAAACATTTTTCAGCATTTTCATAATTTGATTTAGTTAAATATGTTTGAGCAAGAAGCATTTCAGCCATTCCAGCACTTTTTGTACCAGTATAAGTATCAACCAGTTTCTCCAATCGCAGAATAGCATCATCGTAATCACCTGCCTGGACAGAAAATTCCGCTATTCCCAATTCTCCTGCAGCTTTACGGTTTGCTGTTTTCTTAGAGCGAATCATAACAAATGACAAAACAATAATCACAACCAGCCCAATGGTTATATAACTTATTTGTTTAGGCTTCTGACGAATAATTGTTTCAGCTTGAGAAATTTTCTCAAGCAAGGGGTCTTTTTTAATTTCTTTTCTCGTAATCTTTCTTTTAGGTTTCAGCATTAAATACTCCTTCTATTATTAATCGTACCCTTGCCGGGAATCGAACCCAGATCAAAGGATTAGGAATCCTCCATTCTATCCTATTGAACTACAAGGGCTAAAAAAAGCATACAATTTTATTCCTTTTAGATGATTAAATGCAAGAATTATTCTTTATTAATACAAATCTATAAAATTACTTTCTATTTTCTTGACTATTAGGGCTTCTTTATTTAGTTTTACAAAATTTCGATGATGTTGATAATTGTTAATCAAGTAAAAATAGGAGGTTCAATTGGCTGACAAGAAATTTAAACCCTTTGTCCCCGCTGAAACTAGTATGAAAGAGCTTACTTTCAAAGCGCTTTTCTTAGGTGTCATCCTTGCAGTTATTCTTGGAGCTGCAAATGCATATCTGGGATTGAAAGCAGGTATGACAGTGGCAGCAACTTTCCCGGCTGCTGTAATTGCAATGGCTGTTTTACGTCTATTCAAAGGCACAATTCTTGAAGAGAATATTGCCCGAACTACCGGTTCTGTAGGTGAAGCATTAGCAGCCGGAGCGATTTTCACTATACCAGCATTTGTTATGACCGGTGTTTGGTCCGAATTCAAATATACGACGAGTACTTTATTAATGCTTGTTGGCGGAATTCTTGGAGTTCTACTTGTCATTATTTTGAGAAAAACAATGGTAGAAGACGCAACTTTACCTTATCCTGAAAGTCGTGCTTGTGCTGAAATAGTAAAAGCAGGACAAGGCAGTCAATCTGGCGCCAAATTCGTTTTTAGCTCTTTGGGTCTTGCCGCATTCATTGAATTATTTAAAAACCCCAACGGTATTTTAATTATCAAGGATTCTGTTAAGGGTTTTTTACAGTTCGGTCTATCAAAAATTAATTTATTAAATACTAATTCTCAGGTTATCACAGCAGGTGGTAAAGCTGCTGAATTTAAACAAAAAGGTGGCATTTTAGTTCAATCTCCTGCGGCGTCTCCAGCATTTTTAGGTGTTGGCTATATAATCGGCTTCAAACTCTCAGCTATCACCTTTTCAGGTGGTGTCCTTGGGTGGATATTTTTAATGCCTATCGTTCTTTTCTTAATGTATAATAATCTTCTTCCATTTACTATCGGTGATGGAAACTGGATAGAAGTAGCAAAATCTGCCTACAGTTCTACAGTTAAGCCAATTGCTGTAGGTGGAATGTTAGTTGGAGCATTCTACACTCTTTTCAGCATGAGAAAGAGCCTAATCGGAGGTATTGCAAGAGGTATTGCTGATGTCAGAGCTTCAAAAGGAGCAGGCCCAAATAAAATAGCAAGAACGGATAAAGATGCTCCATTCGGAATAGTTCTGATTTCAATCGGTGTAATAATAATTTGTATGATATTTCTCTACCATTCTTTTACTGCACAATGGGGTTCTGCAATTCTCTCAGCTATTGTCATGGGTATTGCTGGTTTTACATTTGCCGCAGTTGCAGGATATCTTGTAGGCATTATTGGAAGCTCTTCTAACCCTATCTCGGGATTAACTCTTTCTACTCTTCTAATCGCAGCACTTCTCATGGTTTTAGTTGGAATGAAAGGTAATCCGGGTGTAGCAGCCGTTCTTGGCGTTGCATCCGTCGTATGTTGCGTTGCTGGTGTTGCTGGTGATATGATGCAGGATTTGAAAGTAGGACACATTATAGGCGGTACCCCGTGGAAAATGCAAGTTGGAGAGATAGTTGGAGTTATTGCTGCTGCTTTTGTACTTGTTATACCGATCATGCTTCTTCATAAGGCAAATGGTATCGGCAGTGACATCCTTCCTGCCCCTCAAGCTGGATTAATGGCAATGATGAGTAAAGGAATTGTTGGTGGTGAAATGGCATGGCCACTTGTAATAGCAGGAATGTTTTTTGCAATCGCATTAATTCTTATTGGCTCTCCTTCCCCTATGCTTATCGCTGTCGGTATGTATTTACCATTTAGCACTACTTTTGCAATTTTTGTTGGTGGTCTGATCAAATATATTACTGATCAAGTTGCTAAAAAACGTATCAAAGACCAGAAAGACAAAGATATTATTGATAATACCGGACTGCTCATTGCTTCTGGACTTGTAGCTGGTGAAGCTTTAGTTGGTATTATACTAGCAGGACTTGTTGTGGGCAATGTACATCTCAGCCAGTTAGTTGGATTACCTGCTGATTTCCAGGGATTCTGGTGGCTTGGAGCAGTTGTCTTTTTAATCCTTGGATACGTTCTCATTAAATATCCATATAAAGAATTGATCAAAGCACAATCAAAAGAAAAGTAAAACAGATTTATGACAAAAAAACGAAAGGGCGAGGAATCAGGTTTGAATATGTATAATGTGATACCTCGTCCTCTAGTTAAATCTGAAACAACGGAAAATGGCATGGTAGTTATTTTAAAACCGAAATACAAAAATCCATTTTTAGTAAAGCATCTCATCCCACGTATGAAACATCCGTTTTACAAAATTAATCTTGATAATATAGGAAGCGCCGTTTGGAATAAAATTGACGGCTTTAAAAATGCCGCCGAAATAGCAGAAGAAATAGAAAAAGAACTGGGAGAACAAATTCAACCCGCTTATGAGCGACTTGGAATATTTTTAAGTCAGCTGGAAAAAGGGAAATTTATAGAGTATTAATTGCTTATGAATAAAAATATTAAAATAACAGAAGAATTTATTCGTTCCTTACCAAAAACTGAACTTCACTGCCACTTAGACGGTTCACTCAGACTTGATACAATTCTTGATTTAGCAGAAAAAGATAAAATAACACTTCCCACACGAGATAAAGACACACTAAGAAAAATGGTTTCAGTTGGCGACAAAAAAGTCACACTCAGTGAATACATCGATATGTTTAAAATCCCACTCTCTGTTCTCCAAACTCCTGAAGCTCTAACACGTGCCGCTTACGAATTGGCAGAAGATGCAAAAAAAGAGAATACACTTTATATCGAAGTCCGCTATTCTCCAATATTACATACCGAACGCGGCTTAACACCCATGGAAACTGTAGATGCGGTTTTAAAAGGCTTAAAACAAGCGGAAGAAGATTTCAAGATTAAAACCGGCGTTATAATTTGCGGCATGAGAAATATCTCTCCAGAAATATCATATAAACTTGCCGAACTCACTATTGCCTATAAGAATCATGGTGTAGTCGGATTTGATCTGGCAGGTGTTGAGGAAAATTTTCCTGCAAAAAAGCATAAAGAAGCATTCTATCTTATTCTCAATAACAATATTAATACAACACTCCACGCTGGTGAAGATTATGGCCCTGAATCTATTCACCAGGCAGTTCATTACTGCGGCGCTCACCGTATCGGACACGGAGTTCGGTTAAAAGAAGATGGCGACCTTCTCAACTATATTAACGATCACAGGATTGCTCTCGAAATTTGCCTGACCAGTAATGTACACACCAGAAGTGTTAAAAATTACGAATCACACCCATTTAAGTTCTACTATGATTATGGATTGCGCGTAACACTAAACACAGATAATCGCCTGATTTCCAATACAAACCTGACCAAAGAGTATATGCTAGCACATAAATATTATAATTTCGGCATTCCGGACTTCAAAGAAATCATTATCGGAGGATTCAAAAGTGCTTTCATGCCGCACCGTATCAGAACGAATATTATAAAGAGAATTGCAGAAGAATTAGATACTTACGTTTCGGTCTAACCTTAGATTTTAATCTAAATAATATAAGTCCGCTGCTCTTTTGCAGTGGATTTTTTATTATCCTTATACGATTAAATATAAGTTCCTACCGCATCAGAATAACTGGTGCCAGATTTTCTTTTAAAATCATTTTGTAATTCTAAAATATCCTGCTACATTTAAAATGGAAATAATAGATTTATTATGGTTAAAAGCAAAGAATTGATACAATGTAAAAACACTTTAAAATTAAAGGGCTATTCTTTGCGTAATCCAATTCTATGGCAAATTCAATGGACATGATATTCGTCTTTGTTAAAAAATAAATGAGATGCAGTTATTCAAATTCTATATGAAATGGCGGCATTGAGATAAAAGAGGTTGTAAATTATGTCAACGCACTGGATTACGGCATTAAGAGGCTGAAAGAATTACCAATATCAAACAGACTTATAAAGGGAATACATAAGATTCTCATTACAGGGACGAGGGGTACACATAAAACACCGGGGGAATTTAGAATAACAAAGAATTGGATTGGACATACAGGAGCGACTCTAAATGAAGCTACATTTTATCCCTCCCCCACCTGATATTTTGTCTCAAATGATGTCAGATTTAGAAAAATTTATGCATAAAGAAGATGAATTCCCACCACTTGTAAAAATTGCTCTTATGCATGCACAGTTTGAAACAATACACACATTCCTTGATGGAAATGGGAGAATTGGCAGATTGCTCATTACATTTTATCTATTCTGGAGAAATATACTCTCACGACCCTTGCTTTATTTAAGTTTTTATCTTAAAAAACACAGAATTGAATATTACGACTATTTGATGAGGGTGAGGCTAAGAGGAGACTGGGAAGGATGGCTAAAATTCTTTCTTCAAGGAGTTATAGAAGTTTCTGAAGAATCAGCAGAGACTGCGAAGGAAATTATTACCCTTAAAGATAAGCTACTAAAAAATCTTTTTAATAGAAGAGTCCACTAAAAAAATCATCAGAAGTTGAATCCATCTGATGATTATGGAAACTGTTTGCCAACGGCATCTCTATCCCAACGGGATCTCTTTGAGATGAGAAAAACAGTTCTATACCTACGTAACTTACTATTAACCCTCAACTTAAGTTGGGGGATAATAAAACACAGCCCAAACAATCCAACCGTTTCAACGGTTTCTTTCTGTAGAATTATACCTTTTTTAAGTGTACTCATAGAAGAATATCCAATATATACGCTGTGGAATTTCTGGATTTACTATTTGATAAGCCTATTATTTCTTCGCAGGATTTGACAGGAAGATTGAGTGTGAGCAGAGAAACATTCAACCAGTTACTAAAAAGGTTTGAGAATATTGAAATTATCAAAGAAATTTCAGGCAAGAAGAGATACAAAAAATATATGTTTTCAGATTATATTAATATAATAAAAAGAGGAACAGAGGTATGAATAAAAAGAAACCTTATGCCAAACCCGCTCGTCCTTTTGAACTCTGGAATATTGGAAATTATGAAACTGTCTATTGGCAGGAGAAAAGTGATTAAAGTTATACATCGTCTAAGAGAGCGTACCTGACTCTGTAACTTCGGCACTCAGACTAAATAACGGCTGGACTTCGGATAAACTCATTATGTTATCGGAAATTGCTTATAAATGAATAAGGTGATATATTTAAGTGGGAGGTAAAATTATGAGTAAAAAGGAGTTACTTTTAAGCGAAATTGAGGATGTACCGGAACCATTTCTTGATGAGATACTGGATTTTGTCCACTTTCTCAGGATAAAGATTACCAAGGAAAGGATTGATCTTGCGATTGCAAGCGAGTCGACTCTTAAGAAAGATTGGCTAAAGCCTGAGGAGGAGGCATGGCAAAATTTATAAGGGGTGATGTTGTCGTTGTTCCTTTTCCTTTTTCTGACTTGACGCAAGCAAAAAGACGACCTGCATTGGCTGTCGCAGACTTAGAGGGGAATGATTTGATTCTATGTCAGATAACCAGTCGATTGATCAGAGATAGATACGCAATTACAATTAATGACGATGATTTTATAGCAGGAACTCTTAAACAACAAAGTAATGTGAGGCACAATCGTATATTTACAGCAGACAGCCATATTGTTTTATATCGAGTTGGCAGTTTAAAGCATAAAAAACTTAAGGAGGTCATTGAAAAGATAATAGAGATTCTGCAGCGATGAATAAGCAACTTCCGATGGCACAGCATAAAAGGTATGTGCTATACGAACTTTCCTAAATTTTTATCCTGTAAAAATATTTTTTATGGTGGGATCATAAAATAAAATGGTAGCTTTAAATATTTCATATTTTCAAGGTAAGAATATGAAAACCTTACATCGAATACTTATTGGCAATTCGAGAAATATGTCAGATATCCATGATGAATCTGTACATCTCATTATTACCTCTCCCCCGTATTGGCAGTTAAAAGATTATGGAAATTGCCAACCCAGATTGAAAAAGAATTGAGTAATCCGGGGTATTATATCTTGGATGTACATGTGCAAAAGGTTTAAAAAACAGTCCATACATAAAGAAATCCAAGTGCGGGGCTACCAGCCTTTTTCAAATAAAGATAACCAAATCCTTATTCCAGATAAGTGGTTGCCATCTCAGCTAATATGAATAATTGGGGCAACCAAATAAGACCTCCAATAAACCATGTCATAACCGCAAGCCATGGGCTACCAGTTTCACGCGCAACAATAGGCAAATTAATAAAAACACCTGAGCCAATAACCGACCCCAGAATGAGGGCAACAACATGGCTCATCTTTAACTCTCTTTTTAAAGTCCCCATATAATTTGAGCTTTTAATCACTTACCTTTTCCCATCCAACTTTCGATAGATGGAAATAGATAACCCCTACAGATAAAGCTGCAACTGCTAAATATAGTATTCCGGTTATATACTCACCGAAAATAATTTTACCAAATCCGAAAAGAGCAAATATCACCAGCATACATCCTGCAATCCAGTCAATGAAAAGCTGTAAATAGCCACTGTCACTTTCCACATCAGGCAGTTTTTCTGAAACAGGCTCCCATAATTTGCCTCCAGGATGTACCCGTCTATAAAATGAAAATAGTACCTTTTCACTAGTTGGAGGTGTTAAAAAAGTAACCGTCAACCATACAATAGTTGACCACCCTACAATATAAAATAAAGTGTATGGAAATTCTACATAACGCTTAATAAATGGATAAATTAAAAATGGTGCAACCATAGCGGATATCTCTGACCAGGCATTGATTCTCCACCAGAACCAGCGAAAAATAAGTACAAGTCCAATTCCAGCGCTGCATTCAAGAATAAATATCCAGGCATCACTAATCCTATCCATTTTAGATGTTGCGATAAGTGAAACAAACATAATCAAAATTGTTGTTATTCTGGAGACCCGAACATAGTATTTTTCATTTCCTTTTGGACGATAGAATCTTCGATAAAAATCGTTAACAATGTATGAAGTACCCCAATTAAGTTGGGTGGTAATTGTTGACATATATGCAGCAAAGAAAGCAGCCAGAAGTAATCCCAATAATCCAGTAGGAAGATAATCACGCATAATCATCACATAGCCATTACCTTTATGCGTAAAATCAAGGTCAGGAAAAATAACAAGAGATACTAATGCAACTATAATCCAGGGCCATGGACGAATAGCATAGTGTGCAATTGTAAACCAAAGAGTGGCAAATAATGAATGCTTTTCATTTTTTGCTGACATCATTCTCTGTGCAATATAACCGCCTCCACCTGGTTCGGCACCCGGATACCATGAAGCCCACCATTGAATTCCAATGTAAGCAATAAATGCCGCTACTGTCATAGATAAAGCTCCACCGACTGATGTTCTTGTATTACTACCTACTGAAGGAGTAAATTTAAAAACCCACTCAGGTAATTTCTCCTTTAATCCCGATATACCACCTACAGATGGAAGGTTTAAAGCAATCACTGCCAATATAATAGTTCCAGCCATAGCCATAACAAACTGAAAAGTATCAGTCACAGCAACTCCCCATAAACCAGAAAGAGAAGAACAGACTGCTACAATCAGTAAAATTACGCCAACCCAAAGAAGATGAGCACTAAATTGAAATCCTAAAAAAGAAATACTTTTCAATCCTAAAAATGTTATATCAGGAAACATCACACTTAAAATCTTTACCATCGCGAGATTAACCCAGCCCATGATAATTACATTCATGAATAACCCAAGATAGATGGCACGAAAGCCTCTTAAAAAAGCAGCAGGCTTGCCTGAATAGCGAATTTCCGCAAATTCTACATCTGTCATTATTCCAGCCCGACGCCAAAGCCTCGAAAAGAAAAAAACTGTAAGCATTCCCCCAAATAGCATATTCCACCATATCCAGTTACCGGCAATACCGTTCTTTGCTACTAATTCAGTGATTGCCAATGGCGTATCTGCCGCAAAAGTAGTTGCAACCATAGAAGTGCCAGCAATCCACCAGGGTAAATTCCTGCCGGAAAGAAAGAATTCAGCTCTACTTTTTCCTGCTCTTTTGTAAAAATAAACAGCAATTCCCGCAACAAAAACAAAGTACATAGCTATTATCAGCCAGTCGAGAGTCTTGATTACCTGAACATTTTCCATACTATCTCCAAACTAAACATGATTATGCAAAAGTTTAATTTAAAAATTATCACCAGAATGATAACAAATTTTAACTTAAAAATAACTGCTATTTATTAGGAATATAAAAAAATCGGGGCATATTATATTACCCCGATTTATAAATTAATCAATTTCAAATACAGTTTAGAACAATTTTGTTCTGAGTTTTAAAACTGTACCTGCCGGTATTTTCTCGAGATTTGCCCCTAAAACATCTGCATTATCCCTTAGTATCACTATCCAGGCATAGTTGTTACCATATTCTTTACCAGCGATAAACCATAAAGATTCATTCCGCTTTACCGTATATTCATAGAAATCGTATTCGATAGGGTTTGCAATTTCTTTAGGTTTTTTCAGAAGGAATTCATGAAATGGATATATCAGATTTGGATTGTCCCCTATCTTTTTACGATTCCATCTATATATTGCTTTCCACATATTTACTGATCCATACTCACTAATCGCAATTTTTGAGAGCCAATCGTTGGGTTTTACCATATAGAATACATCAATACTATCACCTTCAGCAACCAGTTCAAGTACTTCTTCTAATTGCCCTTCTACTTGTTTAAGAGTATCCACTACAGGTTCCTCTTCTTCAATAGCCACTTTTTCGACAGCCTCGGGAACTTCCTGAAGTGTCTCTTCAGTCTCCACTACAGGTTCTTCAACCGGTAATGGTTCAACAACCTCAGCTTCAACAGGAGGAAGTTCAGTTATTTCCTCTTCAGGAGGACTAACCTGTATTTTCTCCTCTGTAACAGGTTCCTCTTCTACAACTTCCTTAGAGCAGCTGAAAATAAGAAAAATTGCCAAAAACGTTACAAAAAACATTCGTTTCATATTATTACTCCTCCACTTTTAATACTATTTTGTCAAACCTAAAAATCACGCCTTAATTTACATAAAGCCTATTAGATTCTCAAACAAAATAAAACTGGCAAAAATCCAAAATATTATACGTACTATCGTTTTACACTTTAAAAAGATAAAAGTTCACTTCCTATTTACCAGTTTTATAACCTTTCGGAGGCTGAGAGCCATCGGAAGGTTAAACTAAATCAGTGTAAGGTGTTAGCTTCGTCACAAATTCCAATTATTATGAGCCTTATATAGTTAATTGAACAATGTGAAGTGCGAATTAGATATTGATTTTTCCAAAATAAAATTCGATATTGAAAAAAATTGCTTAAAATAAATATTAAATTGATAAACCATACTACCCATACTAAAAATCACATCATGGAGGCAACTCTATGAGAAGCGCAAACTCTGAAAATATAAAGGTACAATTCTATGGAATTCGCGGTTCAATCCCATCTCCACCAGACAGCAATGAAATTAAGGCAAAAACCTTTAATCTTATCAAAGAGGCTTCCAGACAAAATCTAACAGATGATGAGTCAACTACCACCGCCAGAGGCGGTGGCTTGTAAATTGTCCTGAAAGGTACCCT
>CAYTUQ010000030.1:0-43798 GCA_964441235.1 uncultured bacterium | reverse complement strand
GGATGTGGACTCTGCATTGAACAATGTCCCACCAATGCCATATCTCTTACCTCTCGTGATGAGAATTCTGATAAATCTTTATACCCGAAGGTTGCAAAAATTAATGAGGCTCTCTGTAAGGGATGTGGTAGCTGCATTGCTTCCTGCCCAAAGTATGCTCTGGATCTTCATTGTTACACAAACGAGCAGATGCTTGCCCAAATCAAAGCTGCTCTTGCGGATAAAAAAGATGGTGAAGTTCGCATATTGGTCTTTGCAGATGACATGGCATGCTACAGGTTAGCAGACAATGTTGGCACAGCCAAGATGTCTTATTCACTTGATTCTAGAATAATCAGGGTACCAAGTGGCAGCAGGATTTCACCAAAGTTGATGTTGCAAGCTTTTAGTCTTGGGGCAGATGGGATCCTGCTTGGTGAGAGTGAAGAGAAGTCTAGTCCATATCCTAACAGTATAGCAACGATAAAATCAAATATCTCTAAGGTAAAAGATATTTTAGAAAAAGAGAAGATAAATGGAAACAGAGTACGTTTTGTTCAGTTTGTCACTGTTATGTTGTCGGGCTTTGTCAATAATATAAATAGTTTGTCAGATTTTGTTAGAAAGTTGGGTCCAATTCCTTCTGAAGGATTAAAGCGTTTGGATAAGGATATAGATAAAAGATTATTTGGTGAAAGTCATGATAAATAAAATTGTGATTACTTCGGAAAATGTTGATTTTCTGAATAAAATTAGTGAACTCAGTGATCAGATAATAACGAGATGTGATCAATGCGGGGTCTGTTCTGGAAGCTGCCCCATGATTGCTGATATGGATATTACTCCCTCACAGATGATGAGAATGGTTCAGCTTGGACGGCAGGAGGTTATGGAATCGAAGGCAATGTGGATTTGTGCCTCTTGTTTCGCTTGTACAGTAAGGTGCCCACGGGGTTTAGATCTGTCAAGAGTTGCTGAGGCATTGAGACAGGTAAAACTGAGACAGGCTATCGATTATATTGATATAAATAATATATCGGATGATGAAATCGAGCGTCTTCCACAGATTGCCATGGTTAGTGCTGGCCGCAAGTTTACAGGATAGAAGAAGATGAACTTAGTAAAAGATAATAAAAAGATGAGAATACCGTATTTCCCTGGTTGTACTCTTAAAACAACGGCAAAAAATTTTGAGATATCTGCTCTGGCAGTTGCTGAATTAATGGATATTGAATTAGTTGAGCTCCCACGTTGGAATTGCTGCGGAACTGTTACTTCTCTTACCAGTGATGATTTAATGCGCCATCTTGCCCCAATACGCAATCTCGTGCGTGTAGAAGAAATGAATGAAAATGGTGAGATAAAGGATGAGTACAGATTGGTAGCATTATGTTCTATGTGTTTTAATGTGTTAAAACGGTCTAATTTGCGTGTGATGGAAAATTCTGAAGAGTTGGAGAAAATTAATAACTTTATGTATCTGGAAAAGGATTATAATGGAAAAGTAGAGGTTATACACTTTCTGGAATTGTTGAGGAACATCGGGTTTGATAAAGTCAAAGAAAAGGTAAAGTATGCTCTTACCGGATTGAAGGTTGCGCCTTATTACGGCTGTTTGATGTTACGGCCAAAAGAGATGGGAATAGACGATCCGGAAGATCCTACAATTCAGTCCGATCTTCTTGTGGCTCTTGGAGTTGAAACTATTAACAATCCGTTTAAAACCAGATGTTGTGGCAGCTATCAGACAGTACGTGACAAGTATGCAGTTGCTGAACTTACATACGATATTCTTAGTCGTGCAAGAAAAGAGGGGGCCGAGCTTGTTACAACAAGTTGTCCGCTTTGTATGTTTAACCTTGCAGGCAGGCAGAAAGAAGTAATGGAAAAGCATCCTGAATTTAAGCCAATGCCGGTATTGTATTTTACCCAATTGATGGCGCTTGCTTTTGGATTGGATGAGAAATATTACGGTTTCGATCAAAATTATATAGATCCGCGAGCATTATTAAGGAAAAAAGATCTTTTAAACTGAGGGAATATCATGGCTGAAAGAAAGATAAGCGTAATGGATAGTGTAAGGAAGGCAAGTCAGTCAGTTATTGCAGGCGTAGATGAAAAAGATATAAAACACTGGGTGGAAATTTATATCATGGGCAAAGCCTATAAGGTACCTGCTGACCTGACTATTATGCAGGCCATGGAATATGCAGGGTATAGACTGGTGCGAAGTTGTGGTTGCAGGGCTGGATTCTGCGGTGCCTGCTCTACTGTCTATAGAAAAAAAGGAGAATACAAACTTCAGACTGCGATGGCTTGCCAGACAAGGGTTGAGGATGGGATGTTTCTCGTCCAGATACCATTTTCTCCTGCAGAGAAACCCTTGTATGACATTAAAAAAGTGAAATATGAACCTTTTGTATTGCTGAAATATTTTCCTGAGATTTCCAGATGTCTTAGCTGTAATACTTGTACAAAGAGCTGTCCACAGGATTTACAAGTTATGGATTACGTTCAAGCTGCTCTTAAGGGTGACTTTAAAGCTATTGCAGAGGATTCGTTCGAATGTATTCAGTGTGGGCTTTGTGCGATCAGATGCCCTGCAGAAATTGTGCAGTACCATATGGCTCAGTTTGCAATGAGAATGTACGGCAGGTATGGAACTCTCAGAGATAAGAATGTTGAAAAAAGAATAAGAGAAATAGAAAAAGGTGAGTTTGATAAAGAGTTTGATAGAGTTATGAATTTGAGTATGGATGAACTTAAAAAGGTTTATACAGAGCAGCAAAATACGAGAGAAGTTTATTAAGGAGGATTAAGATGGCCGAACTTAAATTTATTGGTGGATATCCGGTTTATATGCGAGAATCAATCAAGCTTGTTGAAAAGACACGTCCAAAAAGGATAGGGAAATTACTTCCTCAGATGACATCGCGTGAAAGAGTGGATATTCTGAATCTTTGCCATCCAGATTATGCTCCAGGTGGTAAAAGAGCTTTAAAAATAGGACCAAATCGTGGGGATGTTGTTCCTAATGAAGTAGCTGATTTATTTGAAGCATATCCACTTATTGACCCAGACAAGATTGATTTAAGTAAAGTAGATTATGAAATGGACATTTTGATAGTAGGTGGTGGACTCGCTGGGACCAGTGCTGCGCTTCTTGCGAATGACAATGGAATTCCGACAGAAAGAATCTTGCTTGCGAATAAACTACGCCACGGTGATGCAAATTCTATGATGGCTCAGGGTGGAACTCAGGCTGCTGACAGAGCCAATGATTCTCCGGTGCTTCACTATATAGATGCTATTGGTGGAGGCCATTTTACAAACAAACCCGATGTTCTCAGGGCACTTGTGGAAGATGCTCCAGGAGTGATAAAATGGCTTGAAGGTCTTGGTGCTCTGTTTGATAAGAATGATGACGGGACTTTTGTGGAATTAACAGGTGGTGGTACTTCGAGGAGAAGACTGCATGCCTGTGCTGACTATACAGGGCTGGAGGAATTAAGAGTAATAAGAGACGAGTTCAGGAATAGAGATATCCCAGTTCTTGAATTTTATCCTGCGGTTGAGCTTCTAACCGATGAAGAGAACAAAGTAGTTGGTGCAATACTGTGGAATATGGAAACAGAGGAATATAAAATCGTTAAGTCAAAGGCAACTGTTCTTGCTACCGGTGGTTTTGGGAGACTTCATATTAGAGGATTCCCAACGACCAACCATTACGGCGCTACATACGATGGGCCTGTCATGGCTTACAGGACAGGAGCAAAATTGAGAGATCCTGATACTGTTCAATACCATCCTACAGGGGCTGCATATCCACAGCAAATCATTGGACTTCTACTCACCGAAAAACTGAGGACAAGTGGTGCTCAACCAGTCAATAAAAATGGAGAAGAGTTTGTCTTTCCGCTTGAGCCGCGCGACGTTGAAGCTGCTAGTTTTATACGAGAATGTTATATAAGAAATAATGGGATAACAACACCTACAGGAATGAAAGGAATATGGCTGGATACACCTCTAATAGATATTCTTAGTGGTAAAGGTAAGACAGAAAAAGCTTTTCCTGCTATGGTAAGGATGTTCAAACGATTTGGTATCGATATGATAAAGGATCCAGTGTTGGTTTTCCCAACACTTCATTATCAGAATGGTGGTGTAGAAACAGATCCACAGGGTTCTACTAATGTAAAGGGGTTATTTGTTGCAGGTGAGGTTTCTGGAGGCGTTCATGGCAAGAACAGACTGATGGGAAACTCGACTCTTGATTGTATGGTGTTTGGAAGAAGAGCAGGGATGCATTCAGCAGAATATGTGAAAGAGGGTGTAAAAGTAGGCAAGTTGGGTTTTAAACACGTAGAAAAATATATTCAGGAGCTAAAATCCGCAGGGATAAAAACAGATAGAAGAGCACCATTGTTGCTGCCTGACTACAGAGGGAAAGCAGTCCTTGCAAGAGCTATCGATATATTTTAGTTCGGGTTTTAATATAGTTTTTGATTTGTAAAAAATAATGCTTGCTATTAATTATTGGAATATTAAGTTGCTTAACAATAAGTAACTTAAAAGCAATTTAATCTGAACAGCTTTATGATTATCGAACTAGAATTTCGGCTTTCTATCTCGCTCAATTCAATTTACAGGATAGTTGCTTATAAAAATTTTGGGGCTAGACGGCCTACTTTGTCAGTAGGCTTTTTTGCAGGGTTTCTTTTTGCTTAACAGAAAGGCGCGCGATGAAGATTCACGAGTACCAGGCTAAGGAAATATTTAGAAAATATTCTATTCCTGTTCCTGATGGGAAGATGGTCGAAGATCCCGGTGCAGCAAGAAAACAGTCAGAGAAAATCGGGAAAAAGGTTGTAGTTAAAGCACAGGTTCACGCTGGTGGGAGAGGGAAAGCAGGTGGCATTAAGCTTGCAAATACTCCTGAAGAGGCAGAGCTCAGAGCCAGAGAAATTATCGGGATGAATTTAGTGACCCACCAAACTGGTCCGCAGGGAAAGCTTGTCCTGAAAGTTTTAGTTGAAGAAGCTCTGGAAGTAGAGCAAGAGCTTTACCTCGGCATGGTCCTGGATAGAGATAACTCAAGAATAGCTGTAATTGCCTCGGAAGAGGGTGGAGTAGAAATTGAAGTTGTCGCGGCCAAATCACCGGAGAAGATTATTAAAGAAGAAATTGATCCAAAAGCAGGAATTCAGCCATTCCAGGCGAGAAAAATTGCATTTGGGCTTCATCTACCTCTGGAGCTCATTAGTGAAGCAGCCAAACTTATCATGAATCTCTATCATCTTTTTGTAAGCACGGATGCTTCTCTGTCAGAGATAAATCCTCTGGTTATAACAAAAGACGGCCGGTTACTGGCTGCTGATGCCAAGATCAACTTTGACGACAACGCACTCTATAGACATCCTGATATTCAAGAACTCCGCGACATCCACGAAGAAGAACCGAGCGAAGTTGAAGCTTCCAGTCATAAACTAAGTTATGTGAAGCTGGATGGAAATGTTGGCTGCATGGTCAACGGTGCTGGTCTTGCTATGGCAACGATGGATATTATTAAACTTCACGGGTCAATGCCGGCAAACTTTCTCGATGTAGGTGGTGCAGCCTCTTCAGAAAGAGTTGAGCAGGCATTTCGTATTCTGCTATCAGATAAGAATGTTAAGGCTGTTTTAATCAATATCTTTGGGGGGATTGTGCGCTGTGATCGGGTGGCAAGTGGTGTTGTAGAAGCTGCAAAACGTTTAGAGATCAAAGTTCCGATCGTTGTTAGGCTTGCTGGTACGAACAGCGACATCGCTGGAGAAATTCTTAAAAAATCTGGTTTGAAGTTCACCGTTGCCAGTGACCTCAAAAATGCTGCAAAGAAAGCTGTGGCAGCGGCTCAAGGATAAAATCGGTTTTAAAAAGCTAAAAGTATAAAGAGGTTTTTGATGGGTATTCTCGTTGATGATACGACTCGTGTTATTGTTCAAGGAATTACCGGGAACGAAGGTACTTTTCATTCCAAGCAGATGATGGAATATGGAACAAAAGTCGTAGCTGGAGTGACACCAGGGAAAGGTGGTCAGGTCCATCAAGGAGTCCCAGTTTTTAATACAGTGGCTGAAGCAGTGGAGAAGACAGGAGCCAACACTTCTGTGATTTTTGTACCTCCGGCCTTTGCAGCAGATGCAGTGATGGAGGCAGCGGATTCAAATGTAAAACTTATCGTCTGCATAAGCGAAGGAATTCCAATTCTTGATATTGTTAAGGTTACAACCTATCTTAAAGGAAAGGATGTTCGTCTTATTGGGCCTAACTGTCCGGGTATTATTACACCTGGAAAGTGTAAAATTGGGATTATGCCTGGTTTTATTCATAAGCCCGGAAAAGTGGGTGTCCTTTCACGAAGTGGAACCCTGACCTATGAGGCAGTGGATCAATTGACAAAGGAAGGATTAGGTGAATCTACCTGTATTGGTTTGGGTGGAGACCCTATTATTGGTACCCGATTCATCGATGGTCTAAAACTATTTAAAGATGATCCACAGACCGAAGGGGTAGTTCTTATTGGCGAGATTGGTGGAACAGATGAAGAGGTAGCTGCTCAGTACATTAAAGAAGAATTTAACAAACCTGTAGTGGTCTTTATTGCCGGAAGGACAGCTCCTCCGGGTAAACGGATGGGACACGCCGGAGCAATTATTGCTGGTGGAAAAGGTACTGCTAAGGAGAAAATAGAAAGTCTACGGGAGGCAGGTGTAACTGTGGCTGATTCTCCAGCAGAAATTGGCATCACGATGAAAAAGTTATTGGGAGGTTAATACTTCTTAGATGGAAAAGTCATTCGCGAATAGTCGAGTAACTTCTCCCCTTCCTACTTTTCCTCACTGTTTTGTCTGTGGATCAGACAAAGATTGTGGATGAAGAGAACAATTTTTATGCAAAAGCAATAGCCAAGATTATACCAGTTCATTTGAATTAGAGGGATTAATTATGAGAGATATTGAAACAGAGAAACTTAAAAGTATTGTTGGCGAGAAGAATGTGCAGGATGATCCAGCCGATCTTTATGTCTACGGTTCTGACGCATCAGTTCATGAATCACCAGCATCAGTCGTTGTAAAACCAAAAACAATAGAAGAGATACAGCAAATAATGTGTTATGCCAATGATGAGTTGATTCCAGTCATTCCAAGAGGTTCAGCTTCCAGTACATCAGGTCATACAGTTCCAATAGACGGCGGTATTGTTATGGATTTAAAATTAATGAATAGAATTCTTGAAATAAGACCGGAAGATATTTACTGCAAAGTTGAGCCGGGTGTAATTGATGATGACTTAAACCGTGCTCTCAAGCCCCACGGTTTCTTTTGGCCACCAGCACCAGCCTCTTCAAGGATTGCAACTATTGGTGGGGAGATTGGGGCTAATGCATCAGGGATGAGGTCTGTAAAATATGGCGCTACAAGAGATTCAGTCCTTGGGATGAAGGTTATCCTCGCAAACGGAGATTTAATTACACTGGGCTCAAATACAAGGGTAGCAACAGCAGGCTATCCAATTGAGAGAATCATAGTTGGCTCTGAAGGAACGCTTGGTATAGTAGTAGAGGCAACATTAAAAATTGTTCCTCTACCAAAATTAAGATGTATGGGTATAGCAAAGTTTAATAAAGTAGAGGATGCAGGTAAAGCAGTAACAGATGTAATATCAAGTGGTGCATCACCATCAATGCTTGAATTGATGGACAATATAGGCATAACTGCTGTAAATAAGAATCTTAACCTTGGATTACCTGATGTAGCAGCAATTATACTATTTGAAGCTGATGGAATGATAAAAGAAAGTGTAGATTATGAAATGGAAAAGATAAAAAATATCTGCGAGAAAGATAAGGGTTTTAATATTGAAATGAGTTATGATGCCAAAGAGCGCACCAGAATATATACAGGAAGGAAAAAACTATTTGCATCTCTCTCAAGATATAAGGAAGGAATAATTTGTACAGATCTTGCAGATGATATGGCGGTTCCAAACTCAAAAATTGCAGAAACTGCTCATGAAATTCACAAGATTGCTGAGCGGAATAATGTAATAATGTCTGTATATGGACATTGTGGCTCAGGAGTTCTACACACGAAAATAATGTTTGATGTAACGAATAAGAAAAAATGGGATGATGCAAGTAAAGCAGCATCCGAATTATATGATTATGTTCATTCAGTTGGTGGAACAACTTCTGGGGAGCATGGGATTGCACTTTCCAAAGCACCTTTTTGGAAAAAAGAGAAGGCAGATTCACTTAATGTAATGAGGTCTATAAAGAAAGCTCTTGACCCTAACAATATCTTAAATCCACATAAATTACAGGATGCACCAGATAATTGGCTCACAGCAACCAGGTTAAGATATCGAGTTAGATAGTAGGAGAATAAGATGGAAACCAAATACTTAAAAGAATGGGAAAATGAGCTAAATATATGTATAAGGTGTGCCTATTGCTTTGAGGGTTGCCCTATATTCAAGCAACTTGGATGGGAAGCAGATGGTGCAAGAGGAAAACTTGTCCTCTCTTATGGTTTGCTTAGTGGTGAACTTAAACCCTCCAAGTATATTGCAGACAAAATATTCCAGTGTAGCTTTTGTCAGGATTGTATGGAGAGATGTTCAGCAAATGTGCGAGTTATAGACATTTTGACTGCTGCGAGAGCAGATTTGGTAAATGCTGGATTTAAATATGATGCACATTTAGAGCTTTTAGATAAAATTAAACGCACAGGTAATATCTTTGGCGAGGAGATTGAGCCTCCAATTCAGGATGGAGAAACTCCGGTATTACTTGGATGTCGTTTGCTTGAGAGAAAGGATGATTCAATAAGATACCTTGAAATATTAAAAAAGTTAGGCATAAAACCTAAAGTAGTGGATGAGACCTGCTGTGGCATGCCATTTGGAGTGCTTGGTTATAAAGAAGACCTCAAAAAGCAACAGGAGAAATTTCGCAAAAGACTTCCCTATAAGGAGTTTATATGTATGTGCACAACCTGTATGTTCTTTATTATGAAAAACTACCCTGACCTCAAACCCAAATATGTGATTGAGGAAATTGCAGAGAGACTGCCTCATTATAATACTAAAAAACTTGGCTTAAAAGCAACTTATCATGACCCTTGTAATTTAGCCAGAGGTATGGGTATGGTTAATGAGCCAAGAGAGATATTAAAACAAATTGGTGTGGAACTTGTTGAACTTCCAACCCATGGTAAACAGGCAGAATGCTGTGGTGGAGGTGGTGGGTTACTTACTACAGATAATCCACTTGCTAAAAAGCTCTCAGAAAAGCGTGTGAATCAGGCTTTAGATTTAGGAGTAGATACACTCACAACCCTATGTCCAACCTGTGAATTTAATTTAGGGGATGTAGCTAAAAAGAATGGTGGAAAACTTAAGGTTATAAATCTCCTTGATCTTGTCTATGAAGCTATTTGTTAGAACATTTATCTAGTGTATGTCCAAAATGTCGTTTTTTCGATAAATGGAAACTTGACTTATCCGGCAGTTGCCGGATGAGTTAAGTTGACTTATTTCAATGAGTTAGAAACCTTAAGTCAAGTCAGCTAAAGCAAACTTAACTCAAGGTTTCATACTTTATAGACAAACTCTATATAGTCTGTATATATAGAGTAATAGTTAATATGGGGTTCAGGTCGAATTTCGCCTGAACTAATTCTAGAGACATTTAAATGCGAGGCTTGGGGAGTGCTTATTGCGAGCTGTCCTGATGATAAATGTGAACATGATGGTAATTATAAAACAAGAAGAAGAGTCATTCTGCTAAAAGGAACGCTTAAGCAATTTAGTATTGAACCTCAAAGACTTAAATTGGACTGGATTAATAAGAGCGAATTTGCTAAATTTAAATAGTCAATTGATCAATTTGTTGCTGAAATGAGTATATTATGTTCCATAAATTTTTATGATTAGAAAAAGTGTAATACCGATCCCGATAAAACTTGCTTTGCAATGCCGTTTGCTGTGCTTGTCGGAAAAGAGGGATTTATTAACCAACATATTAAATGAGGAAAATTAGGATTTTAGATGCTTTTTAATTATTGGACCTTTTGATATCTTTACTTGTTTAAATATAAAGTTTAATAAGAAAAACATTTAATTCCTTACATTTTTATATGCTTACAAAAATTAAACTCCGAACAAAATTAATTCTGAGTTTTTTATCGGTAATTGTTATTGTTGGTGTTACATCTACTTTAGTAGGTGTATACTTAATTGGCGATAGAATAGTGAAACAAGCTCAGGAGAAGGTGGAATTAGATCTCAATTCAGCAAGAGAAGAGTATAAAAATAAAATCAGAGAAATTCAGGCTTCAATTCGTTTAACTACACTTAGGTTCTTTTTAAGAGATGCTATCTTAAAAAATGATGTAAAGAGGCTTGAGGTAGAACTTAAGAAAATAAGAAAAAGAGAGTTGCTGGATATACTTACTCTTACTGATAAAGATGGAAGGGTTCTTATTAGAGCACGGAACCCTGAAGCTTATGAGGACAATCAGTTGGGTGATGATATTGTAAGAGAGGTGATTCGCCAGAGGAAAATAGTAGCATCAACTCAGATAATTTCAAAAGATGAACTTCTGAAAGAAGGGGAAGATCTTGCAAAACAGGCGCATATTGAGTTTATTTCGACTCCAAAAGCAAAATCAAGGCCTAAAAAAGAAGAGACTTCAGGGATGGTGATAAAAGCAGCAGCTCCTGTTTTTGATTATAACGGGAATTTAATCGGTATCTTATATGGAGGAAATCTGCTTAATAGGAATTATGAGATTGTTGATAAAATAAAGGATATAGTTTATAGAGGAGAAACATATAGGGGAAAAGACATTGGCACTGCTACAATATTTCAGGGTGATTTACGCATTTCAACCAATGTAGAGAGAAAGGATGGGACAAGAGCTATAGGTACGCGAGTATCCGAAGAAGTGAACAACCAGGTTTTAGTAAAGGGTAAGCCATGGTTTGACAGGGCATTTGTCGTTAATAATTGGTATATAACGGCTTACGAACCTATAAGAAACATCAAAGATGAAGTAATTGGCATTTTGTATGTTGGAATACTTGAAGAGAAGTTCGTAGATATGAAAAGACAAACTATGTTGACATTTTTGGGTATAACATTTGTCGGAATTGTCATCGCTTTTGCTATTTCACGTATTCTTGGGAATAGTACAATAACAAAGCCAATTCGGTTACTTATTTCTGCTTCTAATAAATTTGCAAAAGGAGACCTGGATCATAGAGTTGAATATAGAAATAAAGATGAGATCGGAGAATTGGGAACAGCATTTAATTATATGTTAGATTCAATAAAGGAGAGAGATGAGAGATTAAAGGAATATACTAAGCAGGAAATAATGAAGTCTGAAAGATTAGCTATGGTGGGGCAATTAGCAGCAGGCGTTGCTCATGAAATCAATAACCCTCTTGGAAGCATTTTGATATATAGTCATCTTTTGCTTGAGGATTTGCAAAAAGAGGACCCCAGGAGAGCGAATATTGAGAAAATAGCAAACCAAGCCACACGTTGTAAGAAGATTGTAAAAGGGTTACTGGATTTTTCTCGTCAAACTGAACCTGAGATGAAACTCTCTGATATAAATATGATAGTTAAAGAGGTTCTATCTCTTGTTGAAAGGCAGGTGATGTTTCATAATATAAAAGTAATAAAAAAATTGTCCCCAGACCCACCACCAATTCTGCTTGATAAAAATCAGATACAGCAGGTACTTATGAATATTATTCTTAATGCTGCTGAGGCTATGGATGGGCAAGGTAAGTTGACAGTTGAAACCTCCTCTGATGAAGAATATGTAAGGATAAAATTTACTGATACAGGATGTGGAATCTCAGAAGAGAATATGAAAAAGCTATTTCAACCATTTTTTACAACTAAAGAGACGGGTCATGGAACGGGTCTCGGGCTATCAATAAGCTATGGAGTTATCAGAAAGCATAAAGGAAAGATAAATGTAAGCAGCGAAATTGGAAAGGGAAGCACTTTTACGATTGTTTTACCCGTAAGAGAGAAGAACGACCAAAAAACATGAAAATATTAGTTATTGATGATGAAGAGTATATGCGTGATTCCTGCCGCCAGATGCTTTCTCGTAGAGGACATAAGGTTGAAATTGCTGAAGATGGGAATCAAAGTCTTAAAATTATGGCAGATAGGGACTTTGACATTGTAATTCTGGACTTAAAAATGCCAGGGATTAGTGGTATGGAAGTTTTAAAAAGGATAAGAAGTGATACTCCTGAGACTATTGTAATTGTTATTACTGGATATGCTACTGTTGAATCAGCTGTTCAGGCAATGAAATTAGGAGCATACGATTTTCTTCCGAAACCTTTCAATCCTGATGAACTGAATGCAATTATCAAAAGAGCTGAGGAAAAGAGAAAAATAGCAATAGAAAATATATATCTTCGTGAGCAGTTAAAAAAATATCTCGGAATGGATGAGATAATTGGTGAAAGTGAACAGATAATAAAAATTAAAGAGTTAATAAGAAAGGTCGCTCCTACAGACAGTACCGTTTTGATTTCAGGTGAGAGTGGTACGGGCAAAGAACTTGTAGCTAGAGCAATTCATCACTATAGTGATCGGAAAAATAAACCTTTTGTTACTGTTGATTGTGGCAGTCTTGTTGAGACTTTGTTTGAAAGTGAACTTTTTGGACATATCAAAGGTTCTTTTACCGGAGCTATAAATACGAAATATGGGAAATTTGAAATTGCTAATACTGGTTCAATATTTTTTGATGAGATAGCAAATATCGGCATAAATATTCAGAGTAAATTGTTAAGAGTAATTCAGGAGCGAGAAATTACAAAAGTCGGAAGTACACATACTGTTAATATAGATATCAGGATTATTTCTGCAACAAATAGAAATCTCATAGGAGAAATAAAAAATGGCAACTTTCGTGAAGACCTATTTTACAGATTGAGTGTGGTTCCTATACATTTGCCACCTTTGCGAAGTCGAAGAGATGATATACCTGTATTAGCAAATTATTTTTTACACAAGTTTAATTTAGAAAGAAAGAAGAAAATAGAAGCTATATCAGATAGAGCAATGAAGGAGTTGATTAAATATAGATGGCCAGGAAATGTGAGGGAGCTACAAAATGCTATAGAACGTGCTGTCGTGCTTGCTGAAGGAAATATTATAGAATCCACCCATCTATTTTATCGTCCTTTTATTAATAGCGAACGGTCTTTCCCGGGTACGACAGATAATGAGAAACTCACTAATTCTACTCTTGAATCGGTAGAGATGGAGCATATATTGAAAATTTTAAAGAAATGTAACTGGAATAAAAGCAAAACTGCAAGATTGCTAGAAATAGACCGTAAAACACTCCGCTTAAAAATGGAAAAATATGAAATAAAACCTGACTGATGTTAGATAAGTATGAGTTATAATTCTCCATGACCGGGGTAAAACTCCCCACTAAGTAAACAGTCCCAACTATTTAGAAACAACTATATAAAAATATTATTTAGTCGCAAATTGTTGCATAACAAAAGGTTAGAGCTTAGCCTTGCTGGTTATTGTATTATTTGGTATAGAGTTTGGAAGTGTAAAATAAAGGAAAGGTGTTAAAATGACAGAGAATATTAAAATACTTATAATTGATGATGATGAATCCATGCGCGATGCATGTGTACAGGTATATGCTAAAAATAATTATATTGTAGATGTTGCTAGTGATGGTGTTACGGGCTTACAAAAGATTAAAGATATAAATCCCGATCTTGTGCTTGTTGACCTGAAAATGCCCGGAATAAGTGGCATGGTTGTTCTTGAAGAGATTAAAAAGATTGACCCGGAAATTGTTACCGTAGTTATTACTGGTTATGCAACTGTAGACTCGGCAATAGAATCAATAAAGAAAGGTGCATACGATTTTTTAACTAAGCCATTTACTCCGGGAGAGATTAGACTAATTACTAAAAGAGCCCTTGAAAAGAGGCGTTTAACCATTGAATCAAATCGTTTACGGCAAGAGAAAGAAAAAATGAGAGAAAGATTTATTAGCATGGTTTCACATCAACTTAGGACTCCTCTTGTTGCTGTGCAGCAATATTTTGAAGTAATTCTCGGTGGTATGGCTGGTGAAGTCACTGATGAACAAAGAGAGATGCTGGAGAGGTCTAAAATTCGCATTGATCAGCTGATATATTTAATCAAGGACTGGCTTAATCTATCAAAGATAGATGCTAATAGGATTGTAAAAAAATTGGCATCGATAAATGTAACTTCAATTTTCACTAATATTTTTAATTTGATGCAGACAATTGCAAAGGAAAAGAATATTACTCTAAAGATGGATATTCCTGAAGATCTTCCTGAAATTTCTGGTGATAAGGGGACTCTGGAACAGGCGTTCTTAAATTTGGTTGACAATGGAATAAAGTATGGTAAAAATGGTGGGAATCTATTAGTTAGTGCAAAGGAAAATGGTGAATATATAGAAGTGAGTATTTCTGATAATGGTATCGGAATTCCAGAGGATAAATTGCCTTTTATCTTCGAACAATTTTATCAAGTTGAACCTAAATCTGATAGTACCGGCTTGGGCTTATCAATTGCAAAAAGGATAATGGATGCTTATTCCGCTACTATCAAGGTAACAAGTAAACCTGAGAAGGGGAGTACTTTTACAGTGCTTTTAACAAAAAGTGAGGAGGAGAAATGAAAGGAGCAAAAATTTTACTCGTAGATGATGATGTCGATTTTTGCAAATCTACAACTAAAATATTGGAAAGTAATGGACATGATGTTGTCACGGCATTCGATGGAAAAGAGGCGCTACGGAAGTTTAAAAAGGAGAAACCTGACCTTGTAATATTGGACATAATGTTGCCGGGTGAAGATGGTTTTTCAATATGCAGTGAGTTAAAGAAAATGACAGGATTATTGGAGATACCAATTCTTATTTTGACATCTGTCAGTACCGAATTTGAAGGAGAAAAATATGCAGAGAGAATCGCTTTATACCACAATGCCGATGATTTTGCAGAGAAACCCATTGATCCAAAAGAATTACTTGCAAGAGTCTATGCATTGATTACTCGAAGGAAAATCACTGTCTCTGAACCGACAAATAAAAAGAAAGTACTGATTATTGATAGTGATATAGATTTTGTACGCTCAATGCGGGAGTTATTAGAATCGAATGATTTTGAAGTACAGTCTGCAGATACTGCAAATGGGGGAATTAAGATGGCTAAGGCGATGCTGCCTGATCTTATATTAATAGATGCTATGCTTCCAGATAAAGACGGCTTTACAGTATCACGTGAATTAAAGACAAATACTCGAACATATAATATACCCATTATTATGCTAACAGCCCTTGATAAGCAATTTAGAAAGCCCGATTTTGTGCGTACTATGGCTGGTACACATAAGGTAGATGAGTTTATTCCTAAACCAATAAAGTCTGAACATATATTGGAAATAATAAAGAAGTATGCACAATAAAATCGGATACTTATTTCTTATTTTGCGATCTTTCTTTTTATATAGATTTAAGATTAGGAGTAATATCAGATGCTTATAAGAATGAGATGAGCAATTATAAAACATTATTTACTGTTATTTGCATCGATTCTTATGATATTATGGTTTTATGTGAATTACTTCCTCGACCTTTCCAACAACTACTGGAAAGGAGAGATAGTGATAATTAGGAGAAAAAATGGACAAAAAGAGAATCTTTATTATTGATGATGATGTTGATTTCGTAAAAGCAGTTAAGATTATACTGGAAAAGAATTCTTATGAATGTGCTTGCGCATATTCGGCAAAAGAGGGTCTTGAAAAAGTCAAGGAAGTTAAGCCTGACTTAATTGTACTCGATATAATGATGGAACATATTACAGCTGGTTTGGGAGTTGTTAATAAACTAAGAAATCCCGACAGAAGTTCACCATATTTTGAATGTTCTAAGATTCCGATATTAATAGTTACGAGTATCCAGAAGATAATGGAAACAAATTTTAAGGAAATAGCCGGTACACAACTTCTGCCCGTAGATGACTTTCTTGAAAAGCCGGTTCCGGCTAAAGTGCTTATATCGAAAGTAAAATCTCTAACTAAGACAATATCTCTTGAAGAACTTCTTGCCAGGGCAAAGAAACCAGGTGAAGATGCTATGGAATTGCATCCTTATTATCATGGTAAGATTTCAGTTGTACCTAAATGCTGCATCAGGGATTTCAATGATTTTGCAATCTGGTATACACCTGGAGTTGCTGAACCTTGCCTTAATATTAAAATGGATCCGCAAAAAGTTTATGAGCATACAAATAAGGCTAATCTTGTTGCTATTGTATCTGATGGAACAAGAGTTTTAGGTCTTGGTGATATAGGACCTGAAGCCGGTCTGCCTGTAATGGAGGGAAAGGCTATCCTTTTTAAATATTTAGGTGGTGTTGACGCTTTTCCTATAATGTTGGATACCAAGGATCCAGAAGAAATAATTACTGCATGTAAGTGGTTGAAGCCAACATTTGGTGGAATAAATCTGGAGGATATTGCTAAACCAAAGTGCTTCTATATTTTGGACCGACTAAGAAAAGAAATGAATATTCCTGTGTGGCATGATGACCAGCAAGGAACAGCGGCAGTAACTTTAGCTGGATTAATAAATGCACTAAAATTTGTTGAGAAAGAGATAGGAGAAGCAAAGATAACAATGATAGGAGCCGGTGCTTCGAATTATTGTATTGCAAGAGTTATAATTAGTGCAGGTGTTAATCCTGAAAATATAATAATGGTTGATACTAAGGGTACACTTCATAAAAATAGGAAAGACCTTGATAATCCAGAGAATAAAGAGAAATGGGAAATGTGTGAAAAAACAAATGTCGAAGGAAGAATAGGGGGAATTCCTGAAGCTCTGAAAAGTGCAGATGTTTGTATTGCTTTGTCGAAATCTGGACCAGGTGTAATTAAACCTGAGTGGATAAAAAGCATGGCAAATGATGCAATAGTTTTTGCATGTGCCAATCCTGTTCCGGAAATATGGCCCTGGGAAGCAAAAGAAGCTGGTGCAAAAATAGTTGCAACCGGAAGATCGGATTTTCCTAATCAGGTCAATAATTCTCTGGGATTCCCTGGAATATTTAGGGGAGCTCTTGATGTAATGGCAAAAACGATAACAGATGAGATGTGTATAGCAGCAGCTTACGAGCTCGCAAAATGTGCTGAAGATAAAGGTTTTTCAGAAGAGTACATAATCCCCAGTATGGATGAATGGGAAGTTTATCCAAGAGAAGCGACTGCTGTGGGAATGAAAGCAATAGAACAAGGTGTTGCCAGAATAATGATGTCAAGAGAGGAATTGTATAAGAAGGCGGAAACCATGATAAAACTTGCTCGGGAAGAAACTGAGTCTTTAATGAAAAATGGTTTTATAAAAATGCCTAAAAAACAGGAGGCGAAATGATCATATTATGCCTTAATTGCGGAAGTTCATCTGTAAAATATAGGCTATATGACTGGGATAAAAAGGAAACTATTACTACAGGAATCGTTGAGAGAGTTACAACTAGTGGCAGTTTTTGCGTACAGGAAGTCACTGGGCGGAACAGTGTAAGGGTTGATAGAGAATGTCCAACACATCGCGAGGCGATAAAGCTTATTATTGAAATGCTTACATCTCCAAAAGATGGTGTAATCAAAGACCTTAAAGGAATATCTGCAGTTGGACATCGTGTAGTTCATGGAGGTGAGAGGTTTGCTAAATCTGTTATTATAACCGAAGAAGTTCTTGACGAATTTAAAAAATTAGCGGATCTGGCTCCACTTCATAATCCACCAAATATACTTGGTATAGAAGCGGCAAAAGAGTTGTTACCAAATGCTCCGCATATGGCTATTATGGATACAGCGTGGCATCAAACAATGCCTAAATATGTATTTACATATGCTCTGCCTTATGAATGGTATGAGAAATATAAAATAAGAAGTTATGGATTTCACGGGACATCACTTCTGTATGTTTCGAGAAGAGCATCAGTTCTTCTTGGTAAAGACCCCTTTGAATGCAATCTCATTATATGCCACATTGGGAATGGTGTGTCTTTAAACGCTGTGAAAAATGGAATATCTTTTGATACAAGTATGGGTTTTACACCATTAGAAGGATTGGTGATGGGGACGAGAGCTGGAGACCATGATGCAGCTATTGATTTCTATATAATGGATAAGGAGAACTATTCAACCGGGGAGATGAATTCAATACTTAATGAAAAATCCGGTATCCTGGGTATAACCGGTAAATATACTGACAGGCGTGATGTAATTGAAGCAGCAGAAAGAGGCGATGAGAGAGCTAGATTAGCACTTGATATTGAGGCATACAGGATTAAGAAGTATATAGGTTCTTATGCAGCAGCAATAGGTAGTATAGATGCTATCGTCTTTACAGCAGGAGTTGGTGAGATGTGTGATCTTATAAGGGCAAAAGCTCTGGATGGTTTGGATTTTATGGGAATAAAATATGATAAAGAAAAAAATAAGATTGCTAAGACGAGAAATGCGGAATGTGATATCAGTGCTGGGGATTCCAGGGTAAAGATTTTTATAATTCCAACAGACGAAGAAAGAGTTTTTATAGAAGATGTTGCAGCTCTTTTTGAAAAATCAAGGGGTTATAAGATAAGATATACTTACAGATTCCAGTCGCCGAATTATAGAAATTCACTTCGAGATAGTGAATTTGAGAAAGAGTGTGAAAAGAATCCAGAACTTCGGAAAGTAGTAGCTAAAGTAAATTAGGTAATTAATTTTTGATTGATTTCAAAATCACAATAAATCTTTAATACTTACTGATAATAAGTGGTATTTTAGGATAAGATAGGGAAATGCCTTTCAGAAGACTCAACCTAAGAAAATTTCTCTTATAACATGATATTTTAGGTTTGGTTTTCTGGAAGTGTTTACTTTTATCAATAAAATTCAGGGGAATGTTATACTTCAACAATTTTGATAATTTTTTAGTATATTTATAACTATAAAATTTCTTTTATAATTGGATAAATTAATTTAAAATATTGAGGATCATGAAAGATGTAAGTAAATTTCAAGTTAAAATTGAGTAAAAGTCCAAATGGTGATTAAAATTTATTGTGGAAAAGAAGAAAAAATCACTAAAATAAAAAAATATAATCTTCCAAGGTTATCAATAATAACATATTAGGGGGTATTATGGAGAAAGTATCAATCATTGGCAGTGGCAATGTAGGAGTTGCCGCAGCATTTTATTTGGCTGAGAAAGGTGTTGCAAATATAATGCTTATTGATATTATAGAAGGTAAAGCAGAAGGAAGTGCACTTGACCTTTCTGAAGCATCGCCTTTACGAGGCTATGATATTAAAATTCGGGGTTCTTCTCATATTGAAAGTATTAAGGATTCAAAAGTTGTTGTCATTACAGTCGGTAAAGTAAGAAAACCTAACACCTTACGTCTTGAGCTACTTGAAGATAATGTGAAGATTATTGATCCGATAATAGAAGATATTAAAAATTATGCTCCGAATTCAATCGTTGTTGTACTAACTGAACCTGTTACATCTTTAACTTATTACACTTTGAAAAAGACTGGATTTGACAGAACGAAAGTAATTGGAGTTGCGGGTAAACTTGATGTAACAAGAGTTTGTGAATGTACTGCTCAAGAACTCGGTGTTAGCCCGGTTGAAGTAAGTGCTCTTGTTCTGGGTGGTCATCATAAATTTATGGTTATCCCTCCGGAATTTATACGGGTTTGCGGCATACCAATCACTGAATTACTGCCAAAAGGAAAGATTGATAAAATAATATCTGAAGCCAGGGAAGCAGGGACAACAATTCTGTCACTACTTAAAAAACAGACATCTATGTACTCTCCTGGAGCTGCAATAGCGGAAACAATAACAGCAATTATAAATGATACAAGAGCAATATTTTGTCTTCCCACTTACCTTGATGGTGAGTATGGCTTTAAAAATATATGTTTGGGGGTACCGGTTCAACTTGGGAAAAATGGTGTTGAGAAAATAATTGAACTTGAATTGTCCTTGCCTATAAGAGAGGAATTGCAGGCATCAGCGGATGTAATAAATAAGACAATTGAGTCTTTGGGAATTTAGGAGGTCATCATGAAAGTTAGTATTATTGGAAGTGGAAACGTTGGTGTAGCAACAGCGCTATTTTTAGTTGAAAAAAGAGTTTCAAATGTAGTATTGATTGATATCGTTGAAGGATGGGCTGAAGGTAAATCTTTGGATATTGTACAGGCTTCTCCCATTAGAAGATACGATGTATCTGTTAGTGGATATTCCGATATATCAATGATAAAAGATTCTAATGTTGTTGTTGTAACAGCTGGTAAACCGAGATTACCCGGTATGTCCAGGGAAGATTTACTTCGTGATAATGTAAAAATAATGAAGAGTGTGTCAGAAAGTATTGCTGAATATGCTCCCAATGCTGTATTGATTACAGTCACAAATCCACTTGATATTCTTGCCTATGTTGCTTTAAAGGTTACTGGATTTGCTTTGAAAAGGGTAATCGGAATGGCAGGAATTTTGGATTCTTCAAGATTCAGATACTTTATAGCTGATGAGCTTGGAGTTAGTCCCGGAAATGTAACAGCTCTTGTACTTGGTGGTCATGGAGATTTAATGGTACCACTACCCAGATATTCAACTGTACACGGTATCCCGGTTTCTGAATTATTACCAAGAGCAACAATAGATAAATTAATAGAGCGTACGAGAAAAGCTGGAGGAGAAATAGTATCCTATCTTAAGACTGGAAGTGCATACTGGTCACCTGGCAGTTCTGCTGCTGAGATGGTAGAATGTATTATTCGTAATAGAAATAGAATTATTCCTTGCTCAGCATATCTGAGGGGAGAATACGGCATTGACGGTCTGTTTGCAGGTGTACCTATTGTAATTGGGCGAAATGGTGTTGAAAAAATAATTGAATTATCTCTTACAACGGAAGAAAAACAGGCATTGCATCTTTCAGCCGATAAAGTTAGAGAAGTTATCGAAAAAATAGAGTCTGAAAATATGATCTAATGGAGATAAATATTCCTTATTGGGGAGAGGAACTATCCATAAATCTCCCAAGTGAAAATATTGGTGAATTAGTATATCCAAATACTGTTGAAATTCGACCTGAAAAAGAAGTTCTCTTTGATGCGTTAAACAGCCCGGTTGATTTTATAAGTTTTGACGATTTTGTAAAGGGCAATAAGTCCATTCTTTTTATTATAAATGATGCTACCAGACCTACACCAAGTGCTAGAATAATAGACCTGCTCTGGGAAAGAATAAAGAACAAAGACATAAAATTCTTAATTGCTACGGGTGCTCATAGAGCCCCAACAAAAGATGAATACCTTGAACTTTTTGGAAATCACTATTATGAATTAGAAAAAAATATATTTTCCCACGATTCTGAAAACGAAGCTGGGAATATCTTTGTCGGTAAAACCAAAAATGGCACTGAAGTCTTTTTTAATAAACTGGTAGTTGAACTAAAAAAAATAGCTTATATCACATCGGTTGAGCCTCATTATTTTGCAGGTTATACTGGTGGAGCAAAGTCCTTTTTACCCGGAATTTCCGGATATAAGACTATTGAACAAAATCATAAAATGGCTTTGGAAGCAACAGCAAAAGCTCTTGTAGCTGAAGGAAATCCGGTTAGAGACGACATCGAAGAAGCATATGATTATATCGCAAAAGACAAACAGATTTTTTCAATTCAAACTGTTCTAAATAAAGATCATAAAATTTACTACTGCGCCTGTGGAGAGACACATAAGGCTTTTAAATTAGCATGTGAAAAAGCAAAAGATGTATTTTCTGTAGAAATCAGAGATAGAGCGGATATCGTAGTAGCAGTTGCACCTTATCCAATGGATATTGATCTTTATCAATCGCAGAAGGCAATAGATAATGGTAAACTTGCTTTGAATGCAAATGGGATTCTTATTTTGGTCTCAAGCTGCAGGAAAGGAGTTGGAGGTGAGAGCTTTATAAAATTACTGAGCGAAGCCAGAAATCCTGATGAGGTTTTTGATAAGATTGAAAAGGGTTATAAATTGGGGTATCATAAAGCAGCTAAACTTGCAGAAATTATGAAATGGGCATCCTTATGGGCATACACAAAACTAAAACCAGAATTGCTGAATAAAATATTTATTAAAGGATATACCGATTTACAGGAAGCTCTAAAAGCTACTTTAAGAGAGAAAGGTAATGAAAAAATACTTTTTATGATGGATGCCAGCTTAACTGTTCCACGAATAGCACCGCGTATTTTGCATAAGAGAAAATTTATTTATGGACCAACTGTAGATAAAAAAGCTAAAAGTCACATTAAGCTTGATGATTTATTTGTTGATTAAACTGTTACTATTCTTTTGAAAAAAATAAAAAAAGGAGTGAAAATACCTAAGCGAAAGGAATATTCTGAGATGGGACATCGCGAACAAAAAGTGTTACAGGTTTCTAAAAGAGGTATAAACCTTGTAAGGAACCCTATGCTGAATAAGGGAACAGCTTTTTCAGAAAAAGAGAGAAAAGAATTTAATCTTCATGGATTATTGCCACCTCATGTTTCCACTTTCGAAGAACAGGTGAAAAGAGCAACGGGAAACTATCGCCGCAAAGATACCGATATTGGGAAATATATCTTTCTGGAAGCTCTACACGACCGCAATGAAATTCTTTATTATGCTTTGTTGTTGAGAAATTTAGAGGAGATGACACCGATTATTTATACACCAACGGTGGGATTGGCATGTCAGCAGTATGGTCACATTTTCAGACAAACAAGAGGAATGTACATGCCGGCAAAGGAAAGGGGAAATTTTAAAAAAATAATTAATAATTGGCCTGAAGAAAAAGTAAATATTATTGTCGTCACTGATGGTAGCAGAATATTAGGACTTGGCGATCTTGGTGCAAGTGGAATAGGTATTCCAATAGGAAAATTATCTTTATATGTTGCTTGCGCTGGAATATATCCATCAGGAACATTGCCTGTAGTAATAGACGTTGGAACTAATAATGAAAAACTTCTGAAAGACCATTTATATCTGGGAGAAAAGCATCGTCGCATTACTGGCGAAAAGTATTATGATATAATCGATGAATGTGTTGTAGCTGCACACGAACGCTGGCCCAGGGCTTTAATTCAATTTGAGGATTTTACTAATGATCATGCTTTTCCATTGTTAAAGAAATACCGCGAAAAGCTTTTATGTTTTAATGATGATATCCAGGGAACCGGAGGGGTTGCTCTTGCAGGACTATTAGCATCTCTAAGAATTACAAAAGGAAAACTATGTGACCAGAGAATTGTCTTTTTAGGAGCAGGTTCTGCAGCGGTTGGAATTGCTGATACTATAGTTGCAGGTATGATTGAAGAAGGTCTGTCAAAGCAAGAAGCCCGAAGAAGATTTTGGTTTTTAGATAGTAAAGGACTTGTCACTACTACTCGAGGAGATAAACTTGCAGAGCATAAAATTCCGTATGCACGTGATGAAAAATATATCAAAAAACTTCTGGATGTTGTGAAAAATGTAAAACCTACTGCTCTTATTGGAGTTAGTAAACAACCCGGAGCATTCAGTGAAGATGTTGTTCGTGAAATGAAAAAACATGTGGATATCCCGGTGATTTTCGCTCTGTCAAATCCAACTTCAAAATCGGAATGTACACCAACACAGGCTTATGAATGGACTGAAGGAAATGTTGTTTATGCAAGTGGAAGCCCTTTTGAGCCGATAAAATATAAAGGGAAAACTTATGCAGCGGGTCAGGGGAATAATATGTATATTTTTCCGGGAGTTGGATTGGGATCTGTTGTTTGTAAAGCCACTAAAATTACGGATTCTATATTCTATGCTGCTGCCAAAACTCTGGCTAATTTGGTTACTAAAGAGGATTTGAAAAAGGGTAGAGTCTATCCGGATTTGAAAGATATAAGGGAGATTTCAGCCCATATTGCTGCCTCTGTCTGCGAAGTTGCATATTCTGAAGGTATTGCCTGGGAAAAAAGACCTGAAAATCTTCTTGAGATTGTAAAGAGTAAAATGTTCCAGCCGGTTTATTTGCAGTATGAAGCGGTTTAGGGGTTTGAAGAATTTAATTTTAGTTCCTGTTTGTAGATTTAAGCGATATCATTTAAGGAGAGTGAATTCTGATTTTTTCAATTCAATGATTTAAGTTATTTGGTTTTAAATATAGATTAACTATTTTTAAGTATAATATCTGAAAGTTTTTTCAATTAAGAGATTTTAAAAAAATTAGGGATAAGGAAAAAATAACAGTAAAGAGGAAGAAAGTCATGGGTTTTAATATTATCCAAAAAATTATCAAACCCCACCTGTTTGAAGGGAAGATGAAACCCGGTGAAGTTATCGGAATCAAAATTGACCAAACGCTTACGCAAGATGCAACTGGAACAATGGTTTATCTGGAATTTGAAGCTATGGATATTCCTGAGATAAAAACAGAACTCTCCGTCAGCTATGTTGACCATAATACTGGACAGATGGGCTTTGAAAATGCCGATGACCATAGGTATTTACAAACCATAGCAGAAAAATTTGGCATTAATTATTCAAGGGCAGGAAATGGTATATGTCACCAGGTTCACCTGGAAAGGTTTGGAATCCCGGGGAAAACCTTACTTGGTTCAGATAGCCATACGCCAACTGGAGGTGGAATTGGTATGATGGCAATAGGAGCAGGTGGATTAGATATTGCTTGTGCTCTTGCAGGTTTACCTTTCTATATCACTTACCCGAAAGTTTTGAAAATAAATTTAACAGGGAAACTTCCAAAATGGGTATCTGCAAAAGATATCATATTGTATATTCTTGAACTTCTAACAACTAAGGGAAATGTTGGTTGGATGATAGAATATGGTGGTTCTGGTGTTAAAACACTTAGTGTCCCTGAACGAGCCACTATTACGAATATGGGAGCAGAGTTAGGAGTAACTTCTTCAATATTTCCCAGTGATGAACTTACATATTCATTTCTAAAAGCTCAGGAGCGTGATGAGAGCTGGATTGAATTAATAGCAGACCCTGATGCTGAATACGACAGGGTAATTGATATAGATTTAAGTATTCTCGAGCCGCGGCTTGCAACACCGCACAGTCCCGGAAATGTTAGCTTAGTAAAAGATTTAGCAGGACTTAAAGTTGATCAAGTGTGTGTAGGTAGTTGCACAAATTCTTCTTATAAAGACCTAATGACTGTTGCTAAAATGGTTAAGGGAAAGAGATTGCCCCGAGATATTAGTTTCGTAGTAGCTCCCGGTTCGAAACAGGTTTTACGAATGTTGTCTAAAAGCGGAGCGTTGACTGATTTAATAGATTTTGGTGCAAGGATTATGGAGTCTGCATGTGGCTTTTGTATTGGAAACGGTGCTGCACCTGCTACAAATGCTGTATCAATTAGAACAAATAATCGAAATTTTAAGGGGCGTTCCGGAACTGCTTCCGCCAATGTCTATCTTGCCAGTCCTGAAACTGCCGCTGCCTGTGCAATTACAGGAGTTATTACTGATCCTAGGCAATTAGGAATAGAGCCTCCGAAAATCTCAATAGGAGAAAAGTTTTATATTGATGATAGTATGATTATTTTTCCTGGTGCAGCAAGGGAAAAAGTAAAAATATACCGGGGACCAAATATCGGAGATCCACCCAAAGGTGAGCCACTTACACAAAGTTTGAGAGCTGAAGTTGCACTTAAAGTTGGAGATAAAATCACTACTGATGACATTATGCCTGCAGGTATCCGACTCAAATATCGATCAAATATTCCTAAATATTCAGAGTTTGTTTTTGAGCCGATAGACCCAACTTTCCCAAGGCGATGTTTGAAAAATAAAGAGCAGCATAAGGCAAATTTTATTGTTGCAGGTCTCAGCTACGGACAGGGGTCTTCGCGAGAACATGCAGCCATTTGCCCTGCGTTTTTAGGTGTAAAAGCAGTAATTGCGAAGTCCTTTGAAAGAATTCACCATTCAAATCTGGTTAATTTTGGGATTTTACCTTTACAATTTGTAAATAAAAATGATTATGAAGATATTGAACAAGGTGATATTCTGTTAATTGAGAATGTTATTGATTTCTTTGATGCAGAATACGACATTATAGTGCAAAATGAATCTAAGGGGAAGACATATACAACGAGATACACACTTTCCAGGAGAGATATCGAGATTATCAAAGTAGGTGGACTTTTAGACTATATTAAGAAGGGTGTAAAATAGAGATTACAATTTTTAAATTAGTGTTAGTTTATGCTGGTCTTAATATTTTTATGTTTTTTAATGAATAATAATCAATCAAAAAGGAGGTCTTAGTTATGCAACTAAAAGAGAAACTCGCAACGCAAATTGAACCGATGCGCGAGACAGTGAAGTCGCTTATCAAAAATCATGGTGATAAGGTAATTTCCGAAGTAACAATCAGGCAAGCGCTTGGCGGAATAAGGGGTGTGAAATGTCTTGTTTGTGATACTTCTAATCTTGATCCAATGGAAGGTATCAGGTTTAGAGGTTATACGATTCCGGAAGTTATTGAAAAATTGCCAAAAGCTTCTGGTGGAGAGCAACCTCTTCCAGAGGGCATTTTTCATTTATTGATGACAGGGGAATTGCCTACCGAAAATGATGTGAAAGAAATTACTATGGAATGGCAAAAACGTTCTAAACTGCCTGATTATCTTATTAAAATATTGGAATCAATGCCAATAGAAATGCATCCTATGACGCAGTTTTCGATGGGTATTCTTGCAATGCAGAAAGATTCCACTTTTGCAGAAAGATACAGAGAGGGAATTTCGAAATATGATTTTTGGGATCCGATGTTCGAAGATGGAATGAACTTACTGGCAAAGTTACCTGCACTTGCGGCTTACATATATAGAAGAAAATACAAGAATAACGAACAGATAAAACCGGATCTTACATTGGATTGGGGTGGAAATTTTGCCCACATGATGGGGGTGGAAAATCCTGAATATAAGGAATTAATGAGGCTGTATCTTGTTCTTCATTGTGATCATGAAAGTGGAAATGTAAGTGCTCATACTACTCATCTTGTCGGTTCTGCTCTCTCAGATGCATATTACTCTCTTTCAGCTGGAATTGATGGTCTCGCCGGTCCATTACACGGACTTGCAAATCAGGAAGTCTTACGCTGGATTATGAGTGTGAAGGAAAAATTAGGTGGTGGTGTTCCGAGTAAAGAACAACTTACGAAATTTTTGTGGGATACTCTTAATAGTGGACAGGTAATCCCTGGATATGGACATGCTGTGTTGAGAGCTACGGATCCACGATATATGGCTCAACGTGAGTTTGCTCTAAAATATTTACCTGACGATGAAATCTTCCAAATAGTTAGTATGCTTTATGAAATTACACCTGATATTTTGAGAAAACATGGAAAAGCTAAAAATCCATGGCCCAACGTGGATGCACATTCCGGATGTTTACAGGTCTATTATGGTGTTACCGAATACGATTTCTATACTGTACTTTTTGGAGTGTCCAGAGCAATCGGTGTTCTCTCACAATTAATATGGTCGCGAGCTTTAGGACTTTCAATTGAAAGACCTAAATCTGTTACTACTGATTGGCTGTTAGCTCAAGTAAAATAAAGTTACTGCCTGACATTTATAATAGCTGAGGCCGATAAAATAAATAGTTATTAATAAGATATTGTATCTTTTATTTTTTCTAATTTATTAGGATTTTAACTATGTAATCACGGTAGTAATTCAAAGGAGGGAAAATTGAAGTTTAAAAGGTTAGAAGAGCCAAAATGTGGCGGAAAAATAGAATTTAAGGATGGTAAAATATCTGTTCTGGATAATCCGATAATTCCGTTTATAGAAGGAGATGGAATAGGTCCGGATATTTGGAAAGCTACAAAAAAAGTCATTGACGCTGCGGTAGAAAAAGCATATACTGGGAGGAAAAGAATCGAATGGTTCCAAATTTATGCAGGGTTATCTGCTTTAAAAAAGTACAGAAATGATGTTGTTTTGCCGGAAGATACTTTGGAAGCGGTTAGAGAGTATAAAGTTGCTATTAAAGGACCTTTAACTACACCGGTTGGAAAGTTCGATTATGTCTGTTTAGTATGTGCAAAGGAGCAGGATGGAATCGAGGGTAAACGTCCTGAAAAATGTATAAAATGTGGTTCTGAATTTATTACACCAAGATTCCGTTCTCTGAATGTAAGGTTACGACAGATATTAGACCTTTATGCTTGTGTAAGACCAGTGAGATGGTATAAGGGTGTTCCCTGTCCTGTAAAAGCGCCTGAAAAATTGAATGTCATTATTTTTCGCGAGAATACCGAAGATGTTTATGCAGGTATTGAATTTCAAGAAGGCTCCGATGACGCAATTAAACTGATTAGCTTTCTAAAGAGCGATTTAAATAAAAGCATTCGTAGAGATAGTGGAGTTGGTATTAAGCCTATTTCTATAACCGGTACAAAGCGCTTAGTAAGGAAAGCAATTGATCATGCAATTCAGAATAACAAACCAAGTGTAACTCTGGTTCATAAGGGTAATATTATGAAGTTTACGGAAGGTGCTTTCAGGGATTGGGGTTATGAATTGGCTAAAAGTGAATACAGGGATAAAATTGTAACGGAACAGGAATTGTGGGATGATTATAATGGTAAAATGCCTGAAGGGAAAATTTTGATAAAAGATAGAATTGCGGATCAGATATTCCAACAAGTATTACTCCGTCCTGATGAATATAGCGTACTTGCAACACCTAATTTAAATGGGGATTATTTATCTGACGCATGTGCTGCGCAAGTTGGTGGACTTGGACTCGCTCCCGGTGCAAATATCGGTGATGAATTGGCACTTTTTGAAGCTACGCACGGGACTGCACCAAAATATACAGGGATGGATAAAGTGAACCCAGGTTCTTTGATTCTTTCCGGTGTAATGATGCTCAGGTATTTAAACTGGGATGAAGCTGCGGAAATAATTGAAACTGCACTTGAAAAGACAATTTTCCAAAAAACGGTTACTTACGACCTGGAACGACAGATGCAAGGAGCAGTAAAACTGAAAACGTCTGAATTTGGGAAAAAAATAATCGAAAACATGTGAGAGGTTATGGAAATATAAGTTCCACGAAAACAAATTTTAAAATATTGAGTTATAACCTGAAAAATTAACCAGCCGCAAAAAGGCGCCTGTCTGTGCCCGTTGGACAGGCAGGTAAAGAACGCAAAATATATCAATTTCATCTCTTCAGGAGGCTCCGATTACCCAGTTAACTTACTTAAAAAAGCAGTTGTTGATATGACCACTGCCGAACCTTTTAATAAAACCATGAAAGAGATGAACTGGGCAATGGATGAAATAGAAAAAATTCTCGCTAAGAAAGGAATGTGATTTTTTTTGACCTTCCGAAGGTTCATTCAAAAGAATCCCTTTCCCAAAGATCACGTAGGACTTCTACGAAGAACCTCTTTGTGTCGGTAAAATCTTCGGAAGGATAAACAACACATATTTTTTCATCAGAAATTATTATTATTTCGGAAAGACCTCTTTAATACGATTTGCTATATCACTAGTATAGCGTTTCCAAAATAACTTAGCAATTGAGGGAAATCACAAATCACAAACTGCAAATTAAAAACAATTTCAAAATCTAAAATTAAAATGAACAAAACTATACCAGAACTATTTTGAATTTCTATATTTTGTTATTGTCTCATAGAGATTCCTTTGGAAGAACTTTTTTGATATTTGCCTGCCCCGTAAAGAACGTAGTGACTGTACGGGGGTGCTTGAAATTTGGATTTTAGTAAACAAATAATTGCAAAGATAATTAGGAAACTATCTAATAGTTCCTCAAATTTATATCGATTCCACTACTCTACGAAAATGAAATCCATATATAGCTAATGTTACAGCCAGAGGAAATTTCTTGGGCTGTTTGAACAGGCTGTAAAACAGTAACTTCCAGTAATATCTTCTACCTTTTTCAAAAATCCCCAGTTTCCATATAGAGCGAAAAAATGCTCGAATATAAGAAAATGATGGTATTTTTGTGTTGATTACAGGCTGGGAATATTCTTTTAAAAAAGTTTTAACACGTTCATAATAATTCTTTTGAGAATAAATAAAACGTAAAATTCCTCTATATCCTGTTATCAGCTTTTGATAGTTCATTTTGGGGATAAAATTTATTGAACCATCCACATTGTCGCCGCTCATAATCCCTATAATGCGATTTTCTTTGTATAGCCTGTGATAGAGTCGAGACCCTTCTGGAGCATTTAGCAAGCCGACCATTGCAGTAACAATACCAGTCTTCTGGATAAGGTTAATCTGTCGCTTAAAAATATCTGGAGGATCATTATCAAAACCGACGATAAAACCTCCAGAAACGATAAATCCCCGTTGTTGCAATTTTTTTACTGATAATACAATGTCTCGGTTGAGATTCACTGATTTTCCACATTCGGCTAAACTTTCATTATTAGGCGTCTCTATACCGATAAAAGTACTGTTAAACCCCGCTTTTACCATTAAGTCCATTAACTCATCATCGTCGGCAATATTTATAGAAGCCTCTGTTGTAAAAGTAAAAGGACGATTCCTTTTCTCCATCCATTCGATCATTGCCGGTAAAATATTGGCTTTTAATTTTCTCTTATTTCCAATAAAATTGTCATCAACAATGAAAACACCACCTCGCCAGCCTGTGTTATATAAAGAAGTTAATTCATCTAAAAACTGTTCTCTACTTTTCGTTCTTGGATTACGACCATTTAACTTTGTTATGCTGCAAAATTCACAATTGTACGGGCAGCCGCGAGAATACTGTAAGTTCATTGCAGCATATTTATTCATCTCAAGTAAACTCCATAATGGTATTGGCGTTTTGGAAATATCTGGATATTCATCAGTTGCATAAACATGTTTTGGTGTGCCGGCTTCCAGGTCTTTTATGAAAAGTGGTAAAGTAATTTCCGCCTCATTTAGCACAAAATGATCTACTCCTAAAAATTCTCTATGATTTGTTGTAACTAATGGTCCGCCAGCTACGACTTTTACGCCCAAATCGTTGCAGCGTATGATAATTTCTTTAAAGGACTTAATATGAACATTCATCCCGCTTAAGAAGACAAAATCCGCCCATAAAATATCCTTGTCTTTTAACCTTGAAACATTCATATCAATTAAGCGCTTTTCCCATTTCCCCGGTAAAATTGCCGCTACAGTGATTAATCCCAGGGGAATTTCAGATGATCTCTTTGAAATAAATTTTACAGCGTGTGAAAAACTCCAAAAAGTTGTCGGGGTTTCAGGATAAACCAATAATATTTTCATAACTACTTCTCCTTTGAATTTGTAAAAAAATTTTACTATCTTATTTTACAAAATATTGAAGTAAGGTTTTGTAAAAGTATTGTAAAAGTTTTAGATAGTTTCAATTTGATTTAACCTGGATTATTTATAGCCACCCCCTGAGGGATTCCTTTGGAAAAAGACACCCCGATACGGTCATTCCCTGTTAAATATTGCTTCGCATTTCACAGGGTAAACTTCCTTACGGGGCAAGCCAAGACACAAAATGTTGATTTAAGATAACTTAGAACCTTGATAATAGTCCATAAAAAAATGATTAAACGTAAAGACCACAACATAGATAAATTATTGATTCTTAGTGCCTTATCCCGTAAGGGATTCCTTCGGAAGAGACTTAGTGGCTAATATTTATGAATTAAATAGGCTAAAAAAAATGCAAAAAAAGTATTCACAGTTATATGCAATAATTCTTTTTATTTTGGCGCAGGTAGCCTGTTTATCTTTGCTGGGTCTCTGGATTGCCCGGTTTGTAGCCAATCACGTCATTTTAAAGCGTATAGGCGAACAATATTCAATCAATATCCAGATGGGCGGAGCAATTGCTGTTTTTGTAATAGGTTTGGTGTTGCTTGTAGCTATGTCAGTAGGAATATCACTTATTTTCCGGCGTTTAAGATTACAGCAAAAACTAACAAAACTATATGATAATTTTCTTGCTAATATAACGCATGAATTAAAAACACCTTTAGCGTCTATTCAGTTATATTTGGACACTCTTGGCTCACGAGACATTTCCCGCTTAAAACAATTGAAATTTATCGAATATATGCAAAAAGACGCCGGGCGGCTTAACAAATTAATTAATGCTATTCTGGAGATCGCCCAGCTTGAGAAAAAAAAGAATCGTTTCCATTGCAGTACATATAAGGCTGACCATATTGTAAAAGAAATAATTGAAGAAATTACAAAACAGGTTAAATTGCCCCATGATACAATTATAATTACCGGATCAGCGTATTGTAACTGTGTCGTTGACAAAAGTGCATTCAAAATCCTATTTGAGAATCTCGTTGATAATGCAATAAAGTATTCAACGGATAAATTAAAAATAAATATTAACCTGCAATATAGCTCTAAAAAGTGCATAATAGAGTTTAAAGACCAGGGAATTGGTTTTCCAGCAACTGAAAAGAAAAGGATTTTTGACAAATTCTACAGGGCTAACCAACCGAACGTCCCCGATGTGCGAGGGTCTGGCTTAGGACTTACCCTGGTAAAAGAAATTATAAAATATCATGGCGGAAATATAAGAGCCTATAGTGAGGGAGTTAATCGAGGTGCTACGTTCCGCATTGAGTTACCCGTCTATCCTGTGTCAAAACGACATTATTTAAATAAATTGCTTAAATCATCAACTTATTGAATAAATAATAGAGTTTTATATGAGTGAAGATAGTATTCAAAATATTAAAATATTATTGGTTGAGGATGAGGAAACGCTTGCGAAAGGTTTATTATTCAACCTGGGCGAAGAAGGCTACTCAGTTGCCTGGGTGAAGGATGGGAAAAAAGCGTTGGAACAGTTTGATTCACAACCTTATGACCTGATTATTCTTGATATTATGATTCCTTATATAAATGGGTTCGAAGTTGCCGAATATATTCGTAAAAAATCACCTATTACTCCTATTCTTATGTTAACTGCCAGAACAACAGTTAAAGACAGAGTACAAGGGCTTGAAATCGGAGCCGACGATTATCTGACCAAACCATTTCATCTACAGGAATTATTAGCGCGGGTGAAAGGAATTTTACGACGCAAAATGTGGTATCAATCAGCTGTTGACTCAGCATCGACGTATCAATTTGGCGAAAATGAAATAAACTTTGCCGACTTCTCCTGCAAATCGGGGAATAAAAAATTCCAGCTCACTCAGCGAGAAGCCATGGTAATGAAATACCTGATTCAAAACAAAGGCAAAATCGTATCGCGGGATGAATTATTGGAAAAAGTCTGGAATATTAGTTCCGAAGTAGAAACCCGTACAGTAGATAATTTTATAGCACGCTTACGAAAATATTTTGAACCGGATACAAAAAAACCTGTTTATATAAAAAGCATACGTAGCGCAGGATATATGTTTGTCGGACAACTCAACTCTTGATAAAATAATTTTAGTATAAAATCTGAACAAACCCATTTTAATCCGGCTAGTGATGGACAAACGGGTTTCGTGGTACTAAATTGTTGTATTTTTAAACATTTTTCCTTGACATTGCACAGAATCCATGATAAAATTTTTTAAGTTAAATAAGAGCATATGAGTATGCTGGCAATATTAAAAAATGTGGGATTAGGTTTTGACCTGATGACACGATTTTTTAAGACATTAAAACACCTTAAGTCAAGTCCAATGAACGACAACCCTGAGTTAAGTCCTTTGAATAAATTTATGATAGAATTAAAAACTCTTTGTAAGGACTTGAGTAAAGAAGTATCAAAACCAATTTGGCTTCACTTGTCGAAGACATCCCGACGGGAAAAATTGTTTTGTTTAAACTCTATAGAGGATACTCTTTCTCTTTACAAATGATATTCAGCTTTTCAAGCTCATCCAAAACAGGATTGTAAATTTCTGGCAAAACTGGAGCATGAACACCCGTGATATCAATCTTTCCTTTAAGAATCATTTTAGTTGCTATAGCTGCTGGAAGACTGACTGTGCGAGCCATTGAAGAATCGCCACCAGGAATTCCAAAATCTATCAATGTCGAAGTAATTCTTTTTTTCCTATCTGACCATTCAACAAGAAAATCATGAAAGAGAATAATCATATCACGTTCATTTTTTTCATAAGGCATTCTCTCAAGAAATTTATCAGTTATAATATCCAGCAGATTATTTTCATCAGGAACTGGTTCATTACTAAATAATCCTAACCAGTCAAGCATATCTAGAACTTTTTCAGTAACATCATCACCAAGGAACTTTTCAGTTGCTTCACGTGTAGAAATTCCTTCTTTAGTATTTACTAATTTCCTTGATAAATCATCGAATGTTATGCCTTTCAAATCATCTCTCTCTTCATCGCTAAGCAGACCTAATTTTGCAATGCAATAAAGTGTATCACACCAGCCAATATTTCTTATTGTTCCGCGAAACATTGTGTGAGCATGCTTAAGACCATAAGTCTCAATATATGGTAGTGAATCCCTATTCGGGTAAGTTTCAAACAATCCCTCACCTTCGATCTCCAGTGGCCAATGATGTTTGAAGAGTTCCTTCCCTGGAATTTCTACGACCTTACCATTTCCCAAATACTTTGCATCATTTCTGCCAGCCATTAGAACTCCACGCGGACTCCAGCTGAATTTATATCCAAATGGATTTGTATTGGCTTCTGGTGCAGGCAAGCCGCCGCAATATGAGTGAAAACTTACTACTTTTCCGCCGCTATTTTCGACATTGTGAATAATTCTCATAGCAGACATGTGGTCAATTCCGGGATCTACACCAATTTCATTAAGAATCAATACGTTCGCCTTACGTGCTTTTTCATCCAGTGTTTTCATTGGAGCACTAATATAAGAAGTTGTAACCATGTTATTTTTGAATTCAATACACATTTCAGCGACTTTTACATGATAAGTATAGGGTAAAAGGCTGATAGCTATATCACATTCTTTTATTAAATCTTTTAGCTGTTCAGTATTCTTTACATTCAACGCCTGAGCATTACCTCTTGGACGTCCTTGAATCAACTTTTCAGCTTTACTAATGGTCCGGCTCGCAACTTTAACATGGAATTCCGGCTCATCCAACAAATATCTTACCAGAGGTCTTGAAACAAGACCAGCACCTAAAACCAAAACGTTTTTCACTTTCGTCTTCCCTTCCAATAATTTTTATACTATTTCTTGTTAATCAAAAAGTAATAGAGAATCAAGCACTCAAATAATTATTTAGATCTATTCAAATACTCCGATAAATATTTATAATCAGGTGTTAATTCACCTTTATACAAAATAGTAGCCCGTTTGATCTCTGGGTGAATATTAACTTTCTCAAAAGGCTCTGAAAAATCAACTTCTACCAATTGAGGTATAAAGTTTTTCAGAACATTACTGAAAATTGATGACGACTCTTTAGGTAATTCACAGGGGAGATTATCAACTGCCAGAATAACCGGACCATCGCCTTCTATCCCATACCTTATGGTTTGATTTAGTGGATCATAAACATAGACAGGGTTACCTGAATCTGTAGTCTTTAAATTACACTCAATTGAGCCTTCAACATCACAGCTGATGTCGCCAATTACTTTCAAAGGCAGCCTTTTTCCTGCTTCATAGACAGTTTTTAAATACTTTTTTGTTACAAGCGTCGGATACATTTTATCCCAATATATTGCATTAACCAAAACTTTCAAATAAGGCAGGAAATCCTCGAATCTGGAAGCATATTTTTCAGGATGATGATAATAATCTTGCAGACCAAATGAAATTGACGAATCAATAGGTCGCACCAAATCTTTTTCTTTAAAAACCACTTTAAATAAAAGGTGATTTGAAAAATCACATTTTTGTACAAAACTATTTAAATCTTTAGGTTCTATCTCTTTATATGGAAATATATCAAATATTTCTTGAGCGCCTTTGGAAACATTACCATATCCGGCAAAACCAACTATTAATGGAACAATATTTTCAGGCAAACCCTCCTTTACAATAACTTCCACAATCTCTTTATAAGCTGACTTAACTTCATCCAAACCAGAATAATTAAGCGCCTGTTTTAATTTGCAAAATGGTGTTTTATAACCTTCCCACTCAAGGCGCCGACCTAAAGCCCAAAATGTGTTAATCATACTCACAATCCCTGCAAAACGACCAAAAAAAACAAGACGCTTTCCTTTATCATCAATAATTCGTTCATAGTCTATGAGCGTATCACTAAGTTCCATCATACGTTTAAGCATGGACATATTGTATTGCTGACCTTTAATCGTATGCGAAAAAAACACATAAACTTTATTCTGGATGAAAAAATCTTCCGGGATCTCTTTTACAGCTATAATAATTGAACATTCAGAAAGGTCTTCCTGAATTATTGCGCCTGCTTGTTTATATTCTTCTTCACTAAATGCTCGAATATTTGATGGTTGAATAATAAACTTAATATTGTAATTTTGATTAAGTTCTTTTACATGTTCAGGAACTAAAGGGACTCTTCCCTCCCACTCGTTCTTGTCTTCTCTCCTTATTCCAATTTTCATAAGCACCTAATTAATTTCAAATGGTGAGGAATTTAATCCATTTCAAAATGAAAAAGAAACTGTTTTGAGTAAACTAAACCACAATCTTAAAATTCAAATAATAGAATTGAAAATTTTTTACATTATATTTAATTATGAAATGAAAACTATATCCGGGTGGCGCTAAAATTCAGGGTAAGATAATAAACCTATTTAATAATTTAAATGACAGGAAAATTAGAAATACCAATCCTTTTTAAAATTTTTATAATTGAGAAGTTTTGCGAAACTGACAAGGCTTTCAATAAAAATTATTACTGACTAATATTATAAATGGAGTAGCAGCGATGATGAAAAGGAGATTCAAAGTTATAAGACAAAACAACAAATTATCATCTTTATTTTTTCTATTAATAATTTTCAGCGTTATCCATTCTTATGCGCAACAAACCTTATCCTCCGATATTTGGGTTAATATACAGAAGAACATACAGCGATTGGTATATGAGGAAGACACAGATGGTGATAAAAAAATTACAATTGATGATCATTTTATAGGTGAAGAGCGTGGAGATAAGAAGTTCTGGATCATCGGTGAAAATAATCTCCGTTATGAAATAATTGGCACCTATTACCTTTCAAATCTATTACAAGAGCTTAAACTACGTCAGGATAATGGATACAAGGTTGCTCAATTAAATCAAGAAAGAATTTTTGAGAATCCCGTCCATCGAATCTCTCGTTGCATTAGAGAAATCTACTGGGATGGGCTTTCAAGACGAATTGACGAGGAGAATATTATTCCCCTCTTCAGTGATAAGAAAACTAGTACAATTGATGGATTTCAATATATTTACGTTCCTTATAAAGATAATGTTGCTCATGAGTATTTTTTAGGTATTTCCCGGAAACATCCCGAGTTGAAAATTAGAGTTATTTGCTTACCTGAGATTGTTACCCCTGAGTGGGTGCAGAGTCGGAATGGCTATCACGGATTGCTTACACTTGCTCTTCTACGAACGCCAAATGGCGGTTTGAGAGGTGTGCCCTTTGTAGTACCCGGTGGTCGCTTTAATGAAATGTATGGTTGGGACAGCTACTTCGAAACGCTAGGATTACTGAAAGATGGTCGAGTAGATTTGGCTAAAGCGATGGTTGATAACTTCGTCTATGAAATTACTTATTATGGAAAGATTCTCAATGCTAACCGTTCATACTACCTTACACGGTCACAACCACCATTTCTAACATCAATGGCTTTAGCTGTTTATGAGCATCTCCCTAAAAATCAAACGAGCAAGCAATGGTTAGCAAAGATATTTCAAGCAGCTATTCAAGAGTATCGTAATGTATGGATGGGCAAAAATAGACTTACAGAAATAGGGCTAAGTCGATACTTTGGAGATGGGATTGGCCCTCCTATAGAAGTAGAGCCGGGACATTTTGATGCAGTATATACTCCTTATGCTAAGAAGTTTGGAATGAACGTAGTCGACTTTGAAGAAGCTTTCAAAAATGGCAAAATTACCGTCCCGGAGTTAGACACGCTTTTCATCCATGATCGTAGCATGAGAGAATCGGGACATGATAAAACCTATCGTTGGGACGACCGTTGTGCTGATTTTGTTACTTTAGACCTCAATTCTCTGCTTTATAAAATTGAAATGGATATTGCACGTACAATAGAAACCGTATTTAGCGATTCAGTAATGCAAAAAGACGGCAAAATTGAAAGAAGTTCAACATGGTACAAGGCAGCAAAAAAGAGAAAGGAATTAATTAATCAATACTTGTGGGACCCTGTGCACGGGTTATTCTTTGACTACGACCTTGTAAACAAACGAAGAAAAGTCTATATAAGCGCCACAGTTTTCTATCCTTTATGGGCAGGCTTGGCATGCCGGGAGCAGGCAGAATCCATTGTCAGAACTGCTATTCCTGCACTGGAGATGCCTGGAGGTATTGTTACCTCAACAAAAGAATCTCGCGGCGATCTTTCAGAAAATCGCCCTGCACGTCAATGGGATTACCCTTATGGCTGGGCTCCACACCAGATATTAGCCTGGCAGGGACTTCTCAATTACGGATTTGATGAAATCGCTTATCAATTGATTTACCGCTGGCTTTATACTATTACAAGAAATGCTACTGATTATAACGGAACAATTCCGGAAAAATTTGATGTTGTAAACCGCTCTCACGCTGTTTTTGCAGAGTATGGCAATATAGGAACAGAATTTAACTATATCACAAAAGAGGGTTTCGCCTGGATGAATGCCAGCTACCAGGTAGGATTAAAGCTTTTACCACTTAGTCTTCGTATAAAATTGGAAAAACTCATCCCACCAGAGTGGCTCTGGCAGGAAAAATCGACTCACTTTGAAAAGTAATAAGATATATCTAACTAAGGAGTCACTGTAATTTATAACACCTCATTTCTGAATGAAATATATAATCAAGATTACATTTAGTAAAAATAACTGGCATTAATGACTTTACATCAATAAATAATTGATTTAAATATTTGAAGGAAAAAATATAGAAACTTATTTCAACTTAAATTTTTTGCCATTACTAAAAATATATCATTAACTTATATGGAAATGAAAAAATTGTCCTGGAAAATTGCTTTAGTTACCGGCTTACTTGTTATTCTGGTTATTCTATCCGTGTCAATTCCGATTTACTGGCAAACAAGACAAGCATTGGAAAAACAGCTATCTCAGCATATGAAATCCAATATCACTCTCCTTCGGGAAAAATTGGACTCCTCCTCGATTGAATTTCTGAATAAATATCCTGAATCGCTTATAGTAAAAGATTCCCTTAAACAATTCTTCAACCGGAACTTATTACAATTTTCCGCTAATACCATCTACCTTGTTCAGAAATCAGGAATCATTCTATTAGCGGTAGGAAAGGAAGAAAGTGCAGTTAAATCCGTTATGCTACATAAAAGGGAAATCACTCAAGAATTAGAAGGCAAAACAGTTAGTTCACCTCTATTCTCCGATAGATCAGGGAATCATTACAAATCTATCTTTTGTCCGGTTTCTCTTCCTGACAGTTCTACTATTATTTTAGCAATTGATGCTAATGCTGATTTTTTCCAGGAAACAGCCAAACTTCGCAGGCAAATTTTCACCATTGGAGGCATAGTCCTTTTAGTAAGCATCATCGTATCATTAATCTTATCTCAAACCTTAACCCATCCTCTATATAAACTCACTCAATTTGCTTCTGAAATCGGAAAAGGGCGCGGCAGAACATTTTCACTTGAGAGCCGCAATGATGAAATAGGATTCCTTGGCAAAACTATGCAAAAAATGCAAACCGAGATTGACCAACGGGAAAAAGAAAATAAACAGCTAATTGCATCAGTAGCACACGAGATCAGAAATCCGCTTGGTGGAATGCAAGTAAATGCGGAGCTATTATTAGAAGAATCGGAACACACTTCCGAATCTATAAAGTACGCCAAAGCCATTTCAAGAGAGGTAAAGCATCTATCGGAAATTGTTGAATCATTTCTAGCCTATGCCCGACCAATTGAACATAACACGATTTTTACCGACATAAGGCAAATCCTTCAGGAGTCAGTTTTACAACTAAAGAGGGAATTTCCCGACTATAACATTTCTATAGTTGGTAACGGAGAAACAAACATTCACCCTGGGAAAATGCTGCATGCCTTCTACAATTTGTTAAAAAACGGTATTGAAGCGTCTGATAGTTCCAATAATATTGAGGCTGAGATCAAAGATAATAAAACAGAATTGAGAATACATTTTCGTAATCGAGGCAAATCCATCCCACCGGAAATACAGCCTCAGATTTTTGATGCTTTCTTCAGCACCAAGGCAAGCGGCATCGGTTTAGGGCTGACCATCACTAAATCTATCGTCGAGCAGCATGGAGGAAATATTTATCTTGCCAGTTCTGGTGAGAACGGCACGGAATTTGTCTTAACTTTACCTAAGAGTTGATATGAGCAATCTAAAGAAAAAATACCGGATTTTAGCTGTCGAAGACAATCAATCAATGAGAGAAGGAATTGTCTCATCTTTGAAAAAAGAAGGATACTTTGTTGATTCGGCAGTAGATGGCAAAGAGGGGCTGGATAAATTTGAATCCTCTTTATTTCACCTGGTAATTACTGATATAAAAATGCCAAAAATAGACGGGATTGAACTTTTTAAAATAATCCAAAAACAAAATCCGGCAACCGATGTTATCTTAATCACTGCTTATGCAACAGTGGATATTGCAGTAAATTCGATGAAACATGGTGCAGAAGATTTTATAACAAAACCGTTTTCAATAGCTGAACTGAGGAAAAAAGTTGAAACTGTTTATGAACGCTGGGCATCAAAACAGGAAATCAAAGCGGCACCTATTGACGCACCACTTTTAATAGGAATTTCAGAATCAATAAAAAAGATAAAAGCACAAATCTCAAAAGTTGCGAAAATCGACAGCCCTATATTGATCACGGGTGAAAGTGGAACCGGAAAGGAACTTATTGCGCATACTATCCACAACGAAAGCTTCTGCAAAAACGGTCCATTCATAGCCGTTAATTGTGGAGCATTAAATGAAAATCTATTAGAGAGTGAACTCTTCGGGCATGAAAAAGGCGCATTCACGGGAGCTTTGAAAACTCATATCGGAAAGTTTGAACAAAGTAACGATGGAACACTTTTTCTGGATGAAATCGGAGAGATGTCCCCTGCCCTTCAGGTAAAATTGTTAAGAGTTTTGCAAAATAAAAGCTTTCAGAGAGTAGGTGGAGAAAATTTTATTAAAAGCAACTTCCGCTTAATTACCGCAACAAATAAAGACTTACAACAGGCATTAAAAGAAAAATCATTCCGCTCCGACCTATTTTACAGACTTAATGTGATTCCGATATTCATCCCACCTTTACATGAAAGGAAAGAAGACATCCTACTACTACTCGATTTTATACTTAAAATAAAATCTGAAAAACTTAATCGTAATATTCCTAAGGTAACTTCAAGTGTTATTCGAAAACTACAAGCATATTCATGGCCTGGAAATATTAGGGAGTTGGAAAATTTTATAGAAAGAGCACTCATTTTTATTGACGAAGACACTTTTACTGATTCTCTTTTTACCTTTACAGATGTTGATAATAGAAAAAAAGATTCATTTCAAATACCCACTGGAGATCTGATACAAACTCTCAGTAATATGGAAAGAGAAATGATAATTAACGCATTGGCAGAAACTAATGGCGTAAAGCAGCGAGCTGCTGAAAAATTGAATATTAAAACAAGTACACTCTACTACAAAATGGAAAAATATGATATCAAAGAGGAAGAATATTTATAACCGTTTACCCTGTGTAATATGTTGTTTCTCTTTTCTTTTGTTATCTTTTGCCGCGGTTATTACACGGGGTGAATAGACTGATGGAGTTTTGGAGTGTTGGAGTGTTGGAGAAGGTGAGAAAGTGAGAAAGTTGAGCGAAGCGAAATCCCTACCTATTGGGGTGTGCAGAGTGCAAAGGGAGATATGAAGAATAAAGAAAATAAGGTTGATGAACAATTAACGGTTACGGATAATCTAATTGAGACAGAGAACGCAGAGTTTACAGAGAATATATTTTTAATTGGAGATTATATTTCCATAATCCAGTGTAACTTCTCAGTTATAGGTTCTATTTGTGCCCCGAAGCTCAGCTTCGGAAACCTTTTTTTAAATTTATCTATATTTGCGAAGCAGTCCGTAGGACGCGGTACAGATATCCGTTTTAACCTGTGACTGAGGCATTACAATACAGTAACAAAACAAATGAGAACAAAATCCCAGCCTGCGTCCGCAGGACAGGCAGGAAAATATCAAATACTAATAGCCTTCGGTTTCAATTTAGCATTGCTGGTAGGAATAGCACTCAGCAGCAGTGTGCTTCAAGAATATCACAATAAACTTGTTCACAATATAAGTGAAATCATCAAACTCGAAAAAGAATATTCTACTCTGGAAGGTGATCTGCAGAAATTAGATGCCGAGACAGGTAAATTAGAATCTCAAAAGAATCTGAGCTGGTTTAACCGCAGAAGATTGGTGAAATTAACTGAAAAAAAGGCAGAATTAAATCAAAATGTAATAGTTATTTATAAAAAAATGCTCAACTTAAAATCCAGCGCAAATCAGATATTCAATAAATATTTCACTGTCTTAACTATTGAAATTGATTCAACAATTTCCGAACTGGAAGCTACAACGGATTCAACCAGAAGAAAAAACAATCTTCTATATTTACTCGACCTTAAAGAAAGGCGAGACTGGTTATTGAACAGTCAAAAATATTATACTCTTTATAATCAAAATACCATTCTTGAAGACGACACATTTTTATCTCTTTTTAATGATCCAAAACAGAAAAAAGTCATAAAGGAAGACTTAAAAAGAATCCTCAAAAATAAAATTAATCAAATTGAACTAATGATAGATACCGCAAAGGAAGAAGAATTATTGCGAAAAAGGCTGGCACAATTCAGCAATGAAATGACAGCTTTATCCGGAGAAACAAGAGCATACCAAACTAATGCTTTTGAAGAAAATGCTCGTAACGAAGAAAATATCGCCTCCTTCACCACTGACTTCCAAAATTATGCCGATTTATCAGGTAATAAAGGTCTTTTACAATCAGAAACACCAATGGCTAACTTGCAAACTGAATATCTGTTTTTACTTCAAAATATTACTTCAGCCGGCTTACCAACATATATAGCACATCTGGATTCTATTCTAACTTCTTATCTTAAAACACTCGAGGAAGTCAAAGGATCTGATTGATAAACATACTGTTAGCTGGTATAGCGAAAATTTCAAATCTATAGAAAATATATTGAATGTGTAACCTGTTTTATCTATATTAATAAAAATTAGAGAACAAAATATTAAAAAATTACAATGAGTGAATTAAGTATCGAAAAAAGAGAAATCCTTTTTGAAAAATATAAAGACCAAATAGAAGTGAATCCTAAATTAGACAGAACTTTAGTTAGTTTTCAAGCTAATAAAAAGGAATATTTCTATAGATGGTTTAAATATAAAGAAG
>CAYTUQ010000029.1:0-46601 GCA_964441235.1 uncultured bacterium | reverse complement strand
TCGAGAAACATTTTTTAAACCGCCTCTTCTTATAACGAACTGTCAAACTTGGGATAAATCGTATTATCAAAAGAAAATTTGGTTGGATTGTAGACGTGAAGTCCATTGAATTCGATATCATGCGATGAATTGACAACTACAGCATTTGGATAGGGAGAGATCATCCGGATAACGCGGTAAAGATACAAATTGGCAAATGTAATATTGCTTGAATTTTCTATTCGAACGGGCAATACATACGGACTTTCAGCACTCTCTTCTTCCATTTGCAGATCGTAAATTTTCCAGTTGGATACATTCCGGAAAATTACTTCATTCCGGACGTGGTGCTCGACGGACATAGCATATATGCGGCCCGAGGTTGTTGTGTTGGAGATATAAATTCCCGCCTGTGCGACCGTATTTGGCGTCCAGATATCCTTAAACGTTCCACCGCCGCCATCCGTAATCCACAAGCTCCAGTATTGAGTATCCCATTCCCGGTCCCGAAAGGGATTGTCCTTATCGTTATAAACGGGAACACGTGAGCCGTCCGCATTATAGGTCCCATGACAACCGATGAAGCGTACATCATTCATGTATGAATGCGTACCGGCCATCCATTTCGCAGCAACGGAGCGCTTATTAAATGCTCCAGTATCCAATCCGATACCGGTGACAATATTGCTGCCCCCTTGTGGCGTTTCGAGCAATGGTTTGGGCGCTCCGGGTCCACTATATGCAGGTGTTTTATCTGCCAAAACGATTTGAGTCGTGATTGGATTCAACCCGATAAGTACAGTGTTTGGCTTCAGTGTGATTGTTTCCGTCACAAGATAGCGACCGGTGGGCATATATATAGCTGGATAATCTGAAACAGCCTTTTTCAAGATTTCCGTATCATCCGTAACGCCGTCGCCTGTTGCACCCAACGATGCTAGGTTCACCCAGGTACCTGCTGGCGGCAATGAAGGAATATCGGTTGGAATGGATTCAGGCATTGCATCCAGCGGTAAAATATCATATGTGGTATTTATCTTAGGTGTGTATCCGAGATCGTCAATCTGTAAACCGTGGCAAAAGTCTTTTACTTCGTAAACGGCATCAGGAACATTGATCTGTTTGCCGCTCTTTCGAAAAGCCGCAAGCACGGGCACGTTTTTGCAGACGACATTTTTAAGATTATATTGCGGACGGGCGTTATACTCATCACTGATAACAACGGCAGGACCGCTAATATTTTCAAACCGTGAATCTGCTAAAAACAACTCTTCTGCACGGTCGGGATTGAAAACGATCGCACTGGGTACATTTTTAAACTGATTCCGCACCAGAGTAAGTCCCCCTTCTTCAGTGGATATAGCGGCCTTTCGTTGCCCTTCAAAATAGGTATCGATCATCAGAAACGGCCAACTTGGTGACGGTTTCGTGGTGATAATGCCGTAGTTTCCGCCGAAAAAACGACAATCATCTATTTCATTACCCACTTTTTCGACACCGGCTCTGCCGTCACCAATATAAAAATCGGTATGGGCAATATAACAATGTTGTGCAACGTGGGCGCGAATTGCAATTGCGGCCGGATTGCCTTTTTTAATATCGAAGTCGATATTGCTGATGGCACTGTAAAATGTTCCGGGATTGGCATCACGTATCGGGCGGCCTTCGCGGGTTTTACCGCTCACGAATTGGATCATATACTTACCGTCACCATCCTGATATCCGGGAGTGTTCTCTTCGAGTACAAACACTGGTCGGTTTTTCCCATATCCTATCAAACGAATCCCTCTCCAGATATAAATTTTCTTGCTGATTTGATATTGACCTTCCGGGATGAAGACAATCCCGAAAACCGATTGTTCCTCAGTTTTATTGATTGCCTTTTGTATTGCTTCGGAATCATCTCCGTCTCCATCCGGACTGATATCAAAATTGTCCAGAGTCAAATAGACAGCTTTTGAATCTTCAAAACGAGTTGTGTAAAATGATTGACTCTCTCCATTTTCAACATAGGATGAAGCAAACAATTCATTCGATTTATTTACGGTCTGCGCTCTTATAGGGGAAATAACTAAAATTTGTATAATCGTCACTAGGAGTGTTTTTAAAATGGTTTTTTTTGTCAGATTCATAATAAGCTTTCTATCATTTCCTGTTATTAATACCAGCAGATGATTCGTCAATATATATAGTGAATTTCTTATAAACCGTATCGTAATAAAGAACACTGCACCGATTCAAATGCGTGGATCCAATTTTCGAACAATTATACTCTTAAATCAGTCATTTTCCATTAGAGGGATGAATTCCTGATTAAAATGTGATAAGGAAATAACAAATCAGGAAAAAGAGCGCCCATAAACTGGACGCTCTTTTTCCTCATAGGAGAGCATTCTTCTATTTAAGCAGCATCATCTTTTTCGTAATGGAAGCATTTTCCATCACTAATTTATAAAAATAGACACCGCTCGGAACACTCACCCCGGCTTCATTCTTACCATCCCAGGTAGATAAGTAATTACCGGGAGTTTTATGTTCGCTGACAAGGGTTTTAACCTTTTTTCCAAGCAGGTTATAAACAGTTAGTTCCACTGTGCCAATTCGATCCACACGGTAATTAATCGACGTAATCGGGTTGAACGGATTTGGATAATTCTGTTTTAATTCAAATGTAGCCGGAATTTGCCCATCTTCTTTTTCAACACTCACTAATTCACTAGCAGGATAGAAACTTAAATCTCCAAGAGGGTTACCGTCTGTTCCTTTTAAACCTGAATAAGATCTAAAGTTTTCGGCAGTTGGATATTGAATCATAAGTTTGTAATAAGTCAGATCTGTTAACTGATCTCCATCCCAATCCCATCCGTGCGTATTGCCGAGTCTAATATCCGTGCATGCCTGTGCTAACTTAGCAGTAGCAACTGACAAATCCGCAAAATCATTAAACATTGGATCTTGATTCCAGGTATTCTCTACTACAAGACCCGGCCAAACTGCATCATTTGCAAATATTGCCTCTGTCCGGCTGTTCATAAATGGATTAGGGAATACAGAATCATGAGCGGCCCAATAAGCTTCTATTTCGGGGCTATAGTACCAAAGGTTATTCTTTACAACTATACTTCGCTCGTTTTCAGGAATTGTATAAGGACTATGAGCTGATGTATCCACAGCTTGATTAGCCACCAGTGTATCTACATCAATCAATCCATATGGTAAGCCGTCAGGATCCTGCGATTCTGCTTCCGCTGCAGTGAAGCAAAGGGCGCCGCAATTGTAGAATATATTATTGGTAAATTTTGCATTCAGCAGCCACCGTTGGCCAAGAAATAGAGGCTTATATGTGTTTACAAAAGTGCAATGGTCAACTTCTAAGTACTGAACAACAGCTGGCGGAAAGAGGAAGGGACCACCCGATTGAAAATGTGAGCTGTTTTTTACAATAAAAGTATCGACCACTGGTGAACCTTCCATGTAGAAAAAAAAATACACCATTGGTCGCCATCATGGATTTCATTTCTGGCATGAAAGTTATTTATATGCCATCTTGTATGTGGCATATAGGTGCCAAAAGAACACCAACCATTATAGTCAGCCCATACACCATCCAAAGTAACAGTAACTAAAGAATCATTGACTAATAGAGCAGCGCAGGTCCCCCATCCATGGTTTACCCCACCCATGTCAGTTCCGACGAGCCAAATATTTTTGATTGTAATATCTGCCCAGGTAATAATCAAACTGTTTGTTGCTGTTCCACCATCTTCATTTATGTCGGATAATATTTTAGGAGGTGTCACCACCGGATCATTTGGAATTGGAGGATCAGCCACAAGTTCAACTGGATTTCTTAAATCAACTGTTTTATTCAACAAATAGAATTTACCTCTTTCTAACTTGTACACCGTATGGAGTTGTTCACCCGCTGCATTTGTATCGGCGACAACATAGTCAATAAGTGAATTGACATATGGGTCTCCATTCTCCAGGTTTGCCGGAACACATACCGTGTCAACCTGAGCGAATGATGACGCTGCAAAAATGAAGCAAAAGCTCATGACAAAAAATAATTGTGTCGTTTTCATTGTTCTTTTCTCCTTTGATTAGTGTTTAACGTTTTAATTTCCTTTGAAACATTTCCCAAACAATTTTTTGATCATTTTCCTCCTTTCTTTTTTAATTGACGTAATTGATTAACAACCCAAAAAAACTACTCCTTATTTAATAATGCAATCCCTCCTTTCTTTTTTAATTGAATAAATGGATTGACTAATCCAATCTATTCATAATTAGAAATCAAATCTTATACCGCCATCTGCAGTCAAACCGTAATAACTTCTATTTGAGAAACACCCCGTGCCGTAGTTTGATGTTTGATCTACAGCCTTTGAGATGTTATTTAAATTCAAATATACCTGTAATCCTTTATAGGGCAGCTTTTGACGAATTTTCATATCCCACAGAGTTAAAGGTTCGGTTGCCTGCCGTAATTGCGTATAAAAGTTACTTGATCTAAAGACATCTGATTTAAATTGCATTGAGCCTCGTATGGAAAAGCCTGCGTAGTCAAATCCGACAGTCATATTAAAAATATGAGTCGGTTGATCCAATAGACGGTCATAATAACCTTGATCCTCTGTTCCAACTAATTCTAGAAGTGTTACTGGTCCATGTTTTATCTTTTCATATATAGGTACCCATTTCGGATATTTAAGACTGGAATTTGAATATGTATAATTGAAATTTAAAACCAATCCTTTAAGTACCCCTGGTAAAAACCAGAAATTCGATTGCCATTCTGCTTCCATTCCCCACAATTTAGCTATGTCTGGACTATTGATATAGCCGTATATTGTGCTGCCCGGTGATACAGTCTCGGGCCAATCAGGTCTAATATAAGTTGAATCAAGTATAAACGTTGTGGTGCTAAAAGCAAAATCTTTTATTTGCTTCTTGAATACACCCAAACTAAGAAGTCCAAGATTATTCGTATAAAAGGAGAGAAAAAAATCAAAGTTCTTTGATTGTGCAGGTTTAAGGTCTACATTGTTCCATGCTATACTACTTCCCCAGGAAGTCCATGTTGGAATAATTCTGTTATAATTTGCTCTGGCAAGAGTGTGGGTATAACTGGCGCGAATATCAAACCAGTCGAAGACCTGGTATTTAACGTGAAACATAGGCAGCAAATAATTATTTTCTTTTATTGATGTGTATGCAAAATAAATAAATGGATCCGTTGGTTTGCCCGGACCGTTGGATCTATTGGCAGTATATTCCGTCAAGGCATGTTCATACCTTAATCCCGGAATAATCGTTACTGTTTTTCTACCAAATGCAATTATGGGTAATATGTATGCAGCATAATAATTTTCGTGTCCGGAATAATCATCCATTGCGGAATTTGTGTAATCATACCAAAGAGTCTTGCCCGTCGGATGACCGTGGACTGTTTTCAGATTCTTGATTTCATTAAATACATCAAGCATTGTATTCTGACTCGGGACATTGCTAATTGTATAATTTGCGCCTGATTTGAAATCTCCAGCATTATAATTATTATCAATAAAAGGTGCGTATGGAAAATCCTCTACAGACCAATCGTAATTTGTTAGTTGGAATTTATCTGATAAATATAATCTCGAATAAGCCATATCCCCCCAGCCCAAAGGTATTTCACTTTGTTCGAAGTCATATTTTTTGTACTTATGTTTATATTCTACACCAAGTTTTAATTTAATCTCCGCTAAATCCGTTTTAAGTTCTCCTGCAAAACTCAATTTGCCTGATGATTCCTTTTCCAAAGTTATACTGTTTCTTCCATAAAAATAGTTAGCTTTACTCTGAGGTATATTATTTGTAGCTTTTATTACAATATCAAACGGGTGTATCTGGTAATCATCCCAACTCCAATTCGGGTCAAATGCATTGTTTTCATAAGCATTAATCGTTACTTCTTGAGGTAAATCATTCTTTGATTTGGAATAACTGAGACTACCTATTAGTTTGAAATCTCCCAAAGATTGCTCCAAATTCAGAATATTTACCATTGTAAGTAAACTTCTTTCAGAAAAGCTGGCTTGGTAGTTATGATTCCTTTCTATAGGAGCAAAATTTTCTTGTCTTTGGAATGTTGTGATGTCAATATTATTTAATGTGGTGGATAGTTTAATTTTTGTCAAAGGTGCCTCATAATCCAAGACAAGTACGCCACCCATTCTTTTATTAGTTCGGCTTATATCTTGAAGGTTAAGGCTGTTTGCAAGCGTGAGCGTATCAGCTTGCATTTGGTAACCGGCAGTTGCACTATTACTGCTTCTATCCGTTTTCTCTAAATTTCCCTGGGCAAATACTCCTAATTGATTGACAAAAATCTCATACCACCACCCAAGACGTAATAATAATTACTTGCCTCATCACGTAATCCATTGTAACTACTCTGAACTGTTGCATTTAAGGTTGGTTTTTGCGGTGCACCTCGAAGCAAGAAATTTACAGTTCCGCCTAATTGATCCGCTTCCTGATCTGCCATGGCTGTCTTGCTTACTTCAATACCTTCCAGAACATTAGGCGATATCATACTCAAGTCGACACTACGGTCATCTTGTCCGTCAGCAGTCATACGTCCTGTAGCAGCCATACTAACACCATTAATTTTAATCTTGTTGTATTGCGGAGATAGACCGCGTACCACAACTTTATTGCCTTCTCCTCCCTCTCTTTGCAACGATATTCCGGGCAAGCGACCCACAGCTTCAGCCGCATTCGATTCAGGCAGTTCTTGTATTTTGGCAGAAGAGACAATATTTTTAATTGTATTCGAAGAAATCTGCTGGTTAATTGCCTGCATCTGTCCCTCTGCCTGAGCTGTAACAACAACTTCTTCTCCCCTCAGAACCATGTACTTTAATCCCACATTTTTTACTAATGTTTGTCCTGTGGAAACAGTGATATCAAAACTCTTTTCTTCATATCCAACATATCTTATGAGGAGTGTGTAGGTCCCGGGAGATACATTCAATATTAAATAATCACCTTTTAAGTCCGTTGCTGCGCCTATATTGGTACCTTCTAAGTAGACATTTGCGCCAGGCAGAGGATCTCCCGTTTTGACATCGGTAATTTTACCTGCAATCTTTCCTGTTTGAGAAAACACTGGCACAGAGGCTAACGTCAAAGTAGCCAGCAGAATGAAAAACCATAATTTCTTCATTTTTCCCTCCATTCAACTTACACCAATCTCTTTTTAAGAGATTATCATGTTTTACTCTCTCATTTACTTATTAATATTTGAATTATAGCTATTTTGTCTTCACGTTGAAATATCGCTTTGCTCAAAGAACTACAAAGTACAAGTCTATCAATTTCTTCTTCAGACCCGTCATTTTTCACGATAATGATTTTCTGTTCATTTGCGATTATATAAATGACCGGAACCTGGCAAATGGTAAATGCAAACATACCTGGATTTATCATGAGACTTTGTTGCATACCATTTAAATCAAAATACCGGAACACCTTAGATTTGGTTAAGAATTCATCCTCGATCAACAAATCAGGATTAAAATGAATTTCACTATCCCGGATAATAACACCAAGTTCCCCAAATCTTGAAATAATATCCTCTTTAACCTGCCCGGTCATACCCGGCTGCTGGACACCGGAGTGTGTTGGTGTATGGGAATAGGGATCCGTCGGAAAAGTACCATACAACTCAGGATTTTTATGAACGCCTATCTCTTCCCTGATTTCATAATAATACGCTTTAATTTTGGCTAATATGGATTCATGCGCTCCTTTTTCAACCGCTCTATAATAGGTATCCTGAACAGCAAGTAGCAGTTTAGAAACCATATGCCAGTAAATGCATCCGAGACCTTCGTATTTGTAAAAAGTACTGGAGCGGCCGGTAAAGGATTGGTGATCAAAAACTGATTCATAAATATCAAGAATGCGTTGTCCTTCATTTCTGACAAGTAGTTGATATTTATTCTCTTTCAGATTATTTAATGCTTGCTGTAATACCCGCACATTTCGCAAGCTGCTGTTAAAATGTGCATTACCATTAATATCCAGGATCACAACGCTTCTATCTTGATTCTCAACCAATGCCTTTAAAAGCCGGGAACTTTCAAACAATTCTTTTGGAATACTATTTTTTTCAGTAAACCTTGTGAGCTGGCGATCCGGATACAATAGATAACTGAATTGGTCTTTTTGGAATAATTTGCTCTTTTTAAGAGAGTTGAGCAAAATGATGGAATCTTCAAAGGACAGAAAACCGGAGCTGAGCACAGCTACCTGACCTTCTAACATTTCATATAAATGCCGGATGGAAATTGTGTTCTCGTCAACAATCTTGATCACGTTGTAAGCATGGTACAAACCATCATTACGTGCATTCGCTTTTATCGAATGATCAATGTATTTCAGAACTATTTCAAAAAAGGAGATCAGATCGCCAACGGTAACTGGCTTTCTCACATCGGATAAACCATCTGTATAGATTTTCAAACGATGGTTACTTCTGGCCTGCCCCAGTCGATCCAGGATATTTTTCCGGTTTTTATCAGAAATAGTATCATTCAGTAAATCTTGGAACTCTTCCAGCCCGCCCCTGATATTGACAAATAATTCAAATACCTCTTCTTTAATTTCAGGAAATAGGGCAAGGGCAATCATACCTGGAAGTACTAAAATGAAAACCGGTAGAATTTTTAAAAAACCTGCGAAAATTGCGCCGCTTCTCGCATTATTAATATTTTTTGCACTTAATACCCTCTGAACAATAAATTGATCCGTACACCAATACCAGATGCCAAGAATTGGAGCACCAAAAATAATCCCCGTCCATGGGAAATCGGGATAAGATACAGATTTGAATATATGAAAAAAACTCTTGTGGTAATTTTGCGTACAATCCTGAAAACCCTCCCACTTCATGCAGACCAAGTAATGTTAATATTGTAGATCCTCCAATTAGAACTACAGCTTGCATAAGTTCTGTATATATTACAGCGCCTAATCCTCCGGCAATTGTATAAATACCCGTTACAATAACTAAAACAACAGATGAAGTAATCATATCCCAGCCTAATATCTTATTCAGAAGAAGTCCACCAGCAAATAGTGTAACTGAAATTTTCGTTAGAATGTAAGCCACAATAGATATTGAAGTTAAATACATACGGCTGGATTTATTGTATCTTCTCTCTAAAAATTCTGGCATCGTAAAAACACCTGATTTTAGATAAAAAGGTACAAATACTCATCCTAAAATAAGCACTATGAAACATGCCAACTATTCAAAATTCCCAACTTCTAAGCCACCACTTGCACACGATCCGACTAAACCAATAAAGTGTTCACTGGATATATTTGAAGCAAATAAAGATGCTCCAATTGCAATCCATCCCACATTACGTCCTGCTAAAAAATAGTCAGTGCTGTTCTTCTCCTTCCGAGAAAAGTAAAAACCAATCCCCAGAACAATGCCAAAATACAAGAATAGTAAAGCTATATCAAGATTTGCTGGGTTTTGAAACACATTTTATCCTTCGTTTCAATATCTGTCAAATGTCCTATAAGGGACAAAAACTGAGCCAGAAATAATTACTCAACATTGAAATATTACTATATGGCGATAATCCTGAAATAATGAAATAAATTATCTGCCCCCACATACAACGCAACAAATGAATAGTTAATTTCTCACATTAGAAATTGCAACTTTAACCGGTATTTACATTTATTTCTTTGTTCCATTTCCTCCGTTACTAAATCCAATAACGCTTTTAATAAATCAAATATATTAATATGACTTCCCGGTCTATTAATATTTTTTATTTATAATGCAAATTTTCTTGACTATTATAACGATAGTGCTACAATTTTCAGCAGGCGTTATTTCACCACTTCCTTCCATTAGATTGAAAATCAATATTCCGTTAAGAGTCAGAAATTATTAAAACAATAATTATGAAATTATCATTTTAAAAACGTCAGGAAAGGTATGTCATATTTGAAATCTAGCTTTAAATAATACAGGGCTCCTGAAATAGATTAAATAGAATCGTAGAAAATAATAGACATTTGCCTCAAATAGTTGGAATATTTAATGCAACATTCGCCGGATGGATCTACGATTCTATTACTACCAGAAAATGATAAAATGCTAAATGTTATGCAGGTATCTCAGTTTCAAGAGCCCTGAAAGGGCAATCTACTTGTAAATTAAAATCCATCCCAATTATCAAGCCCTGTAGGGGCTATCTATTTTTCTTCTATACGGATATATATAGACAATGCTTCTCTGAATCGGTTTTAAAATTTACACACCTATTCTTGAATCAGTTCGCACCTATAGTGTTTGTTTTCGAGTTTTCTCTTATTCTACAAATAGTGCGCCCCGATAGGGACTGTTTAATTAATTTCATGTTGATTTTTTAGAGAACTTCCGCCGTCGGTGGATATTGAAATAATAAAAAATAACTCTACCAAGGATGACTTTGTTATATACGTTTTCCCATTAATGCCCTTCCAAAGGTCACGTACCGATCCAAAGGATTCCGATGGAGAGGCATCCCTTTACCGCAGGTCACGTAGGACTTCTACGAAGGATCTCTACGAGATAGGTCACGTAGGACTCCTTCGGAGAATCCTACGCATCTATATGTGTATTTTGCCTGCCCGCTCCGATTCACTGGGAGCAGATGGGTAGATCTCTTTAGTTGATTACGAAATACCAATTTTACGCTTACCATACCCCCGGTAAAAGCCGAAACCGTACTTCCTTTGAATATTCATTATAACCCTGCAATTCCTTCTGTAATGTGATATCTTCCAAATAAGTTCTTATAATAAGCAAAATCGTTACAATGCTCGCAGGAATCAGAGCCCATAGCGAACCAAGAACTAAGGAACTGCTTATTGCCATTAAGATTCCACCGATATATCCCGGATGCCTGATAAAGTGATAAGGACCATTTTGTACTACTGCCTGTCCCCTATCCTTCTGAATACGAACTGTGAATGAAAAAAAATTATTTGTACGCATAGCCCACAAATTAACAAATTGTGAAAAGATATAGACTATGTAACCTATTATATAAATAAACATTGGAAATGGTGATGTCCACTTGAAGCGTCCTGAATCCAAACTTGCAATTACAACAACAGCATAAAACGCAGGCACATAAATTGCCAAAATTACTTTATCCCATGATTTAGTGCCTGGACCGGGTTTTAATCGCTCTTTGATTAAATCAGTTCTATTAGCAAACAATATAGACTGAATCACAACCACAATAATATTAATTATACCATAAACCCAACCTTGCCAATAAGAAATACGTCCAGCTAATAATAGGATAAATGCTATCAGGAAAATTATACCGAAAAAGCCCTTAAGTACCGACTTGAAATACCATTTGTTAATATCTTCATTTTTCTCTTGTATATTCTTCACTTTTTTTAACACCATTTACTGATTGTTAAATATTTAAAAGTCAATTTTATATAACGTTCCAAGTATAACTGAAGACCAGCCAAAAGGCTGGATTTAGACGAAGTGCCGAGGACACTTAGTCAGATACGCTCTGTTATCGGAAGTGTTCATTTTTTGTTTTCCTCAAATGATTTTTGTATCAGGACTTTAGCACTTTGAAATCTCTCGAGGCTATCAATTGTAACTTCAACATCACCCACTCCCCAATGCCCAATGTTTGAAACATCACGAACATATTCGGGTGGACTCTCTAAATCTAAGTAATTTAGTTTCAACCAAACACGAAGCCCACTTTTATGAAGATGAACACAACAGAAGATATTTTTGCCATGAGTATATCTGATATACATGGCAAGATACTTTCTTTGAACCTCGGTAGGATCAAACTCTCTACAAAGTTTGTCAATTATCCGAAACAATTCTACGACTTCTTGTGGTTTTCCTTTTGTATGATGCTCCTCACTGCACTCTTTACCTCTTACCCTTTTCCTATTAAGTGGCATAGGCTCTACGCCAAATTTATAAGTTGAAGTAATTTCAACCTCTGATGTTTGGGCCCAAAGCCTATTGAGTGCCTTCTTTACTTGAATTGGTTTAATGGTGTCGTCTCCAATCATTGAACGTATAATTCTGATTAGAGTGTTTGGAGGCTCCATAAAGAGTTTATCCAAAGCTTTTCTTATTTTTCCTGTAGTGAAGACTTGTTCACCAATCTCGTCAAGGAGACCTTTTGCCATTGCATCGCGTGAAAAACGTGAAAATTGTTCTGCAACTTGTTGGATTGACATGCCCTCAGTTTCTTTCGGATTGAGAGAAATTTCAAAAAGCAACTTATCAGGGGCTTCTGCCTTCTCTGTGCTACGATAAACTTTATATGTAACACCATTAGTAAGAATGCACCATTCGATACCAGCATTAGCAGAGTAGCCAACTACTTGTGTAATTGATTTAACATCAGTGAGTGGATCATTTAAAGGTTTTGCTTCTATAAATAGAACTGGCTTACGATTTATCTTAGGTGCATAGTCAACAGACTTTCCATCAATAGTCGGATATTCAAGTTCTACATCGTCAGGATCCCTCACATCCCAGCCAAGAGCCTGCAATAATGGATCTATAAATATTGTTCTTGTGGGATACTCTTTTAGATCATCCTTTCGGTGTCTATCCAATTTTACCCGAAGGCTCTCGATACATTTAATTATGTCACTCATTTTTTAGATCCTGAACATTTCCGATAATTTAAGTATTAACGAACCTTTGTTGCGTTTATTTAAATTATGGTTGAAGATTCTGTCCGCTTAATCTTCCCTCATTCATTCCGGCTAATATATGTAATTTGATTGGGACTCCTTAAGATAAATTTCCTTTATTTTCCGTATATCTTAAATTGCCATGATTTTATGACAATTTTTTAGTTCTCGTAGTTATGACCATTAAACAACTAACATTCACTTTTCAAATATTCAAACTTTCACGTTTAAAGTGCTTTCACATTCCAATTTTGTCAAACTAAATAACTCACAGACCCGCAAGAACTTTAACTACGTCAATTAATAATGCCGGTTTCTTTCTTACCGCCAATTTAAATATTTTCGTAAGAGTAATATCTTCAGAATCTACGCCTTGAAGCATTTCTGCTAATTCGTCTAGATCCTCATCAGTCATATCGTTAATCCACTCTTTCAAACGAAAATAACGTTCGTGACTCTTTCCAACTTTTTCATTCCACTCCTTCTGATACTCCTTGAGAAATTTTGAAGATTTATCACCTTTTTGAATGGCTTTTGATGCAACAGTACCTGCAATTTTCCCAGCAGCCATACCGGATAAAATTCCTCCTCCAGTCATTGGATTAACTTGATGAGCTGCATCGCCGACAATCATAAAATTGTCCGCATAGATTCTGGGAATTGTCTTATCAACAGGTACACCACCTGCTACTGTGGTTAATTGAGAAACATTAGGAAATTTTTCCTTAATAAATAATTCAAGGTAATCAATAGCCGGGCGATTAGTCGCGTATTTGCCATTAACGCCAAGACCAATATTTGCAGTTCGATATCCCTTTGGAAAAACCCACACATAGCCACCTGGTGCCCACCTTCTGGAAAAATAGAAATTAATTCTTGTCGGGTTAAGATCAATATTACCCACTGTCATTTGAGCACAAGACTCGAAATTTTTTATTTGTGTTTGAGTATGAAGACCGGCAAAACGTCCAACTCTAGACTCCACCCCGTCAGCTGCAATTACAATTCCCGCTTCTAGTTTTAAGTCTTGCCCAATATGTCTAACTAAAACATTGTAATCTCTATTATCCGTTTTTTCTAATCCATATACATAAGCTTTTGTGGAGATTTCTGCACCCTGGTTTGAGGCTTCAAGAGCAAGAGAATGATCAAATAGTCGGCGATGAAGTATAAATCCTCTTGAAGGACTATGTAAATCAACGATCTTACCGCTCGGTGAAATAAACCTAATATCCTGTATAGTAGCAGCAACCCATGAGTTGTCTATATCTACATATTGTTTGAGCCCTTCTTCACTAGCTGCTTCACCGCATCGAACAGGAATACCAATTTCACGGTCTTTTTCAAATAGTGCAACAGAAGCACCATCTGCTGCAGAATATTTTGCAGCCATTGAACCGGCTGGTCCTCCACCTACAACTACAATATCATATCTATTTTTCATTAACACTTTCCACAACAGTAACCTGTTCTAAAGCTCCAAATGGACAAATCTTTACACATAATAAACAATCTGTACAGACTTCTTGATTTATATCCAAAAAAGATTCACCCATCTCAATACAATCTACTGGACAAACGGCAACGCACGATCCACAAAAATCACAAGTTTCTTCTTTTACATGAATCATTAATTCTGCTCCTCAACATTAAAAGTGGGATAATCCAGATCAAATCTTGATACATAATATATTTTCGATAAATAATAGTTGACAAGTAACACAATGAAAAAAAGAGGAAATTCAACACAAAGAAAAAGAGCAATAAACAGCATAGGATATCTTATACATCTAAAAACCCACTGGTCTGTTTGTTTAAAGAGCATTATAATATACAGTATAATAGATAATAGAATAGGATGAGAAATGACAGGATCTTTATTAATCATTCCAACGGTAAATCCGATAATCAGAAAAATAAAAGCAACCCATATCGTTGTTTTTTTCCCAAAAAGGACTGCAAAGGTATTTTTATTATGTAATGAATCTCCCTCCATATCGGGAATTGTTGTTAATAAGGCAACTGATCCCCATGCAAAAAGATATGGTATTACATAGATAATTACTTTCCCTTCTACTTTGCCAGCCATAATCCAGCCTATAAAAAATAGAACTAAACCTCCTATCATATTTACACATATACCCATTATAGGTGAATCTTTCCAGACGAAAGGTTTATAATTATATAAATACCCCCAGAATAACACAAAAAGAGCAAGAAGTAAAAATAAATAGACATTCTGAGGAAGTAATATTAGAAGTGAAAATCCTATCGAAATGGAAGCAATTTTTTTTGCAATTTCAGGATGAATATGGTCTTCAGAAATCAGAAATAGTTTCTTGTTATCCTTATCAGTATCTACATCTTTAATTTGATTTAGGATAAATGTACCTCCTGCAGCAAGTGTAATTAGCACAAAATTCGCTACGATTATCCAATTAATTTCTAAAGACCACCACTTTAAACCCTCATTATATAAGAAAAATGCTGAATAGCCAGCTAGCGTGATTATCCATATAGGGAAGAAAAGTGTTGGTCGAAAAATGAAAAGATAATCAAGTGGTTTCAAATATTTTGCCGGGATTTTTAACATAACGATTCCTCTTTTTATTTTACCTGTTCAATTTGCTCAATATATTTACCTGTGAAACATGCTGTACAAAAATGGTCTCGTGGTAGAGACATAGAATTTAAAAGTCCTTCTTCACTAAGGTATTCAAGGCTGTTTACATTAAGATAGGACTTTATTTCGGATATTTTCTTGCGATTTGCAATTAGTTCTTCAGGCGATGGAAAATCCATTCCATAATAGCAGGGATACTTAACAGGTGGGGAACCTATTCTTATATGTATCTCTTTCGGATGAACTTCTCGTACCATTCTTACTAATTGTTTCAGTGTTGTTCCTCTGACAATGGAATCATCAACAATAACAACGCTTCTATCTCTTAGAATACCACCGATAGCATTGAATTTAAGTTTGACGGAAAAGTCTCTCATAACCTGGGTTGGATGTATGAAACTTCTGCCAACGTAATGGTTACGTATTAATCCTATCTCAAATCTTGCATTAGAACGCCTAGAAAAGCCTATTGCAGTAGTATTACTGGAATCAGGTACGGAAATTACGATATCTGCTTCGGGAACAGGTTTCTCTTCGGCGAGTGTCTTACCCAGTTTTCGTCGGGTCTTATCAACATATTCTCCAAATATCTGACTATCAGGTCTGGAAAAATATACATACTCAAAAATGCAGTGTTTGGGTTCTGGTTCAGAAATTTTAAACGAATGTTCTCCCTTAGAATCTAAAACGAGCATTTCACCGGGATTAATATCTCTTTCATAGGTAGCGCCAATAAGGTCCAGAGCACATGTTTCAGAAGCATAGATAATGGCATCATCTAGTTTACCTATACAAAGCGGCCGAAATCCGTGTTTATCTCGTGCTGCAATAAGTTTATCCTTATACATAATAACGATAGAGTAAGCACCCTGTACTCGTTTTAATGCATTAAGCACTTTCTCTTCGAATGTATCTCCTTTTGCATGTGCAAATAAATGAATAATAAATTCTGTGTCGGAAGTAGTTTGAAAGATTGTTCCTTTTTCTTCAAGGTCTTTCCTAATACTATCTAAATTAATCAAATTCCCATTATGAGAAATTGCTATTTGATCTCCTTTATAATTAAAAACTAACGGTTGGATATTTTCACTGTAATTATTTCCATGAGTGGAATATCTGTTGTGTCCAATTGCAATTTTACCAGGTAAATTTGATAATTTCTTTTTATCGCTAAAAACGTCTGAGACAAGTCCCTTGCCCTTACTGATGTAGTTATGTTTACCGTCAAAAGATACTATACCTGCTCCCTCCTGCCCTCTATGCTGCAAAGCATACAGACAAAGATAGACTAATGTGGATGCTTCATCATGATTATAAATACCAACGATTCCACACATTTCTATTTATGACTCTCAATTCTAATATGATTTGTATATATCCAGCCTCTATCATCTCTTTCTATTTCTAACCTGTAAAGTCCTTCAGGCACTTTTAAATGTAACTTTTTGGTTTCTTTTAAATAAAATACTTTTCCGTTTCTAATTACCTTGCATAACCCTTCTTCCGGTATTAAAGCTCTTAATTCTGCATTCTTTGAAATCCCTGTTTCCCCCATTTGAATTTCTTTATCTCCTATATCAGCCCAGAAACGAAATCCTTTTGCATCACCGCGTCTATAATTTGATATAAAACACTTACCTTTTAAAATAGTATCAAAAATAACCTTTTCCACGTCTGAATCCGACATTGATTTTAAAATTGGCTTATCTGTAAGTAAATGTGTCCGTATTGACTTGAACATTATTTTATAATCAAATATAGCTTTTGAAAAAAATCCTAATATCTTGACCTTTTTTGCATGTACATCAACGGAACCAACTCCTGTTACTTTTTTCTTCATATTAGCTGTATCCCACCATTGCATAACTTTCTTAGTCGGAGAGGTAGAAAAACTTCTTGGATGTATGACATTCCAATATCTGTTTTTTAATGTAGTAGATTCCAGCCAGTGCGACATCATATTCCATATTTCGATTACTTCGATTTCAGGATAATCAAGACTGCTCCAGGTAATTGGTGGAAATCCCGGTAGCGAATTTTTTGAATCTCTCTCTTCAAGCGGATGAGCAGCAATACCAAGAGCATTTTTCTCCTTTACGGCTTTTAGATATTCTTTATGGGAATATGTCTCAGGAAGAATTTTATTTAATCCGAAAGCAAGGTAGTGATGTTGGTCCTCCGGATCATTTATTTCATATCCTATACTTAAAAATAGATTTTTATGCCAACCGGTAAATCCTTCATCTTTTCCCTGTAATGTCATGTGATCAGACATCATTAAATAATCAAGACCTGCTTCAATAGCCGCTTTAATTATTTCGGGATAAGTCCCGCTCCCATCGGAGTAAATCGAATGTCCATGAATACAGCCAATATATTCGTTTAGTTTAGTCATTGGATGTTGTTTATAAAAATTAAACCAATTGCTATTCCCGTACAATCAGCTATTAAATCTCGAATACTAAAGAAACCATTATTTTTCCTACTATCCCAAATTTCCTTTCCCAAAGCACACGTTATTGTTATTGAAACTGAATTTCTTTCAGATTTTTTATTAGTCTCTGAAAACATTTTATTCTGAATATAATAGGAAGTCGTTGCTAAATAAAGTGATGAACTAAAGTGTTTAAGTTTATCCATTGCGATCCAGGGGTCTTTTATGTTATTTTTTGAAGATAGTGGTTTTTCAATACAAAATACATTTGAAACAAGTCCTAAAAACAGTATGCAGATAAAAGCTAATTTTCTCATATAATTCCCAAACAACTAAGAAAAACTAATAATATCAAAACAGGTGCAACGAATCTAATCAAAAATGACCATATAATTGAACAATAATTTGGAAATTTTTCAGCACCTTCTTTAAGATGAGGTAGGGCATTTTTAATTCCCCAGAACCATCCAACAAAAAGCGCTATGAATATTCCGCCTAAAGGGAGAAGAATATTGGCAGCTAGAAAATCTACTGAATTAAAAAATGTCAAACCAAAAATTTTAAATTCACTCATAGGTCCAAAGGAAAGAGCACTTGGAACACCGAGACTGAAAACTAAAACCCCAAAGATAATAGATGCTTTTTTACGGCTAATGTGAAGTTCATCTATAGCAAAAGAAGTTATAACCTCTAATAAAGAAATGGTTGAAGTTAGTGCAGCAACTGAAAGAAGCAGAAAAAAGATAATGCGGAAGTAATATCCACCGGGAATTGAATTAAACATTACCGGTAATATATTAAAGATTAGAGATGGGCCTTGAGCAGGTTCTAACCCCATTGTAAGAAGGGGTGGAAATATCATAAACCCAGCTAAAAGTGAAACCGTTGTATTAAGAACAACTACACTTAATGCACTCGAAGGAATATTTTCTTTCCTGGACATGTAACTCCCGTAGGTTAAAAGTGCACCCATACCCAAGCTGAGAGAGAAAAAAACCTGGCCGAAAGCCAAAAGTACTGTTTTGCCTGTTATCGCCGAAAAATCCGGCCGAATAAGATAATTTATACCTACTTCTGCATTCTCAAGTGTAATACCACGAATAACTAATAATATTATTAAAAAGAACAAAATAGGAAGCATAATCTTACTGGCTTTTTCAATACCATTTGTAACTCCGAAGTATATTATACTCATTGTGAAAATCATAAAACAAGCACTAAAAAGAATAGACCATCTCACGTTCGAGGAAAGTTGTGTGAATAATTCTCCAGCCCTTGCTGGACTCTCTAAATTCTGAAAACTTCCCTTTATTGATTCTACAACATAACCTAAACTCCATCCAGCTATAACATTGTAGTAAGAAAGAATGATGAACCCCGCTAACACACCTAAAATGCCCACTCCAATCCAGAACGGATTGTGCTTTGATAATTCCCTAAAACTGCCCACAGGATTTTTCTGAGCAGTTCTACCAATCAATATTTCAGCTATGACTAAAGGAAGCCCGACAAATACAACACAAATAAGATATAGAACTATAAATGCAGCACCACCATTTTCACCCACTAAATATGGAAACCTCCAGATGTTACCTAAACCAATTGCTGAGCCCGCTGCGGCTAAAATAAAACCAATACGTGAGCCCCATTGCTCTCTTTTTGCTACCATACTATCACCTTATTGATATTGATAAAACCATTGTTACCCCTTGTTGATTTAAAAAAGATACAAATTCAACATTCTCATCTGGAAAATTTAATAAATGTGCATCAACATAAGCATCAAGCATTCCTATTAAATATATTCCAAAACACCACCAGGAATATTTATTCCTCTTTTCTCTCGGACGCCATGAGTTAATCTTTAAATCATATTCTGTTTTTTCTTTTACCTTTTCTCTTTTTCCTTTCTCATCTAATTCTCCCCATGCCTCGACTCCAAGAGCATCTTTTGTTTCCTCAACATACCCATAGATCTTATTATAATGAGTCGTTTTGTATATCACAAATGCTTCTGCTGAAATAAAAAGAACAGACTTCACGGGTTTGTTAAGATAAAGTTGACCCCAACCCGGTATTATAGCTGATCTAAGTAAAGCACCTTTTGGCGATTTAAAAGAAACACTATCTTTTTTAGTTTTGGTATTCCCTAATGAAAAAATAGGCAAAATGAGGAGAATTAAGAATAGTGTAATTTTAAACTTATATAACAGAGTTTCTTTAAAGATGCTTTTATGACATTTGAGGTAGTATGTAATTTTTTATCCTAATTAGACAAATTAAAATTATCTGCTATTTCTAATGAGTAACTGCAACTGCTTCTATTTCTACAAGAACATCTTTAGGAAGTCTGCTCACCTGAACTGCTGAGCGTGCCGGTGGGTTTTCAGTGAAGTATTCACTAAATACTTTATTTAAAATCGCAAAGTCATTAAGATCGACCATAAAAACTGTGAGTTTAATGATTTCTTTTAGACTTGAACCTGCTGTTTCTAACACTACTGATAAATTATCAAGAACCTGCCTGATTTGACCTTCAAGGTTAGTTGACTCAATTTTGCCGGTTTTTGGATTAATTGCTATTTGACCGGCAGTGAATACCATATCATTTGAGATTACAGCCTGGCTATACGGTCCTATCGCTTTTGGCGCTGAATCGGTATTGACTATCTTCCTGTTCATACTAAAACTCCATTAAAATATTAACTATTGAAATAATATTGTGTTTTTTTCTATTTCGGGATAAATATTATCAATTACTTTCTGGATTCCAATTGTTTTTTCCAAAGATGTCACAATATTACAATAATGTTTCATATCATCAAGTGATAATATTCTCCCTTTCCTATCTTTTAGCCATTTGTAGCAAACCTGATACCCACCAATCTGATATTGCCAGACTTCTTTTGCAACTCCCTCAAAATATTGGTTCTTATTGATATAGACACGTTCTTCTTGTTCATTATATCTCAATTTTTCAACTCGCCCATCGCCCCTGCCTGCCGAGCTTTGCTCGGCGCAGGCAGGGGTATCCTGAAATTTAGCAACAGGTGAGTCAATCTCTACCGACTTTAGCAGATGCAAATCAACAAGTTTTTTTCCATATTTAGCCATTTCAGTAAATAGTTTGTAATATTTGGTAAAAGGAATTCTTGGAAAGTCTATTTTTAAGAACTCGGCATATTTTGTGCGGTAGGTATTTGAATACAGAATTGCGTAGATGTAAAAGAAGATTTGCTCAGGTAATAGTGTTTTCTTAAAAACCTTTTCTAATTTATTAACTATTACTTGAGAGAGATTTGGCATCTTTTCCTTGTAATCTGCTTGAGGTTCAAAAATCATCATAGTAGTCCTTACCCCTCGCTTTTTAATCTCCTTTTCTTTGTATAGGTAAAGTGGGAAAACATATGTTTGTCCTCCAGAATAATGGATATCTACTACAAAACTTGATATAAAAACATGTGATAAATCTACAGATTTAGATTCCGAACGAATTGTTACTAATCCCAAATTTTCTTTAAAGAAATTTCGCATTAAATCCCATCTATCGCAACCTCTATCAATTAGATCTGGTAGATAACAAGTAATCCTGGTATCAAACGGACGATATGAATAAGGTCTAATATATTTCTTCCAATTAATTTCTTTAGCACGTACTCTTGCACTTCTTATTTTCCAATCCCTTGTGTCTTTTAGTCTCAAACTTTGGGCAACTAATTCATCATCTAAATTTCCTGTAAATACGCACATTTTTTGTATAATTTCGTTTTTACTGAATCCTACAACGAAACTATCTCTATGAGTTTTTACACCACTTGAATACTTATTAAATATTTCTGGAATAGAAACAAACCGGTCATAATCTGCCTGTAGTGAGAAATCTTTTTTTACAAAGAAGTAATAAGGCTCTTTTGCTTTCAATTTTGTCCATTTTATAGTTTTGATTTCATTTTTATCCAAATAACTATACTTGTCCTCTCGTAATCCATAAACATCTTGATAGTAGATTTTTCCTCTTCCTTTTTGTTTTTCCTTTTTTATAAACAAAGCAATGGAAACTCCTTGCATAATATCAAAAACATTTTCATCCTTGCTTCCATCGGGACATTTTTCTCGTATGCGTGAATTTCCATGAAGATTTAAAATGTAAATTTCGTTAAAGCTTTCTAATAATTTCACTCTCATACCACGATGAATTAATCCTGAAAGATATGAGTTATTTGTAATCATTCCAATAACACCCTTTTCTGCTTGTTCTATCTTCCAGTGGGCAAATCTTATGAACTTTATGTAATCATCTGAAAGCGGCTGAATGTTCCGTTCCCCCTTTACATCTTCCTTGTAAAGCTCCATCTCTTTTTCAATGAAATCAGATTTGTTAGTAGAACTAACAGAATAAGGTGGATTACCGAGTATCACTAAAATAGGCTGCTGCTTTTTGACTTTACCTGCTAAATGGGATTCTTCAGAAAGCGAAGCCATACCAGGAAGTTCGGTTTGGGCAAGTTCTTCCATTTCAAGAGTATTAGTGAGGTAAAGTTTGAACCGATCGTCTTCACGGAGTCTGTAGCCTAATTCTTCTAAAAGGAAGGACATCTTCAGATGACCTATTGCATAAGGTGCCATCATCAATTCAAAGGCATAAAAATTTTCAATGATATGCTCCTTAATAAAATTTTCCGTTCCTCCTTCACCATATTTAGAGACAAATTCATCTACTGCTAATTTAGCTGCTTCAGCTAAAAAGGTGAGTGTTCCTGCTGCAGGGTCTAAAACCGTAACTGAATCACTTGCGAATCCATCTACTTTGTTGAAATGTTCTTTTAAAATACTATGCAAAGAACGGACAATATAGGAGACTACGGGTTCCGGAGTATAATAGACACCTCTCTTTTCTCGCGTTTTTGGATCATATTCAGCCAAAAATGTTTCGTAAAAATGGACAATAGGGTCCTTCCCTTTTCCCTCGTGAAAATACTGTTGCAGGATTTTTTTTACATCAGTAACAGCTAAAACTTCTGAAATGTCGTCAATAATCCACTCCATTTGCTTGGGTAAGTCCCCAAGTGAAATGAATTGGAACACATCTTTTAAAATTCCAATGGTGTGTGGAATGTTATCATAAGCGAGTTTTCTATTGAAGCTATTTTCTGAGCGTGATCGTGCAGCGAAAAGTCCATATGTAATTGTCTGTGAATAAAGATCAGCAAAATCATCTTTACTAAGACCGCTTATGAGATATTTCCTGAATGCCTCATAAAATCCACGTAGTACAGACATTCTTGTCTGTTTTTCACTATGGTCAGATAGGAATGTCTGGCCTACGGTTTTTAATTCCTTTGCAATGACTTCATCCTTCATAAAGCGTGTTCTTTTGGCTAATTCTATTGCCAGAGTTTTTGCATTATAAACTTTTGGCAAAGAAAAGGAAAAGAATTTCTCAAGCAGTTTTAGAAAATTGGCTTCCTTCTCAACAGGTGGGACGGTTCTAAGTTTATGCACAATAAAAGGTCTGCCGATAAGCACTTTATCTACCAATGTGCCATTTCGATAAAGCCTGAATTCAAAAAAATTTGTTAATATTAGATTCGGGAAAATGTTTCGATATCGTTTTAACTGTTCAGAAACTTCTACCTGTTCTAAATTTTCAATTGTTGGTGCCTTAGCTTCTATATATCCGATAATATGTTGCTTCCCATCCCAGATTCTAAAATCGGGATTTCCAGCTTCAGTCTTTATTGGTACTGTAGTTATATGTATATTTTTTTTGCCCGTTGAAATAGAATATTCTTTTAACAGATTTTTAAGAACTGAGTAAAAACTTTCTTCTCGAGCATCGCCACGTTCATTTTCTTCATAAATATTTTTTAAATATAACTTTAACAACTTAATCTAACCTACCATGTAAGCAAATTACAATTCAAATTATTTATTCCAAATCCCACAAAAAAAGTCCAGTTTCTTCGTCAAATTCCCGTTTAACTTTTTCTTCGGTCGGAAATATATAAAATTCTCCCGCTGCAGAAACTACACAATTTGTCAAGTGACCACCGATTGTTGTTGAATCGCTGCGTCCTAAAACAACATGAATGTGCGGAAAAATCTCGTTTTCTTTTATAGCAAAGTTTCCCGTACATGACAATAGTTCATATTCACCATCAAATGTATTATTCTGATAATCTTTCGTTTTTGTATTAAAATATGACAGTGTAGGATTTGATATAGCGCCAATTCCCAAAATCAGCCCACCTTGAATTTTTACCTCTTTAGCAAATTTCTTTAAAACATTAATTACTGACTCACCTTTTTCTAACTTTAATATATATTTATCAGCCTCTTTTTTATATTTCATTAATTTTAATTCCTTTTGTTAAAACATTTTAAGTTGATTTTTAAAATTAAAAATCCTGTTTTCAGCTAACCGAACATATTTTGGCTCAATGTCATAACCAATATATCTTCGCTCATTTTTTATTGCAGAAATACAGGTTGTTCCACTACCTACAAATGGATCTAGAATAACATCATCTTTAAATGAGTACAATTTGATTAATCGGTATGGTAATTCTTCAGGAAAAGGAGCAGGATGGCCAATTTTCTTTGCTGAAACTGCCGGGAATGTCCAAACACTCTTTGTCCATTCTAAAAATTCATGCTTACGAATTGTATTTTCCTTATTATTTTTAAATCGCCTAAATGAATCCTTAGAAAAAATTAAAATATATTCATGAATGTCTCTCAAAACAGGGTTTGCTGCAGAGAGCCAACTTCCCCAAGCAGTAGATGGACTAGCACTTGAAGCTTTATTCCATATTATTTCACCTCGCATAAGAAAGCCAATTTCTTGCATATCTTCAATAATATAGCTATGCAGTGGGATATATGGCTTTCTACCGAGATTTGCTATATTAATACAAACACGACCACCAGGAACTAAAACTCTGAATGTTTCTCGCCATACGTTTTTCAATAATTGTCTATATTCCTTTAAATTTAAATCCTCATCATACTCTTTTGTAACATTATAAGGCGGAGATGTAATCATTAAGTGAATACTACTATCAGGAAGTTCATCCATTTTTTCACTGGATTTACAAAATATTTTGTTAAGATATTCTCTAGAAATCCTATTTTCAATATAATTTACTCTTTTACCTCTCTTTATTCCTTCATACAGTTTGCTATTATAAAATTTGCTCGAATCATGATTAATTCTCCCTGGAGTTCCGAACGAACTAGTAGTAGTTCCTTTGCGATTAGGTTTTTTATCGAACATTTTATTTCCTTATCAAAAATAAAAATTTTTCAGCTTTCTTTTCAAAACTCATTTCTTTATCCGCAATTTTTATTATTCTACCCAATTCCTTCATCGATTTCATACCCGTAAAAAATACAGCGCTATCAGAAAGTAAGTTTTTCAAATTATTATTTAGCTCAGAATAGGAATCCATTCTAATAAAGCCGCCTTCTGGAGTATTTTTCAAATTAGATCCATTATTATCTAACGGTTTTGGATTAACAGACCAAAAACCTTGTATAATTCCAGCTTTTTTAAGACTGTCAACTTTCGATATGTAACTATTCGTTATTGGTGTATTACCAAGAATAATAATTGGTATTTTAGATGCCTTATCTCCAGAAACGCGGATATTAATACTTTTTCCAATTGCCTTTAACATTGAATCAGAGCGTAATAATCCAGGATTCCCCCTATGAGTTTTAAAATCTCCAATACAAATCAATTTCTCATCATGCTCTATATTTATTAATTCCCAATTCCAAACGACAGACATTTTAACTTCAAAAATAGCAACGATATTATTCGGCCTTTGTTCTCTATTTTTTGAGTGGCAAAGCGCTATATCTGCCGGTGAATTAGGGCTTAGACCTATTTCACTACAGATAACACTTTGAACAGCATAACAATTTATTGAATTAGCAAATTCTTGTAATAAATCAACCGAATATTTTTCAGTAAAATTGCCTATAAGTGAATTTCTACTTTGAAGTGTGGATTTTTTCCCACGATATGACTTTGGCCAATATGCATAATAATGATTATTATCTGACAAGTAAAAAAGTTGTTCAGAAGTCACAAAATTTCTTGCTCGTTTAAAGAATTCAATTTCCTTTTCCTTAGTCCAAAGCATTCGAGTGTTCATCTTCTATATCTTCCTAAAATTCTCTTATTAATTCTTAACCATCCCAACAAACATTCAATTTCTTGTTCGCTTTTAATTCATCCAATCTTCGAACAGGAGTATTATGTGGAGCGGTATGAAGTACTTCGGGATTGTTATAAGCTTCTTCATCAATTTTATACATCGCATCAATGAATTTGTCCAGAGTTTCCTTACTTTCCGATTCCGTTGGTTCTATCATAATTGCTTCATGTACAATGAGAGGAAAATAAATCGTAGGAGCGTGAAATCCATAATCCAGGAGTCGTTTTGCTATATCAAGTGTTTTTACACCCAACTTTTTATGTTTTTCTCCCGATGCCACAAATTCATGCATACAAATCCGGTTGTAAGGAATATCATATTTTTCAGTCAGTTTTACTCTTAAATAATTTGCATTCAATATTGCATTTCTTGAAACACTTTTCAGACCTTCTACTCCAAGCATTCTTAGATAGACATAAGCTTTAACGATAACTCCAAAATTTCCATATAAACCCATTACTTTACCTATTGAATTAGGATAATTATAGGACAACTTAAATTTTGTACCGACTTTTACAACTCTTGGAACAGGTAGAAATCGAGATAATTTCTCCACTACAGCGATTGGACCACTACCAGGTCCGCCTCCGCCATGAGGAGTAGAAAACGTTTTATGAAGATTCATGTGAGTAATATCAAATTTCATATCGCCGGGTCTTACTATTCCTAAAAGCGCATTGAGATTTGCGCCATCCATATAAACGATACCATTAAATTTGTGAACAATATCTACAATTTGTTCTACTTCTTCTTCAAAAAGACCCAAAGTATTGGGGTTAGTTAGCATTAGCCCAGCTACTGATTCATTCATTTTAGACTTTAAATCTCCAATATCTATACAGCCTTTTTCATTTGACTTTAGGGAAATAATCTGAAAACCTGAGGAGCATGAGCTGGATGGATTTGTGCCGTGTGCTGAATCCGGAATGAGTATATATTTACGATGCTCACCCTTTGACTCGTGATACTTTTTTATTATCATTACACCTGTCAACTCACCATGTGCGCCAGCAGCAGGTTGTAGAGTTGCAGAATGCATTCCTGTAATTTCACACAGATATTTTTCTATCTCATATAAGATTTGCAAAACACCTTGAATCGTTTCTGTCGGTTGATGAGGATGCACATTGGCAAATCCGGGCATATTTGATAAGACGTCATTGATCTTTGGATTGTATTTCATTGTGCAAGAACCCAGAGGATAAAAATCTTTATCAACATGATGATTCATCGTTGATAAATTTGTGAAATGTCTTACTACTTCAGGTTCACTCACTTCAGGTAAATTGAGTTCCTTTTCTCTTAGTAATTCTACCGATAAAATATTCGAAGCAGGTTTTAATCCTGAATCAAGCTCAGGTAAAGATACACCAATTTTTCCAGGCTCCGAATAATCAAATATTAACTTTTCCATTTAATATCCCCCTTATATTTATAGTACGGTATGTGTCAAGTAAAATTGGACAACTTTGTTTTAAGTATTTTGAAAGACATTTTGCAAGATCATCACCATAATTATTGGCTACAAAAATCAAATTCACTTCTTCTTCATTTAATCCCGGATTTGCTCTTGAGATTGCACGTCGAGAAAGCTGAATTACAGTCTTTGAGAGAGACCTCATTAATGACGCTCTTTTAGCAGTGTTTGCTTGACGAATTAGCGATATCTGGAATTTTTCTACCTCTGGATTGGTATCGGAAGAAGTTACTTTGTATTCTGGAACTTCATATATCACGTAACGTTTTTGTTTAATATTAGTATTCTCTTCTAACACTTTTTATTTTATCCTTTATCAGTTGATATATTTTTTCAAATACTTCGGGAATTTTTTCAGGATACTTCCCTCCTGCTGTCGCCATGTGCGGTCTTCCACCACCGCCGCCTCCGAGGATTTTCCCAAGCGTTTTGACTAAATCATCTGCTTTTATTCCATACCTTTTTATTGTTGAATCTGCTACTACTACCGTTATAAGTGGTTTATTCTCATTAACAGTAGCAAGAGCTCCAATCCCCTCTTTAAGATTAGACCTTACGATATCCCCTATTCTCTTGAGTTCATCAATATTCTTTGAATTGAACTGCTGAGTAAATATTTTAAGTTTACCTATTGATGGAGAATTACTTATTCTCTCTTTTATCTGAAATTCTAAACCAATTTTGCTCTGTTTCTCAAGTTCTTTATTCAGAGTTTTGATGTCTTTTAATAATCTCTCAACTTTATCTTCCAATTTATCTCTTGAAACATTTGCAATTTTCTCTAGATTGCTTACAATTTTCTCGCTACGCCTTGCTTCTTTAATTGCTGCTTCACCTGTAACAGCTTCAATTCGGCGAATACCGGCAGCTACAGACGATTCTGATATTATTTTAAAATACCCTATATCACCAGTCCGCTTTACATGTGTTCCACCACATAATTCTTTTGAATAATCATCTATTGTAACAACTCTTACAATATCACTATATTTCTCACCAAAAAGAGCAATAGCGCCGGATTTCTTTGCTTCTTCATAATCCTTATTCTGAATGACAACTTTAATATTCTCTCTAATTTTCCGATTTACAATATCTTCCGCTTCTTTCAATTCTTCTGAAGACAATTTTAAATAGTGAGTCAGGTCAAATCTAAGTCTTTCAGGTGACACAAGAGAACCTGCTTGGTGAACGTGATCACCAAGCACTTTTCTTAAGGCTGAATGAAGCAGATGTGTAGCAGTGTGATTTAATTTAATTTTCTGGCGGCGTTCTTTATCTATTTCAGCGAATACTTCTGGATTATTTCTAATTTTCCCTTTCTTAAAATTCCCATTGTGAATTATTGAATCATTAGATTTAAAGGTATTTTCAATATTTACAGTAAAATCTTTACAAGTTATTTTTCCTGTATCTCCTACCTGTCCTCCAGACTCAGCATAAAATGGGGTTTTATCGAGGATGATTTGGATTTTATCTCCATCAATCAAATACCGTCTAATTATTGCTTTGGAATCTTCAAATTCATAACCGACGAATTCAGAATCATCTCCCTCAGTCATTATAGTCCATTTATCAATGCTATAATTTTTATTCATCTGAAAGGACATACCGGACCGAGCTCGTTTTCGCTGCTTTTCCATCTCATTAAAAAAACCATTATCGTCAATATTAAATCCCTTTTCCTCAGCAAGAAGAGCGGTAAGATCAAAGGGAAATCCATAAGTATCATAAAGTTTAAAAACATCATGCCCTGGAATCATATTTCTATTCTCAGATTTTAACTTTTCCGTAATTATAGAAAAGAGTTCCAGTCCTCTATCTAAAATTTCACTGAATGATTTCTCTTCATTTTTTATAACTTTCTGAATATGAATTTTCCTTTCCAATATTTCAGGATAAATATCTCCGAAAATCTCGGTTAGCGGTTCCACAAGTTGGAAAATAAAAGGCTTATGCATATTTAACATTCGACCAAACCGCGCTGCCCTTCTTAAAACTCGCCTGATCACATATCCTCTGCCTTCATTTAATGGCATTCCCCCCTCAGCAATTGAAAAAGCGAGCATTCTTATATGGTCTGCAATAACACGATGAGCCGTTCCCTCCTCATCATTATAATTAACCCCCGTTATTTCTGAAATCCTTTTAATTAAAGGAGCAAAAAGATCAGTATCGTAATTAGACCTTTTACCCTGTATTGCAGCAACTATTCTTTCAAGTCCGGCGCCTGTATCAACATGCTTAGCGGGTAAATTATTAAATACACCTTTTTCATCTCGATCGTATTGAATAAAAACCAAATTCCATAGTTCAATATATTCAGGATCGCCAGCATTTACTTTCTTTGCATCTTGCTTTTCAGGTGAATCACCGATATAGTAATGTATTTCAGAACAAGGACCACATGGACCTGTATTTCCCATTTCCCAGAAGTTATGCTTTTCAGCAAATTTTAAGATTCTTTTATAGGGTATATCAGTTACCTTTTTCCAAATTTTTGCAGATTCATTATCTTTTCTATATATAGAAACCCAGAGACGTTCCTTCGGAAATTTCCAGACTTCAGTTAAAAGTTCCCAGGCTAATTCTATTGCTTTTTCTTTATAATAATCGCCAAATGACCAGTTACCTAGCATCTCAAAAAAGGTATGATGATAAGTATCTTTACCCACTTCCTCAAGATCATTATGTTTTCCACTAACACGAATACATTTCTGTGAATCAGCGATTCGAGGATATTTCGGTTTTTCAAGGCCTAAAAATATTCCCTTAAACTGATTCATCCCTGCATTTGTAAAAAGTAATGTAGGATCATTTTGTGGGATTACAGGTGCACTTTTTACTATTTTATGATCATGGTTTCTAAAAAATTCAATAAAGTCTTCTCTTATTTCTCGAGATGTTTTCATTGTACCTCTAAAGTATATTTTTCAAATTTCAAAAAATTAAGTAAAAACTCAATTAAAGCACTCACTTTTCTAAGTTAAAAGTTATTTTTAAGTGAATTGAGAAGCAAGGATTTACATTCGTGAAGAAACTTAGAATTTAAAAAAATAGGACAGAAATCCCGCAGCGATTTAAAAACTGTCAGTCTCTATTGGATGTAAAATAGAGTATTAAAAATTTATAGTCTTAGGGAGTAAGAGGTACTATTCTAACACCCTTTCCTCCTCTACCGGGAGAACTGTCATAAACTTCTACAACATGGTATATTACAGCAATAAACATCTTGGAAAATTCACCGTGAAAATAGCTATGTATAAGATTAATATATTCGACAACATCCTTCTCATAATCCGTAAGTTCGGGATCATCTGGATGCAACAGATGGGCAATAGATTTTACTTTAAAAGTAGGAATATCCAGGTACACAAGGGTAACACCAGGATCAGTCATTTGGTTTAAAAAAGTTTGGGTTTCAAACTCCGGTGTAGCATATAGTTCAAGAGAAACGAGTTTTGAACGGTCAAAAATAGAATCACTATTTTCATAAAAACTTTCAAGAATTGCTATCTTTTTTTCAAATGTACTGTCAATGGTTGTATGAAGTTTTTCAATTATTGCCTTCAAATGTTCATTTTTAGGTATAAATCCCGTTCCTTTCACTGCATTGTTAATAGAAAACTGGGAATCGAAACGTTTTCTACCATGGCTGGCAATCATAGCATTATGTGGACCATTAAGAGAAGGTGGTTGCATTTTCTTTATTTTTTCAATTGTTTCCAATCTTGCCTTAATATTCCACTCCATAAAATTATCAGGAAGGTCTCTTATTTTGAATTCCTGCCATTTACCTTCAACCTTTGCTTTTATTATCCCCTCACTGTACTTGCTTATATCAACAGTTTTTTGGTGGAATGTATTTCCGCTCCAGAGTCTTAAATTCTCTTGCTCTGATTCACATGCCCCAAAGCAGATATATATCATAGCAACTGCTATCATTCCGATGAATATATCTACTCTGCAATTCACAGCTTTCTTAAGCATACTGGCCTCCGATTGTTGTATTTTTTTAAAATTGTAAAACAAATTATATTAAAATTTTAAGTGATTCCTTTACGACTTCGATAGTAAAACCTTTTTGGAGCAGAAATCTGTAAATCTTCTGTTTCTTGTTCGTATCCTTTATGAGCGATCTTAATTTTCTCCTCCCTAACTTAACAGCTAAATCAAGTTGCTCATCTTTATTTATTAACTCTTCGACAACCGAATCAATAATCTCAGCATCAATTCCCTTACTTCTAAGTGATGAGCGAATTTTAAATACTCCAGATTTATTCAAATTAAGCTGATCCAGCGTAAATGCTTTGGCAAAAGCATAGTCGTCGATATATTTTTTTTCACTGCAATATTGAATCACACGTTCAATAACATTTATTGGAATATTTTTTCGCTTTAAATAAGTCTGAAGTTCTTTATTACTTCTCATTCTGAGGGCAATATAGCTTAATGCTAAATTCTTTGCTTTTTCGAATTGCTCGTGGTTTTGAATTACCTGTATTTGTTTATCAGTAAGAATTCGTCCTTTACTGATAGGGAAAAGGTTATATGTTTCAGGGCTTACACTAAATGTATATTCATCATCAAGAAAAATTGACCGTCTATCAGTTCTCTTTACCTGAAATTCTACTTTTGTAACTACTCTTCCGCTGGCATTTTCAGACACTGAATTCATTGTAAATACTTCAAACTATGTAAGATTTATGAGTTTAATAGAAATGTTCAAAAGTAAAAGAGTATGAATTTTTTTCAAAATTCTATAAACTAATTTCCAATACATAGGATTTTACGACAGAGCTACCTTTCTAAAAACTGTTCCTATCTCTGCTGATTTACTTTTTTGGAGTAAACTCATTTATTATTTTAATAACCAAGATAAATATGGATTAGAGCAGTTGACAGTTTGACAATCCCCATAGAGTATCTCTACATGATAATCAACAATCGTCTCTATCCCAAAGGTCATGTAGGACTTCTACGAAGAATCTCTTTCCCAGAGGGACTCCTTCGGAGCGAGACGAGCCGTCCATACAGATCGTACGATAGGCAATTATTAATAGCAAATCAAAAATTCTCAGGATTTTTCAGCCTTTGCTACTTCTTTTTCTAAACCCAAATACATCTTGACCTGTTTCTCTATTTTTGCAAGTATCTCTTTATTTTGTTCCAAAAAAGTTTTTGCATTTTCTCTTCCCTGACCAATTCTCTCATCACCGTAAGAAAACCAGGAACCACTCTTTTGAATTATATCAGCTTCCACAGCAGTGTCAAGAATATCTCCCACGTAAGAAATACCATAACCGTACATAATATCAAATTCTGTAGATTTGAATGGTGGCGCTAATTTATTTTTAACGACTTTTACTCTAGTACGATTTCCAATATTAGTATTTCCCTCTTTTAATGAGGCAATGCGGCGGATTTCAAGACGGATTGAAGTATAAAACTTCAGAGCTCTTCCACCAGTTGTAGTCTCTGGATTTCCAAACACAACCCCGATCTTTTCTCGAATTTGATTAATAAAAACAACTGTTGTATTTGATTTATGCACTGCTCCTGTAAGTTTTCTCAAAGCCTGTGACATTAATCGAGCCTGAAGGCCCATATGAGAATCACCCATTTCACCTTCAAGTTCTGCGCGAGGAACAAGTGCTGCTACGGAATCAATAACAATAACATCCATAGCATTACTACGTACAAGGGTTTCTGTTATCTCCAATGCCTGTTCTCCACTATCAGGTTGAGATACTAATAATTCCTTTGTCAATACCCCCAACTTCTCAGCGTAGTTCGGATCCATTGCATGTTCAGCATCTATAAATGCTGCATACCCCCCCATTTTTTGCGCTTCAGCGATAATATGAAGAGCAAGTGTCGTCTTCCCGGATGCTTCCGGTCCATATATTTCCGAAATTCTTCCTCTTGGAATTCCTCCTATTCCAAGTGCAGCATCAAGTGATAAACTGCCCGTTGGAATAACATCAATTTTAATTTTAGCGGAATCACCCAGCCTCATAATAGAACCTTTACCAAATTGCCTATCAATCTGAGTCATAGCTAAATCAATTGCAGTTTTTTTGTTATTTTTATCTACCATTTTATATCCCCTCGTTATTTTTTATAATTGAAATATCTTTAAGGGATTATAAACTGCTCCCTTAGGTGTAAGAACACTCTCATAAAAAATTAATCTATTAACAATATTAGAAGTTGGTTGAAAAGAGTATGAAAGAAATTTTTCTAATCCATCTACATGTTTTTTACTGTTCTTAATCCTACCTAAAGTAATATGTGAAGTAAATCCCCTTTTATCCTTGTTTATTTGCAGCATTTCCAATGTATTATTTATTTTTTGACTTAATATTTTCAAATTGTCTGAGCCTCGCGAAATCCCTAACCAAAGAACTCTCGGATGAGAAGCTTTTGGGAAAACTCCTGTTCCCTCGCATTTGAACTCGAACATTTTAAATTCCTTTAAAGCCAAAGAAACTCTTTCAATTATTCGAGGAACTAAATTCTCATCTGTTGGTCCTAAAAATTTAAGAGTAATGTGAGCGTTTTCCGGATGAACCAATCGAACGTTATTTTTAAGTTCTGGTATGTCTTTTGAAATATTTCTTAAGAGTCCTTGAGTTTCCTCTGAAATCGAAACGGCAAAAAATGTTCTTTTCAAATTACACCTGAATATTTTTTACGCTAAACACTCTAAAAATGAAGAAAATTTTAAAGAAAAACAAACTTTATTTTAACTGGTCAGGATATTTTATCAATTTTGAATAATTGTGCCCCCTAAACTTCGCTCAGGACATACTTGGTGCCTTTATGTATATTGTAACCTTAACCTAAGCTGATTCAAAGCATATTGAGAAAAAAGAAGTTTATTAGTTTGCCTATCTCCAACAAATACACTATGATAAGAATCAGAGAATCCATCTAAAGATAATCCGATATAAATAATACCTACAGGCTTTAATTTTGAACCACCAAGTGGTCCTGCTATTCCTGTTGAACTAAGACCTATATTACAGCCTGAGATTTTCCGGACACATTTAGCCATCTCCAATGCGGTTTCTTTGCTAACTGCACCATACTTTTTAAGTGTAGATTCTTTTACACCGAGAATAGCTGATTTAGATTCATTACAATACGTAACAACACCCATTTTAAAATATTGAGAGCTTCCTGAGACATTTGTTAATCGATTTGCTATTAATCCTCCTGTACAGGATTCTGCGACTGCGATTGTTTGATGACTTTCTGAAAGAATCTTTCCTATAACCTGTTCAAGATTTTCACTATTATAACCATAAACCACATTTCCGAGTATAACTTTGACTTCATTTGCAGCATTTTGCAATAATTTTGAGCCGTCAACTGAATCGGTTGTTAATGATATATCTACTTTTATGAGACAGGGCAAAATTGATATTTTAATTTTATCCTGCCCTTTTATCCAATTCTCTAATTTTGAGTAGATTTCGGATTCGGGGACTCCAGTTGTATGAATTATTTTAGTTTTGATGATTTTATTTAAGATATTTTTAAGTTCTGGAGTAACTACGTTGTCAAACATTTGCTTCATTTCAGCAGGAACACCAGGCATCACATAAAAAATTGTTTTATCTTTTTCAAATCGCATTCCTGCCGCAGTACCAATTGTATTGGGAAGCACAACAGCGTTATCAGGAATATAAGCCAGAGCTTTATTTATATCGGGCATTTTTTGCCCTCTTCTTTCAAATATTGCTCGAATTTTTCTAATAACCTCTTCATAAAATAACAATTGAGAATTAAAGTATCTCGTAACGGCATTTCTTGTTACATCATCGTGCGTTGGACCAAGTCCGCCAGTTAAAAATACTACATCTGACACGTTTTTACTGTAATCCAGGACTTCAAGAATATCTTCTATATTATCACAAACAGTAAATATTTTTTTTAGTGAAATGCCAAAACGTCGAAGCTGATTCGCTATGTATAAAGAATTAGAGTTTGCAACACTCCCTGAAAGTAGTTCATCTCCAATTGATATAATACATGCATTCATTAGAATACCAATGTAAATATATTAATGAGTGTACCGGCATATATTCCGGCTACAATATCATCAAGCATAATTCCGAAACCACCGGGAATTGATTCTAATTTTTTAATAGGAGGCACTTTTAAAATATCGAAAAACCTAAATGCAAAGAAAGCAAACATTATTCTACCGATATTTTCTGGAAATGTTATTTTAGGTAATAATGCTAATGTAAACCACATTCCTTCAACTTCATCAATGACAATAAAGGATGGATCTTTTTTCTCAGTCCTTTTCTCAGCAATACCTGATACAAAAATGCCTACAATTAAAACAATAAGTATTAAGTAGAGATGGAATGATAATGAATTCCACGGTAAAAGAAACCATAATACAACAGCTACCAGGCTAGCCCATGTACCTGGTGCATAAGGCAGATAACCAGTATAAAAAAAAGATGCAAATAAACAGGCTACTGATTTATCACCTTTCATAGTTTAAAATATTTTTTTATAATAGATTTATTAATAATGATATATTCAATACCAGTCCATACTGTAAAAATAGTGGTTAAAAGCATAAGAATGTAAATAACATAATAATCTTTAACTACTTTAATGTATGGAGCAATACCAAGGAAAATTTTCCACTCTTGTGTTATAATATAAACTAAAATAAAACAGACAACTCCTATTTGAACTCCGGTTTTAATTTTCGCGGAATTTCTTGTTTCCATTGTCATATTTTTAGCAGACATAGCAATTCTCAAACCGGTTATCACAAAATCCCTCAAAATAACAAGTATAACCATCCATAATGGAATTAAGTTTAAAACTACAAAAGAAATAAAAGCGGCGGACATTAATATTTTATCAGCAAGTGGGTCTAAAAACTTACCAAGGTTTGATACAGTAGAATATTTTCTGGCTATATATCCATCATAAGCATCCGTAACTGAAGCAATTATAAATATCAAGAGTGCGAATATTTTAAAATATGTATGTTGTGTGAATAAAAAATAAATAAATAGAGGAGTTAACAGAATACGAAAGGTAGTAATTACATTTGCTATGGTAAAAATCTTGTTCATAGAATATCAGTTCTACCCTCTAAAGCACGTGTTAAAGTAATTTCATCTGCAAACTCCAGATCAATCCCAATGGGAAGACCCTGAGCAAATCGAGTAACTTTCACACCTTTTCCCTTTACTAATTTTGAAAGATATATAGTTGTTGTTTCACCGTCTCTTGTTGGATTTATTGCCAGAATGATCTCTTTGATACCATTTAAACGGTGAAGCAGGTCTTGAATATTGAGGTCATCCGGTCCTATTCCATTTAATGGTGAAATAACGCCTCCGAGTACATGATATAAACCACGATAATGTCCGGTTTTTTCAATGGCAAAAACATCCATTGGTTCCTGCACAGCGCAAATAGTGCTGTGATCTCTTTTAGGATCAGTGCAAATTTTACATGGATCAACTTCAGATACATTATGACAATAGGAACAGGTGTGTATTCTATCTTTAATATCAATAATTGCTTTTGCTAAATCTACAGCTTCTTCCCGAGAAGATTTTAATAGATAAAAAGATAATCGTTGGGCTGATTTCTTCCCTATGCCGGGAAACATGGAGAGTTTTTCAATCAGATTTTGCAATGAATTAGGTAAAGAACTCATAAACCGGGTATTTTTAGACCTCCTGGTAAATTAGGTATAATTCCACCTGTCACAGCAGACATTTTTTCCTGATAAAGGTCAGATGCTTTTTTTAGTGCTTGATTTGTAGCGGCTGCTACCATGTCTTCAACCATTTCAACATCGTCACAAAGAATTTGGGGATCAATCTTTACCGAGATAATTTCTTGCTTTCCATTTGCGGTTACCTTGATCATTCCACCGCCTGCCGTTCCTTCAACCGTTATACCTTCTAATTCAGTCTGAATTTTTTCAACCTTTTCCTGAATTTTACTGAATTGCTTCATTATATTACCGAGACCACCTTTAGGTATCATACATTCTCCCTATTTAATAATTATTTCACCATCAAAAGCATCTATCACTGTTTTTGTAATTGAATCTAATGCTTTCGTATCTGGCAAAGCCAATGAATTTTCGTTCGAAACCACACACTTTATTTTAAAATATTTATTCAAAACATTATCAATAGCTTTTTCGACAATATCAGCTCTTCCGTTAATATTTTTTCTATGAAATTCCGCATCTTCGTGAAATGCAATTTCTATAACATTGCCTTTCAAGTTATAGGGCAAACCACTTCTTAAAAAATTAGCTACCGATGGTGTGGATTCCTCAACCTCATGAATAATTTTATTCCATTTCTTTCTTATTTCTCCAATTGTAACTTGAGAGATACTTGAAGCAGATTTTTCTTTTACAACCTTCGGTTGTATAATTTCACTCTGATCTATTTTTTCTTTCTCTTTTGTTGAAAAAAGTTCAAGGGCCTTTGATTGTGGTTGTGTGGGGTTATAAAGTGAAAGGTCAGTTGTATTAAGTTTGTCGAGTATTTGCTGAACAGTAACTGTTTTATCCATTGTACCCATTCGCATCAGATTAAATTCCAGGAATGTTCTATAATTAAGAGCAGATTTTAAATTTATCTGAGCATCAGAAACCATCTTTATTAAACGTAATAAATCTCCTGATTGCCATTTATTAGATTCACTTTTATACCTTTCTTTAATATTGTCAGGAAGATCGAGCATTTCAACAGAACCAACCTCTTTTACTATTAGCAAATTGCGAAGGTGTTCTGAAAATCCATTTAAAAATTCTCCAATATCTATCCCATCATTGAAAATTTTCTGAGAATTTTCTATAAGTGCGCTCTTGTCATGGTTTAGAATTAAATCTCCAATATGGATAAAAAATTCATAATCTATAAGGCCAAGTATTTGTTGAGCATCTGCTAATTTTATTATTCCACCGGAAAAAGAGATTAATTGGTCAAGTAAACTCTCGGCATCTCTCATACTGCCTTCAGCTTTTTTGGCAATCAGGATTAGTATATCATCAGGAATACTAACAGATTCTTTTTCTTCAATATTTTTCAATTGCCTAACAATTTCTGATACTGGGATCCTATGAAAATCGTATCTCTGACATCTGGAAATTATAGTAGCTGGAATTTTTTGAGGTTCTGTAGTTGCAAATATAAAAATAACATGCTCCGGAGGCTCCTCTAATGTCTTCAAAAGGGCATTAAATGCCTCTTTTGTTAACATGTGAACTTCATCAATGATAAAAATCCTGTATTTAGAACTTGCAGGCGGATATTTTACGTTTTCCCTTAAGTCTCTAATCTGGTCAATACCACGATTTGATGCTCCATCGATTTCAAGGACATCAATACTGCGCCCTGCAGTTATCTCAATGCAATTTGTACAAACATTACACGGATTGTTATCTTTAGGATTTTGGCAATTTAACGACTTTGCAAGAATTCTTGCCGTAGAGGTTTTCCCTATTCCACGCGAACCCGTAAAAAGATACGCATGAGAAATATGCTTCGTTTTAATAGCATTCTGTAAAGTAGAACAGATGTGTAATTGCCCAACAACCTCATCAAAACACTGTGGGCGATATTTTCTTGATATTACCTGATATGTCATAATTTAGTCTAAATATTTAGGCTATGCGCCAGACATTGAACCTGCCAAAAGTTCATCCTCATAGAATGTTAGCTGGCTTTCAGAACTCTCACGGCACATAGAAAAAGATGGCTACCGCTGCTTCCTTCCGGACCTGACGGGGTTTACCAAGTCTCTATTGCGTAAAAGAGAAAGTGTCATTGCTACATATCTACTTAGAATCACCTGACAAAATCCTCTACCTGGCTTTCCACCCTGCTATAGCGGATTGCAGGTTACAGGACACCGCTAGCTCCCCGTGTAGCATAGCCTAAAAATGATTCCTTTATCCTCTTAGTACTCTCTTTGCGAGAAAAAACGTGGAGCTGATGGGGTTCGAACCCACGACCTTAGCATTGCGAACGCTACGCTCTCCCAACTGAGCTACAGCCCCATTTCAAATATCTTAACTGGGTGAGAAATTAATAAAAACTGTTAACCTTTCAAAATAATAATTAGTTGAAGCTCACTAAAAATTTTAGGTTTAAATCTGGCATTACAATGAAATAATTTTACCACCCCTTTAATCCCCTCCTTGATAAGTAGGGGAAACAGGGGAGATCAATTAGAAACTTCATAAAATTAAGCTCTCGAAATCTATTAATTTCTGTAAAAACTTTTCCATTATAAGACGAACGATATCATTACAAAATACAAAATCCTATGTTATATTCATCTTTAGACAGATCTCCGTTCGGAAAATTCTGTGAAAACTTCAAATAATTAGAGGCTTATTTCTTCTTTTTCTTTTTAAAGATGCCTTTTTTCTTCGGAACTTCAGGCTTGCTATCTAAACTCTTATTATCAGGTTTTTTCCCTTTCTATTTCCTTCATTTCCAATCTTTTTTCTATTTCGCTCATATTATCAAAATCTTCTGTTAAAACTTCTTCCTCACTTGTGCTAACCTCAGTTTTGATTCCCTTTTCCTTTTCTTTTATTTCTCTCTTTTCATCCACTTCATGTAGTTTATCTAACATTTCAGATACTTCCGTATGAAAATCTTTAACAGTTTTTTCAAGTCTTTTAATCAGTTCGTCTGTTAAGCGTTTCCCATAACTTTCACCAATATTTTCAAGAATGTCATCCAATTTCTTTTTAATATAACCAGCCCTCTCAATAGCTTTACTAAAATCTATTTTTACAGGTTCAGGTTTTTTTCTTCAATTTCTTGTCCAGTCTTCGGGATATTTCTTCTTCTTACTCTTCGATTTATATGAAAGTTCCTAAAGTGCCTAAAGTTGAAAGTGCCTGATGAACAATGACCAATTAACAATCAACAATAAACAATCAACCATATACAATTTATATATTTTAAAAATATCAACTTTTGTCGAAGACATCTCTTTGAGACATGCTTCGTTGTGGCCGAAAGGCCATGGGAGTTATTTGTCATACTTTCCCTTTCAATTTATTGAAATTATAAACCAAACGTTTAATAGAGTCAAGCCTTTTTAGTTGTTTATTGAAATTCTATCACAATAGATGGAATAAACATATCATTGATATACGGTGCTGCTTTATACCCTATTGTTATTCATCCTGAAACACTCATAAATCTATAAAACCAAATATCTCTAACATGTTGTTTATGAAAAACATTTAATATTTCAACGCTGAACAATCCAATAAAAGCAGTACCAATTACACTGCCCCAATAAACCTTTGGATATGTTTTATATTCTTTCCAATACTTCATCTTTATAACGCTATTTTTTGGAATAGCTATTAACTGTTGATTGCTCCAAAGTTCAATATTATTTCCTCTGGCTTTATAAAATAAACCTTCTATGTCTGAATCACCTTTCCTCTTTAAAAAGCAGATAGAATTCCCCGCTACTTCTGCCAAAGACCTATCTGCAAATAGAGGTTGATGTTTTTTCTGTATCCTTCTTCTTTTAGTGTCATCAAGAGGTAATTGTGATCCGATATCACGAGCAAACAAGTGAACTTTGTAGGGCGTGTAATTTCTAATTTCAGTTTCAATACCGTTCGCAGAGCGGTATTGTATTCTCGCTTCTATTTTATCATAATCCACTTTGTAAAATTGAGCATCAACAAAATTTGAAACATCCGGAAAAAGGCCAAAGTGAATTTTTTCTTCAAGGTCAATTGATGAACCCACATATTCATGTAATACAAGGATTTCCCCTCCATATATTTTTATAAAATTGATAAATAAAAAAAATATCATAAGGAAAGGATGACAATTCTTTCTTATTGAAAAGCCCCGATTGATACGGGGCTTTGGAGTTCTATTTTGATTTTTCTCAAATGACCTCATTCACATTCTTATTTAAAAATTAAAGCCGGTTTCTATTGTAGTTAAAGTTATAGATTCTTTTTTTGAATCAATTTCACCATTCCCGTCTAGATCACGATAAGTCGTCTGGAAAACGTATGAAAGAATAGCGCCTCCGCCAAGCTCAAATCCTATACGATAACCGAGTATTGTATTTTCAGATGGTTTCTTGAAATTAAAAGGATCCTCATCGTTGTTTCTCTGGTAGAAAGCTACAGCATTAGCAAGTTTCGGTATTTTCCCCTTCGGTATTGTTGCCGTTGCCATGAAACTTTTAATCTCTTCATTTGAACCCGTAATCATATATTGGTAATAACTTCCAAGAATGATATAGTTTAAAATATTCGCATTTACTGAGCCAAACACACCTTGCATCGATTCATTTTCAAGCAACATCTGTTCTTTTGTATATACTCTCTTCTGGTTTTGTGGATCCATTCTTATCTTGACTCTTTCAAAATCGTATACTCTATCCCAGTAACTGTAGAGGAAATTCTTACCGGCGTATCGATACTCTAAGCCAAGATTAACGATTTTAAGAATATTCATTTTTAAACCAGGAACAGCAATACCAATACCAGGAGTAAATTCTTTACCTATATAAGGTGTAACTTTCTTAGGAATGAAAGTTGCCGCTTGACCATAGATGAATAAATTAAAAAGTTTCTTATTAAGTATTGGATATCCTATATCAAATGCCACTCCACCTGATAAATCTCTTCCAAGATCATCAATTGTTTCTAAATCGCTAGTGATAGTAGTCCAATCAGGGAAATCAGGATTTGTTGATCTAAGACGCTCAACTATTTCTCGATTCAAATTATTTTTATAATAATCCATCTCCTCCTGATCATCCTTACCTTCAAACCAGTCTAAAGCATCTGCAATACCATCATCATCACTGTCCTTAAGTCCTTTATACTGGTTTCCATCAATAACCAACGTTCCCCCAAATGTCAATGGGAATTCCTCAGATAATCTATAGGTTACTCGACCGGCAAGAAGACCTGGTCCGGTAATCTCTTTAACATTAGCCATGAAGGCTTCCCAACCCAGTTTATTGAACTGCATGCCGGTATGAACTCCCACTTTCCGAATTTGTGGGTATTCAGTTGTGTTCGAATAACCATTCATTAATATTCCATACCCTAACGTTAGATTATCTAATGCTCCGACTTTCGCAAAGAAAGGATCCCCTTGTTGTGCCCAACGGAGATAGTAGATTTTATCGAGATAGTCTGAAAATTCATCCCATTCATTTTCTCTGATTTTACCTTTATCATCCATATATAAAACGACATCCAATCCAATACCAAGTTTTCCGAATTTCACTTCAGGGCGAAGAGCTATCTGATTATAAATAACTCCATTAATTGTAACAGACCCCAATCCCAGTCCCATACCATAAGGTTTTGCAGCCTTTTTTGCAGCAGGTTTCAGCTCTTCAGGCGGTATTTCTTCTTCACCTGTAACAGGCATTTTAGTTGAGGGCGTCATTATTACTTCTTCCTCAGGAACATAGGCAGTTTCAATCTCTTCCTCAACTTCAGGTGGTATGACTTCTTCTTCAATACCTGTTGGAGGAGCTTCTTCCTCAGTATCCTTTGGCATATCTTCTGGCTCAACAGGAATATTAAGCAGCTGCCCTTCAGGTGTTGAAATAATCATTTGTCCCGCTTCCAACATGGATTCCATACCGGTAATCAGGTTAATAATTTGGACAACACCTTCTATTCCGTAGAAACGATCTCCATATTCCGGAGACGTTACAATCCAGAACTCAGTTCCTTTAACAGATGCAACTGATGTCGGCGTTGCAACACGATACAGGGTTGTAATACCAGGGGTTATTTTAGCAAGGAGTCGTCCTTCAGAAATTTTAATTGTTCTGACAGAAAATTCCTCCTTAATTTCTATTGTAGAATTTTTCCTTATTTTTACCAAACTCTTATCATCATTAAATAATAGAGCAGCATATCCTGTTTCATCAGTTTTTAGAGCATCACCGGTGTTTAATCCCATACCTCCTTCTGCAGGAATAGAAAAATCAGATTCTCCTTTTGGACGCATATTAACCACGCCGCTTTTCTTTAGAATTGTTGCAAATTGGTCCTGCGCTTCTGAAACAACAGAGAAAATCAAAATAATACTAATTGTAAGGACAATTATTTTTCTCATATTAACACCTCTTAATTTTTTATTAATAATTTATTTTTTCTTTGTAACTGTTCCTAAAATTACTTTAGAATCAAGCAGTTCTATAATACAAAACTCCATTTTAGCTTTTTCTTCAGTAACATCAGATTTTTTTAACTTTACAAAAAATGACCTCAAAAGACCACAATCAATTTGCTTAATTAATGTTTTTAATGGAGTATTAACACTGGTCTCTATGAAATTGGAAATCTCCTTTCCAATAACATCCTGCCTATTATATTTTAAAAAGTTGGAGAAAGCTCTTGAAACTCCTAAAATATTGCCGTCCCGGAGAAATAAGATAACCTGGTCAGATGATGAATCTATTATTTTTGATAAACTGTCACGACTCTCGCGAATTTCTCTGTACATTTTTGCCAATTTTTCATTAAACATGGTTAGTCTATCATGTTTTTCACGTAAATGTTTCAATTCACTGCTACTATTAACAGTAATACTATCTAAAAGTGGATTTGAATATTCTTCAATAAATCCTTTAAGTGTATATCCTAATCCCTCAATGGCTTCAATGAATATCAGACTGTTTAATTTTTCAATCGCCGTGAAGCGTAATCCAATTTTAGACATTGCATCATAATTTTTTAAGACCCATTTTGCCATTCCTGGCTTTGACTTTTTTAAACTTTTTGCATCTAAATCAGATCCAGCAACTCCAATAAATTCTGGGATTAAAGGGAATTTACCAATAATTCTAAGTCTCTTCTGTTCTTTCTCTGGAAAAACATTATAATCAAAAGTTCTTGATACTGCTGCACTTACAGTTTTATTTATAACACTTCGCAATGATATCACTTCTGGTCTTAATAATAATTTTTGCTTATCAGTTAAATTTACAATAGTGCTGTTTTTTATTAAATAGAGAATAACCGGGTTTAAGTAAAACCAGTCTGTAGCTTGAGGCAATATTACTTTCTCTTTATTCAAATCAGTCAATCTATTAAAATCTGAATCCTTATGTACAGCAATTAAACCATTAATATCACTAAAACTAAACTTAAAGAAGGGGTGGAACTCATAAAATGATTCTAGATATGTCGCTTCATAATTGGATACAAGTGCAATTGCATTAGGAGATTTAGCAATTTGTTTTATTAATGGTTCTGTATTATTATAGGCTTCAGAGTGAACTTGATATCCAAGACTTTTACTAAATACTTCACTGAAATCTTTTAAAAAAGTATTCAAATTTTTTGAAACTTTCTGAAAAGGTATATACCACTTGAGTGCTTCCACTTTTTTATTCCTCTTATATTTATATAGTGTTATGAATATTCATCATAATACTTTCATCTAATCTCTCCATATCAAATGGCTTACATATAAAATCTACTGCTCCCATCTTAAAAGAAGTATCAACAATATTTTTATCTTTAACACCTGTGAGAATTATTATAGGGATTTTCAAATCAACTTTCTTTATTCTTTCAAGTACTTCTAACCCATTCATCCCAGGCATTATTAAATCCAATAATACAAGGTCAAAATGTTCAGCATTCAATGCGGCTAATGCTTCTTTTCCAGATAAGCTGATTTTACAATTATAGCCTTTATGTTTTAAATAATCCGAAAGAAAATTACATACATTAGGTTCATCATCAACGATTAATATCTTATATTTATTCATTATTTTAATTCCTCAACAAAATAGCGAAATCTTTTTAAATTTATTTAAGTATTCATTTATTATCAATTTAAATCTCTATCACTTACACGATACAAATTTTGATATTTCATCTTCAGACAGCATCTTTATTTTTTTTGAACTCGATACCATGGTATAATCATTTCATCTACAGCATTATTAACTGATTCGACAACTTTTTCTAAATCAGATGTATTTTCTCTTATTTCTTTAGACCCTAACATTTCTTCAGTATTAACTCCATTATTAGCAATTAAGAAGTAAGGTATTATTAGTAACAGGAGCAGTAAATTAATTAATTCTCTCTTCAAAATATGCGCCTCATTTGCTATTTGGATGGGATTTAAGCGCCATCTTCATACTAATGCTCTTTAGTTTCTTTCTCTCTTCCAAAGTTTATTTCTTCTGGATTACAAAACAGCGACAGGCTTTTTCTAATTTAATAACTCAATGACTCTTTTTCCATAAATATCTAATCATTTTAATTCAAAAACATATTCTTAATCCCAGTTTAATCCCAACTGCTTTAAGTAATTAGAAATCTGATCAACCAGTTCAGTACGGAATTGTTCAATGTCTGTATATTTAACACAGGAGAAATTATACTTCTTACTCTAATTTCTTCCCTGAAAAAACGAAATTCCACTTTATTCAACATTTTTCATCTGCACTTTCAGAACTGGTTAAATCAATTTCAGTTTTTTTCTCTTCAATATCTAAATGAATTCCACCAACTAATTTAGCATAAATATTATAAAAAATAACAAAGAGTAATACAATAAACAGTATTACCCCCGTTAATAATAAACCGTTGATTATAGAAGTAAAGAAAACTCCAAAGATATTAAATGTGGGTGCTTCTATAATATCAAATAGTGGTAGATTAGTTATAGATTCACCGAAAATGCTGATTATCCAAACGATTGTGAGATAGAGGAAAAATACGAGGATACAAATAACAGTAAGAGAAACTAAAAACGATATTTTCAAAACTGAACTTAAGCTGATATTTTTTATTTCATAGTCCATATACAACCTAATATATTTTACTAACAGTTAAGTTCATTATAAATTCGTAATAAATCAAGGTATTTTGGGGTTTTTAGTGTTTGATCTGTGCCACTTAGTTAAGAAAAACACAAGTCAGACAATCATATACAACCTTTTTCTGTCACTGGCAGTACGTATCCGGGATTAAATAGTTTTTTTTCGGTTCCTTCTCGTTTAGAGTGGGTAAATATCATTTAAATGTTTCATATGCGGGAT
>CAYTUQ010000028.1:0-47427 GCA_964441235.1 uncultured bacterium | reverse complement strand
TTAAGGTTTTTTTATGACCATTGTCCCACTAGTGAAAATCGGTGTTTGATAAAACACTTAGAAAAAGAGCGCCGCCGCTATCAGCGCTGCTGTCAATACAGAAAGGTGTCTATTGAAATTAAACCGCAAATTGCGGCATTGGAATAGTCTTTGCGGAATTCGGTATTCCTTGGGTATCGGACCGGTTTTCATCAAGATATCCGATAAAAAACAACGTTTATGATTAACATTGCTGCAATAAACTGAATATTTTACCTGTTCACCACTAATTATCAGCATAACTCAAAGCCATACAAATTCCAGATAGATGGCTTAGTTTCCCATCGGGACTCCGCTAGAGCAACCCCTGTTTGTCACATTGAGACGCCTTTCCGTAGGAATCCTTCGTGATTGGCGCACGCTGACGCCGAATAAAAATATTTTCGGTTATCGTTGTTCTATTTATATGGCGTCAGGTGCGAAGCAGATTCGTTTAGACCTATTTTTTCGTTTATTCAACACCAATATTATCACAAGATGTTAACTATCTAAATTATTTTGTTTCCATCTGGTGATTTTTAATAATCCAATAATTGTCATTGTTGCTCCAATTACTGTTACTAAATCTGAAATATTAAAAACAGGCTCAAAAAACAAGAAAGTCTTTCCACCAATAATTGGAATCCAATCAATCATTTTTATCTTAAACATAGGAAAATAAAACATATCTATTACTCGGCCATGGAAAAATTTCACTTTATAACTATCAAAAGCGTTACTAATAAATAATCCATAGAATATTCTATCTATCAAATTACCAATAGTACCAGCAAAACATAAGGCCAAACCATTCAAAATTATTTTCGATTCTCGCTTGTTGATATAATATATCAAACTTGCCAGTAATGCTAATGATACGAGCAATTTTAACGATATTTTAAAGTACCGATCAATTTCATTTTCAAATGCATTGGAAAAAGCAGTACCATCATTTAGTTCAAGCCGAATTCTAAACCAATCTCCAATAATTTTAATTTCTTCATGTAAATTAAAATTATGATATACTAAAAGTTTTACTAAATGGTCTACTAATATTACTATTAATATCATCCATAGATATTTAATGAATTTTTTATCAATTTTAAACGATTCTTTAATGTTGTATTTATTTGTCATATTCTTATTTCATTAATATATGAGTTTTCTCGAAATAAATAAAAAGATTACCTGTAATCCAATATATCAAATAGGTCTAACGGGCAATGCTCAGCCACGCTGAATGACAAAGCGCTACTCCTTTGTTTATTCTCAAATCTATCAAAAACTCTCAAACTCCACTTTCATCGAACAGCTTTCGCTGATAGGTGCACGCAATTGTTAGCGTTTTTGATATACCCAAAACGTAAAATCATAGCTACTACACAATAATTTTACTAAAGTTCTATCATAAGCGAAATTTTCTTTACCTTCTATTTTAATTTATCTCGATTTTACTTTTTATATTTTTATAAATACTATCGCCAATTCCTTTCACATTCTTTATTTCATCCTTAGTTTTAAAACCACCCATTTCCTCTCTATATTTAACAATTGCCTGCGCTTTCTTCTCACCAATACCTGGTAATAAAATTAGTTCATTTAAAGAGGCGGTATTGATATTTATCTTTGAGGTAATTGCTTTTACTTTCTCAGATATTTGAGAGGATTTTACTGCAGTTGAATCTCCTACAACCTCCAGATAGGGTTCTAATTTTGACATTGTTTCTTTACCGATGCCCTTTACATTGGTGAGTTCATAAAAAGATTCATATTTTCCAATTTTCTCCCGATAATCTATAATGGCTTTAGCTTTTACAGGACCGATTCCCGGAAGTTTAACCAAAGTTTCCACACTCGCTTTGTTAATATCTAATTTTTTGAACTCTTCATTTTTCTCTCCTAGTATTTTAGTCCCTCCATGAAGTTCTTTGCCTTTTTGTGAAGTTTGCATCAGATTGTTAATACCTAATATTGTAATTACAATCACAAGAATTAAACCCAATACAATAATTGCTACTTTCGACTTTTTTGTAATACCTCTACTCATTTTTTATCTTTTTAAGCAAACAATGGTGTATAACGGTTCCGGTATTTGTGAAGTCCGTCAGCTGACGGATTTGGGTGAGCGTAGCGTACCACAAACATTGTGTTATACGCTGTTCCACCATCATTCCTCAAAATCAATCCATCCATTTCTCTCATCAAAAACCACCCGAAATTTATCAAATATGTCCATTCTTCCCATAAGCATCGGTACTTCTTCAACTAATGCCCATGCTATCCTCACTTTCAGCCTTTTGCCATTTAACACCAAAGTGACCTCCTTGAGAATATAAGGGACTCCTGCTCCTGAAACTCCCTTAATTTCTTGGATGGTATCTTCTTCCTCTTGCTTAAAGCCAAGCGCCATGCCAAAACGAAAAGGTATCATTGAAACATCAGCACCTGAATCTATGTACATTGGTATTTCCACAGCAAAACCATCATTTTCCAAAATCACCTCTGCTACCGGGCGATGAACAATCCCTAAGCTACTTCTTTCTTCTCTGAACCTTTGACGTATCATAGTACCAACATCCTTTCCTCAGGTACCTTTGCCACGAAGGGTCTCTCACGAGGATATTCTCGCCGCACTCTATCGAGCATTTCCTCGATATTCTCCCCCTTCGCCACTACCGCACCATTTACAATGATCACGTATTTGTTCTCTAATCCCGTTTTATCCAGTGCTATATATGCATCGAAATTTTTACCCATGGCTTTACCTCCTTTACATTAAAAATTGGCATCAATCTTTTTAATACTAACGGCGGAATGGCGTATAACGTTTGGGCATATGAAAAGTTGCGCAAAACGAAGCCTTTCCGCATCAAACCGCTACGCCGTTTATTAAAAGTTAAACTGTTTAAATTTACCACTTTCTGCGCAATTTTTTATATGCCGTGTTGTGCACAGTAATTTATTATTAAATCTAAAGTAGTTCAATTCACAATCTGTGTTTCACCATGAGAGCAATGAGTATTCATAATCTTCCATTTATTATCTTCATTTCTAAATAACATAGTAACAATAGATTTTACATTATAATGAACATCTTCATTTGTTGTATAATCCCAAACATAATCAATAGTAACAAATCCATAATTTTTATTTATTACTTCTGTTTCTATATTCTTAATAATATCTTGATATTCTTTGTGATTTTTTCTATCATAATCCATACTTTCATATACAATTCCTACCCAGTCTTCATAATTAGTTACATGAAATCCATCTACAGCAAATGAAAAATCATCTCTTTGTGTAAAGAACTCCAGAAATTTTTTTTCATTAAAAGGAGGTTCCCAGGTTTTTAAATTTTCAACTGCCAATTTTTCTAGCGTCTCTTTAATAATCTGCTTTTCTTTTTTAGATAATTCAACTTGATGATTCTTACAGGCACCAAGGAAAATAAACAATAAAAAGAAAAATAATAGTTTTTGTCTCATAAATTGTATTTTTTAGTTTCAAAAATGCGTTTAAATTATTGTGTACAACTTCGATATACCCGACATCAACGTCGTATATCTACCCATATTGGTATTATATCCGAAACTTACTTCGTATATACCTTCCTTTAGCTGACTTCTACCCTTCATCCTTCATCTCCTCTTTTTTTACGCTAACATAATGTTTATTCTGCATATTTACGCTCAAAACTTGTTTCTCTACGGAGACCCGTCCGTGATAGATAAACTTTTAAAACTAGTTTTTGGACTTCTATTCATATAATTCTATTTTAATCATTAATTATTCAATTGTCAAGTCCTAATGAAACAGCTTCGCGATACGGCAATTCCCGGTAGCCCACTTTCTTATTCCAGGAGCCTCCAGCTACTTTTACCAGACGCCCCGGCTGAGCCTCGCCATATTTCTCTAATAGTTTTTTCGTACACTTTTGGCCCGGTTTTATTTTTTGATTAACCACAAACTACTCTCACAACATGTCTGCCGCAGTATCGGTAGTCTTGCGATGGCGATTTTCTCACTGAATATGGCTATCCCGCCCAATGCGGGACGGCTTTTATTGTCTCTTTTTTACTGGTTAAAAATTGTAATAAATTTGAGTTTTATAGACAGTAAGTCGAAAATATGCCCCTTTCAACCCTCTAAGTATTTAGTTAGAGCCTGTCTATAATGTCGGTTTTTTCGATAAATGGAAACTTGACTTATCCGGCAGTTGCCGGATAGACTGGGGGCTAACCTTTGCCTACATCGGACTTCAACCGATAAGAAATTACAAGCTTTTCTTGGCGCACTCATGATTTTCTCCTTCTTTGAGAATTGATTATTGTGTTAAAACCATCTTCTTCACGTGAATAAAATTCCCTGAAATCATTTTATAAAAATAAATACTACTTGGGACATTGTGCCCAAAGGAATCTTTCCCGTTCCACTTTTAAGTGTAAGAAGCTGATACTTTTTTATTAATTGTCGTAAAATGTCCGGTTCTCCCTATCTTTGAATACATCACATTCATTCCGGTTCTGTCACGAAACTAAATGTATATGCTTCATTTAAGTTGGTAAGATGCAGGTCATAAGCGGTTGTGTTGATAGTCACCGTGTACTTGGTATTTGTTGCATAGTTTGAAGATGGGATAAAAGTGATTGCATTCTTAGGCTCATTGTCATTGGAGTATTTAGTTCCACGTTTAAGGGTGCCACCTATATGTGGTTCGATGGTAAATGCATTTCTTACTGATGATAAAACCATATAAGTATTAAAGTATATGGTGATTTCATTATCCCGCGATACAAAAATCTCTCCGATCTGTGGATAGGTACTAGTAATCTCAATTGGCGCTGTTTCGAATGAAAAATCAAAGGGCTCGCCAAGAGGAACACCATCAAGATCCAGAGCTGTCTCAGCAAGATGGATTTCATATAACGTTTCAGTTTTTAATGGACCACCAGAATAGATGCGGAGTTTATTCGGCTCTGACCATAAAAATATAGCATCCATGGAGGGAGAAATGGTCAGTGCGTTCTCGACGGAACTTTGATCCATACGTTTCGGGAAACTCATATAAATGGAAGCATTTTCGAGAGGATCGACGAAAATATCGCCGTGTTCTGGTTTTGTCATTATTGTATTTAGGGATAATGCCGACTGGATTGTGCTGAAACGAAACACAACCGGGAATTCAAGACAGTTGCCTGCTGTATCTTTTGCCGCTGTCGATAAAGTGACCGTGTAGGTTGTGTCTGTATAACAATCCTTGCGAGCCATACGAAATGTGAACGCTTCTACTTGACTATAAGTTGTAATGGTAGCGCCTTGATCTGGACTAAGTACATAGCTATAATCATTGATAGCCAGGTAATTTCTTTCATCCCAAAAATATCTTGGAGTAACATCTTCCATATATTCACCCCAATAATACACACCTTCACATGGCGGATTTGTTGAAAATGCTTCTTCGACGCTTTCACGATCCATCGGTTCAGTGAAATGGAAAGATATAGATAGTTGAGACCAGCGTCGGTCAAATACTATCTCGGATTTATCCTGTGGATAATATGACGAAACCAGATCGGGAACTTCAGAGAGTAAAATTTCACCAACATAGGTTATCCCGCTCGCATTCACTAATACGTTGTGAATCCGGTACGTGCCATAATACTCGGCTTTCACATAAAGATCATAATTGCCTATGGGAAGACTTTCAATACGAAAACTGCCGTCAGATGGGTCGATAAATGTCGAATCAACGGGTACCTCCTGACGGACAACGATTTTAGCGTTACTTTCGTTTTGAAGCACTATACCTACAATTGAGCCGGCTGTGGAATTGGGATTTCCATCTTCATAAACAATTTTCTCAGTGCAGCTAAATAAAAATGCGGAACTAACAATAATGAATGTTAGAAAATGGTTTTTCATGATTTTCTCCTTTCGTTAATGTTATGAAATAAAAAATCATTATAAAAATAAATTACATTAATCTATAACAAATAGCCTATCGAAATAAGATTAAATAAATCTCCTTTTGTGCCGCTTAGAAAATAAGGACCTCGTCGAAAAAAGTTGGAATCGAGGGAAAGATCAATCGTCAGACGTCTTTTCTTTATGCCGATGCCGGCAGTTGCGGCAAAAGGCGCCTGTGTTCGAACAGTCTTTGTCTTTGAACTCGAATATTTATTGATATTTATGTTTCGTTGGATTCTCTTCTGGAATCCGAAACGGATTTTGAGCCAGGGCAACAATTCCGATTCAATACCTCCAAAAACAAAAGGCAGGTCGAGAGCGATTGACGATTTTTTTTGTTCATTCAGTTTTAATAGCTGGTGTGAATATAATATGCTTAACCCAAGAACAAATAAATTCCCTTCGTCTACAAGGTAACTCAGACCTGCACCGGTCCAGATATCCCAGGCTAAACCATCCATATCATTTATATTATTTTTTTCAAACATGAATTGTAAATCCATAAAGGGTGTTACCACTATTTTTTCTCTTTGTTGTTTGAAGGAGCGAACGCGAAAGTTGATCAAATGTCCCGTAACTTTATTGACGGTGCTATAGTTTGCTGTCCTGCTGCTGTAAGTAGCCAACTGGTATCCTATGTTAACGTCGTATTTTACTTCTGAAATACCAATATCCAGGCGAGTTCGAGTAATGGATGTTCTACTGTCTGAACCGGCTCCCTGGGATGACTTTTGCAAATCCGCATGTCTCTCCACATGTACACCAAATGCTCCACTGTCAGTTTTTTTGCCGTAAAACAGGTCGAGTTTACTGTCGGTACTTGATGCACTTGATGTGTAAGTGAAAAAGGGATTTCTACTAACTGTTTCGCTCCAGAAAGCGCCCAACATGCTGCTATCGGATTGACCGAATGGGATAATACCTCCGGCGCACTGGTCAAAGCCGTAACTCGTGGGAGAGTAGCGTAACAGTTCTAAATTTCCACCCAGTTCAAAACGGGCTCCCTTTTCATAACGAGTGATTACCGAGGGGAAAAGCCAGTAATTGGCATCATCCCTGATAATCATACCCATATCACCCATAGTTCGCGTTCTGGTCACAGATGCAAATCCATTTGGTGCCAAAACAGACTTTAGTATAATTGCCAGTAAAGTAACATGATAGGTTGATATTTGTTTTATACTACTCATTAAACACTCCTCTATTTAACATTAAAATCCACCGACAATACCAAGCTCTATCATTACAGATTCGTATGAATAAGAGCGTTCTATTTTCTTTTCCATATCGCTTTTCCAATTTACAATCATATTTTTTAGTCAAGTTGTACCTACGGCGCTTGCTTTCGGATTCTTCTTATTTGCTTCCTTTCTTTAGAAAAATAGAGATGTACTATATGCAACATCTTAAGCTCGTATTGAATACAAGTTCACGAATGTAATAATCCCATGTTCCTCTCCACCATTTTTCAGCTTTGAATGTAACAAATTGATAAGAAACTCCTAAGTCAAGAACAAAACAATTGAGTTGATAACCTATACCGCCGGTTAGATTATGTATGTCTACAGGATGATCCTTTGCGTCCAAAAGAGGGAGTCTATCCAAGGCATAACCGGCTCGGAATTGGTTAGTTTTCCCGTATTCCAGTCCGAATCGGTACGCATTTCCGCTATCCACACCACCTATCGGGAGGTTGTTGATTCTCCAACTTTCCCAGGGCCTGCTTTGTATTTCGGCAGCCAAAAGAAGATTCGGTTTCCATCGGTATGCAATGCCGAAGTCAATGGTGGTGGGGATTTCCCATTCGTACTGATAGTCGAACTCATCACTATATATTACAAATCCATGATTCATCAAAAAGGAGACACCTATAGAGAGTTTTGATGACACTTTAAAAATTCCACCGAATTGGATGAAATGTTTTGCCATAACATCCCATTCTTGTTTAAAATTATATTTGTATGTTTCGTCTGGATATCGGCTTTCACTTTCGGTTTCCATCTTGTACACCTTCTGGACAGGGAAATTGATGGATATACCGAAAAAATACTTTTCTGAGATTGCTTTTCCGAGGCCAAGAGAAAGGGTATTCATCAAACCTTTTGTTTTTATTTTTTCTTTATGCACGATGGTTTTTTTGTAATAATCATCAAACCACTTTTCTTCTATAACTTTCTTACGGATCCAATCGTAGAAACGACGGTAACCTAATGCTCCGGTTACCTTGAGTGATATATTGGGAATAGTTATAGGAAAAGCAACGCCAATTTTTGATAATTTGCATGACGTTTTAAATTTGCTGGAGTATCCATTATAGTCAAAATCGGATTTTCCAAAGATCTGTATCGATCCACCAATGGAGATTTGAATCCCATTAAGTAGAGCAAGACCTCCTGGATTGCCATTGAGCGCTTCAACGCCTTGATTCGTCGCAATGGTGATGCCACCCATGGATAGTGAACGTGTTCCGCCGGTTTTTGGTACTGCATCAATGGCTTCCATCCCTTCCTGGCTGAGACAGATTTTCCAAAGAAGAAAGGTTATTCCCATTGAAAGATAGATGAGACGTTTCATTTGTGGTAACCTCCACTCATAGGTTATTTTTACCTAACACAATGTTATATAGTCGCGATTGTGATTGCCAAAATTGCCATAAGCAGCTCTTTCCATTGACGTCTTCTAAATTTTTTCAATGCGAAAAATGGCAGCAATATAATTCCAGATAAATTGAAGAGAGTTGCTGACCAGGGATTGGAAATTTTGTCCTCAATATGTATCCATAAATAGAACCACTCATCTCCATTTGTATCTGGAATAAAGGTGACATCTTCCTGCATATCGCTGGGTGTTAAAATCGTACGTAATCGAGTGAGCCAAAATTCTTCTCCCGGAGAAAAATATTCGTTGAAATAGCCATTAAAACTGCCATGATCTGGATATTCAATAGGATTGTAGGAGGTCCATTGCATTGTTGCATGTTCTACGATGAATGTCGGTTTAGTGAAGGAAGCTATCTTATCTTGGAAAATTGCTTCGTAATCGTATTCAGTTTCATTTTGTGCAGGCTCCGTTGCTTGGTCACAGGCACACGCTATTCCGGTTGAAGAATTGGCATTGTTTTCGTCTATTTGTTTTTCGATTAATCTTTGTACTTCCTCTTGTTCCATCGCTACAGTGTGATAGCTTTCACAAACCATTCGATGTGGCGCTGCCACGTACAGTTCGATTTCATTTTCGTTCGCAGATGTGAGCTCGGAGATGCGCAATGGGAAGACGGGTTTGTCTGTTTGAAATTGCATTTTAAGAGCCGGTAGACCTGCCTGGTAAGAGGAGTTATTCTTGTCGAGTGTCGATGCGACATGGACACGTGTGGCTACGAAGTACCAGTGCTTCTGGATATAAAAATCGATAATGGCATGGGCTTCGCCAGGGAAATCGTAGCCGTTGGTGGCGAGCCAATCAATCAAGGCTTGAGAGGATGCGCCGGATAGGACAGCCACCTCGTAAGGTCCAACCTGAAGCCTTTCCCAAACTTGAACCGCCACCTCGGGTATAAGCTCGGAATCTCCTTCTCCTCCGCCTCCCCCTAGATAGTATCCTTTACCATATCGATCGAATATTCTATACACTTTCGGTTGTGTCTCATCATGGATCTCTTCGAAAATCGTATCATCTTCAGTAGTTATGGTATTCGCTTCCGGCAAATTGGGTAACGGTACTACCCAGGCGAATTTTTCGACCTCTCCAGAGTACTTTACCTGGAGCACAAGCGTTTCCTTCTCGCCATCGTAGATGATGAGGGCGCGCTGGTTTGGGGATTCGGCGGAGTTACCGATTTGTTCAACTTCATAGAAAAAACAGCCGTCTGCGAAAACGCGGTTTGAAAAAAATAATAACACATAAAGAATAACGGAATGGATGAAGGTGTTTTTGGGTCTCATCATAATTTATTCCCTCCTACATTGTTTGTTTATAGAAGAACTTATCTCATCAAAATCATTTTCTTCATTTGAACAATATCCCATGCTTTCATTCCAACGAAATAAACACCACTTGAAACATTATATCCAAAGGAATCTTTCCCGTTCCACTTAATGGCATAATTACCTGCTGTCTTTGGTCCGTCACATAACGTTTTTATTCTTTGCCCAAGAAGATTATAAATCTCCAATTTGACATGAGTACTCTTTGGCAAATCAAAATGGATTTTTGTTTCGGGATTAAATGGATTGGGATAATTCTGATAAAGTGAGAATTCTAATGGCAGTCTTTCTCTGTACTTCTCCTTCGTATCCACGCCAGTGAGAATAACGCCACCTTCACGATAGATTGCTAATCCTCCAAGCCGGGTTCCGATCCATTTATTTCCATATTTATCAATTGCAATAGCGCTGATCCAATTACTTATCAGATTGGAATTTTCATTTGTATATACTACCCAATTTTCTCCATTAAAACTGACTAAACCACCATCTGTCCCGATCCATTTGTTATCCTGAGCATCAGAAACGATACAAAAGATATAGTTACCCGGCAGATCAGAGTTCGTTGTATCGAATACAGTCCAGTTCTCCCCGTCAAATTTTGCCATACCCTGTTCCGTTCCAATCCATTTGTTCCCCTGTTGGTCAATCATCAAGGCGTTGACAGAGTTATCCGGAAGTTCTGAGTTGGTAGTGTTATATAACGTCCAGTTCTCCCCGTCATATTTCACTACTCCACCACCAATTGACGAAGACCAGCTGGGTTCTTTTGTGCCAAGCCAGACATCTCCATTTTTATCAATCGCAATAGAAGTGACCATACTACCGGGTAAATAGGAAATATCATAATCAATCCAATTATCGCCGTCATACTTGACCAATCCGTTTTCTGTTCCGATCCATTTATTTCCATCTTGATCAATAGCAATTGCATGAACTGAAATATGTGTCTGATGTATAAACGTCCAATTTATTCCATCAAATTTAAAAAGGCCACATTCAGGTCGTGAGATCTGAGGCAGTTGCTTTAATCCCATCCAGATATTTCCATCTTGATCCGTTACAATAGCGCCAACATCAATCCCCGGGAAATTGGTCGTCTCTGCATTATAAAGAGTCCAGGAAGATCCATCAAATTTTGCCAGACCATAATCAGTTCCGATCCATACGACATCTTCTGAGTCGATAGCAAGCGCGTTTACATTATTGCTCGGAAGCTCAGAATTACCTGTTTCATAAGTGATCCAATTGCCTTCCCTATCATACTTAAATAGAAATCCACTCTTAGTCACAATTAAAATATTGCCTTCGGCATCAATTGTAAGAGCGCTGATATAATCATCTGGTAATTCTGAATTGTTTGCATTATAAATTGTCCAGTTTATTCCGTTAAATTTAGCTAATCCATTCCACCAGGTACCAATCCAGATGTTTCCATTATTATCAATCGCAAGCGCACTGATTTTATTACCCGGTAGATCTGAATTATCTATTGTATAAACTGTCCACTCAGTACCATCGAATTTCATCAAGCCTTCATCAGTCCCCAGCCAAGCATTTCCATTGGCATCAATAACGAGTGCATCGAGGTCTATCATTTCTGTCCAAATCTGAGCAATATCATACATAATAGTCCAGTCAACTCCATTAAATTTCATCAAACCTCCACCAGTGCAACTTGATGAATTACAGCGAGGTTCTATTCCAGCCCAAATATGCTCTTTTTCATCAATGGCGAGTGCCATGACTGAGCCACCCGGCAGTCCATTATATGCTATCCAGCTTTCTCCATCAAACATAATCAGCCCTTGTCCAGTTCCAATCCAGATGTTTTCATTTCTATCAATAAGGAGAGAGTAGATATCATCACCTGGTAGGTTAGAACTGTATGTATTATAGATTGACCAGTTTGTTCCATCAAATTTTACCAGACCACTATGCTGTGTGCCGATCCATAAACTATTCTGTCTATCTACTGCAAGAGAACGGATATAATTAGTGGGTAACCCGGAATTTGTGCTGTTGTAGTAAATTATTTCCCCTGATGTTTTATGTAACCTCATTAATCCTTCACCGTTTCCTCCTATCCACAGGTGAGCTCCATCATCTGTGATAGCACTAATACTGAAACTTGAATTAGATGTATAATTGATCCAGTTAATATCTTGTGATAGGAGAGCTGCAGGCAATAGAATTAATGAAATAGCTATGATTTCCAGAAGTAAAACATGGCAGTATAAATTTGAAGAGCGTTTCATGGTACTGGTCCTTAATTATAATTTCCCATATTTTGGGTCTCATCCCAAAGCCCTAGCTTTGGGATGCTCCTGTTCCCGTTTCAAAGCTTGGGCTTTGAAACGAGTTAGAAAGTTTAAATTTTTGGAGTAAGTTGACAAAATTGTTTTTTAAGACAACACCCAAATTCATTTGGGTGATAGTTAAAGGCAAAAACAAAGATCAAGAACCGATTCACCCCGTTAGATATTTGCTGTTTAAATTGCAAGTATCTATCTCACGGGGTTCATCGGTTTATCATTTCTACTCGTAAGAGCACTTTGAAAAGATGGGAATACTACATTTGCCATTGAATAAACCGTCGAAGCGTTTATTATTTCTAGGATTATTCCTTATACCATGATAAATCATGGTGTTGTCTCAAGCCTGTTAAACCACAGAAAATGAAAATTCCTATATAATCGAATTAATCTTCCCATACTGGTTCAACAATTTTCCCTATAAAAAGTATCGTCCCGGAATGATTTTCGCGAATTGCAAACACAAAGGGGCGATTTACATGCATTGTAATACCACTACCGATAGAGGTCAGGCTGATTTCAACTGAAGTTACTGCTGCAGCTTCAGTGCCTTCCTCGTTGACCTCGACGAAAGTTTTATGTTTGACCTCACTGATATATAGATTGCCGTCTTTATTTATGTTCGTAAAATCAGCCAGGTTTGGATCAAAGGCGATAGACATTCCGAGTGCGGATAGTATGTCATTTAGCGATATTTCGTATTCGAGTTTGAACTTCGGCAAATGAAGATTCACTTCCCGTTCGGAAAAACTGCCGAGCCTGGAATTCCAGGTTTCATTATTCATCTGAGCGATTATTGAATCGATATCGACTTCCGGTTTTGGGAGTAGAATTGTCATACTGAAACCGGCGTCGCCATACGGTAGATCGATTGCCTGAAATTGCTCATTTTCAAAATAATTATGGTCGTTTTTATGACTCATCATTTTGCACTCTTTTTCCGAGCCATCCGGGAGATAGAAAATGTCATCGGTAGTATTTTCCTCATCGAATTCATAAGTCCATGTGCCTTTGAAATAGATTGCATTGATCAAAAACATAATAGTGAGTGGATCAATCGGCGAATCGACAATTTCCTCGATTTTTCCATTTGTATTTTCATTTACCCAGGCATTGATTATATCGGCTGCATCACTCCGGTTAAAGTCAAGAGCTTCTACGATTGCATCGAAATAATCCTGATTAGTCGTCAGAAAATCATTTTCCACCGTAAATCCTTCACGGTACCAGATGGAATTTGCAATATCGAAAATTACTTTTGGATCGAGTTCGGTTAATAGCTCAATTAAGCTCTGGTAAGATTCATTCACCTCTTGGATTGTTAAATCACCGTATTCAAGGGTTTCGTGCATTGCTTCTAATGTAGTACTATCTGCACCGTTGTATGTCATTCCTAAAGCCATCGAAATACTCAATGGTGAGATAAAAATATTTTTATTTTCATCAGAGTTCACAATTTCCTTGAATAAATTCAATCCGAACTTGTTGTCTGATTCTGTTAATTTGATTTCGGCTGTGGTTAAATTACGGACAATATTCGCATTTGGATTTGTAGAGCTATCCGAACAATTTATAGATATTATGCAAATTGTCGTTACGATTATAAAATTTAATAATTTCTGCATAGCCACTACTCCTTACTGACTTTTCGTTTTACAGATGTTTTAACGTATTCAAGTATGCTTCCTGTAGGCATAAAGAGATTTAAACCCAATTTGATTTGAGAGTCAGCAATTCCATTATAGTTCGTTTGGTACAAAACGCCGGTATCAATGGAAAGCCATTTCGTAAAGAAAAATCGAACTCCGCCGATTCCGACATAGGTGTGCGATAGTTCGATTTCTTTTGTCTCCATATTATATTCGTGTTTGGAATCTGTTTTTATTTCAACCATCAGTTTTGTTTGTGGATTATATTCGATCTCAAACCCAGCAAAACCACCGATCAGATTTTTCTGTCTTTCTTCCGGAGCATCATTATCTTCCTGCCAGATATAATCAACAGCCATATCTTTAACACGAATATCGGTTAACGTAAGACCGGAATGAATTTTTATTGGACCCAAAGGAAATGTAAAGACTCCATACATTATTGTAAATCGCGTATTATATCCTATTGAACTCACCGCACATTCACTTCTTTGGGTAAATTCGTTGTAAGCGTAAAAAACTTTATCGGAGTTTAGCGCTCCCCAATCACTTCTGACATCTTTCCAATCGGCTGAGCTTCGTATAGAAACAGCTAAAGTAGGGAAAAAACTCAGACCGAACAGATTTTCCGGAATCAGTTGGATTTTAAATGCTGAAGTGGAAACAGAAGGTGAGCCTTGAGAAATGTTGTTTATTAGACCGACTGTACTGAATTCAACTTCAGCAATATTTCCCAATCCCATTCCAATAGTACCAAGAAATGACTGCTGTACTGCTACGCCAAAAGCGCCTCCGCCCATAAGGCTGATATCTTTTGTGCCGAGAACTCTTGCGGTTGGAATCGTAAAAAGTCTTGGCGGGTCAACACGTCCTGAAATAAACTTTTCTTCTTTATACCTTGTCTTATTTTTTTTAGTCAGCCATGCTTTGTATTCATCATCAAGTGAATCACCACAAACAAAACAGAACTTGTTTACTATCTCATTTTTTTGCCCGCATTTTGAACAGATTAAGAAATCTTGAGCTAATAAGCTGTTTGTTGAAACAACTATGGAAAATAAGATAAAGACAATTGTAAATCCTATTAATTTCTTTGTTTCCATTTTCAACTCCTCTTATTTAATATTTGAAATGAATATTGTTGCTTCATACTCTGAGTAATCTCGCTCTTCAAATTCGGCAGGGTAAGGATCGAGCTGCAATAGAGATAATTGATAACCCAGAGTATCAACTACTACACGTCTAATCGTATCTTCATAAGTAACGTATCCGTAAATAGGAAGTTTTACAAAGTTTGCTGCCTGTCCGGGTTCGCACATCCACACCTTTATTTCAGCGATACCTTCCCAGAAACACCTCAAATTTGTAGGGCAGCGTGAATCAGAGATAACTTCATAGAATCCGAGGTCGAGATTATCGGGTTTGACGATGACACTCTCTCCGCATTTTAGAGTAAAGGTTTCATTTATATTTACAGAAAAATTTTCAGGTTCTTCATTATCACAGGTGTCAAATAGTATTAGAAACAGAATCAACAAATAAGTAGTGAGAAATTTTTGGCTTAATTTTCTCGTTTTGTAGATTTTCATACTTTTTCCATCATCATGATATCTTTGATAAGACAAAATTCATTCCAACTATTAAATGAGGAATAAATTGTTTACTTAGTCAAAATTGTATCAGATTCCTGATACTAGATTCAGAAAATTGATGGTTTTAAAGAAGGATGTAATTTTTTATCAAGTAAATAGTGTGCGGATGTTTAATTATATTTATATCTTGTAATTTTTCACGGAACTGGATAACCGTTGCGTGCTTCCAAGAGTCGATACCAATCTTCTCTACTATAATCAATCTCTAATCCTTGTTTTGCAGCTTTGATACGTGAAGGAGTTGTTGTCCCGATGATTGGTAATATCTTTGAAGGGTGTTTTAATAACCAAGCCAGCATTACTATCCAATTTTCAGTATTGTATTTTTTTGATTGATTATCCAATTCTGATTTGATACGAACTTCATCTTCCTTTGAAAATGTATTACCCCAGGCTGGATAAACTATTCCTCCAAGTGGACACCACGCTTGAGGAGTGATTTTTAGTTCCTGGCATTGATATAGGGTGCCATCTAATAGAGCATTGATATTGTGAATGTTTATTTCCACCTGATTTACTAACAATGGAAAGGGGCAATATGATTGCAACATGGAAACTTGAGATGGTTTAAAATTACTGACACCAAAATTTAAAACTTTGCCTGACTCTTGAAGTTCTTTAAAGGCCTCGGAAACTTCCTCTGGATTACAAAGATAATCTGGACGATGTAAAAGAAGAAGATCGAGATAATCAATCTTTAGCCTGGATAAAGATCCTTCAACACTTTTTATTATATGTTCTTTTGAAAAATCATAACGCTCTGGATCATTTTCGTTTGGATTATTTTTACGCCTAATCCCGCATTTACTTGTGATGATTATTTTATCACGTACTTCCGGATTTTCTCTTAATATTTCCGAAAATAATTCTTCACATCTACCACCACCGTAGATATCGGCATGATCAAAGTGTGTATAGCCTTCTTCAATTGCGGTTCGGATAGCTTGTTTTCCTTTTTTACGGCTATCAATTGAGTTATCTCCAACAATACGCATACATCCATATACAATACGAGAAGACAAAATATTACTTTTTCCAAGCTTTAATGATTCCATTATTTTACCTATATTTTACTCTATAACGGAAAATGTTCACCCGACCAAAAAGCAGGAGATGAACTTGATAAAAACCACAAAACTTGCTCCATAACTGCGCCCAAAATTCCAAAAAATCACCAGCTTTTTGGTTCGGGTGGAACAAATGGTTAGTTGTAATTACTACTTAATTTTAATACTTGCGCTATGAACTTTTATCCAAAATGCAAAACTTAACCACTGCAATCTATATTGCCCTCTAACACCTCGTTTTGTAAGAATGATATGTCTATCTCTAAGGGCTTTAATTCCATTATCAAGATTACTTCCAGAACCAGTAAACTCTTTCCTTATTTCTTGTTTTGAGATCCAAGAATTCCATTTTTGTGCCATTATTGTCAAAATTTGTCGATATGAATCAACATTGATTTTGTTATAAAAAAGATCCATATAATATCTTTTTCCAATCAATTCTAAAGCACCTCCTTCTTTAAACATTGCTTCTTCAACATTAATAGATTCAATCCTCGTTTCATTACACAATGATATAGTTGAAAAACCAAGCTGCTGTAAAAAATGAGGATACCCCTCTGACCAATCGTAAAATGCTTTAAGAGCTTCATCAGAAATTGTTAAATTTAATTTTGGGTCCTTTTTATTGATATCTTCGATTGCATTATTTACAACATATTTAACATCCTCCTCTGAGAGAGGGGTTAATTCAGATTCTTCAAATAATCTTAAGGATGATTCGTGACTTTTACGTAGAACATCAATTGTATGTGGCAAACCTGCTAAAATAAACAGAATTTTATTACAATTTTCGGACGTTAAAGTCTCAGTAAGATTTTTAAGAAACGCTCCAAGATTTAATTTATCACTTGAGGTATCTGCTTCATCAATAGTAACTACAATGCCATCTTTTGAATTTTCTTTTTCTGATGTTATTGATTTTATCGTTTCTACCAATGAATAAACAAAATTATCAATAATCAATTCAATATTATTCTCAGAAGCTTGAGTAATTTTAAATCCAGAGAGTTCAATTTTCTTAACGAATTCCCAACAGTTATCTATGATTTTCTGTGACTTATAAACTTTATGTAATTCACGTTGAAGCGCATTCTTGAATTTTAAAACAAAATCAATCAAGGAATATTTTGATTCAGACTCAATTGAAGAGTTAAAAAATTATGTTTCTTTTCTTCCCAAACAATATTACCATTAGCAAAATATTTTGCCAACAATAATAAGGATGTTTTACCGATACCTCTTTCTCCAATAAATAAAAGATTTGTAGGATTTTCGAAAGAGGTATGATACAATGAATCATCAATGCGATGAATTTCTTTTACCCTACCCGCAAATAAACCAGAATAAATAGGATGGTTGGGTTTAAATGGATTATATTTATATGCCATTTTATTCTTCTTTTATTTAAGTTTGAAACTGAGTAAAATATTCATTTTACAAATAACAAGTTATTCTATAGTTTTCCATATAACATCCCAAATCGCAATAATTTAATCATTATTCATGGATATTCTATGCCAATCATATAAAATCTAACTGTATATCATTACACTTTGTTTAATATTAAGAACAGGCATAACCTATGATTATATGACATAATTCACAATTCCAATGTTTCTCCATTGAGAAATAACAATGTTTATCATTAGAGAAATTTTTAATAATAAAAACTTTTAAATAAAACTTTCTTCATAATTTTAATTTACTTATTGACAACCCTATTTTCAAGATCTAATACAGACACCTCTTGATATGTTAGCTCCCGGTATTCCTTTTTTCTTATTCAATCGACATCCAACAGATTAATGGGCATGCTTTACCTACAGCGAAATTAAGTCAGTAAACCTCTCACTTTTTCCCAAAGGGATCTGATACTAATGCTTCCCAAACTCCAAAACCCTACAATCATGTCATACGGATCTGTTGGACAAAAGCATTCGCTGTTAGGTGAAGCGATGGTTAGCTGCTGGATTTTAAAAGTTGTATACTTTTCAGAATATTCTTTTGATCAACAAGTTGCTCGGTAACAAATTTATGTAAAATACTTGAAATAAGTGTTTGATAAGGAATCCCTTCTCTTTCTGCTCGTATCTTTAAAATGTTTAAGTCTTGACTGTTTACCCTAAGACTGATATTTTTCTTTTCAACAGATTTTTTAATGATATTTTCTATTCTTTTACGCTTTTTGGAAGAAACGGAATTATATTCAGATATGCTGTCCTCAATATATTGTTCATATTTACTTAACTTTACATTCTTCATTTTTCACCTCTGTCTGAATCATAACGCCTCGCTTCAGTCGCTTCGCGTGACGCGGTGCGGAACACGAAGTCGTGCTGCAAGCGTTGGTTCGATGTGTCCGACTTTTCACGACTCAAAGCTATACCAAATCTCTTAAATACCGCTTAAAACAGTGATGAATTAGTGATAATACTACGACGCTTGCAACCATAGTTGCTGTAACGTCGAGCGAGAAACCGCTGATCGCAAACCCCAAGGCAGTACCTGACGCAGGTGGATGCTCCGTATCAGTAACGACCATAATGAACATTGAGAACCCCACAGAAAGTGAGTATACTGCGATAGATTGCAATAACAGCTGGTGAGGAATCAGAGCACATAAAGATCCGGCGATGATCCCTGCAATGTGACCACCTATAACATTTCGTGGCTTAGCAGTAATGCTTTTCGGCATTGCAAATACTATGAAGGTTGTTGCCCCTATTGATGCTACTATCACGGCTTCCTGTGTGGTCAAGAACAGGAGGACGATGAATATCGAAAGAGAGGCAACAAGGCTTTGTAACACATAATGCTTCCAATACAATCTCAGTTCTTGGGCAATGTGCGCTATTGATCTTTTCACAAATGAACTCCCACAAACATCGGGGCTGGCCTCAGAACATTTAGGAGAATAAATGGTGTGAACACTACTATCTTCTTTCTTGTCCAACAAGTTATTCTATAGTTTTCCATATAACATCCCAAATCGCAATAATTTAATCATTATTCATGGATATTCTATGCCAATCATATAAAATCTAACAGTATATCATTACACCTTGTTTAATATTAAGAACAGGCTAACGGGCAAGTGTCACCTACGGCGGGAATGATTGCGCCAATTCTCAAACAATTTTAAAAATGCTTCGCAAACTCGCAAAATCATCAATCAAAAAGCAGCTCCCGACGTTAGGTGCACACAATGGTTAGCAATTATTCGTTAAATTATCTATAGACGATAAACTGAGGATAAAAACGGTGCAATTTATTGATATTCTGTTATCCACAAATTTCTTTTTATTCTATATGTTCACAAACAAAGGCAAAAGGTTCGGATTATAACAGTTAAACCACCATCATTCCTTTTCTATCCGTCGTTGTTTTATATACCGTATCAATTCGATGATTCCGTCTTCAAATCCTTTAGTAAAATCAATATAGCGTATATCTTTTAGTAGTACTGGTATTTCGCAGGTTTCAACAAGCAATGGCAATACTCTCACATTATAACCAGAAAGCTGTGCCATTACTGCAGAATTCAATTCCCTTTTAACCCATTGCGAGTTAACGGAATTGGGACTTAATATTACGGCAAGTGTATCATGCTGTAAAATTCCCTCATTGATTTTTTGCACAATCGAGTGACTAGGACCAATAGACCATTCATCGAAAAACACTTGTAATCCAATAGCTCTGATTGTTACAGAAATTCGTCGAGCAATATCCTTATCTTTAGAAGAATAGCTAATAAAAAATCCAACATCTCGTTTATCTTCATTTAATCCAATAATAAGAGATTCGATCTTCTCTGATATCAAAGGAGAAGCTGACATATTCGATTGCTTAAGTGGAACTACAATGTCGTTTATTAGCCATCCTGTTAATTCTATTGATCTCACTATAGTGTCGGCAGAATTGTGAATACGTCTTGTTCTACTTAAATCTTGCTTTGCGGCATGCAACCATTTATTACGCTCATCTATGAAGGAGGAAAATGTTTCTAAGTGTGACTCCTCAAGGTGCGACCAAAAATCTATATATCGTCGATCCTGGCGAATATTATAGAGTGCATTCGCTATCTTTCCAAGCGTTAGCTGACGGAAATCCTTTGTTGGTAGTTTAAGTTCTTTTTGAGCTAAAGCATAGTCTAAACCAAACTCTTTCTCGGCAAGAAGTCGTATTGCACGTTTAGCAGCGGACTCCACTGTATTCGTAGCAGCAGTAACTGCTCCGTCCAATCCAGGTCCGGCTCCATCAAGAGCCCCATTCCCAAATTGGCGGACTGTCTCTCGAAGTCTATTTTTCCATTCTGGTAGAACTGAAGTACGTTCGAATTGCTCATTAATTCTTGCCAGTGCACTGAGAACACTTAATTTTAAAGATGACTCAAGCTTGTTAAATCGCATTGCGGCCTCCGGCCCCATTTCTTTCACCATCTCTCTTGCGGCAATTTCTACGTCTTGGAGCATAGGAAGTTCTCCTGGAAAAGCTACAACAGCAGTACGATAGAGTGGTATCTGATCAAATCCGTTTGATACAACCATTGTTGTTCCTTCAATATGAACTTGGCCAAACCGAATTGCACTTATTTCGTTTGTGGCCTTATCAAGTTCATCCTGATCCTTACAGACTAACTTGGCTAAGTATTTGTATGGGTGACCTTTGTCTGTTTCAAAAAGATGAACAAGGGTTTTCCTAATAGCCTCGTTTCCCTGAAGAGTCTGAAGCATCTGCATTGGTAATATTTCATGACGACCACGTAGAGATACACCAACAAAAGCAATTAGTCTATCCCGTGGATTTGCTGGTTGCCACACGGGTCCTAGGAGTACTTTGTCAGATAAAAGTTTGTCTCGATATCCTTGAAGATCTACATTGTCAAAGTTTTCTACGATTTGATTAAGTATTTCGGCTTTGGGCCAATCTAAATTTCCATTTACAGGTACGGAGCAATATCGATAAATTAATGGAACTGATTTCGCAGAAAAATAAAGAGAATCGGCATAAATATCATTTTCTATAATACTATTTTGCTTCTCTGCTTCGTCACATGTGCCGTGTAAGATAATGAGGCTGTCATAATCACCATAGAGTATGTATTGTGAAATTCCTTTCGATGCTTGTTCGGTCTCCGTAATAATATGTTCAAGCCAACCAGGTCTTGCATTTACAAGGAAAAAGTGAACATACAGCCCTTTTTCTTGTAGCCAATTCGGATTGATGACCCCACATCGAGTATATGTTTTTACTTCATCCGCAATACAGTTTTCCAACCTAGAATCAGATACTCCTATTAGATCACTATTATGTAAAATGCTAAGGGCGTGCTTGAATGCCTCTTCAGAAGTAACTGAAGGATCAAGTTCAAGAATTCGAAATAAAATAGATGCAACAATCGGTTGTAGATAGGACTCCATAGATTTTTTCATAGTTATCCCTCTCCTTTCTTCATGTAATTCTTATTGAGTAATTTATTTTTTTGCTTAATGACAGATTCTTTTTACTTTTATACTTGCTAACGGCACGGGAGTTGAGCCGCATCCTGTACGCAGCAAGGAGAGAAAGGATTTCTCTCAGATGCGAGTACAGGACGTAGCCGCCGTAGGCGGGGTCGGCTCGAACGACATTGATAGGCCGCCGCAGGCGGACTTTCATGGAGTGAGCCAACAACTCCCGTGCCGATAAGCCGACCGCCTGCGGTCGGCTTATCATTGTCAATAGATGGAAAAATTTCCATCATATAACCTTATAGCAGATAAAATATTCCACATATTGACTCGATATTTACTAAAATACGGAAATATTTAACTTGAATTTCCATATCTTTAATATATATTTACATATTATATAAGTCAAGGAAATTTTATGGGAGTAAAGAGAAGATTTAGGCCGAACCGAAAATTAAAACTAGTGGACCAGGTTCGCCATGTACTTCTCTATCATCACTATGCATATCGGACAGAAAAAACGTATAGTGAGTGGATATTGCGTTATATAAAATTTTTTGGGTGTAAAAATCATCCACGTGAAATGGGTAAATCCGAGATTGAAGCGTTTCTGAGCAGTTTACTTGTGTCTCCGCTCCTGCGGGGATACCGGTAGCAATTACGTCACAATGTGGTAGAGTTGATACAAGTGGAAATTAATTATTAATTATCAATTACCTGCCCCGTAAGGAGCATGCGACTGTACGGGGTCAATTGACAATTTTAAATACATGGTTTCTTTTTTTACTTATGTCTCCATTCCTGCGGGGACACCTGGAGCAATTACGTCTCAACGCTGGAGCGTTGAGACAAGTGGTAATATTACCCATTTAAATTTTTACTCTATATATCTGTGAGTCTATTTATCCCAAAAGTTCTCTTGCCTGCTGGAGATTTGTTTCGGTAACCACTTTGCCGCCGATTAACTTGGCAATTTCATCAACCCTTTCACCCTTAGAAAGTCTCTCTATTTGAGTAAGGCTCCGCTCATCTTTTGTAACTTTATTTACACTTAGATGGTCATCTCCCAAACCTGCAATTTGCGGAAGGTGTGTTATACAAATTACCTGATGAACCTTACCAAGCTCCCTCAATTCTTCCCCAACCACATGTGCTATCTTTCCCGAAATGCCGCTGTCAATTTCGTCGAATATCAGAACAGGAATTTGGTCTCTTCCCGCTAAAATAGATTTTAACGCAAGCATAATACGTGAAACCTCTCCACCTGATACAATACTAATCAAGGGTTTTAGCGGTTCACCGGGATTCGTACTAATTTCAAAAGCGATTTTATCCACACCTGTGGAATCACCCTGATAGGTTTGTCCGGCAACGTGAACCCAGCCGTCAGGATCAGGCACATATTCCAAACGCACTTTAAAGCGGCTTCCCTTAATTCCCAGACGGTTGAGAGCTTTTTCTAATTCTTTTTCAAGAATTTCTGCCTGTTCCTCACGCTTTTGAGATAGAGATAAAGCCGCATTACTATAATTAGCAACGGCTTCTTTAATATTCTTATCAAGTTTAAATAATTTCTTCTCTAATCCTTCATCATCATTCAAACTACCGGAAATTTCATTCTTATAATCAATCACTTCTTTAAGCGTAGAGCCATATTTTTTCATTAATTGCTGAAGCGAATATAAACGTTGGTTAATTGTTTCTAAACGCATAGGGTCATATTTCACTCCGTTACAATACTGAGACAGCTGATTTGAGAGTTCCTGAAATAAATATTGCACTTCTTCCAGCTTAGTGAGATAGTTACTAAAGGATCCATTTATATCATTCAATACTCTTAAGTTTTTACTTACTTCTTGAATTTTTTGATAAAAGGTGTCGTCACCCTCGTACAGGTTATTTATTAATTCAGTAGATATTTGGTGTATCTTTTCCGAATTTTCGAGTGTTGCTTTCTCCTTAAGCAATTCATCATATTCATTTTCTTTAGGATTTACGGTCTGGATTTCCTTATATTGAAATTCCCAGAGTTCTCGTTTCTCTTTATTGATTTTCCATTTCTGCTCAAGAATATCACGCTGTTCTTTTAAATTTTTCAGTTTATACCATAAGACAGAAACTTTTCCAATCTGCTCCTGATAATTACCAAAAGCATCCATGAAAGAAATATGGTTATCCTCATTTAAAAGCGACTGGTGATCGTGCTGACCATGAAGATCAACCAATAAATTACCAACTTCTTTTAAAACACTATTGGGACATGATTTTCCATTAATCCATGCTTTTGAACGTCCTGAAGAATACAATTCACGCTTCAAGGTGAAAGAATTCTTTTCGGCAGCTAATCCCTTCGATTTTATAAAAGAAATAGCGGAAGAATCATTAACATCACAATTGAAAATACACTCGATTGCAGCAGTTTGAGAACCGAATCTGATCATCGAAGCGGAAGTCTTTCCACCGAGAGAAAAATTAAGTGCATCTATTATTATAGACTTCCCCGCGCCGGTTTCACCCGTGATAACAGTAAAACCGGGTTTAAATGATATATCGATTCTGTCGATTATTGCAAAGTTTTTAATCTTAAGCCGGGCAAGACTCATTTCACTTTTTGCCTACAAATTCACAACTTTAAAAAAATATCAAAATTACTTTTCGCCATGGATATTTCCCAGAGCACTTTTTACTTTATAATATTTAAACTTTGTAAAGATTATTACTCCTGCACAAACTCCAAATGCATCGGCTATAAAATCGAAAATAGAAGTACTTCTCCCAATAACAAAAAGTTGATGAATTTCATCAGAACCACCATAAGCTATTCCCACCAACAAACTAATCACAACAGCATTCTTAGCAATCTTAGACGAAGCAGTATTCATAAAAGCAATTATTAGTAAAATACCATAAACTGCGTACTCAATAAAATGTACAAATTTGTCAAAATTCAATATATCAACTTTTGGAATACTATCAACTGGAAACGAAGATAAAATAAAAATCAAAATTGTGTATATAATTGCCGGAAGTTTATACCAGATTCTTGACATTAACCAATCCTATCATACTTTTTTAGAACCACCGGGATGTAGCTAAGCAGGGCTCCCGCTATCAGACCTCTAATACCAAGATCCTGGCATCCTTTATCACCTGCAAGCCCATGGACATAGACAGCCGCAATGGATGCGTCGAATGATGTCATTCCCTGTGCACGAAAAGCAGCTATTAAACCGCTTAATACATCTCCAGTACCACCAGTTGCTAAAGCAGGATTTCCAGTAGAATTAACAGCAGCCGTTCCATCCTTACTAATTATTACAGTTGGCGCTCCCTTAACGACTAAAGTACAGGGATATTCTTTCACAAAATCTCTTGTAATATCTATTATGTTCTCTTTTATCTTTGTAATCTTAATATCCAGCATCTCTGATAATTCACCAAGATGAGGAGTAACAACCAAATCTTTAATATTTTTAATAGTTTCTAAATTATTATGGAATATCCTCAAGCCATCTGCATCAATAATAATTGGTTTATCACACACATCTATTAACGCTAAACCAAAATCCTTGACTTTAGCATCATTTGAAACTCCCGGACCGTAAACCACAACATCGCTCCATTCAATCCGTTCACGAGCAGGTTCAAGAGATAGACCACAAAATGTATGAGATGGAGATTCCGGTAATGGTAGAGTTAACGCCTCAGTTAATTTTATCTCCATAATTGTATTAAGACTTTCTGGGATAGCCGCAACAACAAGTCCTGCTCCCCCTCGTAGAGCACCAATTGAAGCAAGCGTCGCAGCTCCAGTCATTCCCGGTGACCCGGCAAAAATAAGCACCTTACCCTGTCGGTGTTTATATGTATCCTCCGGAATTGACGGAAGTAAATTCTCTACATCCGATTCACGAATTAACGCAGTTTCTGATGATAATACACTAAATGATTTTTCAGGATATCCGAGATTAGCAAGCACAACTTCACCGGCATATTTCTTTCCCGGCTGAAACAAAAGGCCTCTTTTTAAAAATCCCATTGTAACTGTCTTTTTAGATTTAACAGCAACACCCCCAATTTGTCCTGTATCACCATTAATACCTGAGGGAATATCAACAGAAAGTACCGGTCGCTTTGCTTTATTAATCAACTTTATCAAATCATACATCAACCCTCTAACTTCACCTCTAAAACCTGTACCAAGTAGTGCATCAATAATTAAGGTAGTCTCAGGAATGTGTTTGAGTGATAGTAAATCTTCCTCGACTCTTAGAGAATTTATAGTGATATTATTTTTCTTGCATTTCTGGAAGAAATAAAGAGCATCTCCCTTTATTCTACTAATATCACCAACTATCCAAATAAATACATTGGCACCCCATTCATATAGATCATTTGCTGCAACAAACCCATCTCCACCATTATTACCTGTACCACAAAAAATGTCCACTCGACTTCCCGGTACATCCTTCAGGAACTTTTTTGCTTCTAATGAAACAAAACCACCGGCTTTCTTCATCAATTCAATACCTGGAATCCCAAGGACATTTATCGCATAATCATCTACCAATCGAGCTTCACTATTTGTTAAAATATATTCTTTCATATCATAATCACCGATAATCACGTTTCACGTTTTACTTTTGTCAAAGACATCTCTTTCCCAGAGGGACTCCTTCGGAGCGAGACAACTTTAGACACTTTAGGCACTTTAGTTCACTTTAGGCACTTTAGGCATTTTAGACACTTTAGTTCACTTTAGGCACTTTTATTATCTCAAAGAGATGTCTACGACAAAACTCATTTCCTTTTCTACTATAGGCACTAATTCAGCAATAGAATCAATTTCATAATCTGCTCCTGAATTAACAGTACCAAACCGATTGCCATATCGAGCAAAAATGGTCTTCATGCCCACTTTTGAAGCACCAACCATATCTCGTTCTACCCAATCACCAACCATCATTGCTTCAGAAGGCTTTATATTTAATTTTTCGAGAGCCAGCAGAAACGGTTTAGGATTAGGTTTTCTTTCGTGAGTATCTTCATAAGTTAAGACAACATCAAAATAATATTGGAGATTTGTAGAGCATATTCTCATCCAGGCTTCTCTTCTCGGAGCATCTGAAATTAAAGCAAGCATTAACCCCTTTTTAATCAGGTTTATTATTGTACTATGAACAAAAGGGTACGTTTTTAAACATCCCTCTTTAGCTCTTCTATAAGCAACAATCCCTGCCGATAAAATTTTGTAATCTATTTCTCCTAATTCTTGCTTTAGATATTCGTCAAATACAAATTGATATTCTATCCCCTTTTTCTCATAAATAACGTCTATACCCTTCTTAATTTCTTCTGCTGATTTCTTTAACCCGACATCCAGCATCGCATCTATCGCAGCGGAAACACTCTCCTCCTTCATCCTCATAAAATCGAGTAAAGTATTATCTAAATCGAAAATTATTGAACGTATCATATCAACACTATTTTAAAAATAGTGAGAATTTCCAACTCTTGCAATGATTAACACAAAATAAAAAGGGTGAGAATATTTCTCACCCTCTAATTCATCTAAAAAATATTATTATTATTGAAGAGTTTTTAGTTCAAATTGAGCAACTTTTCTCCATTTAGGGTCCTTCATGGCAATTTGAAAAGCCTGTTTTGCTGCAGGCTTGTTTCCTAAACAACGCTCGGCAACACCCAACTCTATTAGAACCGGTGCCCAATTTGCTTTAATTTTCAAAGATGATTTTGCAGCTTCTTTTGCTTTCTGACACTGCCCTTGATGGTTATATGCTTGTGCCAATCTATACCAACTTGAATAACTTTTGGGATTCAACTCAACAGCTTTACTCAGATATTGAGAAGCCTCTCTATAATTTTTCATATCAATAAATATTGCTCCGAGATTCTCATAAGCCTTTGGATAGCCGGGCTTAAGTTTAACAACTTTTTTATAAGCAGGGATAGCTTCCTTATATTCCTTTTTGCTGTAATGAAGTAATCCAATATTATTCCAGGCATCAACATAATCAGGATCAAGAGCTATTGCTGCTTCAAATGATTTAAGTGCTTCAACTGAGTTATCCATTTTCAGATAAATTTTCCCTCTTATCAAATGGGATTTTTGATAGTCAGGATTTAATTCAATACTTTTTTCTATCGATTTAAGTGCTTCAGGTAATTTTTTTTCCGCAAGATATACAGCCGCACTAAAGTAGTATGCCATAGATTCATCAGGGTTAAAATCAATCACCTGTTGAAATTTCTCAAGTGCAGCTTGATAATTATGCCTCTTCAACAGCTGATTTCCTTCAGATAAATGTTTCTTTATTATGGATTGATACATATTATGATACTTCTCTTCCTCTGGCTTCATTTCAATGGCTTTACGAAAATTTTCCGCAGCCTCATTCAAGTTGTTAAGATTAATATATACCATTCCTAAAGAAAAATAAGCATCAGCAAAATTTGGATTTTCTTTAATTATCTGTTCATATAAATCTTTAGCACCTTTAAAATCTGCATTAGTTGATAATCGGGATGCTTCGGTCAACTTACTTCCAAATGCTGCTATTTTATCACGAATTTCTCTATATTCTGCGTTATTACGATTCATTTTAAGGCCGTCGTCAATATATACAATGGCACTATCTAAATCACCCATTGCAAAATAAATTTGTCCCAGTAAAATCTTTGCCTTGATAAAATTCGGATTTTCATTAACTATCGGCTTACAAATATTAAAAGCTTCTTCATATTTACCGTCTTGAAAAAGCTTTAAAGCATCATCAAAAGTACCAGCATTTTGTGCTAAAGATAATGATACGAAAAAAGCGATTACAAAGAGACAACTAAATTTCCTTAAAATTAATTTTAACCGACGCATATTTTCTCCATTATTTATTCAACTTCAATAGCTCGTGCCGAAGACGGGAATCGAACCCGTACAGGCTAATGCCCACATGGCCCTCAACCATGCGTGTCTACCAATTCCACCACCTCGGCAATGAATAACCATAATGTTAATATCTACTCGTAAATCTTATTTTTCAATCTCCTGATGGAGCTATGGGAGATTCACCTTCAGGTAAAGTCCCCTGAGGAACAGGTAAGTTAGCAGATGGAGCGACTCGTCTGTCAGCCTCTCTTTTTATAATACTTGAGGGATTCCCCCGAGGAATAGAAATTAAACTTATTAGAATAGAAATAACCATAAAAGCAACAGCAAGTCCGGTAGTTACCTTAGATAAAAAAGTTGCGGCACCTCTACCTCCAAATACCGAGCCAGCACCACTACCACCAAATGTACCAGAAAGTCCACCACCCTTACTGGATTGAATAAGAATCGACAATGTTAAAAAAATTGCAACTAACACATTCAAAATAATAAAAAATGTATACACTATTTCTCCTGTCCTATTGAAAATTGTTCAACAATATTTATAATCTCAAAAAAATGATCTACAACCAAACTGGCTCCACCAACTAAAAAACCATCTATATTTTCAGTTTCTATAAGAGACTTTGCATTTGCAGACTTCACACTTCCCCCATATAGTATCGGCATTGAATCTGCTACTTCTCTATTGTATTGTTCAAAAACCAAATTTCTGATAACCCCTTGAACTTCAGATGCTTGCTCCGGAGTGGCTGTAATCCCTGTTCCAATAGCCCAAACAGGTTCATAAGCAATAATACATTGGTTTAATTTTTCTTCCGAAATATCTGTAAATGCTGATCTATACTGAGCCCTTATTACTTCAGTGGTTTTACCTGATTGACGTTCTTCAAGTTTTTCACCAACACAAATGATTGGTTTCAAATCATTTGATAATGCAGCGTCTATCTTCATTTTTATAACTTCACTGGATTCGTTGAAAACATGACGTCTCTCGGAATGTCCAAGAATCACATAATCACATCCTGAAGACTTTAGCATACTAACTGAAATTTCCCCTGTAAAAGCACCGGATTTCTCATAGTGCATATTCTGTCCACCAAGAGCAATAGAACTGTTTTTCAAAAGTTCGCTAATGTAAAATAACGACGTAAAAGGCGGACATAATATAATGTGAGTCCGTTTGAGATTCAATAGCTTTTTGGATAAACTTTTAGTAAAATCATAGGATTCTTGAACATCTTTGTTCATCTTCCAATTCGCTGCTACAATATTCTGTCTCATAATCTCCTACTTTCTTGTAATTAAAGTTATTGGAATTAATTCCATACCGCTTAGTAGTTCTAACGAAGCTCCACCACCTGTAGATATATGAGTAACCTTACTCATTAATCCAAATTTCTTCATTGCAGCGGCAGAATCTCCACCACCAACCACAGTGACAGCTCCTTTCTCTGTAACCTCTGCAAGCTTTCGAGCAATAGATTCAGTACCTATTGAAAACTGTACTATTTCAAAAACTCCCAATGGTCCATTCCACAAAACCGTTTCACTTGAATCAATAATTCCTGAATAAATCATTGTAGTCTCAGGCCCAATATCCACCCCCATTCTATCAGGTGGAATATTATCAGAGAGTACAAGCTCAGGTACTACATGATCAGAAATTTCTGGAACAACAATAATGTCTGTTGGCAAGTAAATAGTACAGTCATATTCTTTTGCTTTTTTCAATATATTAAGTGCCAAATCAATTTTATCTTCTTCAAGCAACGATTTTCCGATTTCATAGCCTTTTGCTTTCAAGAATGTATATGCCATTCCACCACCAATAAGAATATTCTGAACTTTGCCGAAAAGTTTTTCAATGATTTCTATTTTCCCCGAAACTTTAGCACCGCCAAGAACCGCTGTGTATGGCTTCTCTGGATTATCAAGATAATCTTTTAGATAGTGCAGCTCTTTTTCTAATAAATAACCTGCTGCTCTTTGTGAAATATATTCAGCAATACCAGCAGTTGAAGCATGAGCACGATGACTTGTACCAAAAGCATCATTAACATATATATCTGCTAATTCAGCAAGTTTAGCTGCAAAGTCTGGATCATTCTTCCGTTCTTCAGCATGAAAACGGAGATTTTCCAGAAGAAGAACTTCACCATTTTGAAGAGAATTCGCCAGATTTTTTACCTCAATACCTACGCAATCTGTTGCAAAAAAAACTCTGTTATTCAAATGTTTTTTAAGCCGTTCAGCAACCGGTTTTAAGCTCAATTCAGCGATCTTCTTTCCCTTAGGACGCCCAAGATGAGACATTAATATAACCTTTGCGCCATCATTCAAAAGTTTCCGGATTGTTGGTAAAGCTGCACGAATGCGGAAATCGTCTGTTATATTCTGATTCTCATCAAGTGGAATGTTGAAATCCACACGAACCAGAACTCTTTTACCTTCAACTTTTAAGTCATCAATTGTTAATCGAGCCATATTACACCTTTTATTTTTTCATTATTTACAAATAACCTGAAAGTTTAATTTGCTAATTCTATTTATTCAAGGAAAAACATATAAAAGTTAAATTATTATTTTTAGCAATTATTCAGTCTTTTTCCGCTGGTGTCGCTGCTACTAATCCTATAACTCTATCAAAACCTCTCTCCTTCAGCACTTTTGCAGCAGAATTCATAGTTGAACCTGTCGTAAATACATCATCTACTAAGACAACTTGCCTAATTTTTCCTATATCAGGATTATTAACTATAGCAAAAGCACTTTCCATATTTGCCTTTCTTTCCTCAGCATTCAATTTTGTTTGAGTCGATGTATTTTTTACCCTTTTTATTAATTTAGTTTTTACAGGAATATTCAATCCAATGCTTAGTCCTCTTGCTATAGCTTCTGCCTGATTATACCCTCTTTCGCGATGCTTAATCGGATGAAGTGGAATCGGTACAAACGCACTTTCATCTTTTTTTATCATTTCAGGCTTAATAAAAATACTCATCTGTTTTCCCAGTTCAACCCCTATTGATTTATTACCCTGATATTTTAAAGCATGAACAATTTTCTTAAAAAGGTCGTCAAACTGAAAAATAGCAAACACTTTGTCAATATTTTCAGGAATTTCCCTATGTAAAAAAAGACCTGTGTCAACACGCTCAAGTCTATTCCAACATTCTCCGCATATTACATCTTTATTTGAATCAATACGTTTATTACAAGATTTACATATTGGTGGAAACACAAGCGATGATAAACCATTAATTAAATCTTTAAGAAGCATTGATTATTTATTATTGTCTATTGGTCATTGGTCATTTTTTATTTTAGGCACTTTAACTCACTTTAGGCACTTTAGACTTTTAATTGTCTATTTTCAATAATCAATAGTCAATCAAGAGAGGCTTGATGCACCTATAATTGCCGCTAACTCACCCAATTTACTCAGTTCGACTTTAATATTATTCCTCGGTCCTTCATGAATACCATTCAATAGATATTTTTTGAGTGAGTTGCGAAAAAATCGAAATCCCTTCGCAACAGAACCACCTATAACAATAATATCCGGGTCAAGGACGTTTACAAGACAGATTAATGCTTGTGCAAAGTGTTGACCAAATTCATACCAGGCTTTAAGGGCAGTTACATCACTTTTTTCTGCAAGTTTGGAAACTTCGATAGGTTCTACCTGTTCGCCAGATAGGTTTTTATAAATTCTTGCAATGCCTCTCCCTGAAATATAATCCTCAAAAACACCATCTTTGTAAGGTGTCAATGCAAATTCAAGGGCTGTACCTGTAGCACCATTAAAAATTTTTCCATTGTAAACAAAACCTAAACCGAACCCGGTGCCTAAAGTTACTCCGAGAACATAATCCATGTTTTTAGCAACACCAGCTCTCTGTTCACCAAGAGTAAAACAATTTGCATCGTTATTAACAAAAGTTTTTATTTCCGTTGCTTCTTCTAATTTTGGACCTAGAGGATAATTTCTCACCATTGTTAAATTAGGAGTCTCGAGAATTACACCAGTTCTATAATCAAGAGGACCAGGAGAGCCAACACCTATATGAGAAATGTTAGACCACTCCAATCCACTCCTTCTAATCATTTTCTGTAATGACACTTTAATATGTGAAACAAGAGCATCTGCATCCCGACACTCTGAAATAAAAAAACGCTCCGGCTTATTCAACACTTCATAATTGGATACAAGTCCAATAGTTACCTTTGTTCCACCTAAATCAATCCCGACTGTCACATTCTTCATATTTATCCAATACTAATTTTTATTTCAATAAGAAATTTGTTGTTGCGAAGAAGCAGGCATAATCCATCTCTGCCAATTATAATCCTGCAATTCACTTCTTGCAGTAGAATGAACGAGTTCCATCATTCCAAAACCGGTTTTATCAATAAAGACAAATTCAACACCACCTTCAATTTCATAATAATGCCAAATCTGATATGGTTTTTTCTCAATCGAGCTGGGAAATCTTTCAATTTCTGATGGAATTCCGTAAACAATTAAGACTCTGCCCATATCGGTTGCCCATCCTCTTGTTTGTGCAGATTTAAAATTCTCATCCACATAAGCCAGTCTCTGCTCAAATTCTGTTTTCATCTCATTTACTTCAGTTGTAAAATCACTATCACGTTTATCCCAGAAATGAGCTATTATTTGCTTCTTACCTTCTATATCTGATTTTTTATACCGCTTCTTTTCCGTTTTAGTAGCAATGTATCTCATTGGACCCCATTTTTCATCCAATTCATCTTCAGTCATTTCAGACAGATAAGCCGTTTCCATTAACTGTGTATATTCAACCACACTGGTTTCTTTTAACACATAGAAACGTTTAATAGCAGAAGCACTTTCAGCGGTTTCATTATCAATAATCTCTATTTTGAGATTGTACAAACCGGAAGATAAAGATACTATATTTATTCCATTAACTTCGACTGAAGAATCACCGGGTTTACGTCTTGTAGCCCATTCAAGAGCTTTAACTTCATTCCCATTTAAATCCGTGATAGAATAGTGAACATTATAAGTTCCTGGTGAATTTTCATCGTATTTAAGATTGTAAACTTCACAAAAAGCATAAACCATTGGATTCTGCACACTAAAAATAGAGCTGGCAATTGGAATCATATCATAGCCAAAATATTTACTGAATTTGTTCTCCTTCTGAGTTTTTTTCAGCTGAGAAGCAGTATGAATATCGCTCAATTGAAGTTCAGAATCCGAATACTTTGTGAGTATTATATGTTTCTCCTTTTTATTTTGTTTTCCACTCACTAAATCTGCAATAAATACTATTAGATCATACTCTCCAGTTTGTGCTTGCAAACTCGTAATTTCAGGAATCATCTGGCGACTAATATCTTCTAAGGTATCGGATAATACGTCAACAAATGTCCACTCATCCATATCAACAACGGTATCATTCTGAGCTAAAGCAACTCTAACCAGTACATTTGACTTATACTTATCTTCCGAGGGAGCGAATTTAAAGATATTCCTTGGAATCAAAAGATATACTTCAACTATGTCAGTTTCGTCAGCACTACGAAAAGTTGCAAAATCTACATCAAATTCTGCTGCAAAGATTTGACTCATAATTAATAAAATCACGCAACAGAAACAGAGAAATAATTTATTATACTTCATTTCTACTCCAATTTTACAGATACGATTTGGGATACTCCTTTTTCAGCCATCGTCACACCATATAATATATCGGCAATACTCATCGTTAACTTATTATGAGTAATGATAATAAATTGAGTTTTTTGAGCAAAAGTTTTAATAACATTAATAAAACGCTTGACGTTCTCGTCATCCAAAGGAGCATCAACCTCGTCTAAAATACAAAAAGGACTTGGTTTGACTTGATATATACCAAAAAGAAGAGCTATTGCCGTAAGAGCTTTTTCACCGGCGGAAAGCATTTTCAGGGATCGCATCTTCTTCCCGCCTGGACATGCCCAAATCTCAATTTGAGACTCTAAAGGGTCAGAGTCCCCTACTAATTTAACATCCGCCTCACCTCCACCAAAAAAAATCTCAAATGTCGATTGAAAATTATGTCTAATCTTCTCGAATACTTCCAGAAATTGCTCACGGGCAATATTATCAATCTGGACAATCACTTCCTTTAATCCCTTTTCAGACTCTACAAGATCATCTCGCTGCTCTACAAGAAATGATAGTCGAGATGCTTCCTCCTCATATTCATCCTTAACAGCCATATTAACCATACCAATCATTTCAAGTTTTTTCTTGTACCTGTTAACAATACGTTGTGCTTCTTCTTCAAGTGGAAGTTCACCTGATAGCTCATCTGAAATTGTCCTGTTGTACTTTTCTAATAATACAGAACGAATTTCACTTTCCGAAGCAGAATATTTCGAACTCTCCAACTCAAGTATTTTCAATTTCTCTGATAATTGTTCTTTTTCATGGCGCAGATTGAATAGGTCTTCATTAATAAGTTGAATCTCACTACGGATATTCTGATAACTACTTTTTAATTCATCTACTTCACCTTCCACAATAAGAACTTTGTTATTTACTTTTTCAACTTCCACTTTGTTTAATTCTATTTTACTGGCAATATCTGACTTCAATAACTCATTTTTATCCCTCTCCTGAATTGAATAATCCCGCTTCTTATTAAGATCGTCTATCGACCTCTTTATTGCTCCCTGATTATCAATAATATTTTTAAATCTGTTTTCCAGATTGATTAGTTCTATCCTTTCATTCTGAAGCCTTTGACTTATTTCATTCAGATAGCCTTTAATTTTATCGGATTTCCCTCTTTTTCCCTCAATATCCGTATCAAACTTCGATATTTTGTCACCTAATATACTTTTCTCAGGAATATCTTTTTGCAATTTCTCATTGAAATTTTCAAGCGCTACTTTTAAGGCAATTTTGTTTTCATTAAGTGCTTCCTGAATACTCTCACATTGAATAAGTTTCTGCTCATTTTCACGCAAGTTATCTACTTGAAACCTTATTTTCTCTTCTATTGAATTTGCATTATTTTCGAGCTCTTTTTGAGCTGAAATAAAAATTTCGATTGCCCCACGAATCTTATCTAATTCACTCTTTAACTTATTTTGCCGATTAGATACACTTTTGTACTTTTCCTTCAACTCTATAAGTTTTTCACTTCGTCCAATGAGAACATTTGATTCTGAAAATTCTGATCCACCTGTAAAAAAACCATTTGAATCTTTGTATTTACCTTTATTAGAAACAATCCCAATTCCATTTAGTTTTTGATCATTTATCAAATCATTAAACTTCGCATCTTCACAAATGTAAATATCATGAAACAGAAATTCCTTTAGATTTTCTAAATACTTATCACATTTAATATATTTTTCTAAAGGTTGAATCTCATCATTAAAAACATTTTCAGTTTTATCTATTTGTAGTATCACATCAAGTGGAATTATAGACACTTTCCCTTTACCCAGGCTTTCTAATTTATTTAAAGAACTAACAGCAGATGATCTATTGTCGGCAACTAAAAGTCGGGAAATATCTTTAATTACCGATTCAAGTGACAGATAATATTTCGAATCTACAGAAATAAGGTCAGACAGCGCTCCTTTAATCCCAGGAAAATCCTGCAAATTATCCAACACATATTGCAATCCAGGGCTATACCCCTCTTTGGATTGAATTATTCCACTATAAAACTGTATCAGGTTAAATAATTTATCTTGTTCCGATTCAATTCCCCTCAATGTATCCGTCAAGTTTCTCTCTTCATTAATAAGGTTTAAATTTCTATTTTTTTCCTTTTTCCCTGCTTCCTTATATTTTTCAAGCTCCTCTTTAAATATTTTTATCTTTTCAGTGATATCCGTTATAGTTTGACTGATTGATTTTTCGGCTGAAGTTTGTTTTTCTATCTGTTCTTTAATTGATTTTAGTTCTTTTTCTCTCTGCGAAATATTTTCTCTGAGGCTATTATATCTTGCTGAGTACTCAGCCTGTTTTCTGAAAAATGAATAACGTTCATCCTGAAGGGATTGAATTTCCTCATCAATATTTTTAAATAATGATTCGATTTTCTGATGCTCAGTCGATATTTCCTGAAACTCAACTTGCTTTTCGGCTAATTTTGATTCAATATCATTATATTCATTTTGCAGCTCAATTTCCCTATCTTCAGAATAGGAAATATTTTCACCAAGCGAATTAATATCTTTTTCTAACCTGGAAATAGTCTGGGAAATATTACGATACCGTTCTTTTAGTAGCAGGTCCTCCGTTTGAAATTTATTTCTTTCAGATTTTAATTTATCAAGTTCTATGTTTTTCTCTTGAAAGAATTTCTCTTTTTCTTCAAATAACTTCTGTCTGGATTTCCAACTATTTTCCTTCTTCTCTAATTCATTAACTATTTTTTGAAATCTAGATTCTTTCTCTTTTATATCGGAAGCAATTGGATCTAAATTATTTTTAATATTCAACACTCTGCGTGAAGCCAGTACAACTTCTGCATCTACAAGTTTTTGCGTTACTTCCTGATATTTCTCATAACGTCTGAGTTGTTTTCTCAGACTTTTAACTTTAGATTCCACTTCAATAATAATATCGTTTAACCTGACAAGATCATCACGTGTTGCATCCAACTTCCTGATAGCTGCTTTCCTCTGAACTCTGTATTTATTAACTCCTGCAGCCTCTTCAAAAAGCCTTTTCCTTTCTTCTAGGTTTTCGCTTAGTATGTTCTCTATCATTTTTAACTCAATGATAGAGTAAGCATTTGCTCCCATTCCTGTATCAATAAACAGATCAGTAATATCTTTAAGCCTGCAAAGATTTTTATTTATAAAATATTCACTTTCGCCGTTACGGTATATTCTACGTGTAATCATTATATCAGTATATTCTATAGGGATTCTTCCGCTAATATTGTGAATAATTAAAGAAACTTCCGCCAGGTTTAACGGTCTTCGGGTAGATGTCCCATTAAATATTACATCAGTAATCCTATCAGTCCGAAGAATACTGGATTTTTGTTCTCCAATAACCCATCTAATAGCATCAACAATATTAGTCTTCCCACAGCCATTTGGCCCTACAACCGAGGTAATACCACTTCCAAAGTGTATTTCGGATTTCTTTAAAAATGATTTAAAACCGTAGAGACTGAGCTTTGAAATATACATTTTCGATTGTCTATTGCTTGCCCTGTAGGGAGCGAAGCGCCTGCCCCGTAGCGACGAAGGAGCGTATCGGGGACCGTACAGGGTCTATTGACTATTGACTATTGTCTATTGATAATTGTTCATTATCCATTATCCATTATCCATTGATTATTTGCCTCATCTCAAAGAGATCCCTTTGGGGCAATCACAAATTAAACTAACCCGGCGGCCACATCATTTTACGACCACCAAGTAAATGAAGATGAATATGAAATACCTCCTGACCGGCATCTTTACCACAATTAAAAACCAAACGATAACCAGCTTCAGAAATTTTTTCTTTCTCAGCTATAGAATTTGCTGCTGCTATCATTTTCCCTATGAGTTCTTCATCTTCTTTTTTAACATCACTAATCTTTGGAATGTGCTTTTTAGGAATCAATAAAATGTGAGTCGGTGCCTGTGGGTTCAAATCTCTAAAAGCAATAATATCATCCGATTCATACGCAAATTCAGTATCTATTTCACCAGAAGCAATTTTACAAAAAATACAGTCTCTTTCCAATTTATATCCTCCTTATAGGTCTTTAATTAAATACATAATACTTTTAAACACAGAGTAAGTATTTTATCAACAAGTTCAGTCACAAATAACGATAGAACCATCAGGACCATTATATGAAAAATACCAATGCAAGAGAATATCACGCCTAATCAGACAGTCAATATTTTTAAGAGGGCAAGATACAATCGGGATTTCTTTTCCACTACCCCAGGGGAATATGATAAAACCATAATAAACTGGTCGCTGTTGTTCATCTTGAACTGAAGTTACTTTTTGAAAACCTGTGTGAACGAGTCCAAGTTGGTCAGCTACATGAGGTGTTATTACAGTACCGCTTGCCCCTGTGTCAATTAAAGCATTCACACTAACTGTTGGAGCACTTTTCCCTTGTTGTTTAAAATTCTCTTGAACAATTCGGGGATGAGTAATGGTAATTTTGATAAAAGCCCCCATCTGATTTAAAACAACTGGTAGTGGGATCTGAACGATTGATTTTTTACCATCTTTCTCGACTTCACCTTGACCGCCATACCTGTAAGTATTTATCATAACGCAGCCCCCATAATAAAGTTTAGCGGTTCTTTTTCTACTAAATGACAAACAAGAAAGTTTGCGTCCAATCCATATAAACGCACCCCTTCCTCCGCTGCTCGTTCATATCTATCATACGAACCCACTAATTTTTCTTCAAATACGAGAATGAATTTATCCTTATGCTCCTTAAGTAAAGATTCTCTGTTTTCATTAACAAAATCGAGGTCTTTCTTAAAATTTTTTTCTCCCATTTTTTTATTTCCTCCCTTTACTTAAATCCAAATAAATTAAAAATTTTTAATTCAATTTGAAATTTCGTAGGCATATATCTATGAATTAAATACTATCCTCACCTTATATTACTCACTCTTAAATCTAAAGGGTATATATTCGCAAGCATAACTACAACCGCTAACTCTGTCCTTAAACGACGTTCAGAAATATTAACTGGAATAAAACCATTTGCCTCAGCAGTTTTAATTTCATTGCTACTAAATCCACCCTCGGGACCAACCATTACAGCTATTTCGCCTATATTTTCTACCCTATTCACTACTTTAAGTAATGGCATCGAATTATCTTTTTCTGCAATAAGTTTCAACTTTATATTATGAGTAAAATCTAACCAGTCATCGAAATTAATTTGGTCATGAATTTCGGGTAAATAAGCAGACCCGCACTGCTTGACTGACTTAATCGCTATTTTTTTAAAGCGCTCTTTTTTGAATCCTCTCTTAACAGAGTGCCTTGTTAATAAAGAATAAAAATGAGCAACTCCAAGGCTCGACACTTGATTCACAATTGTATCTAATGTACTATTTTTAACTGTTCCTACACCCAAAAATAGTTCAGGAAAAATACTCTTTTCTTTAGGGTAGGATTTTATAATTTTACCTTCAGCGTAATTTTCATAAATATTTAGAATACGAACACCATAATGAAAACCATAACCATCAAAAACTTTTATAATGTCTCCCCTATTTTTCCTCAGAACACGGCAGCAATGCCTGTATTCTTCACCATTAATAGTTACCAAATTATCATTGATTTTTTCCGGGGGGATATAAAACTGAAAATCGTGCATTAAAATTTTTTACCGAAGCCAATCTTAAGTATCAATCCACTGTAATTTTTTAACCCATCATAATCTTTCGGGAATACCCAACCTTCTGGAACTTCACCTTCATACTTAGTTATATCAATTTTCTTAGCAAAATGGATATAATCATAGCCAAAAAATAGGGTAATAATCGTACCCGGACCGTACAAAAAATCAATTCCTGCCCCTATTCTTCCTCCAAATGTATAAGCTGTTGTCATCTTTTTCCACCTCTCAACAAAATCAGGAATGTTTGGTGGATCAAAAGCAACTACAGGACCGAAGGACAGGTTAAGAAATGGCCGAAAGTTATTTGCGATTGCATCTGTAAATAATATTCTCTTATAATTGGCATATACCGGTAGTAAACTTAAACGCTTTTTATCCGATTTCTCATAATAATAACCATAGGGATTATATGGATCATAATAGTAATTAGGAAGGAGGATAGGATAATCGTATTTCCCTTTTATCATTAATAAACCGGCATTAATACCAATCCTATTCGAAGAATTTATTGACCATTCAAAAAATCCACCCAGTCCGGAGCCACGATCAGTCTGAATAAGTGAAAGTCCACCATATTTAGCATGAGGATCATCAATAGCAAATCGCTTATCTGCAAATGATGAATTTATTAAAAGAACAAAAAAAATTATTAAAAAAGGAATAATTCTAACGCATTTTTTATTCATAATTTTTCCCCTAATTATTTTTACTCCTTATCACTTTAATTATAAGCAAACTCAACTTTTTACATAAGAAAATATACACTTAAAGTAGTGAAAGGAAAAGGATTTTAGTATTGAACTTTGTTCAAGATGCTTAAATTTCGCCATTATTTTTTGAGGAAGCCCAGATTTCAGGGTTTTATCGGATAGAATTTTTAACACATCAACTAACTGCATTATAAGCAATAAATCTATGATATTTTATGTAATCAATAACTTTTTATATTAAATTCACACATTGTCAAAAACGAAAGGTTAAACATGGAACCAAGCAATGTACATCTAATGAGATTTAAAGCGTCCAATCCTGATGATAGGGTAAAAAATCGTCTGAAAAAGCTTTTTCATAGGGCGGGTTTCGACGAAATAATAGATAAAAATGACCTTACCGCTCTAAAAGTCCACTTTGGCGAAAAAGGAAATAACACGTTTTTACCACCTGCATATACAGAACCAATCGTCAGAATGATAAAAAGTCTTGGAGCAAAACCATTTGTTACAGATACAAATGTCCTTTATAAAAGTGCTCGTGATAATGCTGTTAACCATATTATACTCGCACATGAACACGGTTTTTCTCTTAAAACTATAGGTGCACCAATAATTATTTCTGATGGAATTGCCGGTAGAAATGAAATTGAAATTAAAATCGACGCTCCAATAAACAAAACCGTCAGTCTTGCTGCTGACTTAGTAACTGCAAATTCTCTAATAGTAATTACCCATGTAACTGGTCATATAAACGTAGGACTTGCGGCGACGATTAAAAACATGGGCATGGGAATGGCTAGTAGAAAAGGTAAGCTTATGCAACATTCAGTCTCTAAACCAATGATAAACCAAAATAAATGTACCGCCTGTGGCGTTTGTTCTCAATGGTGTCCGGTAAATGCGATAAACGTTGGTGAAAAATTTGCCTCCATAGATGAAAGCATCTGTATAGGTTGCGGTGAATGCCTAACTGTTTGCAGATTCAATGCTGTAAAGTTCAAATGGGATAGCACATCAGCTGAACTTCAGAAGCAAATCGCAGAGCACGCACTTGGAATTGTCCAGCAAAAAAAATGCAAAATTGGATTCTTCACATTTTTAATCAATATGACAAAGGACTGTGACTGTCAGGGGGCAAATTTAAAACCAATAATTGATGATATTGGTGTATTAGCAGGAAAAGATCCGGTTGCAATAGACCAGGCAGTTCTGGATTTAACTAAAACGAATAATAAAAACATATCTGAACTTTCATATCCAAATATTGATGCTAATATCCAATTGATATATGGAGAAAAAATTGGATTAGGAAGTAGAAATTATAAACTCGTTGAAGAGGAAATATAAATAGACACAAACAAATATCACAGATATACATAATTTGCAAACATGAACAATCGTAAAATCAAAGCAATTCTCTTTGATCTTGATGGAACACTTGTAGATTCAATCAGGGATATTGCCACTTCAATTAATCTCACCCTGAGCTATTTTGGATATAAATCGATTCATCTCAATCAATGTATCCGATATGTCGGTGATGGAATAACAAAATTAGTGAGCCGTGCTTTTGGTGAATCAGTACATAATGATAAAAACTACACCTGGGATGATAAATTTTTATCCAGAGTTGTTAGAAAGTATAAAGAATATTACTCGGAACATCTTTTTGACACAACTACTCCATATCCTGGAATTAAAGAGACATTATCCAATCTGAATGGAATATCCATGGCGGTTATTTCCAATAAAACATATTACTACACATTTGAAATTCTAAAACACTTCAATCTTCATAAGTATTTCGATATAATTCTTGGTGGTGATTCCCTTGAAGCAAAAAAGCCAGACCCGGGACCTCTTCTATATGTATTGGAGAGCTTTTCTGTTCAAACAAGTGAAGCAATTATGGTTGGAGATAGTGATAAGGATATTTTAGCCGGAAAAGCAGTAAAGATATTAACGTGTGCAGTCACCTATGGAATGCGCTCTGAAGATGAATTGCGTAAATTAAATCCAGACTTTGTAATTCATAATTTTAACGAATTGCTGGACCTACCCGGCATAAAAACCTGAAAAATGAAACGTGAAACGTGAAAACCGCTCTGTAGAATCCCTTTCCCGTCTCAAAGAGATCCCTTTGGGAAAGGGACCTCTTTGAGGTGGGAAAACGTGATTATCAAATTAAATATAACCAGAATTTTCCTTATCTACAGGATGAACAGTCCAGTCTCTTGATGGTACTATTTCTTCAACATCACCATTCAAATATCTTTGAACAACACGATTAATTTTAGCATTGGCAATAATTGCCTTACATTGGTTACAAATAAACCTATGACCAACAACGTAGATTGTCCCACCTGACGTACTTTGACCATTTCGTGCAGCAAGAACAACAGCATTGGATTCTGCATGTGAACCAACTGCACGACATCTCTCCAGCTGAGTCCCTGATTTTATTTTGTGTCTATCACGATAACAATAACCAATCTCAAGACAATTTGGTTGATATGTTGGAGCACCATTATATCCTGTGGCAACGATAACTTTGTCTTTTACAATAACCGCTCCGACATTATTCCTAAAACAGGTTGAACGGGACGCTACCATATCTGCTATATCGAGAAAATATTCATCCCAGGATTTTCTTTTCCGTTGATCTCTTTCTCTATTATAATTTTTATTTTCGTCAATCACTACTACTCCTGATTTATTTTTTAATCTGAATTATAATATCCAATACACTTTATCAATCAAACAAATATACAATTAGAATCTAGAAATTCAATATTGAAAAATTGGTTTTGATAAATTCCTGGTCAAATATTATTATGGTTGCAGGGCTCTTGCTCTGCAACCGATACTAATAGTTCGTCCCGGAGCATAGCCCCAGAACGAGAATGAAGCCACTATTTGAATATTTTCACAATCCCTTTTTTCTCTGACTACAGGAGTTGTACTCCGTAGCTCATTGTTCCAAAATATTTTCAGGTACTGCAGGATTTTTTTAAACCAAAGATGTTTTTATTATTTTGTTTGAAATCCGGGAAGTAAAAGTCTTCGATTTCCATTTCTTCGAGTTTTTGTGTGTAAGCAAATTTTAAACCGGCTTCTTTAAAATCATCAAGAGCATTTTGATATTCTTGTTTAGTGATACGTCTGCCAAGAATCGGATGATGGATAGCTTTAAAACATGGGTTGTATTGTGCCATAATGCTGACTGGAATTTGAGGGTTAATATTAGCGATAGCCTTAAAGATTTTTTGACTTCCAGAGGTGCCTTCAGGTAAAACTAAGTGCCTTACAAGTACACCTTTTTCAGCAACGCCTCTTTGATTTAATTGTAGCGAGCCGACTTGATGAACCATCTCTGTTACTGCTGCAACACTTATCTCGAAGTAATTTGTCATGTTGGAAAAAGATTCTGCCCAGATGTTTTCACCGTATTTCATATCCGGGAGGTAAATATTCACAACTCCTTCCAGCATCTCAAGAATTTCCAGACGCATATAGCTATTGGTATTATACACAAGTGGCAGGTTTAGTCCTTTTTCAACTGCAATTGCTAATGCTTCCAGTAAGAACGGAAGGTGAGGAGTTGGCGTCACCCAATTGATATTTTCACATCCTTTATCCTGCAGCTTCAAGAATTCATCAGCTAAAGATTTTGATGAGATACGTTTCCCAATTCTCATTTGACTAATTTGATAGTTCTGGCAGAAAATACATGAAGCATTGCAACCGGATAAGAAAACAGTACCTGATCCTGAATGCCCTGTAATAGGTGGTTCTTCACCAAAATGAACTATCGCACTTGCCATTACTGCTGAATCAGTTAGTTTGCAGAATCCTTTTTCATTATGTAGACGTCTCGCTTTGCATTGTCTAGGACATAAAACACATGGGTCTACAAGGTGTTTAAGTTTTTCTGCTCGATTAAATAGTTTTTCAGATGAATAAGTAGGCAATTTTTATCCTTTTCTTTAGAATTGGAATTAATTTAGAGAAAATCAAAACCATTTTCAACAGAGCATAGCGAGCTCTAATGAGTATATACTGAGATCAACTATGTTTTGTTTCTCTGAAGAAGTGGGAATCCCTATTTATAATCAAACTGCCAAAAAGCTACTATGGGGTATTATTTAGGTTGAAATTTATTTATAGTTATTGTAAAATTCAGTTGGATGATTAAGTTGTAAAACGAACAAATAGTAAGTGAAAATGCAGGTAACTAAAAGGATGAAGAAATACTTTATAATTCTGTTAATACCCACTACTTTTATTAATCAATATTAAATAACTTTAAAATACTATGTGGAGAAGATCTTCAATTTTTTTAGTTATAAAGTTTGTTAGTGTGAAAGTGTTATTTTATGAATAAAATAAGTCTTGGGGATTTAACAAAGAGAACTTATGAACATGGGAAAAGAATAGTTGCTCCTCTTGTTGGATTCCCGGGTGTCAATTTAGTTAATAACAGTATAAAATTAGCCCAACAAAATTACGGAGAGCATTTTAAGGTATTTGAAAAATTAGTGCATACGTTTTCTCCCGATATAATTTTCCCCTTGATGGATTTGTCAGTTGAAGCAAATGCAATAGGAAGATACACAATTTTCCCAAAAAATGATTCGGCAACTGTACCCAAAGATAGTTTCTCTATTGATGAAATTGATAGACTCAGAGAAATAGATATATCTAAAGATATGCGGCTTTTGGGATATGTGAAAACCCTGGGAATGATGAGTGAAAATTTACCTGCAAATATAGTAAAAGGTGCTTATGTTACCGGTCCATATACTCTTGCAGCATTGATAATGGGTGCTGATAATGCAGCGATGGCTACTATCCTGGAAAATGATAAGCTTCATAAATTAACCCAACTTGCTGCGGATAAGATCAAGCAATATTCTGAATTGCTTATTGATGCCGGAGCTGACCTTATTTGCATACTTGAGCCGACAGCAGTTATGTTAGGACCTAACCAATTTGAAGAATTTTCCTCAAATTACATAAAGAATATAATTGAGGTATGTTCTCAAAGAGGTGTGAGTACTATTTACCATACATGCGGCAATACGATGCATCTAGTTGAGAAAATGGCTGAGTCAGGTGTGAATGGCTTAAGTTTAGATTCAAAGGAAGTCGGAGTGGAATTGGAAAAAGTAGCGGAAAAAGTTCCTGAAAATATAACTGTTATAGGAAATATTAGTCCTGTAGGTAATATGTTAAATGGTACATCTGAAGATGTGAAGAGGGATGTCTTTGAACTTTTAACTAAAATGGATAGGTATCCGAATTTTATATTGAGTACAGGGTGCGATCTACCGCAGGAAACTCCGATAAAAAATATTCACGCCTTTATGAAAGCAGGGCGGGATTTTATAATAAATTAGTGATAATTATTCAGGAATTCTTTAACCTGATTAATTCATGATCTTGTCTCATAGAGATCACTTTGTGATGAATTAATCACCCTATGAGCTACATGTCCGACAACTTCCGGACTGCGGGGTTAACCCCGCCGATAGGCGGCACTTTGTGGGTTATTCATTAGTGGATTATAAACAATTTCTATAATTAAATATTCTTTTTTCACTTAACCTAAGTTCGACAACTGATATTTCATAAATCAATATAAAACAGGATATTAAAAATATTCTCAATAATTCTTTAATGGTGCTGGTTTCATTTATCCATCTCACAGTTTCCCTTTCACTCGCAGGATGAACCATTCTGCCCGCAATAAGCATCTTTGAATAAATGATCTGTTTATCGTCGAATTGGAGACTTCTTAGAATATGATCAAGTCCATATTCATCCATCTGTTTGATAGCAACATGTTCAGCACCCTGAGTTCTTGCATTTGAAGTTGAAACAGAGTGAACATCGACACTTTCATATCGCACCTGGCTTTTATCTTCATCCTTTTCCTCGCTATTTTCTATATCTTCAGAGGCTTGCTGCAACCGCTTTTCAAGGATTAGAGATGCGTAATGTTCAGCCAGTTTTTCTATTTCCGGGTCAATCTGAAATAACCTATTCTTATTACATAGTTTCTCTTTGATTATATTAGCTAACAATTTCCATTTATCCTTTTCCAAATCCAGGATACCAAGATTTAAAACTACATTTTGTCTGGGGCCGTCAGGTGTGCGAACTGATTCGAGGAGTTGATGTTGAACGTATCGTTTGTCATTTACTTTTTTTGTCTTTTCTCTAATTTACATATTTATACAGTCTGGTTGGATAAATGTCAAGCAAAAAGCATATGTTCAGTCCCTACTTTTGAATTTCAAACTAATCAATCTAATAA
>CAYTUQ010000027.1:0-47899 GCA_964441235.1 uncultured bacterium | reverse complement strand
ATATTTTAGGGATTATTATGACTATTGATGTATCTGTGAAAATCGGTGTTTAATAGTATAGATAAGTACCAGCCAACTCTTGACGGTTAGCCGGTTACTAATGATTTCCTGGGTATCCCGGGGAATGCCAATAGAAGTTGATACCGCCTTCTGTAAATCACTTAAGGTTTCCATTCCATGTAGCTGTTTGGATACTTTTAACATTTGGGCAACGGTAGAAGTGACATCCAAATTCAGGAAGTCCTGGGGTTGAAGGTAATCTTTTAAAAGATAACGAGCTGTGTCGGTATCCAATGGAACAATGCTGAGAAATTCCACGTAGTTATTCCGATTAAAGTCAACAAGAAAAATAGATAATTTTTGATTTGTTTTAAACTCCAATTTTCTCTACTTTATTTTTAGAGAGTGTAGTGGATGAGTCCGAACATAAGTGTAAATACATTTTGGACCTCTACTCGCTCTTTTCTTCTCTTGTTCTGCCTCCTGGAGATTGGTGCTTTAAGATCAAACGTCTGATAGCGACGACTATTATTTGTAAAGGACAAATCTCTTTTCTTATGATGTATTTTTATCCTATTTTTACTATCAATATCAAAATTATACGGAGTGTTGGTTTTTAACATTCCGTATACTATGCGTAATATCTTATGCATTATTATCCCGATAGCAGCCATTCTATTTTTCCCCTTTTCGACATAATCATTATATATCTGGCTAATATAGGGATTAGTATTAATTGCTGATTTTGCAATATTAAATAATAACTCTCTTGGAACTCTACGACCTTTTTTGCTCATCCCAATATATTTAATGCCATCACCACTTATCTTAAATTCCGGATGCAACCCAAAAAACGATGCCAGATGTTTTTTGCTGGGAAATCTCTCTATAGCTCCTATTTCAATCATCAAACCAACAGCTGAATAAGTACCAATTCCTTTAAATGTCTTTAGTAACTCAACTTCCGGCAAGTCACAAATCTGTTCCAAGTATTTTATCTGCTGGTTAATCTCTTTATCCAAATCTAATATCTTTTTAGCAATACTTTTTATCAAACTAGCCATAATATCATCTGTTGCTGATGCAGTTGAAAATTTGGTTCTTTCGTAATCATGTTGCAAGTCTAGGATTTAAGAGTCCACAATGTTGATGTATTTTCAACCTAAAATAGTAAATATCTTTGTAGCCATATGCCATTCTTTTAAGCCTTTTAATTTTATTGTTGAATCCCTCTGAAATTGCAGAACTGGTCTTTTGTATGAACCAGTTTAGAATATATTGCTTTTTCTCTTTTAGTTTTTCTGCCAAAGTAATAAATGGATTTAAATTACTATCTTTCGCTTCCTTTAACCAATCTTCTAAGTGTTGGTCGATTACTTTGTTATCATTGCCAATAGAATAAATCTCAAGGAAGGTTTCCTTTAGCAAAATTGCTTTAAATATTGGTTTATTTACTGAACATAATTCCTCAAGCCTTGACGCCTGGTTTTCTGTTAACTTCTTCTTGCTCTTCAATAATATGAAACGTTGTTTGCAATTTATCATATCTATTAACTCTTGATCGTTATTTTCCCGGGCTTTTTGCAACTCTATCTTTCTTACTGCATCAACTGTATTATTCAATTTCTGAATCAAATGAAATCTATCATATACTATCATCGCATTTACTGCATATTTATTAGTTGAACTGATATAGGTTTGGGCTCCATCAAGCGCTACCGTCTCGATCTTTGAACAGTTTACGGCTCCTATTGATTCGTAATACCTATTCAATATCTCTTTTTTCCTACCTTTATCATTCCATATTACTAACCTTTTATCTGTATCAATCACGTTTGTTAAGTACCTATAGTATTTACGATAACTAACCTCATCAACGCTTATATGAATTGCCGCCGGTGTGGGATCTAGTTTCTTTTTGCTTCTTCTTCAAGTATACTCTTATCAATTCGATATACCTTCTCATCATCGAGACCAAGATACCATCCGGCTTCCTGGTTTGTTGTTATAGCTGTTAGTCTGGATACCTGTTTACCAAAACGTCTCGTTACCCTTGAATAATACTTTATCCCCGATATCTCCTCTACAAATATTTTCTTATCTGCTTTTGGACAACGATAATAGCGTTTTGGGATGTGAAGAAATACTCTCTTTTCTAATATCCGTAAATCCTCTACAATGATATACTTAGTACTATGATAGCCAGTCTGATGATGCTCCTTACAGTTACTACAAATTGCTTTGTTCCTCTTGTACGGTACTAATTCCGCATGTATCTCTTTATCTGTTATTGATAGTATTTTTACTGTCTTATATCCGGGGAATGAAATTAGTGATTTTAAGGCTGACTTATTAATATTTTACCTCCTCTTTCAATCTTTTTTCCCATATTATCTTATCTCTCTGTTTATTAATATATTAAATTTAATACTTGCAACTTATAATCGAAAGAACCAAAAATTTTGCCTCTTCGATAAGTTCATGGGCTCTTTCCTGTGAAATATAAGGAATCTTTGCTACACCTTTTACCATAGCTCTGGATAGATGATTTGCTGTAGGATAGCGAATAATTAATTTTAAAATCCACTGGGGTGTCCCTTCCTTACAATATTGCTGAAGTTGTGTGTGCGTTGAATACATAAGCGGATCGAGCTCATTTAACAATTGAGTTTTCTGCTTTTTTAACAGCCTCAGATAAGTCCATGTCCTCTTAAAACTGGAATAAAGCGACTCTTTTTCGTAGTTAATTTTATCTTGATGATTAATCAGGTGAATTGCTATGTTTCTGGCACTTATCTTATCTGTAATGTTTCTATTCATTTCTGATTTACCTGTATGACTAACACCAACCGGATTTAGTCTGACAACTTGAATTGGAATGTCTTTTTGAAATTTCCGCAAAGAATGATACCAATTATTCTCATATCCACCTGTGCTCTCGATTCCAGCATATACAATGGATTCCGAATGCTCTATTATAAATCCTGACAGTATTTCAAACAATTTACCATGTCCGTCAAAGGTATCGTCGAGCTGTCCCATAGGGATCCCTTTGGGAAAAATTTTCCTCAACAATTCTTTTCTTTGAATCCAAAATAACAAAATCAGCATATCCCTTACTTATCCCAAAGGGATCCTTCGGGCATCAATGCCTAAAAAATACTCATTCATCAAAAACCTCCTCTTTTAATAAACTTACAATTTTGTCAGGCATAAGCACCCTTATCAATGCGGTTTCATTGAACCATGTTATTCCTCGACTTCTACCTGACAGATCGAAGATTCGCCTGTGGCTTAAAGGAAGACACTACGGGACGGGCTCTCCCAACGGGACCTCTTCGAGGGAAGCCCAGGGATGCCACCTTCTCTTCTGATAATTTAAAAAAATTGAGGCTTTAACTAACTTTTTAATTTCTTTTTTACTTATCTTCTTTTTCATTACTCTTAATATATAAGGAATCCCTTTGGGAGAGGGAAGATACGGTTAATCATCGAGCGTAAGCGCTGTTGGGTTTTGGAAAGATCTTTGCGGAGTTTGTTGCATGTCAGGCTCAGTGTCTTCATGGCTTTGATTTGGTCCGAATAGTCCACATAACGATGATAATGTCCCCGGAAAGCGCTTTCGGCAACCAGGCGGGCATCCTTGCTCCAGAGGAGTCCCTATGGGAGGGTCGGTACGGAAGAAATCATGCCCTGGCAGCGCCCGGCTCTTCTTGGTGGTCAAAGGACTAACGATAATAACCGAATAGTTTTGTCGATAAAGATAATCAACTAGGGGCTGCCAGAAATCAATGGAGGCTTCTACGGCAAAGACGAGATGATCCGGATGGATAATATCTGTATCCAAATATTGCACAAATCGTCAAGGATAATTTGTTCTTTATGAATAAAAAGCAATATGAATTGTATTTTTTTTGTATTATGCCAAATCATGTTCATGTATTAATGAAGCCGATAGAAAAGGAAAACGGGAATTTTTATTCTTTTGCAGAAATATTAAAAGGACATAAAGGAAGTACCGCACGTAAAGCGAATGAATTGTTAAATTGAACGGGAAGCTTTTGGCACAAAGAAAGTTATGATCACTTAGTGCGATCACAGCGGGAGTTTGAAGAGACTGTTTGGTATATAGTGAATAATCCTGTAAATGCACATTTAGTTGACGATTATCGAAAATGGAAACATACATGGATTGCTGATGATGTTAAGAAAGAAATGGGTTTGTGAAAAGAGTTACAATCAAGAGTGTCTCAAAGAGATCCCGTTGGGGATTGTATTGCCAAATTTCTTTAGTTTTTATTAACTTATTTATGCTACCTAATTAAATGAATATATGAAGATAAAATGCACGAACTAACCATCGCTCAAAACATAATCTCAATTGTTGAAGAAGAAGTTGCCAAACAGGGCGACAGTGGAACAGTAAAAAAGATTTTTTTTAAAGCTGGTAAAATGCATGCAATAATTCCTGAGTCTCTTCAGTTTGGGTTTAAAGTACTGAAAAAAGAGAGTAAAGTTGTGGATAAGGCAACTCTTGAAATAGATGAAATACCACTGAGAATAAAATGCAAAAAGTGCGGATTAGAAAAAAATATCGAGGAACCTATGTTTTACTGCTCGAAATGTAACTCTTTTGATATTGAGATCATTTCAGGAATGGACATGTTTGTTGAAAGTATAGAGTTAGAATAAGGGGGATAAATGAAAATTCAGGTTGTAAGGAATGTTCTGGAAGCTAATGAAAAATTAGCTGATGCAATACGTGAACGCATTAACAAATCAAATACATTATTGATAAACATAATGAGTTCACCTGGCTCAGGTAAAACAACTTTATTGGAGAAACTTATTCCAGCTTTAAAAAAGAAAAATCTGAAAATCGGTGTTATTGAGGGTGATATTACTACTACTCGTGACTCTGAAAGAATTTTGCCTCTTGGAATTTCCGTTTCTCAGATAAATACAGAGCAGTTTGGTGGTGACTGTCATCTTGGTTCTGAAGTAATAATGCCTGCGTTAGATAATTTTGATCTTGACGAATTCGATGTAATATTTATAGAAAATGTGGGCAATCTTGTCTGTCCTGCGGAATTTGATACAGGAGCGGATTACAATGTGGTAGTACTTAGTACAACAGAAGGCGAGGATAAACCACTTAAGTATCCTCTCATGTTCAGAGTGTGTCATCTGGCAATAGTGAATAAAATTGATCTTGCACCTTATCTTGATATAAGTCTGCAAACTATTGAGAGGAATATTTTAAAGATCAATCCGAAAATTGACATTAGGAATATTTCTGCAAAAACTGGTAAAGGTATTTCAGAAATTGCTGGTTGGATTTATAATAAATTGAAAAAGTGATAAACATTTAATGTAGGTATATATTTATTCTCATTATTAAAATTAAATATTCAATTTTATTCACTATAAAAGATTTTGATAAGTGCTATCGTTGTAATATATTTATAGAGATTTTTCCTTATATTCAAAAGTAACATATTGAATTCTCATTTTTGATAGTAATTCCTTGATATTATTAATGTATATAATTTCTTTATAAGAATTTGAAATTTTTTATCTTAGATAACATTGTTAATATGTGGCATATATATTGTTAATTCCTGATGAATATGTTAGAGGGTCCAGCACTACCAAAATTAATTACTCGAAGAGTCTCACTGAGAAAGCAAATTTGAATCGGCACGTTCTGAAAACGGTGGAGGGTAAGTAATGATTGTAAAAGTGAAAGATTTATTTTCTTTTTTACACAAATGCCAGGAAGATGGTTTAGGTGGTTTTAAGAGCGTTATTCTTCCTAAGAAATCAAAACATTCTGACGACGATTTATTTTTTTCTACATTGTCAAAAGATGATGATTATTTTCTCGATTCCTATCGTACTGTAGATCCAATAAGGGTGCTTTTCTATTTTCCGCGTGAGATAGTTTTACCTGCTAAGAAAGGTGAATACAAGCGATTAATAGTCGGTGCGAAAGGATGTGACCTTAGAGCACTTGAAGTTTTGGATAAAGCACTGATTAATGACGATTTTGTAGATCCTATTTATAACTTCTGGAGAGAAAATACATATATAATAAGTTCCGATTGTAGTTCTATCGGCTCTTCATGCCATTGCAATTTGCTTGGTGGTAAACCTTATGCCGAAGAAGGTTTTGATCTCAACTTATCAAGAGTAGATGACGGTTATTATATCGCGGTAGGGTCTTCCAAAGGAGAGGAATTACTCTCATTGATGAAAAAACATGTTGCTCTCTCTAAAATTACACAGAATACTCTCGATAGCGTAAAAGCAAATAGAATGATTATTGAAGAAAAACTGAAGGAGCAAAATAGACAGTTTGAAAGATCTGAAAATTATAATGAATTACGTTCCGCAGATATTGAAAAATGGATTGAAGCATCTAAGTCTTGTGTAGGTTGTGGTGGTTGTACAAATATATGTCCTACCTGTTATTGTGTGATTTTGAATGATGAGACTATAGCAAAAGATTTTGTAAAAGTTAGGAGTTATGATTCCTGTCAGCTGCATGGATATGCTCGGGTAGCAGGTGGTGCTACTCCAAGACCTAAAATGTATCAGAGATTTCGAAATAGATATCTCTGTAAATTTGATTATATGAAAAGTAATTTCGACTTATTAGGATGTACTGGTTGCGGTCGGTGTATTGACGTATGTCCTGGTGGGATAGATTTCAGAGAGGTAGTTAAAAGTAATGCGTGGTCCCTCTCTGAATAAGCGGGAGAAGATTGTTTTTTTGAAAAATCTACCGAATTATAAGCACTTATTGAAGTTTTGAAATTAAAAGAGAAAGTCTGAAATCACAAGGTCAAGAATTGATAGGGAAAAATTAACTTCATAAGTATCATTTAGAAGAGGTAACCATTAATGATAGAAACAATCAATAAGAAAAGTAATAAGGTAAAAAATTTTCTTTATTTATTTTTTATCCTATTAGTAATATGGCTTGCTCTTACTTCAACTTTTCAATGGCAAGAATTTATTGTCGGTATTTCCCTCAGTCTTGCTCTTGCTTTATTTTTAAATAAAAACTATATTGAATTGGGACTTCCAACTCTGAGTATTAAAAAAATCACATTTTTAATTGTCTATTTTATTGTTCTTTTTGTTGAGATAATTAAGGCTAACTTTGATGTGGCTTACAGGGTAATTCATCCAAAGATGCCGATAAAACCTGGAATTGTGGTGATTAAAACAGGATTGAAGCAAGATATTGCAAAATTGATTCTGGCGAATTCGATTACCTTAACGCCTGGAACGTTTACCCTGGACATCCTGGGTGATACGCTCCTCATTCATTGGATATATGTTCGCTCAGAAAATGAGGAGGAAGCCACGAGGATTATTGGGGAAAGGTTTGAAAAATATTTAAGGGTGATATTTGCATGAGTGAAACAATAATTTTAGTATTTTTGGCAATTATAGGAATAGGTATTTTTCTAAGCTTTTTGCGAATGTTGTTCGGTCCCACTGCATCTGATAGAGCTGTTGCGGTGGATACTATCACCACAACTGTAGTTGCTCTGCTAGTTCTATTAGGTTTTGTTTTCAAAAGATATGTTTACCTGGATGTTTCACTGGTATATTCTGTGCTGGCTTTTGTCGGATTGGTGGCTCTTGCCAGGTTTTTGGAAAAGGGGATTTAAATGGAACTATTTGGTGTGATAATTACAGGAATTGGAGTAATGTTTTTATTTCTTGGAAACCTTGGTATACTTAGACTTCCTGATGTCTATAATCGGATTCAGGCAGGAACAAAATGCACAACTCTGGGTGCTTTTCTCACTATTATCGGGGTTGGAATAATGCAACCAGACTGGTTCTGGAAATCATTACTCATTGCCGTGTTTGTTCTGGTTACCAATCCCATATCCAGCCATGCCATAGCCAGAGCTTCCTGTAAAAGCGGCGTTCCTCTTTGTGATAAAAGCGTGGTAGATAAGACCAAAGATTTTGAGGAATGTAAGGAGAAAGCATGATAGTTATGATTACTTTATTGGTGCTCTTGATGCTTACCGCTGCGCTCGCGGTGCTCATTTTCAAAGACTTAATAAGCGCAGTGATAGCTGCCTGCATGGTCAGCCTGATCGCATCAATCCTCTTTTATCTGCTCCAAGCACCAGACGTTGCCATGGCCGAGGCATCGATTGGTGCAGCATTAGTTACTGCCGTATTTGTTATAGCAATCAGACGAACTGAAAGGCACGACGAATGAGAAAAATTATCGGTATTATCTTATTAATTATTATTTGTTGGGGAATTGTTTTAGCCCTACATAAAATCCCTTTTGGAATACCAAAAACAAAAGTTGGCGAATATTATATAGATAAAGGAAGGGAAGAAACGGGAGCTGCAAATATTGTAACTTCAGTAGTTCTCAATTATCGTTGTTTTGATACTCTTGGCGAAGTGACCGTACTTTTTATAGCATCAATTGGATTGGGTGCTGTTTTGGTAACTTTTAGAAAGAAAGAGAAAAGAAAAATCGAGCCCTCAAGTTTAATATTGAACACGGGTTGTCGTTTTTTATTTCCCCTGATACTTCTTTTTGGAGCATACATTTTTATTCACGGACATCTTACACCTGGCGGAGGTTTTCAAGGAGGTGCAATTATTGCCTCAGCTTATGTTCTCATTTATTTAGGATGTCGGGGAAGAAGAATTAGTGAGATCGGCAGTAAAACTACTGAATCCTTAGGAGGATTGGTTTTTATCGTTCTAGGATTAGTTGGTTTAGCCGTTGGGGGGCATTATTTTCTATCTAATTTCTTACCAAAAGGGCAACTAAATACTTTATTCAGTGCTGGAATAATACCAATAATTTATATCGCAATTGGATTTAAAGTCGGTTCAGAATTAGCTGGAGTTATTGATAACTTAATGGAGAAAAGTTAATGGATTTTCTATCTAATAATATTTATTATATTGGTGCCTTTGGACTGATATTTATTGGACTTTTTATTATTTTAGTCAAACATAACCTGATCAAAGTAATAATTGGAATAAGCATCCTTGATACGGGAGTAAATTTGTTTCTTATCGCTGTGGGTTATATCAGCAAAGGAACAGCTCCTATATTTTCCAGATCTGGACTCAATGCTAAGAATATGGTTGATCCGGTTCCACAGGCATTGGTGCTAACGGCTATTGTAATCGGAGTGGCGGTTCTAGCTCTGGCTCTCTCCCTGGCAATAAGAGTGTATCACCATTATGGCACACTTGATCTTCGTAAGATAAAGGAGCAAAGATGGTAAACCCCGTTAGATATAAAAATAGGATATTAGAAAATGGGTGAATTAGGTTTATTATCTAACGGGGTAAACCCCGTTAGATATAATAAGATGTTAAATTTAAACAAAAATAATCGAAAGTCTTGTTTAATAACAAAAAGGCTTTTATGTTATTTTGTGTGGGTAATATGTAAAAATGACAAATCCCAATCCCGACTATCGGGACAAATAAATTACAATGACCAATAATCAAAATTCTAAACCAGTATATGATCTTTGCCGAAGGCATCCCTCTGGGAGAGGAAAGGACATTTCAATTTTCGAAAAATGTAAGGATTTTTTTGAAAACATTGCCAAGCACAATGGCCAATATTGAAGATGCCAAGCAATTGATTAGGTCTTCTGGTTCAATAGGAGCCAATTATAGAGAAGCAAATGAAGCATTAAGTAAAAAAGACTTTTTAATGAGAGTTAAGATAAGTCGCAAAGAAGCGAAGGAGAGTGTTTATTGGCTTAGATTAATCTATGAAACTAATAATCTTAGAAATTCCGCTGAGGCTAAAAGTCTTTTACAAGAAGCTGATGAATTGAAAAAAATACTTTCTTCAATAGTAGAAAAATCGGAATAATGATTTTCCCTTGTTTTGTATATTATTTGGTATTTGAGATTTATTTGTAATTTGGGTTTTATAATTTGTATGTTTAAAAATAAAAATGGCATCATGAATCTACGAGGATCAACATAGAACCGATAGAAAATAGGATATCAGAAAATGGGTGAATTAGTTTTATTATCTAACGGGGTAAATCCTGTTCTTCTAATTGTTGTTCCTTTAGGTCTTGCCTTTTTGTTACCCTTAATAGGATTTATTTCAAAAAAGATTATAAAATATATTCCGGTTCTTGCTTTCCTTTTTAATCTTATTGTTACAATACTCTTAATACCTAAAGTTTTGCATCAACCAATAGTTGTTAAAATTGGCGGTTTTCAGCCACCATTCGGGATCAATCTATTTGTGGGTCCAGTAGGTATTTTATTTTCTACTCTTATAGCACTTGCAGGACTTTTGGTTTCCATCTATGCATTGTCTTACATTAAAGAGGGTCCCAGAGAAAAATATCATATACTTTATCTTCTTCTGCTAACCGGAGCAACAGGTGTTGTTCTTACAGGTGATATATTCAATCTATTTGTCTTTTTTGAAATTCTATGCATTTCGTCTTATGCTCTTGTGGCTTATTTTGGAAACAAGGCAGGAATTGAATCTTCAATAAAATATCTAATTCAAGGCTCGGTTGGGTCAAGTCTTTTTTTATTAGGTATCGGCTTACTTTATGGTCAATTTGGCACTCTTAATATGGCAGACATTGCTAATCAAATTCAATCAGCGAGTTCTCCCCCTATATTTGTTCCAATGGTTCTTATGATAACAGGTCTGGGAGTTGAAGCAGCGATATTTCCCTTGAATGCCTGGTTGCCTGATGCACATTCCTCCGCACCATCGTCAATCAGTGCAATTCTTTCCGGAATTGCTATTGAGGTGGGACTTTATGCTGTAATTCGTGTTTTATTTACGATATTTGGCGCTTCAAACTTCTTAATGTTTTTTGTTTTCTTAGGTGTATTAACACTTCTAATCGGAGAAATGTCTGCATTCAGTCAAAAAAATATAAAAAGAATGTTGGCTTACTCCAGTATTGGTCAAATAGGCTTAATTGTTTTTGCAGTCTCACTTAATACACAATATGGAGTAAGTTCTGGACTTTTTCAAATGATAAGTCATACTCTCGGGAAAGGATTATTGTTTTTAGCAGCTGGTTATATGATTTATAGAACGGCTTCGATGGATATTTCTTCTTTTGAAGGTATAGGTAAAAAAATGCCTTATACATCATTGGCTTTTACAATCGGTACATTTTCACTTATAGGTTTACCACCATTTATTGGATTTGCGAGTAAATTTATGATTATAAAAGCGGCTCTTGCCAAAGAAGGGATACTATTTACTGTTCTTATCGGACTTGTTCTTTTAGGAACTGTCATTGAAGGTGCTTATTTTTTCCGAGTTGTGCAGGTGATTTATTTTAAGAAAGGAAATAGAAATCCGGGAAGGAAAGAAGCTCCTATTACTGGATTAATTCCAATGTTTATATTTGTAATATTAATTCTTTTGATAGGAGTTTATCCTAATCTTGTCACCAAGATTTTAAATTCAGCGGCTTCAGAGCTTCTTAATCGAATAGATTATATTAGGAGTGTTTTAGGATGAATTTGGAGTTATTGATAATAGTTGCTTTTGGCGGTGCATTTCTCACTTATTTTTTAGGCAAGATTTCGTCTAAACTTAGAGAGGGTTTTGCAATACTTGTTTCACTTGCCTTGGTAGTAATGATTGCCTGTTTATATAGCAAAACCATAGAGGAATCCTTCTTTGGTTTTTTGGGTCTGCCACTCATCCTGAGAAATAATGTGCTTTCCTGGTTTTTTGCCATTGCCATTTCTGTTTTAGGAGCCCTTTCGGTTATCTTTTCCTTAAGTTATATAAGGAACAAAGAAAAGACAGATTTTTATTACCTGATGCTGCTTTTGGTCAATGCAGCAATGCTGGGTATTGTTTTTTCTGGTGACCTGGTTTCCTTTTTTATCTTTTGGGAAATCATGAGCTGGTCTACGTTTCTATTAATTAGTTACAATAGAGGTCCGGCTTTAGCTGCTGGAATGAAATATATTATTATGTCTATTATAGGTTCTATGGCAATGCTTGTAGGGATGTTATCTCTCTATACAACTTATGGAACACTGAATATTGCAACACTTTCGATATTGGTCGCTTCTGCTTCTCATGGATATCTTTTATTTCTCCTGATTATTTTCGGCGTTGCTTTTGCCATAAAAAATGCCTTAGTCCCGTTGCATACCTGGTTACCTGATTCTTACTCAGAGTCTCCGACTTCATTTACCGCTTTGCTTTCCGGTATGCTAACAAGGATGGGAATTTTTGGTTTCATTATGATAATGTATGTAATTGTTGGAGCAGTAAAAACTCTCAATTTGGGTCATGGAATATTAAAGTTTAATTATATTCTTGTCTTTTTAGGAGCGGTCTCAATCGTGATTCCAACATTTATTGCAATACTTCAAAATGATTCAAAAAAACTTCTGGCCTGGCATGCAGTAGGGCAAGGCGGATATATGATTGTGGGTATCGCTATTGGAACGAGTTTGGGTATAGCAGGAGGAATATTCCATACTTTAAATCACGCAATTTATATTGTACTCCTTTTTATGAGCGTTGGAGCTATTCAGTATAGAACTAGAGGTGAACGTAATTTAAATTCTTTAGGTGGCTTGATTAAAAAGATGCCAATAACTTTTATGGGTGCACTGGTAGGAATCTTTGGTTCAATTGGTGTACCATTGACTAATGGTTTCGTTTCCAAGTGGATGATCTATAAAACATTAATACTTGGAAAGCACCCATTTTTAGCTTTTGCCGCATTTTTAGGAACCTGGGCTACAATTTTGTATGGATACAAATTTATTCATAATATATTTCTAGGACAGTTACCTGAAAAATATAGAGATATTAAAGAAGTTCCTTTTACAATGCAATTACCGATAATTATATTAACAATATTAATTCTACTATTTGGTATACTTCCAGGTATTCCTCTAAAAGTAATTAATGCTATCGTTACTTCTTTAGGTTTCGAATCCCTGAATGTCACATTGTGGGGGATTGTCTCGGATTCCGGTACATTAAATACTATAAATATTTTTGCTGCAATACTAATTGCTGGTATAGTCATCTGGTTAATATTTAAGGCAGCCCATAAAGGACCAAAAGTTGATCAATATGATAACTACGCTGCTGGTGCAGCTATTCCAAAAGATAAATATCATTACACAGTTGATTTTTATAATCCTTTACAACGTATGATTACCCCATACCTAAAAGATTTTGTTGATGCATTTTACATGAAAATAGCAAGATGGACTCAGAGCCTTTGCGGTACTGTACGGCGGATTTATACAGGATATGTTGGTAATTATGTAATGTATATTGTGCTTTTCCTGGCCTTACTGATTTTAATACAATTAAAATGGAGTTTATGGTAGTGAACATCATAGAGATTATTTTATCTCCGCTTATAGCCCTGATCATTGGGATCTTTTTTCTAGGATTAGCAAGAAAGATAATGGCAAGAATTCATTGGCGTTATGGTCCACCTATTACTCAACCTGTTATAGATATAGTCAAATTATTCAGCCAGAGAAGTATAAGCCACGGAACAATATTCGATCTTGGATTAATTCTTTCATTAGCAGGGTCTTTTGTTGTTATTTTATTTCTTCCATTAGGACAAATGTGTCCATTAAGTTCCGGAGGTTTATTGGTAATATTGTATCTTATGCTATTAGCTCCTTTAGGTATTGCGTTAAGCAGTGGTGAAGCAGCAAATCCTAATTCCAGTATTGGAATATCAAGAAAATTTCTTCTGGCTCTTGGTTATGAGGTTCCGTTATTACTTATTCTTCTTGCAGTTATGACATATTATAATACTATTTCATTAGTTGAAATAGTGAAAATACAATCAAATACAGGATGGTCTTTTGGCTCTTTACCTTTGTTATTATCCGGGATTGCTTACTTTCTGATACTTCCAGCTATATTAGGTATTAGACCTTTTGAAATTGCTGGTGCAGCTCAGGAAATTTCTTCTGGACCAAATGCCGAATTTGGTGGCAAATTTTTGGCTTTTTCTACTATCCAACATGCTTTACATGAATTTATTGGCATTTCTCTTTTTGTGAATCTATTTCTCGGAGGGTGGGGTTTGTTTGGAATTTTAGAACCCATCGCAAATACAGTATGGGGTGTTATTCTCGGCATAATCGTCTTCTTAATAAAAATGTTAATAATATTTATCTTAGGACTTTTTATAAATGCAGTGTTCCCCCGTTTCAGGATTGAGCAAGCGATTAAATATTTATGGAAATGGCCTCTTATTCTTGCATTAGTGGGATTAATTTTAATTAAATTAAGATGAGTCAGGAAAAGAGTATAAAGAAACTATTAAAGATATCAGGTTGCTCAGATAAAGCAATAAACAAAATTTCATTGTTCTTGCTTAGCGGTAAAAACTTTAAAAAAATAATTATGTAATTTAGAGTAATTTAGAGAAATAAAGAAAAAATGATAAAGCCAAATCCTTTTACCCCTAAATCAGGTTTAGAACCAAGAGTCTTTGTAAACAGGGATAAAGAAATAAATTTCTTCCTTAAAAGGATTGGGGAAGCCAATCAAGGAAACATTAACCATTATATTGTTAATGGTACATGGGGGTCTTGCAAAACAAGTTTATTAAGATATTTTAAGTTGATAGCGCAGGAACAGAAGTCCGCGGCCTGTTATTTCCTTGCCAGAGAACTGGAGGGAAATATTTCTGACATAGAGATAAGCATTCACATCATTCAATCTATAGTAAGAAATATTCCTTATAAGTTATCCGAAAAAAATAGCAGATTGTTTAAATTGATTAAAGGATTTGGAATTCAAGTGTTAGGAACTGGGTTTAATGTCTCTTTTGAGATTGACAAAAATAAATTTATAGATTCTCAGATATTTCTTATGGACGGATTACTAAATATCTGGAAAGATGTTACTAAATATACGGATTTACTGGTTATATTGATTGATGATGTACAGAATTATTCAAGAGCACAGAGGATTTTCACAACTTTAAAAAATGTGCTTTCAGATAAGAGAATTATAGATAAAACCAAAATTTTGTTTGTATTAAGTTCAACAGTAGAAGGATGGAAACCATTTATTAAGATGAATCATCCTATAGGACGTTTTTTTATACCCAAAATGGAACTTAAAAATTTTGATAAGGAGAATACAATCAAATTAGTAGATGCTATTCTGGAAGGGACAGGTGTTACCTTTAGTAAATCTGTAAAAAATAAGATATTCAGATATACTGACGGTCATCTTTTCCAAATACATACTTTCGGTAGTGCCCTTTATAATAACCAGAAAAGTGGCAATGTAACAGATACAGAATGGGGAAAAGGCTTTGAGGAGACATTATTTTATTTGGCAAATACAGTTTATGAAGGAGTGGCTGAAGGGCTAAGTACAAATGAGATTAAAATTATCAAGGGAATAAATTTATTTGAGAGTAATAAAATAAGAGATATTAGTCGCAATGTTAGAATCAAAAGTATAAATGAATATTTTCGTAGATTGATTGATAAAGGTATACTGAAAACGCAAGGACGTGGTGAATATGTTATTTGCGATAAGATGTTTGGTGAATATTTACAGAGAAAATAACAGAAATCACAAATAACAGGTGGTTTTGTGATTTTTGTGATTTTGCCTTTAACTAAGGAGAAAAATGGATAGAAATCAACTTAAAAAATGGCTTAAATCTCCAGCAAAGATGGGGCATAAGTATTCGCTTTATGTTGTATATTTTTGTACTGGGTGTGGAATTATTGAGATACCGCCTACTATTACTAGTCGCTGGGATGCAGAAAGATTCGGTATAATCCCGGTTGCTACTCCAAGGCAAGCAAATTTATTTTTAATTACAGGATATGTCTCATTAAAAACATTAAAACCAATAATACGAACTTATGAGCAGATGCCAGATCCAAAATTTGCCGTAGGTTTTGGCTCATGTCCGATAAATGGTGGGATGTATTGGGATTCATACAATACAATAAAGCATCTGGATAAATATATTCCTATTGATGGATGGATCGCTGGTTGTATGCCAAGGCCTGAAGCCATCTTTGTTGCTGTAACTCATCTCTGGACATTGATAGATAAAGAAATGGCAGACGGTTATAAAAAATACAGGGAAAACTATAAATATTACAGGGCAAACCAGGAACAACTTTATGGTAAATTGGACTGGCCGCCATTATTTTCAGAGGAAGATAAGAAATGAAAGAACTTAAGAAAAAACTTGAATCCTCATTCAGTGACATTAAAATAAATATTACTGACGATAATAGAATAACTGTAAATATTAAAAAAGATGGAGTTGTTTCCATTTTAAGTTTTCTTAAGAATCTAGGCTATGAACATTTCGCTCTTTTGTCCTGTGTTGACTGGATAGAAGAGAATGAATTTGAACTTATTTATATTCTTTCTGCCTATATGGAGAATGACCAGGAATATAATGAGAAAGAAAAGAAAACTATTTTAATCAAAACGAGGATTTCCAGAGAGCAATCAAAATTTATAACAGTAATAAATATTTTTGAAAATGCTGAGCCTTATGAACGTGAGCTGCATGAACTTTTTGGGATAAATTTTGAAGGACATCCAAGATTGACACCACTTTTCCTGGAAAGAGAATATGAAATAGCTCCTTTCAGAAAAGATTTTGATACAAGAAAATATGTAAAAGAGGTCTTTGATAAGATCCCTACCATTGAAGAGAGAAAGAAATGAAAACCACTGAGAACACCCCAGTGGAAGGAAGAGAAAAGAATGATTCCACAGGGCAGGCTGAATACACAGAAAAGAAATATCCTCATTCTGAAATAACAAACAGAATAATTAAATGTGCTATTGAGGTTCACAAGGTGTTAGGTCCAGGCTTTATGGAAAGTATATATGAAAGGGCTCTGATTTGTGAGATGAGGCAAGACGGCTTGAAAGTTGATGCTCAGGTACTGGTTCCAATAATCTATAAAGGGAATAATGTAGGAGAGCATAGATTAGATTTACTCGTGGAAGGTGCTGTAATAGTTGAGAATAAAACAGTAAAGGAGTTCAATGAAGTTCACCAGGCACAGGTTTTGTCTTATCTTAAAGCTACAGGTAAAAGGATTGGACTTTTGCTAAATTTTGCTAAAACGAAGTTAGAGATAAAAAGAGTTATATTGTGATTTTTCAAAGTATAGTAAAGTATAAACCAATGAGGTCAAAGAAGTGAAAACCATTGAGAACACTGAATACACAGAAAAGAAATATCCTCATTCTGAAATAACAAACAGAATAATTAAATGTGCTATTGAGGTTCACAAGGTGTTAGGTCCAGGCTTTATGGAAAGTATATATGAAAGGGCTCTGATTTGTGAGATGAGGCAAGACGGCTTGAAAGTTGATGCTCAGGTACTGGTTCCAATAATCTATAAAGGGAATAATGTAGGAGAGCATAGATTAGATTTACTCGTGGAAGGTGCTGTAATAGTTGAGAATAAAACAGTAAAGGAGTTCAATGAAGTTCACCAGGCACAGGTTTTGTCTTATCTTAAAGCTACAGGTAAAAGGATTGGACTTTTGCTAAATTTTGCTAAAACGAAGTTAGAGATAAAAAGAATTATATTGTGATTTTTCATGCCTGTGGCAGATCCTTCGGACAAAGTATAGTAAAGTATAATACAACGAGGTCAAAAAAATCGTTGAATAATTTTAAATTAAAAGATTATTTTTCAGTGCCTTCAGTGTCTTCAGTGGTTACGAAATTTTCATGACAGATTCGTTGGTTCAAATTACAGATAAGGATGAGAAAAAATGAGAGAGCTTGAACTCTATTTTGGTCCACAACATCTTGGAATGGTTGGGAATTTCAGCATCACTCTGAAGGTTGAAGGTGATCGTATTTTAAAAGCTGATGCAAATCCCGGATATTTACATCGCGGCTTTGAGAAACTTATAGAACAAAGAACCTGGATGCAAAACTTCCCTTTGGTTTGTAGAATAAATGTTGTAGAGCCTGACCATATGGAATTAATTTATTCTATGGGAGTTGAGAAATTAGCCAATATAGAAGTCCCTGAGAGAGGAAAATTTATAAGAAGTATATATTGTGAACTTGCTCGCGTTGGTTCTCATTTGTTTGGCTTGTGGGCTTATGCTAATATGCTTGGATTTGATACAGTCGCAAATTGGGCAATGTATCACAGGGACCTTGTATTGGATCTGTTTGAGGAACTTACCGGGGCAAGGGTCTATCATATTTATATTCGGCCCGGTGGTGTAAGACGTGATTTCCCTGAAGGCTTTGAAGATAAAATTGTTAAAACGCTACATACCATAGGCAGCAAAGTACCTGATTATAATGCTATATTCTTTGAAAATCGTCTCTTTGAAAAAAGAGCAAAAGGTATTGGCAAACTATCTTGTGAAGAAGCTAAAAAAATGGGAGCAGTTGGACAGGTTATAAGAGCGACTGGGATGAAATATGATATCAGGAAGATTGAGCCCTATGCAGAGTATGATAAAGTAGATTGGGAGGTTCCTACAAGAGAAGATGGTGACGCTTATTCTCGGATTCTGGTAATCCGTGATGAGATGATAGAAAGTGTTCATATGATATTTAAATTCCTTGATAAAATGCCGAAAAAAGGTGATGTTTACACTAAAACTCCCAATCCGTTCAAGTGGAGAGTACCAGAAGGAGAAGCTTATGTAAGATGTGAATCTTCACGAGGAGAATTAGGACTTTATCTAGTAAGTGATGGTGGAGATAAGCCGTATCGGGCACATTTTAGAACACCTTCTTATTCTCATGGACTGACTATTTTAGAAAAAGCTTTGGAGGGTGAAAGTATTGCTGATGTCGGCAATATAATGATTAGTTTATATGTAGTACCTCCGGAAATAGACCGATAAAGTAAGTATGGGATAAAATATGAGTATGACAAGTTTTTTAAATCCGTTTAAAGCTATAAAATATCTTTTCGAAAAACCAAAAACATTAAGGTATCCTTTTGAGCTTAAAGAACCAGCAAAAAGATATAGAGGATTTCATCTTAATGACTGGGATAAATGTACTGGCTGCGGTAATTGTGCTGATATCTGTCCGAATGAAGCAATTGAAATGGTGAAGATACCTGAACTGGAAGCAAAACCTGAGGAAGGAATAAAAGATGAACGTCCACAAGTAGATTATGGCAGATGCTGTTTCTGTGGTTTATGCGTTGATATTTGTCCTCCCGGTTCTCTAACCCTTACCAGAGATTATCTTCATATACATTTTGATACGAATACCTTTAAATTTATCCCAAAAGACGAGAAACTGGATAAGGCAACTTTTGTGCCTGTAGAGAAATATTCTGTATTAAAAGCCAGTTTATCGCACAGGAAACAAGATTATAAAGGCTTTTCACCTGAACTTGAGTATGCTCTTTTTGAGCCTGAAAGAGTTGAGATGCCTCAAGTTCCTCCAGAAAAGAGAAAACTCTCCTTCATCGAACAAGTAATTGGTTATAATAAAGATGAAGCTAAACAAGAAGCCGGACGCTGTCTTGAATGTAAACTTTGTGAAGATGCATGTCCTGCACATCTTAAAATATCAGAATATATTGATGCGATTTACAGAGATGAACCTAAAGAAGCACTTGAAAAAATATATGAGGATAATCCAATTCCTTCCATCTGCGGGAGAATATGCATGGCACATTGTGAAGATGCTTGTTCTTTGCATATAAGAGGAGAATCTCTTGCTATCAGATGGATTAAAAGGTATGCTGCTGATACTATTAAAAATTATAAAGAATCTCTAGAAATTAAGCCAGGTGAACCTACAGGAAAGAAAGTTGGTATCATTGGTGCCGGTCCAAGTGGATTGTCATTGGCATATTTTCTACGACTTCAAGGGCATGAAGTAATTGTTTATGATGAATTACCCGGTGGTGGTGGAGCTATTAGAACAGGTCCCCCAACTTACAGATTGCCTCTTGAAGCGATTGATAAAGATGTGAATTATATTGAATCTCTCGGAGTTGAGTTCAAATTTAATACTAAAGTAGGAAGGGATATTGAATTTGAAAAGCTCTTGAATGATTATGATGCTGTTTTTATGGGAATAGGAACTACAGTTAGTTTTTCCACAAGAGTAAAAAATTCTGAAAAATGTATACTTGCTCTTGACTTTCTGAAAGATAATAAGATAGGAAAGCAAAGAAAAGTAGGAAAAGAAGTCATTGTCATTGGTGGTGGAAATGTAGCAATGGATGTTGCAAGAGAAACAATTAGACTTCAGTATATGCAATATACGGATGAAAAAGTAATAACCAAAACAGTTTCATTAGAAAATTGGGATGAATTACCAGCCACAGAGGAAGAGGTAGAAGAGGCAAAAGAAGAAGGTGTACAATTCAATCCTGCATGGGGTCCAAAAGAGATTGTGCTGGATGATAATGGAAATATAAAAGGTCTTGAATGCCAAAAAGTAAAATCAGTATTTGATGAGAAAGGAAGATTTGCTCCTACTTTTTATGAAGATAAAACAAAGTTTTTTAAAGGTGATATGATAATTGAGGCTATTGGGCAAAGGGCGGATTTTTCATTTCTCCCCGATGAACTTTCTGATAAACTTAAATTCACTGAAAGAAAGAAAGTAAAAGTTGATGAAAACGGTATGACTTCAATTCCAAAGGTTTTCGCTGGCGGTGATATAGTTAACATAAATTTAGATGCAGTTACAGCAATTGCAGATGCAAAAATTGCTTCAGAGGGAATAGATAAATTTTTGTTAAATGATAAAAATAAATGATAATGGAGGGGGTAGTATATGCTAAAATTGTTAAAAGCAAAAGATATCATGATGAAAGAGGTAATAACTATTGGACCAGATATTCTATTAAAAAAAGCAATAAAAAAATTACTTGAGAATAAAGTTAGTAGTATGCCTGTGGTAGATGACACCGGGAAAATGGTAGGTATTATTTCTTGTGAAGATATTCTGAATTTAGCATTCGATGGTTATCTCAATAATACAAAAGTTGAAATGGTTATGACAAAGAATGTTGTTTATTTTAAACCTGATACAAATATAGAAGAAATTGCTCTTGCTATTTCTAGAAATCATTTCCATCGAGTACCGATTATTGAGAATGGTAGAATAGTAGGAATTGTTTCAAGAACGGATATCGTTAAAAATATATTTAAGTTGATATAGTCGAATTTTCCATTTCTTAATGAATATCTTTTTGATATATTTGTATTTAGAAACTGTTACCGCAATTAAGGGCTCAAAAGTTGTTTCAGAGGGGATAAATAAATTTTTGTCTAATAGTTGAATGTTATATTAAAGGTCATATATTTTTAGTTCAGACACAATTAAGTTTACACTACATGGTAATTGAGACTATGTTTACAAATAAAAGATTATCCTACTTATTTTGAACAGAGATAATGTAATTTTCTTAAGAGATAAAGGCTTTATTGAATTTTTAAAGAAAGTAGATCAAAAAAAATATGCGGAAATGGAACTATGATGGGATCGTAAAAAGAGGTAAATATGTCATTCTTGAACGAAGTGAAGAATCTCCATTGTATTATTTGAAAAGGAGTTAGAGATTCTTCGTTATCACTCATCTCAAAGAGACCTCTCTGAGGGAATGACATCTCCGGGACTTTTTACGAACCCATCAAACTATGATTTTTTCTAAAAAACAGGATCCAGAGAGTTATGATAGCCATCTATAAATATTCCTAAAAACGGCAAATGTGGTCTGAAATTTTATCGTAATGTAGAGCTACTACATTCATGAAATCAACCGCAGAGACGCTTCCATAGGAATCCCTGAGGGATAAGTTGCTAAGAATATTAATGTTAAAAATGAGGTTTTTCAATATTATGTTTTTAAAATATGATTTATACACATCATTCTATTTTTTAATTAATAACACTTTGCGTCTTTGCCTGCTCCGTAGGGAAGAATTATCGTATCGGGTCGTCTTAGCAGCTTATGAATTAGACAGGTTTGAATCAGTCATTACGAAAAATGGTAGTGTCAAAAGTTTATGAAAAAAAAGATGAAAATTATGAAAAACATATTGAGTATAACTCCCCGTAACTCTTTGACTGTCTTGATCTTGAGCTATGTTGAGGGCTCCGCTCAAGCCAGTCAAAGAGTGGGAGGTTTAATATATGTCCTATATCGCACTAATTAACAGTTAGTTATATGTGTTTTTAATGAAAGACTTTTGACAATACGCGAAAAATATATGGGAGGCGTAGTATGAAAAATCCATATGATGTTGTGCCGGCAACGATTTACGAAGTAATTGAAGAGTCTCCTACAATTCGTACTTTGCATTTACGTCCAGAGACTGCGATTCCATTTAAAACCGGTCAATTTGTTGAATTGACGATTCCGAAAATAGGCGAAGGACCTTTTACGCCGTCTTCATCTCACTATCTTTCTGAAGAGATGGATATTACCATCATGAAAACTGGATTTGTAACTGAATATGTACACAAAGCTAGAGTAGGTGATATGGTTGGTCTTCGTGGTCCTTACGGTAAAGGCTACCCGATAGAAAAATGGAAAGATAAAGACATATTGATTATGAGTGGTGGAGTCGGAATGGCACCAACGAGGTCTCTTTTTCTTACTCTGCTTCATGATATTGATAACTACAATAGTATCACATTTTTAGCTGGAGCCAGAACTCCGAAAGACATGATATATAAGCAAAATATAGATGAATGGCGGGAAATTGATAAAGTAAATATTATTCGGGCAGTTGATAAGATTCCTGAGGGAGAAATATGGTGTGATGAAAACTGCTGCCTTGTTACAAAATTGATAGATAAGATAGATATTGATCCAAAGGATAATCCGGTTATAGTATGCGGTCCGCCTATTATGATGAAATTTAGTACAATGGATCTTTTAAAGTACGGATATACTGATAAAGATATTTATCTGTCAATGGAAAAGAAAATGTATTGTGGTATAGGACAATGCCGACACTGTGTTATAGGCAAATATTTTGTTTGTAAGGATGGTCCGGTATTTACTTATGATATGATAAAAAACGAGGAGAATATCTGGGAATGAAGCGTCTATTTATCGATATTCCTGCATTGCTTGAATCGGGTTTTAATGTGGAAGAAATAAAGTGCGAATATTTTTTTCATAGAAAAAATCCTGGCCAATTTTCTCTCTTAGAAGTTGCTGAATTTGCTGTTTATTGTCGTCAGTGTAAGGAATCTTTTTGCGTGGCAGCCTGTCCAAAAGAGGCTCTCGAACGTCTTGATACAGGTATGATAAAACGGTATAATATGCGATGTGTAGGATGTAAGAGCTGCATATTAGCCTGTCCATTCGGGACTATTTTCCCTGAAGTAATTAATTATATAACTGCAAAATGCGACTATTGTCTGAATCAACTTAAAGATAATCCTGATTATGAGCCTTTATGTGTTAAAACAGCGCCTCCGGGAACTTTAGTAATGAAAGAGATTGAGAAAGAAGATCCTGAAAATCAAATTTATTTTTATGGAGATCACCTGGCTATTAAAAGTCATCATTGGCGCCGGAAGGAGGATAAAACATGATAGGCTGGAAAATTTTTTATCTATTAGTTTTTCCTGGATTGCTTTTTACCGGGATATTGGGACTTATTGTCGGGTGGATAGACAGGAAAATAAGCGCACGTTTACAGTTTCGTGTTGGGCCACCATTTTTCCAAAATTTCAATGATTTATTTAAACTGCTTGGAAAAGAGACAATAATTGTAAAAGATGGTATAAAATCTGTTTTTATTGCTGCTCCATTGGCAGCGTTTGGATTTTTAGTGCTTATATCAACGATGATAGGATTAGCTTTATTCTTCCATGAAGGATTCGGTGGTGATCTGTTCGTTATTATGTATCTATTAATGATCTATTCGGTTATGGTAATTCTGGGAGGATCATCGACAGGTAATGTATATTCGAGTATTGGTTCCGGTCGAGAGATTAAACTCCTTCTGGCAGATGAATTGGCATTTATTTTAATTTGTTTAATTCCAATCATTAAATCCGGATACCAAATTCAGCTGAAAAATATTTTGTATGCACAAAGTGTTCAAGGATCTTTCATTGGTTCTGTCTCAGGTGCAATAGCTTTTATTATTGGTATTCTATGTATACAGGCGAAGATGGCATTACCTCCATTTCATATTCCTGATGCTGAGACAGAAATAGTAGGGGGCCCCTTTATGGAATATTCAGGTCCTCTACTTGCTTTCTGGCAACTAAATCATTACATGATGTTTGTTATTTTTCCATTTCTTTTAATAACACTGTTTCTCGGTGGATTTAACCTTAACGGAATCGGTATTCTCTGGGCAGTATTAAAATATATTTTAATTATCATAATCATGATTCTTATTAAAAATACAAATCCAAGGATTCGTATTGATACGGCTTTGAACTTTTTCTGGCGATATGCTGCTCCTATTAGTTTTATTGGAATTATATTAGCAGTGTTTGGAGTATGATGTTTATATCAAATATCAAATTTTAGATATCAAATTTTAATTTTAATTGCAACGGAGTTGCGTTATGGGATGGTATAATAAACGTTTAGCAAAGTCATTGTGGATATTTCACGTAAGTGGTTCACCATGCAATAATTGTGATATAGAGATTTTAGATTTGATTACGCCTGCATTTGATGTAGAGCGATTTGGATTAAAGTTAGTTGGTTCTGTTCGGCATGCTGATGTATTATTAGTAACAGGCATATTAAATCAAAAAATAGCACCAAGGATAAAGAGAATCTACGAGCAAGCACCTAAGCCAATTTTTGTTATTGGAGTTGGTACATGTATGTCGAGTGGTTGCTGTTTTAAAGATAGTTATAACAGGGTTGAAAAACGGGAAGATGTTATACCTATTGATCTATATATTCCAGGTTGTCCTCCGAAACCTGAAGCAATGATTGCTGGTGTTGCCAAATTGATAGGGGTGCTCAATGGATAAGTCTGAGAAATTTTTTAAGGCAATGGGAGATAAAATTTCCAATAGAATTAACAAGAAGAGACGCTTCTACTTTAATGTGAAAAACGAAGACCTTCGTGAAGTCGTTAATTACCTTTTTAAAACTATGGGATGCAGACTGTCAACTGCTACAGGAATGGAAATGTATCACGGCTTGGAAATCCTTTATCACTTTTCGGATGATGATACGGGGACATATTTCTGCCCAAGGGTGGTTATAAAGGATAAAGAGCATCCAAAAGTAAAATCCATAGTTCCAATTGTTAAAGGTGCAGAATGGATTGAAAGAGAAATATTTGATTTCTGGGGAATTGAATTTGAAGACCACCCACGAATGGAGCGTTTACTGGCATTGCATCATCCGCAGAATTTAAAAGAGCCTATGCGCTTCGGGAGGTCTTGGATTGGCAATTCATGCAGCGGAGAATCCTGTGGTTTAAAAGAACCCTATCGATTCGGGAGGGAATCATGACGATTAACAAGATTCCAATAGGACCGTTTCATCCACTTCTTGAGGAAGCAGAATATTTTGAACTGAAAGTAGATGGTGAAACGGTTGTTGATATAGATATGGAAATAGGCTGGATGCACCGTGGCCATGAGTATATTTCCGAGATGAAGACATTTACTCAATCTATATATCTGGTTGAGCGAATTTGTGGTATTTGTTCAACTTCTCATCCACTTGCATGTGTTCATGCTATTGAAGATATAGATAATATTGAAATACCGCTTCGTGCCAGATATATTCGTACTTTGGTAGGAGAATTGGAAAGAATTCACAGCCATCTTTTATGGCTGGGTTTAGCAGGACATTTTATTGGATATGATACCGTATGGATGTGGGTATGGAAATATCGTGAGCCGGTACTCCAGATGTTTGAAATCATTTCCGGCAACCGTAATCACTATGGGATGATGAGAGTTGGTGGAGTAGCGAAAGATGTTGATCCTGTTTCTATACCGGATCTGAAGAAAAACCTCAACATGCTTGATAAAAAGATGGCTATGTTAGCTAATGTGGTAAGGGATGACCCGGTTCTGAGATCGAGACTAAAAGGAGTTGGTGCTCTTTCTCATGACGATGCAGTTGCATATTGTGCAACTGGACCAACATCCCGAGCTTCCGGAGTCCCGTGGGATGTTCGCAGAGATGAACCGACAGATGCTTATGATTTGGTTGATTTTGAGGTAATTGTTTTACCAAATGGTGATGTCTATGACAAAATGGTTTTAAGAGTTTTGGAAGTTATTGAATCGGTTAAAATTATTCGTCAATGCCTTGAAAAATTAAGAACGCTTCAGGGATCCATTTTGAATGATGTGAAAGAGATTTCGCCAGGCGAAGGGATTGGAAGATATGAAGCACCGCGCGGCGAAGTTTTTCACTATATAAGATCGGATGGTACTAACCGTGCTATAAGGCACAAAGTTCGTGCTCCCAGCTATGTAAATATTCCAACTTATACGGCTTCATGCAAGGGGATTCCTGTGGCAGATGCTCTTATAACTCTTGCTTCTGTTGATCCATGTTACTGTTGCACTGAGCGTTCACTAAAAGTTGTTAATAAAGAGAATGATCCATATTCAATAGATTTACTGAAACTTTCTCGTGAAAAAACCGAACGAATTCGGAGGCAAATAAATGGTGGTAGATGAGCTAACTCTCCTTATAGTTATTCCGTTAGGAATTTCAATTATTAATATTTTTCTTCCATCTATTTTAAGAAAGATTCTCACATTTTTAGGCTTATGCTATTTACTTTTTATTAGTTACAACCTGTTTAAAGTACCGGCTGGAGATATTTATATTTTTAATCAAGTAATTTTCTCACTGGATAAATTGAGTTTTTTCACAATTGCTTTTATACAGATATTGAGCTTTATAATCCTGATATTTTCCCTAAAAGGCGTAGTAAAATCAATTGAAAAACAATTTTTTGTTCTGTACCCGATGACCGTTGCTTTTTGCAACGGAGCAGTGTTGAGTGTCCATGCTTTAAGCCTTCTTATTTTCTGGGGACTTACGGGAATAACGCTTTATTTGTTTGGAGTTTTAGGACAAACAAAGGATGCCCCAAAGACTGCAAAAAAGACTTTCATTATTGTTGGGGGAAGCGACGCTTTTATGATACTCGGGTTTGTTCTAATCTGGTTTCTTCAACCGGCTACCGGCTGGTCGCTTTGGAATGTGAAGTTGGAGCTGAGTAGTCAACTTGCTTATATAGCATTTTTTTGTATCCTTATTGCTTCATTTGCCAAAGCGGGAGGATTTCCGTTTCATACATGGGTACCGGATTTTAGTAAAGATGCACCTGTTGAAAGTGCAGCGCTACTACCTGCTTCGCTGGATAAATTATTAGGAATTTACCTTTTTACGCGTATAGTAATTTCTTTGTTTGTTTTGAATTTTGGTATTCACCTGATGCTAATAACTTTAGGAGCGCTTACAATTATAATTGCCGTAATGATGGCAATGATTCAGCACAATGGGAGAAAGTTGTTGGGGTATCATGCTGTAAGTCAGGCTGGTTATATGATAATGGGTGTTGGATGTGGAAGCTGGATGTGTGCTAATGGCGATATTAAGGGTGGGAGTATAGTAGCATTAGCTGGGGGTCTGTTTCATCTTGTAAATAACGCGATTTATAAAGCTAACCTATTTCTAACGCTTGGTTCTGTTGAGAAAAAGACAGGGACTAACGATTTAGATAATCTTGGAGGACTTGGTAGAAACATGCCAATAACTTTTACTATGGCGTTAATATCTGCTTTGTCAATTTCTGGCATACCTCCTTTCAACGGTTTCTTTTCTAAGTGGTTGATATATCAGGGTGTTCTTGATCTTGCAAAAGATATGAGTCCCGGATATCAGATTTGGTTGTTAATATGTTTAATTCTTGCTGTTTTCGGTAGTGCTTTAACATTAGCCAGTTTTTTGAAATTCTTGCATTCGATTTTCCTCGGTAAACGACCAAAGACGCTTGATAATATCAAAGAAACTTCAGCTAACCACTGGATTGCAACTGGATTGCTTGCCGCATTGTGTATTGTGTTCGGTCTTTTTGCAATGCAGGTTCCTATTAAACATTTTATTATGCCAATTGTTATAGAACAGGGTTGGGCTGTTCCAACTCTTCTCGGAAGTTATAATCCGATCCTCGTTATTCTACTTTTTGGATTAGCATTTTTAGTTGGTTTAATAATTTATTTAATTACAAAAAATGTTCGCTACGATGAAATATATCTCGGTGGTATGGAACCTTTGGAAAAATTCAGAGTTGCTGGAACGGAATTTTATAATGAGATAAGAAATATGGTTCCGCTGCGTTCTATTTATAATAGTGCTGAAAAAAAATATTTTGATGTATATGATCTTGGTAGTAAAGGTTCATTTTCATTAGCACGCCTGTTCAGTTCGATTCACCGAGGTCAGTTACAATTATATAGTTTGTGGATACTTGTTGGAGTTCTAATCATTTTATGGGTTGTGAAATAAATTAACCGCAGAGGACGCAGAGAGCGCAGAGGATGCAGAGAGAGAAATTATAAATAAAATGGAATTGAATCAATTAACTGAAAAGATAATTGGCTTGGCTATTAAAATACATCGAAGTCTTGGCCCAGGATTTTTAGAGTCTGTTTATCAAGCCGCATTGGCATACGAATTTAAAAAAGCTGGAATTCCCTTTGAGAAAGAAAAAACTCTGCCTGTAAAATATGATGAGATAACTTTAGATGTAGGATTTAGATGTGATTTTTTAGTAGATAAAAGAGTAATTGTAGAATGTAAAGCTGTCAAAGAATTACTAGAAATTGATAAAGCGCAAATATTAAATTATCTAAAAACTACTGAACTTCACGTGGGACTTTTAATTAATTTTCCCGAAGGGATGCCTTTGGCATAATGTTCTTATTCTTATAAAAGGATTAAAGAGAATTGTTTACCCTGTGTAATATTTCTTACATTATTTCGCTTGTCACTTTTAGTTTCGATTATTACACGGGGTGAATAAATTGGATGAATAAATAATGTGAAATTATTATTTAAAAATAGAAATCTCTGCGCTCTCTGCGTTCTCTGCGGTGAGTAGCGAAAAATAATAGCGATTCTGGAGGTATAAATGCCAGTAGAAACATGGTTAATATTTGTTATAAGTTTTATGATTTTGGGTTCAATAGTTGCTCTGGAATTGGAGGATTTATTGTCTTCAATAATTGCAATAGGGATTGTAGGTTTGGGAGTTTCTGTCTCATTCCTTTTTCTTCAAGCGCCGGATCTGGCTATTGTACAATTTCTATTTGAAATTTTTGCTCTTATTATTTTAGTTAGAGCTTTTATTAAGAAAGATTATCATAAAGAAGAACCTTCACGTGTAAATAAAATATTAGTTGGAGTAACGATAATAACGCTAATTGCGGTATTTTTACTAAGTATCAATATTTTCAAATCACTGCCGCCTTTTGGCAAACCTCTGATGGAAACCTCAAAATATTATTTAGCGAATGGTGCAAAAGATACTGGGTCTGCAAATTTAGTAACATCAATTATTCTGGATTATAGAGCTTATGATACTCTTGGGGAAGTGACGGTACTATTTACCGCAATTTTAGGAGCATTGACAATTTTGAGGATAAAGTCCCGGTCTAAAGGTTCAGTGGAGGAACAGCAATGAAGCAAAGTGGTGGAATGACGCTGATTGTTAAAACCGTAACAAGGGTAAGTGTTTGGTTAATAATTTTGTATGGGATATACATAATACTTCATGGGCATTTAACTCCAGGCGGAGGTTTCGCCGGAGGTGTAATAATAGCACTTGCTTTTCTTAATATGATGCTAGCTTATGGGGGAGATTTTATTAAAAAATGGATTAATATTAGTTTTCTTCACGATATTGAATCTTCCAGCGCTGCTCTCTTTCTTGCAATCGGTATTTTGGGAATATCTTTTAGCGGTTATTTTCTGGCTAATTTTTTAAGTAGTTATGGAACTCTTTTTAGACTGTACAGCGCAGGTACTATTCCGATTTTAAATATCATAATTGGTGCAAAAGTCAGTATGGGATTATTTGTTGTAGTATGGGCACTTTCGATATTTCACATAGATAAAGGAGGAAAATGATGACTGTTTATCTTCTCTGCTTTATTCTTCTTCTGGTTGGCTTATATGGAGTTATTACCAAGCGTGATTTGATAAAGATAATATTGTCTATTGGAATAATGGGATATTCAGCAAATTTATTTCTCATTCTCTTTGCATATCGAAGTGGTGCTATTTACCCGATACTGGAGAAAGGCGTTACTCCTAAAATTATGGTTGATCCTTTACCACAAGCGTTGGTTTTAACATCAATCGTTATTGAACTTGGTATAACGGCAATGCTTGTTGCATTAGCTGTTAGATTGTTTGAGAAGAATAAGACTTTCGACATTACAAAAATAAGGAGGTTGTCAGGATGATCCTCCCATTTTTTATTATAATACCTTTACTTGCAGCGTTTCTTATTACGTTAATCTCAGGTAAAAAAGATGATTGGGCTATCATACTTTCGATAATTGCTGCACTGTCAGTTTTAGTTTTATCAGTTTTTTCCTTTGTGACGATCGGGGGAAACACAGTCGTTTATAATATGAGCGCCTGGAAAATACCTTATACTATATGTCTTGTGCTGGATGCTTTATCATCCTTCATGCTGCTTATAATCAGTGCCATTTCATTAACTTCGCTTATGTTCTCAATTAAGTATATTCGTCATCTTTCTCCATCCTGGAAGTATTATGCGCTTTTTATGTTTCTTGTTACAGGGATGAATGGTGTAGTTGTTACCGGTGATCTTTTCAACTTGTATGTTTTTATGGAAATTGCACTGATTGCTGCTTATGCTCTTGTTGCTTATGGTAGCAAAGCTGAAGAGTTCGAAGCCTCCTTTAAATATGCAGTTATGGGATCAATATCCTCGACGTTGATTTTGGTAGGAATTGGCATTACATATAGTGCTACTTCTACTCTGACTTTAGCGAGTATTGCAAAAGTTTTGCCTGAACACAATCCTCAGGTTATGTACTGGGTTGGTGGTATTTTCATGGCTGGTTTCGGATTAAAAGCTGCAGTGATGCCTTTTCACGCCTGGCTTCCCGATGCTCACTCTTCCGCACCGGCACCCATCTCGTCAATGCTTTCCGGAGTTTTGATAAAAACACTTGGAATATATGTGCTTATCAGGTTTTTCTTTAATATTTTAGGAGCACCTGATATTTTCAAGACAATATTTTTAGTTTTAGGTTCAATTTCGATTATAGTAGCTTCATTCCTTGCAATAGGTCAATGGGATTTAAAAAGGTTACTAGCTTACAGTAGTATCAGTCAGATAGGTTTTATCTTGTTGGGTTTGGGGATTGCAACTCCTCTGGCAATTTTCGGTGCTGTGTTTCATATTTTGAACCATGCAATATTTAAATCACTTCTGTTTTACAATGCGGGAACAGTTGAAATGGCTATTGGTACCCGTGATTTAAGGGAAATGGGTAATCTCACTAAAGCACTACCGGTAACATCATCAACCTCTATGATTGCTACTTTATCCATTGCAGGGTTTCCTCCTTTTAACGGATTTTTTAGCAAGTTGATTATAATTATTGCAGCCGTTCAGGCGGCACATCCAGGCTATGCTTTAATAGCTGTCATAGGAAGTTTGCTGACATTGGTTTACTACATGAAGGTACAGAGATATGGTTTTCGTGGTGAAAAATTAATTGAAAAGCCCGATGTAAAAGTTGGATTAGGGATGAAGGCATCAATGATAATACTGGCTATCCTTTGCGTTGTGACCAGTCTATTGGTTATTCCTGGAATTCGTGAAGTTACACTGAACCCTGTTGTTTCTGTCATTACAGGTAAAACAGATTACATTTTTAATGTTCTTGGGAGGTGATTATGACAATAAGGAATAGAAGCCGTATAACAGTATTTGTTTTATCGTTTTTAATATGGCTGGCACTAACGGATATAAAGGATATTCAGGAAGTAATTGCCGGGTTAGTTGTTGCTATTATTGTAAGTATGATAGCAGGGAAGTTTTTAATAACGACTGAAAAAAGTGAACATATTATAAAGCGCTTCTTTTCAGTGATTCTTTATCTTTTCAAATTCTTATGGGAGATGATCAAGGCAAATTTTCATGTTGCATATATAGTTCTTAATCCTAATCTTCCCATTAACCCGGGTATTGTCAAAATAAAAACAAATCTTACAAAGGATTCAGCAATTACTGTTCTGACTAATTCGATTACACTTACACCGGGTACACTAACTGTAGATGTTAATCCTGAGACGAAAGAAATATATATTCACTGGATAGATGTACTTTCCACAGATGTTGAGGAAAGCACAAAGTTAATTGGGGGTAGGTTTGAAAAGCTACTCACGGAGGTGTTCGAATGAGGGTAGTTCGTTGGATAATCGGCTTTGTTTTAATTGCAAGTTTTATGTTTGGCAATTTCTTTATTTATAGCGGAAATATATACTTTAAACTAATAAATGTTGTTCTTTTCTGTTCTCTTTTTGTGCTGTTTCGTGTGATTTTTGGGCCAACCGCTGCTGACAGAATTGTTGCTGTAGATATTCTTGGAATTCTCATTATTGGAATGTTGGCACTTATTGGACTTTTCTACAATCAATCATTTTTCATGGATGTTGGCCTTATCTGGGCGTTGCTGAGTTTTATAGCATCTCTCGCTTTTGCCAAGGTACTGGAAGGGAGGTCTTTAGATGATTAGAGAAATTATCGGAATGGCTTTTATTTTAATTGGAATCACTTTTGACTTTTTTGGTGTCTTAGGTTTGGTTAGACTTCCGGATGTTTATAATAGGCTTCAGGCAGCAACAAAATGCGTGACATTTGGCTCTGCCGGTATCTTGCTTGGTGTGTTTATAAAGCAGGGATTTAATAACTTTGGCTTCAAAGCGCTTATAGGTATTGCATTTATATTTCTAACCTCACCGGTATCGGCTCACGCTATTGCGCGTGCATCTCATAGAAGTGGGATTCCACTTACAAAAGAGACTATTGTTGATAAATATCAAGAAGACAATGAATTGAAGGAAAGTGGGAAAAAAGATGGTTAATGGTTAATGGGTAATGGGTAATGGGTAATGGATAATGGTTAATGGGTAATGGTCAATGTGTAATGGGGTAATGGGGATAGAAGATGGTAAAGATTAATAGAGTAGAAGAAATGCCTGTATATCAGTTGTTCTACAAACTGGCACTGGAAGTTGAGAAAATGTCCCGGGATTATGGATATGATTTTCGTTGGTTAAGAATTCAATCACTAAAATCTTCCGAATCTGTTTGTGCAAATATGACGGAAGGATTCTATGCACAATATAGTACAGAGTATTTACAGTCTTTATTTCGCTGTCGTCGAGAAGCCCGAGAAACTACTACACATATCAAATATGCTGGTGATGTCAAATTGCTTGCGAAATCCGTAGATGAGAATATTTGTTCAAAATATGACGTTGCTTTACAATACGAAGAAAACTTTGCGAAAGTTCAATTTGTTTAACGCTAAAGATTCGGGTAAATGCAGTGGAGTTCCATTAGATAACTTTCGCAAAGTTGGTGTCCAATTGAAAGGAAAGTCAAAAGCTGCCGTTTATTGTGTAAAGGAAAATTTTGAAGGTTATGAAGTTCACCCCGTGAAATAAAATAGAATAAATGAAAATGATAAAAGAGTGAATTTAAAAAATATTTCACGGGGTAAATCCTTCACAACCATTAACCATCAACCATTAACCATCAACCATAATTATAGTGTTCGACTTATCTATAGGAATTGGCATAAGAATAGACATTTAAAATAAAGATTAAAGGAAAACTGACATGTATCTTCCAAAATTACGTGAAATTACAGAGGCGTTAAGATCACTGTTTTCAGCACCATATACAACCAGGTTTCCTAAGGTTCCTTATACAGCTCCAAAGGAATATCGCGGATTCCCGGTGTATGATGAGGAAAACTGTGTCGGGTGCGGAACATGTGCTCAGGTTTGTCCAACGGATGCAATAGAGATTATTGATGACAAAGAAAATAGACGCCGCACTTTAAGAATTAACTATGCATCCTGCTCGCAATGCGGTCAATGTGTAGAAAAATGTATTACTGGAAAAGGGATCAAACTCTCAGATAAATATTCAATTCCAGTGAGTGATCTAAAAGCACCGGAGGTTTTTGAATCCGTTGAAAAAGAGCTTGCTATTTGCGAAATCTGCGGTGAAGTCATAGCCTGTAGAGATCACCTACAGTGGATAAAAGAGAGGCTTGGAGCAAAAGCATACGCGAATCCTAATTTCCTTCTTGAATCTCAAAAAGAGTTTACTGAAGTTGCTCCCTCAAATCCGAAGGATAAAATACGGCGTGAGGACCTGATTAAGGAAGTCTGCCCGAAGTGTCGTCATAAAATCGTCGTAAGAGATGAATTTTGAGAATTTTGTAGAAGTTCTCTCTCTTTATTTCCCTGAAAAAATAGTTTTTGTTGGACTCGGAAATGAGTTGCGGGGTGATGATGCGGCCGGTTTGCTTTTTTTAGAAAGGCTGAAAGTAAAGCCTGAATTTTGTAAGTCCAATTTCATTAAAGCGGGAACTAATCCGGAGAATTATCTTCAAAAAATACTGGATTCCGGTGCTGATGCGGTGATTTTTATTGATGCGGCAAGGTCGGGAGCAAAACCGGGGACAATAGGTTGGATTGATCCGGAAAAGGTTGGTTCAGTAAATATCAGTACGCATGCATTTTCAATTAGAATGGTTGAAGAATTTTTAGATAAATATCATCCATTCAAATTTATATATTTGGGTATTGAACCGTTGGAAACTAAGTTTGGTAAAAATGTTTCATCGGAAATTTTGAAAAATATTGATAATTTCTTTATGTAGAGAATTTAGTTTTGGGAGGAAAGAAAAATACAGGAAGCGATAATTTCTGCTTTTCTGCCTGTCTGCATCCGTAGGAAAGGCAGAAAATCAGGATATAAAAGAGGTTGTTGTTGAAATTCGGGGGCTTTTGAAAGAGGAATTGTAAAATGAACGAGAAAGATTTTGAACTCTTCCTGAAAACTGGAGAAAGTTTCTTTGTGGAATTTAAAGAGGCTATTGATAAAAGCCTTGCAAAAGAGATTGTTGCCTTTTCTAATTCTCAGGGCGGTAGAATTTTTATTGGAATAACAGATAATGGAGAAATAAAAGGAATAAAAATTACAAATAAAATTAAATCTCAAATTTTTGATATAGCAAGAAATTGTGACCCTCCTATTGAAATTAAGTTATATAGCTATAAAAACAGGATATTAGTTGTTGAAGTGCCAGAGGGCGACAAAAAGCCTTATTTATGTTCGCAGGGCTTTTTTGTAAGGAATGGCTCAAATTCCCAAAAACTTTCAAGAGATGAGATTCTTTCTTTTGCATATACGGAAGGTAGATTAACATTTGACGAGCTAACAAACAAAGATTTTATCTATCCTGATGATTTTGATAAACAAAAATTTAACGATTATCTAAAAGAGGCGAAATTAACAGATATTAATGATGATAACTCTCTGCTTATTAATCTTGGTGTTGCTAAGAGGGTAAAAAATAAAATTTTGCTAAATAATGTGGGTGTATTGTTTTTTGCCAAAAATCCTGCGAAGTTCTTTATGACCTCAAAAGTTGTTTGTGCAGAATATCAAACAAATGATAAGATAAATATTTTAGATAGAAAAATATACGACGACGGAATTTTAGAAAACATAAAGCAGGCAATCAATTTTGTAAAAAGAAGGATAAAGATAGAGTTTGAAATAAAGACGGCAAGAAGAAAAGAAATACCTCAGTATCCTGAAGAAGCATATAGAGAAGTAATAGTAAATGCAATAATGCACAGAGATTATTTTGATAAATCTTCTGATATTATGATAGAGGTATATAGGAATAAAATAGTTGTTTTTAATCCCGGTGGACTTGTTAAGTGGTTAAAGCCCGAAGAGTTTGGCACCATCAGTAAAACAAGAAACCCTATTATCGCATCACTTTTATCAAGAACCATTTTTGTTGAAAAGCTGGGGACAGGAATTAATAGGATAAAAGGGGCAATGGAATCATCAAATTTGCCAAAGCCTGAATTCAAATTCTATGAGTATTCTTTCTATACGAGCCTATTTGATAAAACAATAATTAAAGGTACTGGGGCTGAATCACGAAAAACTGTGGAGAAAATTACCCAGAAAATCCAGAATTTATCAAGAAAGGAATTACTAACTCTGTTGGAAAATAGGGTTGGTAGTAAGTTGGTAGAAAAGGTTGGCAGTAAGTTGGTAGAAAATCAGTTAAAAATTGTCCTTTTAATTTTAGAAGATGAGAAAATTAGTAAAAATAGAATGTCTAAAATATTAAATATTAGTAATACTGCTGTTGATAAAAATATTTTGAAATTAAAAAACTTGGGCATTATTAAAAGATTTGGCCCTGCTAAGGGCGGACATTGGGAAGTGATAGAATGAAACTCAAACCTTACCCAGAATACTATAAGGATTCTGGAGCTTATGTTGTGGTTTTTATTGATGCAGCAAGGTCAGGAGCAAAACCGGGGACAATAGGTTGGATTGATCCGGGAAAGATTGATTCGGTAAATATCAGTACGCATGCATTTTCAATTAGAATGGTTGAAGAATTTTTGAGAAATATCATCCTTTCAAATTTATGTATCTGGGTATTGAACCGTTGGAAACTAAGTTTGGTGAAAATGTTTCATCGGAAATATTGAAAAATATTGATAATTTCTTTTTGTAAAGAACTTAGTTTTGGATGAGATTGGTTGGTAGGTTATTTGATGAAAAAGTCATCTATAATGAGAATAAACGCAATATGTTTATTCAAATGTTAGGTGAAATTTTGGCAAAAAAGAGAGGAAAGGAAAATGGATGAAAAAAGCCCAAGTAAAAAACTCCGTAATGGGAGTAAAAAAGGCAGTAGCCAAACAAAAGTATTAGGACCTGTCCCAACTCTGGAAGAACATGTTCATCCGGATTGGTGGCGAAACATTTTCAACGCCCTTTATCTGAAAACAGATGGGGATGTGATAGACGACCAGAATATCACTAACCAGGAAGTGGACTTATTCTCAGATATCCTGAAGCTCTCGCCGGATGATAAAATCTTAGATGTGTGTTGCGGACAGGGACGGCATTCGCTAGAGCTGTCAAGACGAGATTTTCAAAATGTTGAGGGATTGGATCGTTCGCACTACCTGATTCAAAAGGCAAAAGCACAAGCGAAGAAAGAAGTTTTGAATGTTAAATTTAGGGAAGGAGATGCCAGAAAACTCCCATACCAACCAGATACATTTGATGTTGTGATGATTCTGGGAAACAGTTTTGGTTATTTTGAAACTATTCAGGACGATATGAGAGTTCTAAAAGAAGTTTTCAGAGTTTTGAAGCCATGGGGGCGTTTTCTCATTGATGTTGCTGATGGAGGTTACTTAAGAGAACAGTTTCAGCCCAGATCATGGGAATGGATAAATAAGATGCTTTTTGTCTGCCGAGAGCGATCCCTTTCCTTGGACAAACAGCGTCTGATTTCACGAGAAGTAATTACACATGTAAAAAAGGGTGTTATTGCAGATCAATTTTATGCAGAGAGACTATATACCTGTGAAAGCCTGTATGAACTCATGAAATCAGCAGGGCTTAGCGATGTTACTTCTCATGGAGAAATGTCGCCGGATTCCCAACGAAAACAGGATTTAGGAATGATGGAGCAGCGTATCATTGTTACAGCTGTAGTAAGAAAAGAATGGACACCTACTACGAGAAAACCGAAAGAAGCAGTTGAAAATTTAGTGGTAATCTTAGGAGACCCCACGAAACCAGATCTCTTGAAGCCTTACCTCATTTTCAGCGATGATGATTTCTACACTATTGATCAGTTAAAGGCAGCTTTGAGTGAAATAAAAGGATATAAGTTTACGTATCTGAGCAATCACAATACTCTACCTCAAGAATTATTGAAACTAAAAGGGAAAGTTGATTTCGTTTTTAACCTGTGCGATGAGGGTTATAACAATGACCCCAGAGAAGAACTTCATGTGCCTGCTTTTCTAGAAGCATTGGAGATCCCGTTCACCGGGGCTGGACCTCAGTGTCTTGCTTACTGCTACGATAAATCGCTTATTCGTGGTATTGCGAAGGAGATGGAAATTCCAGTTCCAGAAGCCTTTTTCATCAAGTCTGAGGATTCAACCTTTGAACTGCCGTTTGGTTTCCCTGTAATAGTCAAGCCCAACTTTGGAGATTCCAGTTTTGGAATAACCCAGAAAAGCGTAGCAAATTGTATTGAGGAAATTGTCAATGCTATTTCAGAAATTAGGGAGAAATTTGGCTATGAGAAACCCATTATTGTTGAAGAATTCCTTACAGGGAAAGACTTAAGCGTGGGAATAATAGGAAATCCTCCTGAATCTTACACAACTTTACCTATTATCGAAGAAGATTACTCAACACTTCCACCAGAACTTCCCAGAATATGTGGCTATGAGGCTAAGTGGCATCCAGGGTCGCCTTATTGGAATATAAAATCCGTGCCTGCCGAAATACCAGGGGAGATAAAAAAACTAATTGTGGAATGGTGTTTGAAACTGTTTGAAAGATTGGAGTGCAGAGATTACTGCCGATTTGATTGGCGACTTGATTCAAAGGGCAATCCGAAGCTGCTTGAGGTGAATCCAAATCCTGGATGGTGCTGGGATGGGCATCTGGCGAAGATGTCAAAGATAGCAGGGATGTCTTATACTGAAATGCTCGAAGCAATTTTACGAGCAGCCGAACAGCGATTGAGTATCCAGATGGGCAAGAGGAGAGAAGAAAAAGCTGCAAGAACTCCACTTAACATGATGTAAAAGGCTAATCTTCACTTCGTTCAAATTCACCTATCGGTGAACTTCTTTTACATTGATTAAATTGGATGAAATTGCGTTGCATGTCCTTCTAAAAAATAAGGAATTCAAATGATGAGAAACCTGGCTGAATTGATACAAAAAATGACAGGGTTAAGTCCTGGCGTACAAACAAAGCTGTTAATCTCAGGACTTATTATTCTAATTCTATGGATTATTCGTATTTTAGTCCAAAAAATAGTTTGGCGGCGGACGGAAGATGTACGAACTCGCTACGTCTGGAAAAAGACCTTAACTTACATAGTATCTATCCTGGGTATACTTCTAATAGGTAATGTATGGATTAAAGCTTTTGGGCAGATGGGTACTTTCTTAGGCTTGTTGTCTGCAGGTTTGGCTATTGCCATGAAAGATCCAATATTGAATATTGCTGCTTGGTTTTTTATTCTCATACAGAAATCATTTACCGTTGGAGATCGCATCCAAATTGGGGACTACGCTGGTGATATTATTGATATTCGGTTATTTCAGTTTACTCTTATGGAGATTGGTAATTGGGTAGACGCAGATCAAAGCACTGGAAGAATTATACACATTCCGAATGGAAAAGTATTCACTGACACACTTGCAAATTATAGTAAGGGGTTTGAATATATTTGGAATGAGGTACCTGTTCTTGTAACCTTTGAGAGTAACTGGGAAAAAGCCAAGAATATATTACAACATATAGCACAGAGGCAGGCAGGAAATCTGAGTAAATCAGCTGAGAAAAAAATAAAAGAGGCAAGCAAGAGATTTGTGATATTTTACTCCAATCTTACTCCTGCTGTTTATACAAGTGTAAGTGAAAGCGGTGTCTTATTAACTATACGTTATCTTTGTGAACCTCGTAACCGTCGTGGTAGTGAACATGCCATATGGGAAGATATTTTGCAAGAATTTGCTAAATGTACAGACATAGACTTTGCATATCCTACGCAACGATTCTATAATCACCAGCTTGAGAAAAAGGCTGAAACTAAACAAGCGAGTAAAGATGATGTAAAATCTACTGTGCCTAAAAAGGAATAGGTTAAGATGGCTGCCACTTCATATAACACAGCATATGCTCATCCCGTTTGTCCAAATTTCAACTTCGCCGAACTTCTTTTACACCAAAAACGTTAGGTGCAACATTCATAAAAAAAACGATAGAAAGAAATATCATGATACTTATAATTGACAATCAAAGCGACTTTATAAAGAGATTTAAACGGCAGTATCTTTCAGAACAAGATTACGATTATATTTTTTTTGACCATAACCAGCCTATTACAATGTCGGCAAAATCAGAAATCAACGGAATAATCCTACCAGGTGGCAGGGGAAATCCTTATGAACCATTAAATCTTACCTCTAATTTTATTGTATTAATGAGTTTTGATGTTCTGACAATAGGTTTATGCTTGGATCATGAAGTGATTGTGCAACTTATATGGAAGAATAAAAAAGTTAGCCGAATACAACAATAAAAAAGAGAAGGTTGTAATTTTAAAGAAGACCCCATTTACGGGTTACAGTCACACCCCGAAGTTTCCGGGCAGGATGGATTGTTAATGATGAAAAATTTCTTGAAATTATGTTGATTAATAGAGGTCTAATTAGTTAAGAAAAATGAAAGTTGCAATTATATATAACGAAGATATGACAGGGGTTATAAACACCTTCGGAATGCAAAATAAAGAAGTATATAATCCAAGTACAGTAAGGAAAGTTGTAGAAGCTTTGGAGAAGGGAGGTCATAATGTCGAGATTATCGATGGTAATATAAATGTAATTGAGAACCTGCAAAATTTTATGCCCAAAGTTTTAGAAGGAGAAAGATTAGGCATGGTTTTTAACATGGCGTATGGCATTCAAGGAGAAAGCCGTTATACACATATACCTTCCATGCTTGAAATGTTAGGCATTCCGTATGTAGGCTCTAGCCCATCGGGGCATGTACTTGCACTTGATAAAGTGATTACTAAAATTATTTTGCAAAAGCATAATATACCAACGCCAGATTTTTGGGTATTTTCCTCAAGAGATGACAATATGAATGAGGTGAAATATCCCATAATCGTCAAACCTAAAATGGAAAGTGTCTCCTTCGGTCTGAAAGTTGTTTATAATGAAACTGAATTAAAAGACGCTGTTAAGTTCATAGTAGATGAATTTAAACAACAAGCATTGGCGGAGCAGTTTATCAAAGGAAGAGAATTTTCAGTCGGAATATTAGGCAACGACCCACTTGAGACATTTAATGTATTAGAAATAGATTTAGGCGGCGACCCGAACGCTGTTCAAACTGTTGAGAACAAACAAAAATCCCCCCGCCAAAAAATATGTCCGGCAAAAATACCCGAAGATTTAGCTAAAGAAATGCAGAAACTTAGTATTGCAGCATTCAAAGAATTGCAACTAAGAGATTTCGCTCGTGTTGATATACGATTAGATGAAAATAACCGGATATTTTTACTTGAAGTCAATTCAATGGCAAGTCTAGGACCGACTGGTTCTTATGTATATGCAGCAGCAGTAAACGGCTATGATTACACAACTTTGGTTAATAAAATTCTTGATGTTGCGGTTGTGCGGTATTTTGCCAACAGCATTCTATTAGCCGAAACCAACGCTGCATCGCCCAAACCGCCTTTACCCGTTAGAATAAGGAGTTATCTGAGAAGCCGGCAAGAAAATTCGGAAAAATTGCTTAGACAAATTATAGATATAAATACTCATGTCAGAAATGTTGAAGGGGTTAATCAGTTAGGAAATATCATTAAAAAGCAATTAACGTCATTGGTATTTAATTATGAGGTATTTCCGCAGGTAGAAGTAGGAAACATATTATTTTTCAGTAATACCGACAACCACGACTATGACGTATTACTGTTAGGGAATTTGGATAATTCCACAAAAAACAGCAGGCATGAGTATTTTCGAAAATCCGGACAAAAAATTTTTGGTACAGGTATTTGGGAACATAAAGGCGGATTGCTTGTAATGCTTTTGGCCTTACAAGCACTAAAATTTACCAGGCTTATTAAAAAAATTAAGATCGGTATTCTATTAACAACCGATGATACTTTAAAGGGGCGTTTTGCAAAAACTACAATTAAAAGAAAAACTGACCAGGCAAAATATGTAATCGGTTTGCACGGAGCCTTTTTAAATGGAGGCATTGTAACATCTCGCTCCGGCGCTGCGGTTTATGAATGCAGTATGAACTTACGCAAAACCGATGATGCTGAAAATGTGGTTACTGCTATCAATGCTTTTTCACGGTTAGTTACTTCGTGGACGGCATTATCAAATGTTGAAAGCGGTTTAGTTATTTCACCAACAGAAGTTGTTGTTAACTCAAATATTACAGAACCTTATGCGCATGGTAGAGTAACGTTGAGTGTAAGGTTTAACTACAATGCTCAAATTAAAGATATTGACAATAAAATCTGCAAGCTTATACCCACAAAGTATAAACGTTTATTGCAATTTCAGATAGAAGGAGGAGAGCGTCGCCCTGCAATGCAAAACACTAAAGAAGTAGAAGAATTTTGGAATGAAATCTATAAAATTGCCGAACAATTAGACATAAGGTTAAGAAAGGAACATCGTTGGAGTTCGGCAGACATAGCTTTTGTTGACCAAAATAAATACTTAATTGACGGCTTAGGTCCGATTGGGATAAAACAGTATAATAGTTCAGAATATATATTAAGATATAGTTTACTTGAAAGAGCTGCTCTTTTAGCTATGATATTGAATAAATTAAGTGATAAATGCAGCACCTAACAGCAAGTAAAAAATCATGGTTGAGAAAGACGTATTTTGAAACGGAAATTTTTAATCTGAACGAAATACGTTTATCATGCCTATTTGGTAAATTACTTCGGCGGTTTAAAATTTAAAAAGGAGGAACATAAACTGTCATGGGGCACTTGAAAGTGTACCGGGTGTGTGCAACCAAAAAGGCAATATGAAAAATAATGATAAGAACAGAAGAGAACTAACAATTGGAGCTGGAAAAGCAAATATTTATGCACTGATTTTAGCCTTACCAATTTTGATTGTTTTTGGATTACCTTTTCTTACTATTTGGGAAGGAAGACTAAATAAGGATGTCATTAATTCAATATTTGATAATCGATTATTGTTATTTGGAATTTTAATATTTGGAATTTTAGCACACGAGCTAATACATGGAGTATTTTGGATGACTTTCAGCAAAAAAGGAAAAGGCTTTGAATCTATAAAATTTGGAGTTATATGGAAATTTTTGATGCCTTATTGCCATTGTAAATACCCATTATCTGTTAAACATTATAGAATAGGTGGCTTGATGCCTGGAGTAATTTTAGGAGTTGTTCCCTTATTATTAGGGTTAGCAATAGGTAATTTAGGCATCTTTATTTTTGGAATATTTTTTACGGTTGCAGCTTGTGGAGATTTTTTAACACTTTGGATGTTAAGAAAAGAGAATAAAAGAACTTTAGTTCAAGATCATCCTTCCAAAATAGGATGCTACATCATTGATAATGAATAAGGAATGGCAGCACACAACAATAGCTAAACGTAAGTTGGCAAAGTGCGAAAATGAAACTATATTTACACAAATTAACGGTTGGTGTCAGCCTGGCAATCTATGTCCGATCTGATGGATTGATAACCTGATGTTTAGCCAAACCGTTATGTGCAATTTCACCTTAGGATTTTTGAAGATAATTATAAGAAAGGGAGAAAGCTACGATGAAAAATCAAACTTTATTAGACAGAATTAGCCTTAATCCCAAAGTAATGGTTGGTAAGCCAACTATCAGAGGTTTGAGAATCACGGTTGAGCAAATTCTAAAAGCTCTTGCTAATGGAGTTTCAACTCAAGAGTTACTTGAGGAGTACCCAGAACTTGAACCAGAAGATATTCAGGCTGTTTTGAGTTATGCAAGTGAACTGGTATAGCGTTTCTAAAATAACTTAGCAATTGAAGAAAATCACAAATCACAAACTACAAATCACAAATAATTTCAAAATCTCAAATTGAAATGACCAAAACTATACCGAAACTATTTTGAATTTCTATATTTGGTTATTGGAATTTATTTGATATTTGCCTGCCCCGTAAGGAACGTAGTGACTGTACGGGGGTGCTTGTCTCGAAGAGACCCCTTTCGGAGAATCTTTGATCGGGGAAATTTGGAATTTAATAAATAAATAATTGCAACGATAATTAGGAAACGACCTACTAGTAAGTGAAGAACAAGTTTTTCCGGTAGTATAGGTATTTAAAAATGAATCAAAAGAAACTAAAGTTTTTAGTTGATGTTGGAGTTAGTAAGAAAGTAGAAATTTAGCTTTTGAGAAATGGGTACGATATAAAAGCAGTGAGAGATATAAACCCAAGAATGGACGATGATAAAATATTAAGCATAGCTGTCCTCGAGAATCGAATGGTTATTACAATGGATAAAGATTTTGGTGAACTTGTTTATAATTCTGGTTTACCCCATTCTGGAGTTTTATTTTTAAGACTTGAAGATGCTAAGGCTGATGAGAAGGTGAAAACTATAGAAAAGATTTTGGCAAAGTATTCAGATAAATTATTGAATAATTTTTGTGTTTTTCAATATGGAAGACTTAGGATAAGAAAGTAAGATAGGTGAAACTGCGCTTAACAGCGGGTTTACGACGCTATCGCTAAATCCGTCAGCTGACGGACTTCGTAAACACGCAAAACGTCACTGGTAATGGAACGGCTTTTACTATTTGATACAAAATTATTGTTTAATAAACTTAGTAGTGAATAAATACAATGCGGATAGACACAAAAATAAGAATCGTAAACGCAATGTTTCGCGTGTGCAGTAGTTATGCAAAATGTCGATGACACTCCATTTTGTCTATCGGGATGGAGAAACAATTTATATAAAGGAAAAATGTAATACATGGGTTCAAAAAAAATCCCGAAACTGAGAATAGGTGATTTAGAGGCTCGCATACCAGTAATTCAAGGAGGAATGAGTGTTGGCATTTCTTTATCAGGTTTAGCCTCAGCCGTTGCGAATGAAGGTGGTATTGGAGTTATCGGCGCTGCCGGAATTGGCATGCTTGAACCTGATTTTAACACTAATTTTAGAGAAGCAAACAAAAGAGCACTGAGAAAAGAAATAAGAAAAGCGAAAGAAATGACCAATGGGATTATCGGAGTAAATGTAATGGTGGCTCTTTCAGATTTTTATGATCTTGTCTCGGTTGCAGTGGACGAATGTGCAGATTTAGTTCTCCTTGGTGCAGGACTTCCTCTAAGGATCCCAATAAGAGAATCTGCAACTAAGGTTGTTCCTATAGTTTCTTCTGCAAGGGCTGCAAAAATCATATTTCAATATTGGGCAAAAAAATACAACCGTGTCCCAGATGCTGTGGTTGTTGAGGGACCTTTAGCCGGTGGACATCTCGCTTTTAAGAAAGAACAGATTGAGACTCCTGATTATCCACTGGATAAAATAGTACCAGAGGTTATTTCTATAATAAAATTCTTTGAAGAGCAATTTAATAAAAATATTCCAGTAATTGCAGCAGGAGGTATATATACGGGAGCAGACATTAATAAATTCATACAGTTGGGAGCTCAGGGAGTGCAGATGGCAACCAGGTTTGTTGCAACTCACGAGTGCGATGCCTCCATAAAATTCAAAGAGGCTTATATAAAATGTAAAATAGAGGACCTTGTCATAATTGATAGCCCTGTAGGGTTACCAGGGAGAGCAATAAGAAATCAATTTCTTGAAGATGTTTTCAGTGGGATTAGAAAACCATTTAAATGCCCCTGGAGATGCTTAAAAACTTGTGACTTCAGAAAAGTACCATACTGTATTGCACTCGCATTAACCAATGCCAAAAGAGGAAATCTTGAAGAGGGATTTCCATTTGCAGGAAAAAATGCATATCGTGTAGATAAAATCGTCTCCGTTAAAGAACTCATTGAAACTTTACTGGAAGAATATGAAAAGGCGGTATCTGAATAAATTGCTTCGCCTGACACAGCATAGAAGGTTCTCCCGCCCAGGTGGGAATTCTATTATACTTGGAAAGTCAGAAGTTGCAAAGAGTATTGCCTGTGAATTAAATGATTAACTTTATGCTTTCTTATTATTTCTCGATGCAATTTATTTGTAAAACATTAGGGATAATATTAATTTTCAAAAGATTATGGTAATATAAAAATAAAACGGTTGAAACTCTGATCAAATTAAAATGTTATTCGCCTATATTAAAAAATAAACGCAATGCGTTTATATAATTGTTATCTAAAATCTTAATGGCTTATAATTTTTTTAAGGTTCAAAAATGAAGATATTATTAACAATACTAATAATAGGGGTTCTTGTTATTCTTTATCCTTTCGTCAATCGGTTTATGACGCAAGTCGTTTGTAAATCAAAAAAGAGAACGCGAAAAAGGTTATTTGAAGCGTATAACTTCTATAAAAAGGAATATCCTGATGCTTCTGAAAAAGAATTATTATTATACACTATGCAAGCATCGTTTTGCATTTTGAATAAAAAAGAGTACCCCAACAAGCCATATAGTACAAAACCGAAATCTATTTTGACAGAAGAAGATGTTAACGAAATAGTCGAAAAGGCAACGAATATGGAAAGCTTAATTGAAATTGTAATAGAAATGGGATTAAGTCCCGATATGGCACCTTGGTTCTAATATTAAATTTGCCATTAAAACATCAGATAACACGGTGTAAAAGGCTACGCTTTGCTCCGCCCAAATTCTGCTTAACAGAACTTCTTTTATACCGGAAACGTTGTGTGCCATTTAAAAAATGATTAGCCGGACACTATACAAATACTTACCATCAGAGTTTGTCGACACTGTGCGGACAGAAGGAAAACTACTTTTCCGCAACTTATCTTACTTCAAACAAATAGAGGACAAGGTTAGGGGGGACGATTTAGAAGGAATTCATCAGGATAAGGGACTTTCAGGGGACGGGTTTGACGTAATTCTTGAGGATGGAACTAAACTTAAAGGACTACATTTTAAGAACTCCATAGATTCGGACAAAGTCTTCGTTTTTTGCCTTTCCACTGTTTTTGACGAAAAGCTATTTGACGAGTTTGAATGTGACGCTTGCATTAAAATAAATGACGTTGCAGAATTAATCAACCGCTGTGTACTCAACATAAGGAAACGCACGGACACGGATGAATTGTATTATGGTAATGTCGAGTATTATGAATTTAACAAAAAGACAAAAGGGAACATAAAGAACCCAAAGCACATCCCTCTATTCAAGCATTCGCGTTATAAAGACCATAATGAGTTTCGAATGTACTTTGCAATTGAGGACGGATTTACCCTAAAACAAGTAGTAACGATAAAAGGAAATCCTTTTAATCTACCAGAAGACAAGACAACAAAATCAAAACCGACAAGCAAGGACATTCTTATTGACATTGGTAACATTGAGCCTTTTACTGAAGTGATATATAAAAAAATAAAAACGGAACACAACGAAAAATAAAGCACATTAAACGTGCTTTATTAAGTCCGTTGTATGGCAAAAAAGTATTGAATTATAACCAAAGGGGAAAAATATGAAAAGATTAATAATCATTTTGACGCTAATTAATCTGGGAATAAATCTGAATAGTCAAACAATTACTTCAGATAATGAGATAATTCAATTAGTTGCTAATAATATTTTAAACAATACTACCTATACTATTATCAATACAGAAAACGGTAAATCTTATACTAGTTCCGCGAACCTGCCAAAGGATGAAGAGTTTAAGATTGGAAGTCCCTACGTTGAGTGGAAATACTGGAATGGGGTATTAAACATGGCAATGCTGAAATTATCTGAAATTACTGAGGAAGAAAACTATAAACAATATTCAATCAAGAATTA
>CAYTUQ010000026.1:0-51307 GCA_964441235.1 uncultured bacterium | reverse complement strand
ATTACGAAAAAAATATCACGTCTTGGAAAATGTTGGTTTTTAGAACGGACTCATATATTTTATTGCCTTTATCTACCTTTCATTCAATCCCATCTTCCTTAAATTTTCTTCTATGTAAATATCTTTGTAAAATTAGACTGAAAATCCACCGAATTCCTCCTTGAAATTAGGTTCGGGCAATCCCTGTTTTCTACATTCATCCGTTATCTTAATTGTCCCTCTCCCCCAGGCTTCTATAAGCCCTGCCTTAAAAAATATATCTGCAATTAATTCATTTCTTGGCTTTGAAAGATGATTTTTCTTTAAATCCTCAATCTTAACACCTTTGGGTAAGTTCCCTTCGTTCCACAGCATCAATTTATCAGGATAAATCTTCAACTGAGTATGTGCTCCGACATAATTTCTGTGAATGACAGCATTTATTATTGCCTCTCTTAACGCCTCTTCTGGGTATTCAAGTTCTTCTTTTCTGTAAATGCCTTCAAATCTTATTTTTGAAATGAGATATTTTGTCCTTAACAATTCAATGGACTTCTCAACCTGTTCAAAAAGATTACCTTCAACATCGTCAGTACTTACAATGTCTGTATTTGTTAGAAATTTACCTATCTTTACATAAGCACTTGTATAAAATTTCTTAGGATTTTTACTAAAAAGCAATGCAGCCGCTCTTTTAAATTTGCCATCTTCAACTAAATTCAATTTCTGAAGTAATTTTATAGTGTCCCTTTCCTTTTTTGCAAAAGGCAATCTTTTAATTGACAGATTTCTAAACTTCTCTATTGTATCTATGTCAATATCATCAACGGTGAATCTTTCTTCAATAAGTTCGTCCCAATTTTTATCTGATTTTGAGATTAAAAATCTGGTTAGTTCCTTGCCTTTTAATTCAAGGTTAGTGCTTCCACTTCTTGCATAAAAACTTCCGTGATAAGAAATTGGAGCAAAAGACGGCTTTATAGTAATTACAATGATTTCTTTTCCGTTCTCAGTTTTAATTCCTACGTCAAGGATTATACCCAAAATATCTCTAACCGTATTAGGAATATCCTCAAGCAATTTTTTAGCATTTTTAACCCCAACTGGTTTTCCATTATCATCAATGCCTATTCTTAACTCTCCACCATCACTATTGGAAAAGGCAGAAATTAGCTTCAAATACTCATCCCGCCAGGAAGATTTGAATTCTATGTTTTGAGATTCAATATCCTTCATTCTACCACCATATCAAAGATTTAATCAGTTTATCCCGTTAGATAGCTTTCAGCATCTCATGGGATTTATAATTCAAATCTTTTAAGTTAACCTTTTCGCTATCTTTACCCCGTGAGATAGCCTGCGTCATCTCACGGGGTGAAAATTCCACATAGTCAGCAGTAGTTTTCTTTATCCATTTACCAGGGAAATTTGAGAGAGTCTCAGGCATTTTTAAATCCCTTTTTCCTTAATTTTTCCATAACAAATGCCTTAGCCTTTTCTGCTATCTTTATTGCCTCCTTAGTTTCTTCTACACTTGGAAACATAAATTCACCAGGGTATCTTAATTCTACAGCAAAATCGGTTAAATTTTGTATCCCTATTTCAAATAATTGGTGAAACTCCGAGTCTATATCCTCACAATCTTTTACCAATTCTTCAATAATATGTGTTCTTTTTATTTCCTTTCCATTAAAGATAAGAAAATCTTTAAGATATTTCTCCACACACTGTTGCATATGGAAACATATTGTATCAGTAGCAGGCTCAAAGGTCATAAATTCATCCTTGCCTGTTTTTAAATCACTTTCAGCTTTTTTTATCCATTCTGTTACACTCTTTTCATTCATACCTGTAATCCTTCTTTTATTGCGTAATAAACTATATGTCCGACATCTTTTTTTCTTTCTTGAAACTGTTTATCAGAAACAATAATAATATCTGCTGGCATTCCTGAATAAACGAGTTTCATTCGTATATTAGCTGATAGCTTCCTTTTTTCTTTCCAGTCTAATTCTTCGTTTACTATTATGAGAAAATCCCAATCACTATCTTTACTGAAGTTATCTCTTGCTCTGCTACCGAAAAGGATTATTCTATCTAATATTAAACCAGATTTTCTAATTTCCTCTGTAATTATTTTTTTTGCTATTTTTAAATTTTTATTCGTCATCTTTACCACCAGATTAAAGGTTTTATGAGTTTATAATCCAGATTTTTTATATCAATTTTCTCACCATTCTCAAACTCAACATAATCAGGTGTAATCCTTTTTATCCATCTGCCCAGTAGATTTGATAGTGTTTCAGGAATATCTATCTTCTGGTAAAGTTTTGACAAACCTACTTTCACTTTGTTATTTACATAATCTATCTCTAAGGCTTCAATCATCTTAAAATCTCTCATAAATACATACTGACTGTATGGGTCTTGATAAGGATTTTCAAACAGGTCTGAATCTTCATATCTTGATTTTCTTAATGTATCTTCATATTGTTCAAGTTTAAGGTTCTAATGCTTTTGATATATCTTTTTGAAGTTTAGGAAAAACACCTTTTTCATAATACCTTGATTTGATCCGCATTAAATTAATATAGCCTGATTCACATTCCACCTTCGCTCCTATAAAGATATCTTTTAATGTGTTGTAGAATTTTTGTTCCTTACTCATGTTTTTTACCTACCTTTTATGTCGTGGCGTATTCCATATAACAGCATTGTACATCTTATTATTTATTACACTCGTAATTTTCTGTTCTTTTTGTGGATATAAGATATTTACTTTTTATCTTTTAATGTACACCAACAAGTAAAATCTATATCAGAAAAAACATTATCAACAAGTTCAATTTTAGCAATGTAACTATCTTCTTCTTTAGATAGTTTTCCATTTTTTACATAAGATTCCAGAATATCATTTATTTTCTTAATGTGTTCATCATGTACTGAAAGTCTGCTTTCAGCATAATCTCTCGCACTCCAGGTACTGATAAGAAATTGCCAGTCAGAACTCTCAAGTAAAAGAAGTTCTCGAGCCATCTGATTTAGAATCCGCTTTATTATGACATCAGAAGTATTGCAATACTTATCTGCGAGTTCAACCATTTTATCTTCAGCAGCATAAATGTGTTTCCATGTCCATTCAGTCCACTCATTTAACCAGATATAATGAAATCCACCCTGACCCCATGAACCTTCAGGAAGTGATATAACCTTTTGGGGACGATTTTCCGAAAGATGATCGCTGAGAGTTATCGTTTTAACATCTTTACTCTTATTTATTTTCCTCAGTACTTTACCAATCCAGCGAGGACCTTCAAACCACCAGTGACCAAATAATTCAGTATCAAACGGTGCCACCAGGATACCTTTTTTACCCGTCTTTTCATAATTTTCACTCACGTACTTATGCAGAATTCCGGCAAAATGACTTGCTTGATTTTCAAGAGCGTCCTCGATATCATCAGGATAATACTCCATTTTATCAGCAAGGTCTGCTTTTGCGCTTGTAACTTTCCAATAGCGATGTCCTCCGGGAAAATGCTTTTTATGAAAATCCAGGTATCTTCCATCACCAGGATAACCCCATTCGCCACTCCAGACCTGCAGGGCAGATTCCTCATGCCTTCCATATACTACAGCTGCTTTACTTGTACCTGTAGAAGAAACTAAATAATTCTCATAAATTGATCTTTCCTCACCAACATCCAGTGGCTTCCAATTCTTTTCAAACTGGCGCCATAACTGCTTTAACGAATCGAAGCGGTCAATATAAACTCCTTTGCTTTCACCCCCCATAATCAGGCTTTTATCAACAATAAAATAATCGATATCATATTTGAAAAGAAATTCCTCAATACCGCGGCGGCTAAACTTTTTTGGATAATCTTTAATAGGTGAAGACCATTCATAACTCGGACGATAAGCACATTCCGGAAGCCATATTCCTTTTGGGTCTCTACCGAAATGTTTTCTATAAGTTTCTTTACCGACGCGTACCTGTGCATCAATGGATTCATCGGTTCCAAGCAAAGGAAGGTAGCCATGAGTAGCAGCACAGGTAATAATCTCTATTTGTTCATTATCCTGTAATGCTCTGAACTTGCTAACAATATTTCTTTTATATCCTGAGTAAAAAATTTCCTTAATCTCTGAATAGAAATTTTCCCACATAATTGCAAGACGTTCAAGGTTTTCATGCCCGAGTTTTGCAAATTCTAATTTGTTTTCCTGTGCAGCTCCAACTTTTTGATCAAGGTAATGAGCAAATCCATCTTTGAACTTTTCAGAGGCAAGCTGTTCAGCTAAAATCGGAGTTATTCCAATTGTAATATTAGGACTAATTCCATCATTAACAAGCCCATCCAACTCTTTTAATAGAGGAACGTAAGTTTCTGCTGCCGCCTCGTATAGCCAGTCCATTCCATGCGGCCATTCGCCGTGATTAATTACATAAGGGAGATGACTGTGGAATACAAATGTAAAGTAACCTTTCATAATATCATTCCTTATTATTTCTAATCAATGTCTTCTAAAATTATATCGCTTATTAGCCAGGATATTCTGATAATTTATCATAAACAAAGTTGACAACTTCAGTATCTATCTCCCTGCTTCGCTCTAGAGAAAAATTAACTACCATTTTTTTGTTAAATTCACCATTGGGAAGCAGAATCGGAGTCATCTTGGTTCGTCCGGGACGGCTCTCACCATCATCAACACTTTTGTGCGAAAAGCCGGCATTAGAAAGCCAGGTTATTGCTTTTTCTTCAGTACCTTTCTGGTAACAAAGTTGAAAACCGATGATCTTTCCCGATTTATCACTCCATACAATAAGATCAAAAAAATCATTAGTAAACCACCGCCGCTTAGGCTCTTCCGGAATCTGTCTGGGATTTTCTAATTCTTGTAACATAAAATTAAAGATGACCAGAATTTAGTTCTGTATCTGCCAAAAAAGATAAGCCGTTGTCTTTCTCAAGGTATTATATGGTTTAAATTTATTCTACCTCCAGTCATTAGGTGGAAGCAATGGTTAGGATTTTATTTTTATATATATACCACCCAGCCAGGCAATATCTTCAGTCAATTGCCCTATCCCATTAATCCCAATATTTATACTATTACTTTGGTATATTAAATAATCTACCAAAGCAGATGGGCCGAATACAGTATTTTTATAAACACCGGGTACCCTCATCTCATTATCACCTTCTTCATAATCATACATATATCCTGAATCCCAAATTTGTTTTGTATATCTACCACAGATACCTAAACCTAATTTTAATCGATTTGATTTAAATAGAGAATAACAAATATTTAAACTATATGAATAAGTAGAAGCTAAATTGAATTCAACATAACTTTTATTATTTACTTGTATATTACAATTTTCATGTATATATCCTGGAGCTGAAAGTGTAAATCTAGGACAAATAATAAATTTATCTGACAACTTGTATCCATACTCAGCAATTAAGGTTGGGCCTAAAAGGTCTCCTGTTCCAAAAAATACAATAGCCAACCCGGTTTTAAGATAATGCTTTGAAAAATTTGTTGATTGGGCATTTAATAAAGAAATAATAGAAAAACAAATTACCAAAATAATTTTAAATAATTTTTTCATAACACCTCCTAATTATATTAACACAACTTTCATCTATTAAACTAAAATTAAATTCCAATCGGATATTTTTATAACCCTAACTAGTATTACGCTATTTCATAAGTACCAAATCTAGCGACACCTAAACATCAGAAATAATCAAATCTATAGCAATTGTCATAGTTTCCCCGGGCGCAAGTTTTACGTCGAACCACGGGATTACAACCGAGCTTTGATACACTCTCTCAAATCCGGATTCGGAAAGCGAAACAGTTTCAACTGGAAACCTCCAGAACTCAGCAGGCTTTTTGCTTTTCACAGTAACCTTAATGTCATCATATTCATCAATGACAGAAATGCTTTCAAGGTCAGATTCAACACCTATCGAGCTTAGAGCAGTATTTTCTAAATTCCGATCCTTTGCAGCATAATAACGGTCAGGACTGTTCCCGCTCAGCATCGCAAAATTAAATTCTGGTCCAAAACGAAAAGTGTTCTTTTTATCTCCAAGATTTATCATCTTATAAATTATAAACAGCGATGATTCTGTAATTTTAATCTCTTTCTTAATAGAAAATTTTTGCCAGTTTACCCAACCATCTCTGGAAAATGTTACTCTTTTTGATCTTCTGTCCACTTTAACATTGTAACGCCCATTTATAAAATCGCTGTCTTCATAATATTCTCCATTACGAAACTGATCCAAAGTAACAGATGGATTTGTTATGTGGTCAACTAAACTTTTCCTCGGATAGGAATCATATTTAAGATATTTATCCAATCCTTTTTCCTTGCTCGTTTCTATATCATGAATACTGCCAGCACTTTCAACTGATTGTTCACTTTCTGCAGTGATAACTTTTCTATGATAAGCTTCTTTATAGCGTTTTACTGTATTGAGCAAGTTGTATCCCTTATCCAACAATGAAAATTCCTCTAAAATTGCTCCACGATGAGGAGCAAATGCCACATGTATATTTTTATTAGTTATAAGAACTTCATTTTCACCATCAGCATCAAAATCAATAATCTCAAAATGAAAGTCTTTTCCCAGAGGGATCCTTTCGGAAATATTCTCAACATCATTAAGAATTTCCTCACACCTAATAAGCTCTCCGTAAATAGCATGTCTGAGATGCGGTAAATATAGACCCCCAAAAATCCCATGCCAGTAAGCACAATTACACATTCCCCGCCATAAATGATCACGCGCTTCTTTTAAATTCCTTCTCTGAACATTTGAAAGTCCTGACTTCTTTATACCGTGATAACGCTCAGATAAATAGAGTGCCTTTTTCTGCATCCAGTTAGATTCATCATACTTAAATAGAAAATTCCGCCAGATACCCCCTTTTATGAAATGTTTAACTTCCTCAATACGATCTTGATCTTCAAATTCTTGGACCAGGTCGGCAAACTTTTCACCAGCTTCCCACGGCAGCGACCATTCGCTCATTTCGAAATATGAAGCCGTCGGGAGATATATTCTTCCCTTAGGAGGATGACTGTCATAAAATTCCGAAAAGGTCCTTGTTTTTATCCAATCACTATTTTTCTCAAGCGCTTTGAAGAATTTTCTAAGCCAATTATTACTAAAAACAGTTTCATGTGTTCCGGGCCAGACACCGAATTTTTCACCATCGTCTTCCATTACAATAACATTATTACCATCTTCCGTTGCAAATTTTCTAAGATAATCAATTGTTTCCTGTGGGTCTTTAAACGGAATTGCATATCTCAATTTTTGGTTTATCGGAAAAATCGAAAGTATTTTACCCTGTTCCTCAGTTACAAAATAACCAGTCAGATCCGCTTCCTGCTTTCCTGTACTTAAAAAATGATAATCGTCAACAGTAACATACTTTATTCCTGATTCAGAAATTATTTTCGCCAAATGAGGCTCCCATACGCGTTCAGTCAACCAGAGACCTCTCGGGTTGTAACTGAATTCCTTCTTTATGTAACTGTTCATCATTTTTATCTGACCGACCTTATCCTTATCCGGAATCATCGCCAAAACCGGTTCATAAAAACCACCTGAGATTATTTCGACATTTCCTCTTTTAACCAAATGAGCAATTCTATCAATAAAATCGGGATGATGCTTTTCAAACCATTCCAGAAGACAACCGCTGAAATGAAAAGAAATATGCAAACCAGTAAATTCTTCTACAATCTCAACAAAGGGAAGGTAACTTTGCTGATAAGCATCTTCGATAACAAAATCAAAATTCCCAACTGGTTGATGATCGTGTATTCCAAAAATGAAATTAATTGTTTTCAATTTTCACCGATAAATAAAATTACTAGTAAAACATATATAAGAAACTAAGAATTATCTACGATCCGTACGGAGACCCGTCTAGGGATGGAAGAATTAAAAATTAAAAATTAAGATTCACAAGAGGTAATTTCTTACATGTCCTACATTTAATACTTAATAAAACTACATCATATCCACTAATCTCTGTACCAGGTCAACAACGCGGCACGTATAACCATACTCATTGTCATACCATCCAGAGACCTTTACCATTCCGTCGTCTAAAACCATTGTCATGCGAGAATCAAAAATTACTGAATAAGGTTCACCGATAGCATCCGTAGATACGAGAAAATCTTCAGAATACTTCATGATTCCTTTAAGCTCATTTTCTGCTGCTTTCTTCATTGCAGTATTGATTGCCTCAACACTGGCTCTTTTTTCAGTCTCTAAAACAAGCTCCACTAACGAGCCATCTGGACTGGGAACGCGGTATGCAACCCCACCCATTTTACCCTCAAGCGCGTGGATCACTTTGCCTATAGCTTTAGCAGCACCAGTTGTTGTTGGAATGACTGAAAGAGCAGCCGCTCTCGCACGTCTCAAATCTTTGTGAGGAGCATCTAAAAGTTTCTGATCCGTAGTATAGGCATGAATAGTAAGCAAGAATCCCTGCTTAATCCCGAAAGTGTCATTCATTACCTTCGCCATTGGAGCAGCACAATTTGTTGTACAAGAAGCATTGGAAACAATCTGAGCGTCCGATTTCAACTCTTCATCATTAACACCTAAGACGATAGTTGCGTCAATTTCATCTTTTGCAGGAACCGTCAATACAACTTTCTTTGCGCCAGCTTCCAAATGCGCAGCAATTTTTTCTCTGTGTCTGAAAACACCTGTCGATTCAATAACAACATCAACGCCTAATTTACCCCAGGGTAATTTTGCAGGATCTTTTTCAGAATATACTGGAACCGATTTCCCATCAATGATAATAGCGTCACCAGCAGCTTCAACTGTACCGGGGAATGCCCTATGCACCGAATCATGCTTTAAAAGTGCTGCAAGGGTTTTTGCATCTGTAAGGTCATTAATAGCAACAACTTCAAAATCCTTATTCATTGCTTTTGATGCTCTAATAAAAGAGCGACCTATACGTCCAAATCCGTTAATAGCAATTTTCGTAGCCATATTTGCTCTCCTTCTCTTTTTAAGTAACTTCTACATACATCTGTAAAACTTTTCTCACCTGTACATTCCTTATGATTTAAAACAAATCATTTTTTAAGAAAGCTCCAATGAGAACTTCAAATATAAATTTTTCATTCAAGACTTCCAACATATTCTAACAATGCCTTGTAATAGATTCTTTGCAAGTAGTCACTATTGGAATCCACTTTCCTCTTGTCTTGTAAAGCCTTTCATAATACATTGACTCCTGTATATGATTCTTAATAAAAAAACTTCAACTTTAACGAGAGTACTTCAGGACCATTAAACAAATATTTTCAGGAGTAAAATTTGCCAATCTTGCATCTATCGGACTTCTATTAACCCGAAAAAAATCATCAAGAAAATATTTACATCAAAGTAAAATAGCCTAATTCGATGAAAAACAATTTGGAATACCTGTAAAAACATTCTATGAAATTTTTCCGGAATATATTGAGATTGATGAAACTGTTAATCTAATTTCCGAACCTACAACAGGAGGACTATCAAAAACCGAACTATACTTCTTATCTACAATATCAAAATGTTTCCAACCCAATCGAGTATTTGAAATTGGGACTTTCGATGGGTGCGTCTCTTCTCATATTGCTTTAAATATTAACAACCCAGAGCTATCAAAAATATTTACCCTCGACCTTCCACCAGATAGAGAAAATAAATCTGTAACATCTTCTAATCAAGAAAAGGAATTTTTAAATGTAATGCGCCCCGGTTATTATTTGAAAAAATATGATAAATCAAAAATTGTTCATCAACCCTACGGAAATTCACTTTACTTTGATTTCTTACCCTATTATGGGAAAATGGATTTAGTTTTCATCGATGGAAACCACAATCTGCCCTTTATAAAATCTGATACAAAGAATGCTATACGCATGTTGAATAAGAATGGGATAATTATATGGCACGATTACTATGGTATCCCAGGTGAAAAGGTGGACGATTATTTAATCAGAATTTCAAATGATTATACAATTTTCAGAATAAAAGATACTTCATTTGCTATTTATCGCCGTGGATAATTTTGGCTTCTTGAGAAAACTAAAGAGCAGATATATTTAAACGCAGGCTTTGAATATCACAAACTTAATAAAACAAATCTGTCGGTCATTCCTCACCAACAAATGAACTGAAATTATAACCTTCCCGATCAAAATATTTTTTATTCTTTCCAAAAAGATCCTTTATAGACTCCACTGGAATTACATAGGTAACTCCATACTGAATAGTTGCTTTATACTTCACATAAAAATCACCATTATAAGGATAATGATCCTCATATTCTGAAAAATTAAAGTCCTCAGAAGGAGTAATGATATATTCATAATCAGCAGCGGCAGATTTAGCAATTCCTACAACTTCAAAATTCGGCACACCATCTTTTACTGCAAGTACTATTCCGCCGCTAAATCCCCTATTAAAAGGCGCGTCAATCATAAATCCACCGTTTTTGTCTCTGTTCGGATTGCTGACGATGCCCTTGGTAATCATTTTATAACCTCGTGGATAACCAATAAGATAAACAAAACTTCCCCACTCTAAATCTTTAGCATTTCCTAAAGGATAACTGAAAACCGGAATCATCTTTTCTGAAGAGCTGGCAAATTTTCTACCAAGAACTGCAATGTCCAGTTTCTGATCAAGTAGAAGTATATCAATTTCTCCAACCTCAGGTAAACCCGTTACGTAATTAACCTGTCTCTCTTTAAAGGCAACACTTCGGACAAAAATGCTTTTTTTATTACTCTCTTCCTTAAAATATTTAACAACAGTATCCGGAAAATCCACTACGTGTGCGCATGTTAATAATGATATTCTTGAATTATCACTTAATATAATGGTGGCAGTACCAGATGCTGAATTATGGTAAAAGATTTCTTCAATAGCCCTCTTTTTAATCAAATCGCTATTAACATCTTTAACCTTAATTTCGCTATCATTCGGAAACAAAAAGCATTTATAATATGCCATGCTATTAATCAGCTTAACAGTTTCACCAATTTTTTCTAGCTGTTGAGAACAATTTTTATAAGGAAACTCAGTATCATACTTCCCATCATTTAATGTAGGATATGCGACATTATAAATTCTTTTGGTGCATGAATTGACAATAGTCATGATGACAAAAAAGGTAAAGAGGTTAATTATTCTGTACTTTTTCATAAATATCCTTTCTCTTCCATACAGGTATAATTACATATAAAACTACCAAAAATCAAGAAGATAATGATACTTCCCGATATTAACCCTACTACGTCATTTAGTACTTTTGTATGCAATATGTTGTTTGTTTATGTTAATGTTAACTTAACATATAGTGCTATATTTTACAAGTTACGTTGTAGGGTTAATATTTCTATGTATTAACTCTAAATTGAAGAATATTTTAAATTTGAGAAGTCCAAAGCGTTAATCAATCTCTGGGAATTAACTGTTTTTGAAACCCTTAAGATTTTTTAAGTAGAATACGCATAACTGTGGCTTCACCAGGCTTGCTCTCTTTAACAAAAATCTTACCATGATGATAATCTTTTATAATGCGCTGTGCTAAACTCAACCCAAGCCCCCAGCCGCGTTTTTTTGTGCTATATCCAGGTCGAAAAACATTTTTACGGTCTCTTTTTGAAATCCCTTTGCCATTATCCATTATATCAACAGCAATAAATTTGCCCTTTTTCACTAATTTTGTTGACAGCACGATTGAACCATTTTCTTCAGGAACAGCATCAAGTGCATTTTTAATCAGATTCTCTACTGCCCACGAAAACAGGTCGGCATTAATTTTCACCTGATAATCTCCACCTGTAACAAAATTAAGATTTACCTTCGGGCCCAACTGTGGCAGCCGTCTTTTATAATATTCAACAGCATCTTCAATCACTGTATTTATCGGTGTTAATTGAAAAAATGGCACAGAACCTATTTTAGAGAATCGGGTAGTAATTTTTTCTAAACGCTTGAGATCTTTTGACATTTCATCAACTTCTTCAAAAGGTCTATCTTTTATCTTAAGCAATTCAAGCCAACCCATCATTGAAGACAATGGTGTTCCAAGTTGATGTGCTGTTTCCTTTGCCATGCCTACCCAAATAGACCGTTTCTCGCTGCTCCGTATAACGTGAAAGCCCATATATCCCAGGAAAATGAACAAGCCTACCACAGCAATTTCCACAAAAGGTAACATCTTCAGTCGTTTTATCAATTCGGTATCACCATAATGTATATATCCCAAAATCTTCCCATTATATTTCAAGGGTATTGGTTGATTAGATAAATCCATTTCATTCATTAGACTTTGAACTTTAGCTAAATTTTTATCTGTATTATTTTTTTCATCCAAACCAATTCCCTTCCAGGCTGTCGGCTTTTTGTCAATTTCTTGTGAAAGTACCATTGGTATTGAAATTTTTCTAATGATCTGATCAAAGATAAAACTAAAATCCTGCTCACCATAATCTGTTGCAGCTTTGGCATATACTTCAGCATAAAAACGAACGAGGTTCGATGAATCCTCTCTTAATTTATTTACAACAATTTGAGTATATCTCAATAATGAAAAAATCAATACAATTGCTATCAAAATCAATATTCGTTTAATATTTCCCGAATTACGATAAATAATCGTTTTCATCAACGTCTCTTTCTATATACAAATGAACTCTCCCCATCTCAAACGCCGGGGTATCACGTTGGCTGCATTTCATTTTGCCAATAAAAAGGAATTTTTTCATATTATATGACCAATAATGCAAGCATCGGGGAATTCTTTGATTAAAAAAACTTATAACAACAATTTTTAATTAACATTTCAATAATTTAGTTATACAAAAACATGTAGAGATAATACTTTCCATTCACTTAACTCTCGTGGTAATAGCCTACCCTTTGGAAACATTTATTAAATAATCCAAAGTAAATTTTATCATGCTTTCTACAAATAATTCTCTATCTTTTCCTAACAAGTATCGGCTGTCCCTCAAGTACATTAGCAGAACCATTCAAGCAATATTCAACAACATTTACAACAGCCACTGGCTGCATAATTGTAGTAGGGTCTTCATCCGGGACTAATTTCCTTCGCAAATCTGTAGCAGTTCCGCCCTGGCATATACAAAAAACTTTAATATTGTACGACCTTAGTTCCTCAGCCATGCTCAAAGAAAATTTGATAACACCGGCTTTGGCAGCTGCATAAGCACACTATCCAGGTCTTGGACCTGTACCTGCTGTCGATGCAATATTTATTATTTTCCCACCTGTCTTCTTCATATACTTAATAACCTCTTTGGTACATAAAAAAGTCCCCGTGAGATTAGTCCTGAGTGTCAAATCCCAAATATCCAATGATGTCTCCATTATACCTAACGGTTCAACAAAACCGGCATTATTAATAAGTACATTGATTCTACCAAAATGTTCTATACTATATTTAGCCATATTCTTAACGGATACTTCAGAGCAAACATCCGTATTCACTATCAAGTAAGGAGAGGGTAGTTTGACAGCATTAGCTTCTATTTCATCTACACTTCGAGCAGCTAATACAACTTTTGCCCCTTTTTGAGAAAACCGAATAGCCATCGCTTTTCCAATTCCACAGCTTGCCTCGGTAATAATAATTACACTGTCTTTTATCATAATTTCTCAATTCCTCTTAGTAGGTTTTCTGCAATTATCAAATCAAGAGGGGTAGTGATTTTTATATTGTTTTCCATCCCTGTTATAAAGCGAACTTTTTCGCCCAACTTGAAAACTAATATACCATCTTCAGTAGCAATATAATTTTCCTTTTTCGCATTTTCATGGGCTTTCCTTAAAGTATCAGTATTAAAAAGTTGTGGTAACTGAATATTATATAGCCTTGACCTATCAAGCTCTGCCGTCATGTAACCATCACCCTGTGAAACTGTAAATGTAACAGGAATCACAGGAATAATTGCCTTTTCTTCAGGATAATGAAATAATGATTGAATAAAGTCTTCAGTTATTATTGGGCGGGAGGCTTCATGAATTATCACTTTTTTACTTTTAACAGTCTGCAAACCACTCCAAACTGAATCCTGCCTTGTTTTACCACCCTCTATTAGAACACATTTTGTTAAATTATAATCCTCAATAAGGTTTTCATACATCTGACGATAATCTTTATTATAAACTAAAATCATCCTTGTAATTTCATCAACTCTTTCCAGGATTTATAAAGAATGGGCGATGATAGGTTTACCTAATAGACGGATAAATTGTTTGGGAATAGTCCGGCTCATTCTTATTCCCAAACCAGCAGCAAGAAAAATACAATCCATTTTATGCCTCATAACTTAACAGTTATTTTAATAAGACTCTTTTAAAGAACTGTCCATTCTTCAAATCAGGATAATATCTCACAATTGTAAATACGATTAGTAATACCCATACCAAATAAGTAAAAACTGAAGATATTACAGCAGCCCTGTAATAACTTTTTGGTTTGAATTCAAATTTCACTTCGTGTTCACCTGCCGGTATCTCTATCCCTCTTAAAACATGATTAACCTGGTAAATATGGGTAGGATCAGAATCAACCGTAGCATTCCAGCCTTTCGGATAATAGGCTTCGGATAAAACAATAAAGACTTTTCCATTATTTTCCACCTGTAGTGAAATGCGATTGGGGGTATATTCGGTAATCCTTAGCATACCGGAGACATCGTAAACAGCGCCTGTATCGATTTCTTCTGTCGTCAGTGCAAATTCACTGGGTTTAAAATTTTTACTATTCATGAAACGTACAACTTCTTTTTCACCGTCAAACTTTTTCACCGAATTCACAAAAAAAGCCCGGGGCAAGGCGTTTTCATTTTTATACAAAATTGTTTTCTGACTTTGGTTGACATCCAGCGGAATTAATCCTTCAGCCTGAATATTGCCCGGTGCGAAAATATATTTGGCATTGAGCATGTTGATTAGATTCCAGTTGAGAAAATTCGCCGGATCATCTTTACGATACAGATTGTTGTCAATAATATCCTGAATAAGTTGCGGTTTAATAGCTGAATAACCACCGACAATCTGATGCCGGTATGCCATATCATTACTCTGGAACAGTTGTCCGAGTCCCAGGACCCGATGGTATCCAGGATCGGAGGAAATAATTTCATCAAATTTTGTTTCTTTAAAATAATTTCGTTCGACACTTTTTGGATTTACCAATCGCGCCGTACTGATAAACCGCCAGGAAACGCTGATCATATCAACGGCAATTAGAAGAAAAATGCCGAGAATCAACAAGTCTTTATTGATTTTCTTCATAAAGTAAGTGGTTATTAATGCAACGAAAGCCGCGATAAAACCAAGCATCCTGATCGTATCCGTCCGCATAAATTCAAGGCGAACCTGCCTGAGTAAATCCAGAACCTGCGGATTAGAAGCGAACCGGGCATCTTTGGCTGATGTAAATGAAAGCATATCAGGAAAAATCACCGGCACTAATCCTACTAATGCAAAAAATCCTGAAATATAGAGAAGTGTTTTAAACCTCTTTTTATCCAGACGCTCAATTATTGACCGTAGCCCAAACATTGCCAGAATAATTGCTATGAATGAGATTAATACCAAAATCATCATCGGTGCGCGAAACTTACTAAAATAGGGCAGATAATAGAACAGCAATTTATAAAGCGGCGGGAAATGATGTCCGAAAGAAAGCAAGATCGAGAATATTAACAAAATTGATAAACTTATTACCAGCCCGTTCTTACGGTTATACCAGATGCCGGCAATTGCCAGAATCACTATTAAAATACCCAGATATTCCGAAGATTGAGTGAATGGCATATTACCCCAGTAAGTTGGCAATTGCCTGCCGCGTAGCTGCGGCACCGATTTACCGTTATACATCTCCGCCGATGTTCCACCCAGAAACCGCGGTGAAATAAGCGTCGTCAATTCTTTGAGCGAAACCGACCACTGGGTAGCGTATTCAAAAGTTACCCCGCCGGATTTTTTCTCTTCTGTTTGTCCCGCTTTACTTTCCTGGAGGTTGATTTCCTTACCGCCGCGCGTGGAGTAGGGAGCGTATTCTTTGGCGATAAACAAGGGCTGGGCAACCATGAGAACTGAGATGATTAGCCCGACACCAAAAAGAGCGAGGGTCTTTAACAAATGAGCTATCTTTTTTTCTTTTATCCATTGAATAATTGTCCAGACACCGATAGCTAAAAGCAAAAGCAAGGTATAGAAAATAATCTGATAGTGCTGGGTGCGAATCTGCAGTGAAAATGAGAGAATAAAAAAACACAATGAGTAAATATCCACTCTTTTTATGAATATTAGAAATCCGTAAAATACAAGTGGCATAGCCAATATCGCCATGGTTTTGGCATCATGTCCAACCTCAATCAATGCTTGAAAATGAGGCAGAAACATGAAAGCAACAGTTGCGGCTAAGGCAAGGTACCATGCAAAACCAAGTTGCAGTATGATTAAAAATATACCGATACTGGCGAGAATAAACCAGCCGATTTTCCAATCCAGAACAGGTTTTAGGAATTTTATCAGGCGATCAATATGAAACGCTTTTGGTGAGAGTCGATGATAGGTTGGAATTCCACAGAAAATATTGGGATTCCACAAGGCCGGTTCGCCAGTTTTTTCGCTGTATTCCCGAACCTGATGGGTTTTTCCGGTTGCACCGATTTTATCCCCGCCCATTGGTTCCAAACGATCAATGACATAGGGTTTATAAAAAATGACAAGAGTAATTATGATGAAAAGGAAGCTGATCAGTATGCCGTTTTTTAAACTGATCTTGTCTAGCAATGACTTTTCATTTTGAACAACTGCTGCTTGTCGAGAAGTTTTTTTCTTACTTGTCATATTTTATTCCTTTTTTACGATTATTTCTCTTTCTTTTCAAACTGAAACCTGAAATAGAAGTTTAACGTAAAGGAATTAATTTATCAACCTTAATTTATTAAATAAACCAGTAATTAAACTAGACACGCCAATAAAAGTATCTATTCATTTTCCTGTACCTGTAAGTTCGGAAATTTTTTGATACGAAAGGAATATCAATATAATTTTGGTTATAAGTGCTATAATCGTTAATTTAATTCCAGCGAGTTTAGATTTATTTGAAGAATGCAGTGAGGAAAAACCGATTTGGATAATAAAAATAATTTTATAGAAAAAAGCTATAATAGCCACGAATCCCATTACTCTAAATTTATTGATGGTGGGGAATATGAAAATACCGCTCAAAACTGGTGCACCCAGGGAACCGCAGATGGATGGCGACATCAGAGATTGTACGATAACTTGTTACCGTTAATCGAAAAATACTCCGGTGCAGTATGGCTAACAGTCGGCGATGGAAGATATGGCTCGGATGCTCACTACCTTCAGGGAAAGGGCTTAAATGTTATTGCCACAGATATTTCAGACGTTCTTTTAAAGGTGGCTAAAGAACGTAGTTATATCAAACAATATCAAAAGGAGAATGCGGAAGCGTTATCATTTGAAGATAACAGCTTTGATTTCGTTTTATGTAAAGAATCGTACCATCATTTCCCCCGACCGGTTATCGCATTATATGAAATGTTAAGAGTAGCTCAAAAAGGGATTGTTTTCATTGAACCCGGTGACAGTTATATCGATTCGGGATTTATGCAGATTCCCCTGCGGAACTTAAAAAATTTTGCCAGAAAGATTATCAGAAAGAGGAGCAGCAAGCACGACTTTGAACCTGTAGGGAATTATGTTTATAGGCTGTCAAGAAGAGAAATCGAAAAAATCGTCCTGGGGATTAATCTGAGAACCGTTGCCTTTCGGGGAATGAACGATTATTTTTTTAAGGGTTTAGATTCGGCGAAAGCCGAAAAATTGGACAGATCCTTTCTAAAACTAAGAATCATCATTGGTATTCAGAATATTTTTTGCAAGCTTGGTTTGATTGATTATACAATGCTGATTGCGATAATTTTCAAGGCTGAACCGGATGAAGAGCTGCGAAAACTTCTCAAATCTTATTCGTACAAAGTAATCGATTTACCAAGAAATCCTTATTTAAAATAAAATGGATTTTTCATAATGCAAATTGCAGGTTATATCATAATTCTATTATCTTATTCCGATTATTTAAGGTTTTTTTTATGAAGTATAAATATCCGGTTTATATTCCGCATCTTAAGGGGAATGAAAAGAAGTATGTAAACGAATGCCTTGAATCCACTTGGATTTCATCGAAAGGTAAATTTGTTGAGTTATTTGAGACCGAATTCTCAAAATACCTTAATTTAAAATATGCCGCTACAGTTTCTAATGGAACGGCTGCGCTACATTTAGCCCTCTTAACCTTCGGAATTGGCCCTGGCGATGAGGTAATTGTCCCAACCTTTACCTATATCGCTTCGGTAAATTCAATCGCCTATACCGGAGCAAAACCCGTTTTTGTTGATTCTCTATATGATACATGGCAGATAGATCCCGATGATATAAGAAGAAAAATAACATCCCACACCAAAGCAATCATGCCGGTTCACTTATACGGCTATCCCTGCGATATGGATTCTATCCGTCAAATTGCCGCAGAGCATAAGCTATACGTCATCGAGGATTGTGCTGAAGCATTCGGGTCTAAATATAAAAACCAATTTGCCGGCTCATTTGGAGATATTGCCTGCTTCAGTTTTTTTGGGAATAAAACCATTACAACCGGCGAGGGTGGGATGATCGCCACCAATAACAAACAGCTCTATGACCGTGCCGTCCATATCAAAGGTCAGGGCTTGGCAACGCACAGAGAATACTGGCATGATGTGATTGGCTATAATTACCGGATGACCAATATCTGTGCGGCGATCGGATTGGCACAATTGGAAGTTGCTGATGATATAATTATCCGTAAAAGGCGCCTGGCAAAATGGTACCTTCTGCACCTGGCGGATTTGCCGGTAGAATATCAAAAAGAATCCGAAGGTAATGTGCATACTTACTGGATGTTTACAATACTTGTCGAATCAGCCGAAAAACGAGACAGATTAAGAGAACATTTAAGCCGTGCCGGAATCGAAACTCGCCCGACATTTTTCCCTATCCATTCAATGCCCATGTATACATCGGATAGAGGAAAATATCCCGTAGCAGAGAATTTGGCATACCGGGGCATCATCCTTCCCAGCTACCCGGACTTGACCGAACAGGATGTAATCTATATAACCGACAGGATTAAAGAGTTTTATGATAAATTATAAATCTTTATTGAACGTAGAAATTAAAAGAATTGACGCTAGCTACGCCAAATCGCTTTATATCCTTACATCCGAATCTGACACGGAGTATTTAAAATATTTTACCCCCTTCGAAATATCAGAAAGAAAGTTTGCAGAGGTTTTGTCCAAAGCAGTAAGGGACTGTTTTTTTGGGGTGTTTGTTGGATCTGCGTTAGCCGGATTTTATATGTTACGGGGATTTGACGACGGCTATGATATTCCAGCATATGGTCTTTTTATTTCAGAAAAATTCGCCGGTCAGGGTTTAGGATCACTGACTGTTCAGCATGCCATCACATTCTGTAAAGTGAATAAAATCAGGCGACTTTTGTTGAAAGTATATCCGGATAATTTATCAGCGAAAGCACTTTATGAGGGTTTTGGTTTCAAGGCAGAAGGAGTTGATCCCAAAAACAACAATCTAGTTTTTTATAAAGATATTTAGTAAGATATTACATTACACATGAAGATTGGTCTCTTTATTGATTATTCAAACATGAGAGCCGGTGGAATATTCACCTACTCCATCGGCATTTTAAAGATGTTGCTCTCTGCAGAAACGGTTAAAGAAATATTCCTCATATATCCCAAAGACCAGGAAGAGGGATTAGGTCAGTTTTTCCAGGAACCAAAAATCACAGCCATTCCTGTCAACCGTAAACGGATCGGAATTAAGTATCGCTCTATTTTATCTTTTTTTTTCCATACCAGCTATTATGTCTATCAGACTTACTTTAATAAATATTTTCCTAATTTCACTCGCTTTAATCTGATTCGAAAACTGGCAATCTTTCTTAATCCATACCGAAGCATAATCGATGACTTGCAACTGAATGTGTTGCATGTTCCATTCAAAATATCACCGGTATACGGTATTAAAACTCCCATTGTTGTAACTATGCATGATATCCAGGAATTGCATTTCCCGGAGTTTTTTACTTCTCAGGAAAGAATAGACCGGGCGATCATCTATAAAATGGCGATCGACGAATCCAGTCATATCGTAGTGTCATTCGATCATATCAAGCAGGACCTGATCAAATTCTTTCAGGTACCAGAAGAGAAAATTTCTGTTTGTCGGTTGCCCTTAGCCAATTCCTGGTTTGTTAGTAACAACTATACAACCAAGTCAGAGCTGATAAAAAAATATGGTATTAGGGAACATTTTATCCTTTATCCGGCGGCAACTTGGCAACATAAAAATCATTTGACCCTGTTGAAAGCAATATCTCTATTAAAAGAGCGGAGTGTCGAAGCATTTCTGGTTTGTACCGGCAATAAAAACATATTTTTCGAAACAATTGAGGAAGAAATCGAAAAACTGGGCTTGCAAAATTACGTCAAGTTTCTTGGAGTCGTGCCCGAAAAGGATTTAATAGGGCTCTATAAAACTACCGAACTGACCGTTATTCCTACTCTGTATGAAGCCGGAAGCGGTCCGCTTTTTGAGTCGATGAGGTACGGTGCGGCAGTAATCTGTTCAAATGTGACTTCATTGCCTGAGACCATTGGCAATATCCAATATACTTTCGATCCCCTTAATCCAGAGGAGATTGCCGATTTGATTGAAAAGGGATTATGCGACAAAGCATGGAAAAAAAGGAATATCGAAAATTCAATTAAGAGGATAGGCTACTATAAAAATTTAAATACTGATCGAGATTTTATTAATGTATATCAATTAATTAAACGAACCTGATCCAATCCCCGGCCTGTTTTCATTGTTACCCGACTAATTAAATATTTTTCCCTCTATTGGTCAGCAAGTCAAAGTCCGAATTCGTTTTACTCTTTAGATATAATTTAAATATATCCACCATTCCCAATTGACTCAATCCCAACAAGAAATTGAAGTATACATTATTCAGTTTCTTAGTAGAAAATAAATGAAAACTCTTATGATTCGTATTGAGATAAAGATTATATTTTTTCGCGATATACTGTAACGTCTTTATCGAATAGAGAGAGACATGTTGACCGGTATTAAAATTATAGTACCACCACCGATCAGGATTAGGGGGAGAACCTTTAAACACCCTTGTTGAAAAGAGGATGTTTTTTGAGATCTTCAGCATCGTCTTAATTTCTTTGATGGGGTTGCTAAAATGTTCGAAACATTCAAATGCTGTTAATAAATCAACACCTTCTTTTCCGGTATGTTCAAATCCCCGGGCTAAGAGATTTTGTGCAAAAGGATCGCTCCAATAAAAATCAAAACCCATATCACGCATCAACCTGACAAATATCCCATAACCTCCCGCATAATCGAGAAACTTACCATTCCTATTAAAAATGAAATTAATTATTACCGAAGACCTTTTACTTAAAAGTAAATTTCTTTTTAGCAAACCAGTATCTTCCATACTAACCGCTGAATTATATGATTCTTCTAACCAGTAGGGATCTTCAGTCTGGAGATAGCCACAATGATCACAATAAAAGTAATTAACTGTATATTTATGTAACACCATTGCCGAAAAAACAGCATTAGTTATTCCAGAGCAAATTTTACATTTCATATAAAAACGTCTGTTAGGTTTTTATCGGTATTTCGTAAAATTTAGAAATCTTCTAAAAAGAGAAGGTTGAACAAACTTTTTCATATTCTGTAGGATTTCAGCATTTAATGTTAGATTATGTGTCAATACCACTTTTCTATTATCATCATTAAGCGCAACATTGTATTTCTTTGTATTCCCGGAGTGAGTTCCGCTGCTATCAGTTCCTACATTTTTAACTTTGGATTTTACGGGAAATATACAAAAGGCATCATTCCTAAAATGACTGTACGCCCAGCGGATTGCCCAGGAATCTATTACACCCTTCATCTGTTTGTGCAGCATTGGCGTCAAGTCCTCTCCGCCGCGGTTAAACAGACGTTGAGCATTTTTATCTTTTTTAAACTCCTGATAATCCTGCACTTCCCAGTCTGCCTTGTTCCACCGGTCTCGCCAGGTTGCCCAACCCCAGGAAGATGCCCGGTAGGATAAATAGACATCGTAGTAATAATCTGTCGGAATATCGATTGGGAAGTTATAACCGGAAATTGAAAAGATTTTAGGATTTTGCGAGTAAAAATCCAGGGCGGCATTCATAAAAGACAGAAAATCTACCGATACCCGGAGATCATCTTCAACTACGATTACTTTTGGATATTTTTGCAAGACCTCTGATACGCCGACAATTACCGAGTTAGCTAAGCCGTTATTGTGCTCTTTCTCGATGATTCGGATCGTCTTAAAACCGGAGATGGTCTTCAGGTAATCACGCACACTTTTGACTTTTATCGAATCCTCGCTGTTTTTCGGACCATCGGAATAAATGAAGAGATCTGAGCTTTCAGCAATGTTATTTTTCAATAAATGCAAGAAAGTTTCTTTTAAATGCTCAGGTCTGTTATAAACAAATAAAACTATGGGAGCAAGGTTAATCATTTCAGCATTCCAATATGACCAACTATTACTAAACTTGTTTATTAATAAAAAACATTGTGTTAAAAGTCTTTGCTATGCATGTATAGTTCAAAGCTGTTAGAAATCTAAAAATCTCAGATTTCTGTAATTCAAGTAAATTATTGTTTAATTCTTCTGTTAAAACAACGGCTGGCTTGTATTTTTCCCAATTATTAGACTTCAAAACATTCAATTCGAATCCTTCAACATCAATTGATAAAAAATCAATATTTCTATTTTTAGGCATAAATTCATTTAAAACCTCATCCAAGCGACATGGTTCAATTTTTCTCTTAAATACTATCTTATATTTATCTGATTCTCTATATTCAGATAGATCCTTTGTGAAGCCATTCAAAGCTGGATCATTGAACGCATAGTACGTGAGAATTTCCTTCTTATCTGAGATCGCCAACTCGAGATTAATATCTCTCCTTCTAATTATATTGAACATTCTCATACTGCCGGGCATTGCATCGATGTTAATTCCAGACCAACCTCGTCTATAGAAATAGTATGTATTTGAAAATCTAATAGGGTGATGAGCGCCAACATCAATATAGAAACCATTTCTTCTCATGCCAAATATCTTTCTTAGAATAATATCTTCACCTTCCTGAGAGTAGGATTTGTTGGAATATCCACCTAAAAAGGTCTTTACAATATTTTCCAATTCTCTTCTCATGATTTTTTTTATTTCGCTCTTATCAACAATTCCTTTGAACGCCATCAACAATCACCAGGTCATATTGAGTGTCGGAATTGAAGATTTCCCGGCAATATTCCTTTTCATCATTTGCTTCCCGATGCACTATCTCAACATTATCAGGTAAATTCGAAGATATCTTCATAAACCAACTTAGATTATGTTCCACTGCTTTAACACTGCCAACTCTTTTTGCCAACCAAATCGTGGAATTCCCCGAACCGTATTCAAAAACGCGGAAATTATTCTTCAAACGCGCCTCAATAAAACTCAGGAATGGATAAGAATACCAGGGGATTGGTTGACCGTTTTTGTTGATGGGTATTTTCTTTTCGGCACTTTTAAACCAGCCAGTGTCAACCAAATAGCCGCGATGTCTGAGCGACAATAGGGTTCGAAAATTACGGGGATGAAACAGTAAACCTAATAGAATTTGAATTTTTTCAATCATCTTCTAAATTTAATATGAAAAAGGTTAATAAAGAAAATTGATTTGATCATCATCCCTATCTGCTTCCGCGTTTTGGGAATAAACAGAATAAAAAATGTAGCTGCCGTATATGAAATTAAAGTCGCTATCGCCGCTCCCTTGATCCCATAAATTGGAATCAGGATTATATTAAGAGCTATGTTGATTATCATACCGGCCAATGTACGGGCAAATGAAATTTTTGTATAATTCTCCGTTATCAAATATTGACTGTTAGCAGCACCTAAAAACACAGGGACACCTGCCCAAATATAAATCATCAGGACTGGTGCAGCTTCGATAAATTTGATGCCATACAGGAATTGAACAATCTGTCGTGAAAACAAGGAAACCGGGATCGCAATCAGAATCGAAATCCAGGCTAACAGATCGTATAGTTTCTGCAGACGACTGTCATAGAGTCGCCGACTTATTTTCCTGGCGCTGATGATTGCCGGGAATAACGAGGACGAAATTGCCACGGGTATAAAATACCACCCCTCACAAAGCCTGACAGCAGCATCATACAGACCAACCGCCGCGTCTCCCAGCATCACTTTCAGAATAATCTTGTCGACCTTCATATAGATGGTCACTGCAAGCGATGAGAACATCAACGGCCATGAATCCCTAAAGAGCGATTTTGCGATATTCCAATCAAAACGCCATTGAAAAATGCTCAGTTCCTGTTTTTTGAATATAATTATATAACCAACCGCTGCCAGAAAAATCTCGGCAAAGACAAATGCCCCAAAATAGACCAGAGGCATTTTATACAAAATTAGGAGGATTTTCCCGCAATCCGTGAGAATGACACTAATGGTTTTTACCAGAACCGGATATTTAGACAGGACCCGGGATTTAAAATAGGCATCAATCACCTCAAAAGGTTTAAAGATGATAGAGCTAGCTATGATTAGCAGCAGAAGATTCTGAATATCACGATTATGAAAATAATAGATGATAATTAAGGCGTATATGACGACCGATGAAAAGAATTTTAAAAAGAAAGAGGTGCCTAAAATCTTATCTCGTTTCTTCTCGTCAGTCAATAATTCCCGGACAACGATTTCACCGAGACCGATTGTTGTAATCGCGGTCAGAATTCCGACGACACTCAGAGCATACGCCAGCATCCCGTTTCGGACCAATCCCAGGTATCGAACAACATAAACCCCGACGATAAAATTGATCAGAAGTTTCAGGACTTTTTCGGTAAACAGCCAGGAAGTATTAAAAAGGAATTTTTTAAATGTCTTCCCTCTGAAGTTTATCTTGGTATTTATTGATTCGGAATTAGTCAATTTTTTAGTTGCTCTTCAGGTTCATTTACAGCTTTGCTAATTTAAAAGGCTAGCCCCGTCATCCAATATAATTAATAGGCTTTTGCGCTTAATACATTATCCAGAATTTTTGATAATTCTTTGGAAATGTTATAACGATCAAACCGCTTCACTTTGGCTATATCGGTTTTAAGTTCATTCAATCGTTCAAAAAATTCCGAGCCGCTGGAATTATAGGGAAACAGCATCCCGGCTCTGGTTTCTTTCAGGATATTACTTATTTCGGTATTGTCGTCACAGAAGGCAATTATCGGCTTACCGATTCTGAGGTATTCGAATAATTTACCAGGGACATGTCGGCTGTCGTAGGGACAAACCAGGAGATAGTCTGCCGCACTGAGTTCCTTTAATAATTGGGAATAGGGTAGAAAACCCAGGTATTCACAATAGTCGGACAAGCCGTTTTCCTTGATGGATTTCCTGATTTCTGACCCGACAGTCCCCGTAAATTTCAGAGTCATCGTTCTGCCGAAATCGATTCGTTTCCGGATGGTCTGCCAGAAATTGACCGGATTTTGATAGTCAAAGAGATTACCGGCGTGAAGGAGAATTTCGGGTTCCACAGTATTTTTGGAAGACTCATCCAGTCTTGCGAAATCAGCCTCATTGTAGCCCCAGTATAAAACATCGGTTCTATCCTTGAGAAAGTTGTATTTCCGGATGTATTCATCACGGGTATTTTGGGTTACAAAAATCACCCTCTGGGCATTTTTCAGAACCGATTTTTCAAAATAGTTATCGAGTCTTTCAGCCAGAAAATTGCGTTTGAAATGTCGATAATAGGATATGGAAGTCCAGGGATCGCTGAAAAAGGGCAGGTGAGGAATATCGAAAATCTGAGCCAGTTTTTTGCCGATTAAGTGAGTGCTGTGGGGTGTTCCGATCGAAATAATCGCCTGAACAGGTTTAGGATGACTTGTTTCATTTTTCAGAGAATTAATCAATCTCTTGCCGCCTCTTACAGCGCTGCAGTACCAGCCGATCCGGGCATCGGGCACAAAAAGGTTCATGCGAATCCAGAGAGAGAGTCGATGCCTGAGTCCTTTGTTTTCTGTGGACATTGTTTCTGAAACAGATAACGGTTCATGCTTTTTTTTACCCATGAAGCGGCGGTAAACATTGAAGATCTCGAACGCACGAGTCTTAATAACCTTCAGATCCGGTCGAACTTCTTTCAGCAGGCTTTCGTCTTTAACTGTAAAAGACTCGTTTTCAACGGTCAGAATAATGGGTTCCCAACCAAATTCTGGCAAATGTCTGGTGATATTAAGCGGCCAGTGCAGGGAGGCTTTCCCCGAAGGGGGCCAGTAATAGGAAATAAACAAAACCCTCTTCACCTGGTCAGACAATACAAGGCTCCCAGGGTAAAATATTCTCTCAGTACCACGTTCTTACTGAAAGGTGCTTTCATTCGGCGCAGGTGAAATCTCGATTCGTAACAGGGACGGATCAGATAATATTCTCTTTTCATGAAGCTCAGATTCAAGTCTGAAACTATTTTTTCAAAATCCCTGATTGACAACCGTTTATGCTTCGTATCCAGAAGCCCCTGTCCCGAAGAGACCCGCATTCTCATCATCGATAAATACCGTCTGTATAAACGATCCGGCAGCAGATGTAAATAGGGCAGCTTGACCAGTTTTTTGGGGGCTACCTGCTGATGTCCGGCATAGGGTGAATATTTTGGCGGAAAGGAAATAAACATTCTGCCGCCGGGCTTAAACAATGTCGTCATGTTCTGAAGAGCAATAAATTTTTGATCGGCGTCGATATGTTCGATAACGTCCCGGCAAATGATGATGTCCATGGATAAATCAATTTGGTTTGAATAGGTGTCGGGTTTCGTTATATCGCCCCTGAGAAAAAGGATATCTTCCTTATTATTTAAAATTATTGAATTATTGTACCGTATTTCCGAAAATTCGATTCCGTAACAGTAATGACCTTTTTCAGCAAAATATTTCAGGGCTCCACCCTCAGCAGGTCCAACTTCGCAGATTGACAGAGGACCTGAGCCAGAAATTTCCAGGAATTTTTCGAGAACATTCTCGGCATACCAGTACTGTTCGTGATAAGAGCGCAGGTGTCGTTCAATTACTTCCGTCACTTATAATACCTTTTCACAAAACCGGTAAATTCGCCTTTGCCGAAAATTATTCGGCGGATATAATTTGTTGTAAATCCGTATCCGTAGGCGAAAACCTGACAAACCGCCACGATCGGCGCCAGCCGGGCGGCTTTCAGGTCTTTATAACGTCGATATGCGTCAAAAAATATAATTATCATTATTAATATGGCGATTCCAAAGCACACAAGCCAAATTTTGAAGATAAACCAACTTAATATTGATAAAATTAAAAGTAAAGTAAATCCCACGGAACCAATCGCGGGAATAAAATGCAAGGGCTCAAGAATCGCTTTATCCATTTTTGTCAGGTTTATTCTTGCCACTCCCCAGTTGAACATCTGCCGGAAAAATTTACGTAAACTTGTTCTCCGCTTGTGGTATACAACAGCATCGGTAACCGAAATGACTTTAGCTCCGCTGGCGACGATCCGCCGACTGAATTCCAGATCCTGTCCGTGTCTTAAAGTTCCCATGCCGCCTAACTTTTCATATATCGAGCGATGAATTCCCATATTGAAACTGCGGGGATAGAACTTCGCCAGTTTCTTTTTCGAGTGACCGCGCATTCCACCGGTAGTAATAAAAGACGTCATTGCATAATCAATGGCTTTTTGAAGTGGTGTAAAACTATCCAGAACAGAATCCGGACCGCCGAAGGCTTCAGGTTTTTCGGCTTCCACTGCCCTGGCAAGATTGGATAACCACACCACATCGGCAATGCAATCGGAATCAATAAAGAGAAAATATTCGCCTTCAGCCTGGCTCATACCGTGATTTCTGGCAGGTCCTGGACCTTCGTGATTTCTACGGAAAAATCGTAGCCTGAAATCCGATTGCGATGTTAACTCGTTGACTCTTTTCTCTGTGTCATCGGTTGAGCCATCGTCAATTAGCAACACTTCAAAGCGATCGTGCTGAAAATTCTGATTATTAAATGATTGAATTAAATCGATGACCTCGCCGGACCGGTTATATGTGGGCACAATTATAGAAAAAAGATACGGTTTCATTGTTTCTTTGATTTCTGGTGATAGGCGATCATCTCACTGATAAGTCCCAGTGAGAAGAACTGCATGCCGAATACGATAAGCAGCACCCCTAATATCATAAGGGCGATATGCTTTTGGAACGGTTCTCCAAAAGCAAATTTCAGTACTAACAGATAGATTTCTGCAATTGTGCCAACGCCTAAAAAGATTACTCCCCAGAGTCCGAAAAAATGCATAGGCCGGCGTAAAAACTTAGAGGTAAACAGAACGGTGAGTAAATCCAGAAATCCTTTATAAAAACGGCTGATCCCATACTTGGTTTTTCCGAATTTCCGTGGAAAATGACGTACTTTCATTTCACCGCTTTTAAAGCCATTCATTTTAGCAAGAACCGGAATAAAGCGATGCATCTCTCCATATACGCTGATGGTTTTGACGACCTCGGATTTGTAGACTTTTAGTCCGTTATTCATATCGTGGAGCGGAATGCCGGTCATGATCCGGGTGACGAAATTGTATATTTTTGATGTGTGCTTTTTAATAAAACGGTCCTTGCGAGCCTGCTTCCAGCCGGAGACCAGATCATATTTTTCTTTTTTTATCAATTCAATCATTTGGGGGATAGCTTCCGGATCGTCCTGCAGGTCGGCGTCGATAGTCGCAACGAATTCACCATTTGCGGCGGCAAAGCCGTCATTTAAGGCTGCGGCCTTGCCCCGGTTGGCGGGAAAGCGAATCACCCTTGTATTGCTGTTGCTATTCACGAGTTCCTGTTCGACCTCGTAAGATCCGTCGCGGCTGCCGTCATCGACAAAGATAACCTCAAGCTCATAAGGTTCTTTCTCAAAAACCGCTGTAATCTGCCTATACAATTCTTCCAGCGATTCTACTTCATTAAAAACCGGTACCACGACCGAAACCAACCCTTTTTTGACACTATTATTCATGTTTTCCTCTAATAAAAGTTAAATCACATCATTAATTTAGACAAATCGGTAGAGAAATGGGAGATGCGAATTTTTATCAGGAAATTCTTCTCACCACCTTCAATAGTGTAAACTGATGGGACAAATATACCATTTACAACAGCATATTTTTCATATTTCATTTTTGCTTTGATATTACCGGTATCGGAAATCATCAAAATCTTATCTAAATGTACAGGACTTCCTTTAAAAATATATTGAACTTTTTCCCCTCTTTGGGATAAGAATTCTATCGTATGATTATCCTGTATTTCTTCTATTTGGCTGGTTTTAAACAGCGGTATGCCCAGTAGAATCCTTCTCAATTCCCCAAATGTCAACGCTGCGAAGGGATAATCCTCAAACTCAACCGGCAGTTCATACCCCGAATAAAATTCACCCGATCTCTGAAGCCAAATCGAATATTCGTCTCCATCCAGAGAAACTTCAGCAAATTTTCTTCCAATAGGGTCAGTGAGTTGAATGTACAAACTATCTATTGTCCTAAATTGAAATTTTACGGAAAGCGTAAGATTTATTTCATCAGAATCTATTGTTAAACGTCCAATTTCAGAAAGGAATCTAAGATCTTTGATGGAATTCTCATGATTCCTTAAATCACTAATATTAAAAGTCCCATGCTTTATCTTTTTTGTTGATATAAATGCACATTCAGAAAATGTAATACACAGGATAATAGCCAATAAAAAAAGAATAAATACTTTATTCGGAAATCTTCTTTTTAAGATTCTCATTCTTAGAATCGATACTATAAGCACGTTTATAATACTCATTTGCTTTATCGTGTTTTTTTAATCTATAATATATATCACCGAGATGCTCCATTATTTCAGCATTATTTTTCTCGATTGAAAGTGATTTCTCAACATATATCAAAGCATCTTCAAATTTATCCTGCTTATATAGTATCCACCCTTTAGTATCAAGATAGGAAGCGTTTTCAGGATTTTTTTCAAGTGCTTTATTTACCATTTCCAATGCCTTGCCAAGATTCTCGCCCCGAACAGCCAGGCTGTATGAATAATTATTTAACGCTATATCATCATCTGGGCTATCCATGATAATTCTTTCATACAGACTATCCGAAAGATTATACTTTTTACATGTATCCCACACAGCCGCAAGAATATGACGCCCCTGAGTATTTTGGGGATCAAGCTTAAGCGTTTCAATTAATGACACTTCAGCTTCATCATATCTTTCTAAGTAATTTAAAGCGGTACCTTTTATTAATAGTAATATTGGATCTTCAGGGAATTTTGATATAACAGAATCCAGCAAATTTACTACACCTTCATATTTATCATTTCTCATTAAAAGTAAGGACAGATTAATGTAACTGGCTTTCCTATCTGGATATTCCTTAATAAATAGCTCTAAAAAATCTTTTGCCTCTTCATATCTATTACTTCTCGAAAGGATTTCTCCTAATATCTCGCGAATTTCGAGATCGTTTGGTACTTTAATTATAAGTTTCTTATAAATATCAATAGCGGTATCAAAATCATTTTTCACTATTGACAACTCAGACCGGCTCTTAAGATATCTCAGGTTTTCTGGATTTTGCTTAATCAATAAGTCATAGTAGTAAATGGCTTTTTCTAAATCTTTACTTATAATCGAAATTTCTGCAGCCTTTTCCAAAGCCTCACTCTGGGTTGAATCCTTTTTAAAAATCGATTCATAAATTTCAAGTGCTTTGGGTATTTTATTAATTTTCAGGTAAATAATAGCAAGTTGGTATTGAATTTCAGGGTCATCAGGCTTGGCTCTGTTTAAAACCTCATATTCTCTCTCGGCTTTTTCAGTTTTACCAGAAAGAAAATAGACCTGTGCTAGAATCTCTCTTGCTTCATAATCAGTACTATCTAATCTAATTGCATTCTCCAGAGCTCTTATACCATTATCAATCTTCCCAAGGTTAATATATGCTTTCCCAAGAGATACATATATTGTAGAAGAGGTAGTATCATACTGCAGAGCATCCAAATACTCTATAACAGCCATAGCATAGTCGCCCTGGAGTGAATATGTTTCCCCATCCATGAAATGCTGAATAGCCCTGGAATTATACGATTTGCTTTCTTTGGATTTAATATCCGTCGTTTGAGGCTTTATCTTCGATTTACTTAACTGCTGCTGACTTGCACACCATGGAATAAATGAGAATGCCATTACAGCAAAAACCGAAATAGCTATATTTACCTTAACCTTGTTATTCACGAGTCTCTCTTGATTTCTCGATTATATTGAATGAATAGGCGATGGATTCGTTTCCAAAAACAGGAGAACGTACAACCTCTTAAGTATAAATAAGTAGATAATAGTAACCGTTCACGGTTAGAAATTAGAAATTGGAAATTAGTCCCGAGCTTATCGGGATCATAATTTAGTACTGTTGATAAACGCATTCAATTTGGGTCCAAGTTTTTCCCCAACGGGACTCTCCAAAGGAGTCCGTTGTGACCTGCGGAGCAATTACTTTTTGATATCGTGATGCATCTGAATCAGATAAAACTTTTCTCCTGATGAGTTTCCGTAACCATGATTTGGTTTCTTCAAGAGATCCCCTTGAATATATATAAAACTTTTTTCTGTCAGAGGGAGTATATCTCCCATAACCTTCGGCTATATTCGCTGCTATACTGTCAGATGATCGTATTATCTGATAACCTATAGTGTTTTGAACTTTTTTATTCCACTTGTCAAAGTCGAACCAAACCATATCTGACAACTCTTCTGCCAGTTTATAAACATCTAACTCATAGACTCTTTTCATTTCTTTTTCTAATTTCTAATTTCTCCCGCAGGGATGCCTTTGGCACAATTTCCGTGAACGGTTAAAGATAATATTTATTTATAAATCTCACTTCTATTGCACTTACAAACCTTTATCATTCTCTCTTTGAATCGCACCGTATTATTTTCTGGATTACTAACTGTGCTAATATGCTTTACAATCTCGATTGCTTCTCCACACACCGGGCAATGTATTTTAAAATCAACTGACGCTTTTGCCACCTTTGCAGCAAAACCTCCCCTGGATCTTTTAGCCATTTTCAATACTCCTTTAAGATTCTAATTCATGATCATATATTGTAACTTTGTTACCACCATTTCTTTTAGACTGGTACATTGCCATATCTGCATTTGCAATGACAGTTTGAAGATCATCACCATCAGCCGGATATTCAGATATGCCTATACTAATAGTCATCTTTTCTCTCATTCCATCCTTTTCAAACAAGAAACTTTGAATATTACTCCGTATTCGTTCAGCAGTATTATAACAACCCTTTTTATCAGAATTAATCAAAATTACTGCGAACTCCTCACCACCATACCGAGCAACAGCATCAACTGTTCGTACACTTCCGCGGATAATATTTGAAATCTTTTTTAACACAAAATCACCGTGTAGATGTCCATAAGTATCATTAATACGTTTGAATTTATCCAGATCAAGAATGAATAAGGTTAAAGTACTTCCATAACGACGACATCTATCGATTTCAACCTGTAACCTTTCCTTAAACGCTCTGTGATTCTGGATCCCTGTCAACCCATCAATCATTGCAAGTTCTTTCATCGATCGATATATAGTCATCCGATTTATTATTTCACTTAAATTTTTCCCTAGAAATTTCAATGTCTTAGCTACTTCAGGCAAAAAATTCCCAGCACTAAAACTTTCTAAAAGCAATCCCCCAAATCGCTTTCTCCCAACCATAAGAGGAACACCCAGACAAGAACGGAAAGGGAATGATTCTTTATCTCCATCTTGAAACCTGAATTCAATATCCGATTCGTCATAATCCGAAACCATTACAGGTTGACCCTTAATGATCAAATTCTCCCAAAGACTTCCCACTATTTTTATCTTATGTCCAATACTATAATCAGCTTCGTATCCATCAACATATTCAATTAACAATTCTTGATTCTCTTCATTTTTCAGAATTGCTAATGTGAGTTTATCAAAATCAAGGAATTTTCGACATATATTAGCAACAACTTTGTAAAAATCTAACTGGTCAACTCCCAAAGATAAATCTGTATTCAATTTATTAATATCCTGGAAAAATTGTATTTGATTTTTTTGCCTATCAATAACGTCAATCTGCCAAACAGAAGTTGAAAACATATTAGTAAACGAGGAAGCAAGCTCAATATCGTCCTCTCCCCATGCCTCTTCATCAACACTGTCCAAGCCTAAAAATCCAACAAATTGTGCTTTTGACATTCCAATCGGAATAATCATTAAAGAACCTACTCTGGGAATAACTTTATAAAAAACGAGCTTTCCCTCATCTAACTCACTAGCGCTATAGTTTATCGGTTGTGCATTTAAATGATATTCACCAAAGAGTGAACCTTCTGCTTGAAATTGCTCAGTAAGATTAACATCAACAGAAGAATAGAAATCCTGAAGTGTATAGTGACTTTTGTTTTCGTTAAATAAATAGACAAAAGCTGTCTGTGCCATAAGTGAAGATTGAACAAGCTTCAATATCTGCTTAGTCATCTTTTGGTAATTTTTCTCAGGGTCAATTGGAAGACTTAATCCTAAACCCCTCGCATTTTCAGTATTGGAATCAGCTCTCGATTTCTCCGATACCTCTGCTCTTTCTAATTCTGAATATTTAGAATGCCAATTGTTCAATTCAACAAGAATGAAAATAGTAAAAGATAGAATCGCGATAAAAACAAGAATTCTAAAAACCCATTGAAATGCAACAGGTATATTCCCCATTAATTCTATCCGCGGGTAAACAAAAAATAAAAATAAAACAATAATTAAAACTAAACTTATAATCCAAATCTTTTTTAAACTACTCATACATCTCCATTCACAAAGTAGTCTAAAATACTATTAACTTTATGTAAAATCAATGTTAAATAAAAGATGATGGAAATTTATTAATTAGATTAACGCTGGTCTTTGACAGTTTTTATTCTATCTTGAAGGCTTTTATCAGGTGTTTGCTCCTGTCTCTGTCCCTGATAATATTTCATTCGAGAAGAATCAACATCTGACTTCTCGTCATTAGACGAAACGTACTGACCCTGAGAGACTTGACCCGCAGGAACAGTGGAATGAGGAGAATTAGGCGACATTTTCTGAATTTGCTCCTGGACAATCGGAGGTGCAACAGCCGTTGAGCTACCATATTTTTGATATCTGAAAATAAAAAAACTCGCAACAACTATAAGAAGAGCGGCAGCAAAACCATAAGCGAAAGATGGTATTTTATTAAGGGAAAAAGCCTTTTTTTGTGATGATTGAATACGTGCATTGCGGTCTGCCAGAATCCTATCTTTAAGTTTTAGCATAAAATCATCACTAACAGCAACTTTAGTAAAACTACTCATACTTTTCTTGATATTCAAAATTGATTGAAATAGTGCTTTACAGGATGAACAGTTCTCTAAATGTTCCTCAACACGTTTTCTGTTGTGAAAAGAAATCTCTTTATCAACATAGTCTGATATATAATTTTTAAACTGGTAACAACTTATCATATATTTGCGTTGCCTCCATATTAATTTTCATTTCCTTTTTAATTGTTCAAGTTCCTCTTGTAAACGTAAACGAGCACGGTTTATTCTTGATTTCACAGTTCCCAATGGCGCATTGATTATATTACTAATTTCTTCATAAGAAAGTTCCTGAATATCTCTTAAAATGATTGCCGTTCTAAAATGTTCCGGTAATTTTTGAATAGCTCGTTGAATTATGCGTTCGTCAAACTGCCTCTCAATTTTATTTTCCGGTTTTCTATCCTTAGAAGGAAAATCCATATCCTTTTTCTCCGGCCCCATCCTGGAAAAGAAAAACATCTTTCGATTACGGCGTTTACGAAGGACAGTTTTCGCTAAATTCCCTGTTATCGTATAAATCCACGTAGAGAATTTAGCTATTTCTCTATAAGCATGCCTATTTTGATAAACTTTTAAAAAAGTATCCTGAACAATGTCTTCAGATTCCTCTTTATCTAAAACAAACCTGTAAGCAAAGTTCATTAATCTATTAGAATAACGATATACAATTTCCTCAAAGGCTTCTTCATCACCAGCCTGAAACCTGCGAATTAATTCCTCATCAGTAAGTTTAAATCTATTTCCCATCTTTCCTTTTCTTTGAGCTAATTATTTCGTACAATAATGGTATCATCAGTTCCTCAGTTGATAAATTAACAGATTTTGACTTCAAATCCACATCCGTTAATCTATTAATAATAAATCCAAAATCACAATTTTTATAATTTTCATAACCCTTTCTATATTTAAGTATTTTCCATTTTTCCCACGGTTTTACTTCAGAATATTTTATGTGAACCTTAGGGTAAGCCCAAACGTTTACAAAATAGTTATAGAGAGACGAAACAAAATACGGTACTTTAACTCCTGTCTCAATAAGCGCCATACAAATATCTATTGAATTGTAAAGATCACAATTACCAACGGCATCGATAAAATCTGACATTTGATATTTTTTAGATCCGCCAACAATAAAACGTATATCGTCCGCATTAATTGATTTCCTCTCTCCAATATAAAGTAAAACTTTCTCTAATTCTGAAAAAGTGTGAGACAGGGAATCATCCGTCGAAGAAACTAAAAGTTCAAGTGCATCCGGTGCAAGCTTATAGCCTTTCTTCTCAAGATACCTGAACACAATTCCGGGGAAAGATCCTGGTTGGGGTGTCCAGACAGAAATAACCCTGGATTTTCTTTTCAAAGACTCGATAAACTTAGAATATTTTTGCCCAACCGCTGCTAATATCAGCAGTGTGTTTACATCAGGATTATCGAGATATTGCAATAATTGTTTCCTGACAGGAATTGAAATTTGATTTATGTTTTTATAAATAACTATTTGCCGGGAAGAAAACATTCCAACACTCACCAAACTTTGAATAAATGAGTCATCGGTTTTTTCACCACCGTAAAATATTTTTCGATCAGGCAAGCCTCCAGTTTTAGTGAAGGATTGACAAATCGCCTTTATCGCTTCCTCCTGCAAAAAAAAATCGTCGCCGTATATAAAATACGTCGGCTTAATTCCTCCTTTTTCTATTAAATCAAGTTCTTCAAAATAAGTTGGGATATTAATTTTCTTAAAGTTTCCTATCTATTCACATCTTCTATTTTCTTTTATTTTACCTCAAGAATGTTAACCCTACTACGTCATTTATTGTTTTTCTATACAATATGTTGTTTGTATACGTTAATATTAACCTAACATATAGTGCTATATATTAAAAGTTACCTCGTAGGGTTAAAACAAACAAACCCCCTAAAAAGCAATATGGTGCAAACCAGCTGAATTTCCCACTTTGCAAAACTCTAAGCAGAAAACGAATGGCAATATATCCAATAATGAATGATGCGACCAAACCAACTAATAGTACTCCCAATTGTATCCCTATAGTATTTGCAGTAAAAAAATCCCCAATCTGCAATACCATTGAACCTAAAATTGCCGGAACAGCCAGTAAAAATGAAAATCTTGCTGATTCAACTCTTGAAACTCCCTGAAAGAGACCTGTACTAATTGTAGAGCCAGAACGAGAAATACCGGGCAGAATTGCAAACATCTGAGCAACACCTATTAGTAATGCTTTACCAATGCTCAATGATTTTCCTTCTATCTTTACAAATCTTGTAGATAATAGAATCAATCCCGTTATAATCAGAGTTATACCAACAAGACCGACATTATGGAATATTGAAGTGATAAAATCTTTCAGAAATAATCCAGCAAAAACAGCAGGAATCGTCCCTATAATTACAAATACACTTAACCTAAAATACGAATCACTCTTAAACGTATATCCAATATCTTTATGAGTAATACCTCTTACAAAACTCTTTATCATTTTCCATAAATCAAGATAATAGACGGCGATCACGCTAAGCAGTGTTCCAAAATGAACAAATATCTCAAAAGATATATTTTCTGATGATATTCCGAACAGCTTTTGAAAAATAACAAGATGCCCCGAACTACTAATCGGCAAAAACTCCGTTAAACCTTGAACAATTCCGAGTATGAAAGATTCTAAATAAGTCATACTGTTGTAAAAACCTCCAGGTACATTCTTGCTATTATACTTTTAGAAAAACTCATCTTAACAAAATTGGTACAAATTTATCCTTTCAACGTCGGTTTATCAAGGATAGTTTTTTACTCTTTACTTTCATTAGTCTTGATATTCTCAATATTCTTCCCAAATATTCAATATGTTTAAAGTGTGCCTAATTCAACCATCTATTGAAGACTTCTACACAACTTCTATTCGCAATATTCCTGATTGCCTGCATTCCCGGCTTTTCATCGTAAGACAGATATGCCACCAAATCCTGGTCGTTTTTAAGGAATACGATAAACTCCTACTTCTTTATCACGTAAGGAACCCAACAGGAGTATCCAACGGAGTCCTTCGTGACCTACGGCAAGTAGTTTGTGACTTTATAGACAGACTCTAAATAGAAATAGATAGGTTAGAAATATCATAAAATGTCGAAATTGCATACCTTATTTCCTAAGTTTGATCTTCAGATTCAAAAATGTTATCAAACAGGATATCTAAAAATATAATGGTATAATCAAGTTATAATTATCTATTGCTGAAAAACATTGAACGTTACACTAACCCCATTAAAAGCAGAAAAAACACCCAGTCCATTCTCAATATTTGTCAACGGTTCATTGAGATCACGTGAGTCCTGATCCCTTGACTCGTACAAATCGACATATTCCTGGTTCACTTTATATACAGTAATACAATGCCTACCCAGATGAGTGATTGACGGCATACGAATTCTATAATAATTATCGCTAATCGGTGGGAAGACAAAGTGTCGAAGTCTTTCAGGCATCCAGGAATTTATTGCTGTTGGATTCTCCTCTACATTTTTCAAAGTCACATAGTAAAATGCGTTCTCTTCATTGTCCCACGTTATAGTAACTTCTCTATTCTCTGATTCTCGCCATTCCCAAAGACTTTCTCTATTTTCAAAGTCAGGTAAGGTCATCACCGAGGATGATATACTTACATTTGTTGGAGGTTCTGGGACTATTGTCTGTGCTGTTATAAATTTATTATTTCGTTCTACTTCAATCGTAAACTCGTTACCTGCTTCAATAGTCAGGTCGTCACCGCTGTAGTTATAGTAACCGCTGTCTCCCGGGGATGGTTCACAGTCGTAGCGTTGTCCGTTTTTTATCAAGGTTACCGTAGCATCGTTGATCGGTGGAGCATCAGTGGTATCTGCATTCAGGGGGACGGTAGATGTGAGTTTAATGCTTGTCACTGGCTCCCCGGCATACAAATAAGCCCATACAACAATAAGTTCTTCTTCTGAAATTAATGGGCTGTGTTCCGTACATCCGAAAAATAAAAGTAATCCGAAAAAAATGAGCAATAATTTTTGTTTCTTCATTTTGTTGCCTCTTTTATATGAAAGTCTTTAAGTGACTACACTTTATAGCAATCTCGATGTCATTGGTTATTCAATAGTCATTCAATTGTAGAATGACAGCGAAGCGAATGACAACAAAATACTCCATTACTCCAGAGATCTTACGGTTCATCTTTTCCCAACGGGACTCCTGCTAGAGCATGTTTCGTTTTGGGGAAAAATCATGGGTGTTATTTATTTCAAATTAGCTTTGATAAAAAGCGTTGGTGTGAACCCAAGCATGAGAATGTCAGATACAATAATAGGCGTTACATCCAGGTCATAGTCCCGATAAGACACATTATCATGGTTATAGACGTTGTAAATTGATAGTCCTATATCCCAGTTAAAACTACCATACTCAAATTTTTTGGATACACTCAAGTCCAGACGATGATAGTCGGGAAGACGATATGCGTTTTTATCTCCAACATGGATATAACTTAGTTCCTCACCGTCAAGCATTTCTAAAAAATATTGGCTTTCTGGTGCTGTATAGGCATTTCCAGTGCTGTACATCCAGGTTGATGAGAAATTCCAGGAACCCCATTTGTAAGACCCAATAATCTTGATTTCATGAGTCCTGTCATGACTCGCTGGAAATGGATCCCCGTTATTCAATTTAGGAAATGTATGATCCACTTTTGCTAAAGTATAACACACCCAACCTGTGAGAGCGCCGAACTTTTTCTGAGCGAGGAATTCTATTCCTTTAGAAATACCGCTGCCGAAGAAGAAGTAGTTTAGATAATCGGATTTATCTTGAAAGCGTCTTGTAAATTCAACGAGATTATCCATAGTTTTGTAATACGCTTCAACATCAATAAGATAATTGCGAGTTTCATAACTTATTCCAAGGATGGTATGCTCAGAAAAACCGGGGATTAAGTTTTCATCTGCTGACAACCAGAAGTCGTTACTACCCTGCAGGACATTTTCATTCGTAATGTTATTGATAAACTGGTAGTAATATCCCCAGGCACCTTTTAATTTGATCTTTTCTGTCAGGTACCAACCGAATGAAAGACGCGGAGCATGATAAAACGCATCGGTTTGATCATGATGGGTACTTCTTAATCCAATCGTGATATCCAGAGTGGGAATGATTTTCCATTTGTCCTGTACGTATCCGCTAGTTGAAAGAGATTTTGAGTGCATGTCTAGAATATTTATAGTATCTCGAACTGTAGCTTTATAATCAGTTCCGACCCTGGAGATAAATGTTCCGAAATCTAATCTATGAGATTTGCTCAATTGCAGCTGATTGTCAAATCGAAAGGTAAAATCATTGACCGTATTGAATTCGTCTTGAGCAAATGTACCCAATCCCCTGGCGGCTCCTGTACTGGTATCAACGCCGACTACATTTGATCCTCCAAAGCTCAGGTCTCGTTTATAATTGCTGGTATAAATAGAGTTTGAGATTAATAGATTAGAAAATAATCTTCCTTTCCATTGATGTGCCCATTTAAAACTACCCCCGATGTTGCCCCAATCCGTGAGGTTTTCATCAATGCGCGTTTCGAATTCCATTCCACTCTGATTCATAAACCCAAACCCACCAGCGTTTAGTTCCCTGGATTTATCCAGATAATCTTTACCGGAATAAAAACTCAAACTGAGGAAATCACATTCTGTCGGATTTAATGACAGTTTGTTGTTCAAATCGTAATAATAAAAGCTGGGAACTACCTCCTGCTGAAAAGCGCCTCCTCGCATACCGCCGCCGGGTCCAGAAGGCTGTGAGCCTGTACTTGCCTCTTCTCCAGTAACATACTCGTAAATGCTGTTATAAAAAGGACTTTGCAGTATATCTGTATAAGAGCGTCTGACAGTAATGAGCCACGCTCCCCGTTCATCAAATAAAGGTGTCTCAAAAAACAAATTAGCTGATAGTAAATTTGCACCAAAACTTAATTGTCTAATATCACCACCTCTCTTTCCAGTTAGTTCTACCACACTGGATAGTCGCCCGCCATATTTAGCTGGAAATCCACCTTTATATACTTGAACATCCTTAATAGCATCCGCATTGAAAGCACTGAACATACCAAAAAAATGATCCACGTGATATATGGTCATTCCATCAAGAATTACCATATTCTGATCGGGTGTGCCACCACGGATATATAGTCCAGCTTTCCCATCGCCTACGCCGCTAATTCCCGGTAAGAGCTGAAGGGAACGAAAAATATCTATTTCCCCAAATACTGGTAATACCTGTAAATCACGAGGAGAAATAGTTAATTGGCTTACATTTTCGGAGCTTTTAAAAACTTCATAAGTTTCAGCTGTTACTACAACTTGATCCAATTCAATTGCTTTCGGCTCCACCTCAATCCTTAATATTTCTGGTTTTTTTGGATTATTATCTATTAGCACTTCCTTCTTTTTATACCCAATAAAAGAAACTTGAAGCGTACAGATACCGGTTGGAGCATTTACGATTACAAAGTAGCCATCCGAATTTGTTGCCGCTCCCTGGTTTTTTCCTATCAACACGACATTTGCATAAGGGAGAGTTTCTCCGCTTTTTGCATCCTTTACATAGCCTTTTATATCATTGTAATGTTTATCTTCTGCCAGAAGAGTAGGTATGCAAAACAGGATAACTATCGTTATTATCACCAAAGCATTAAGACACAAAGGATTTCTATTTATTACTCTCGGAAGTAATTTATAGGGCATAATTGTTCTAATCTATTTTTTATATTAGAAAAAAGCACATTAATCTTGAACAGAGGTGTTTTCAGAAGAAATATTCACTTTTACCCAGCATTTTAATTGTTCTGGCATCTGGCGTCCTATTCCTCCTGAAGGTCCACCACCCATACCGCCAGGTCTACCGCCGCCAGGCATACCGCCACCGCCAGGCATACCACCACCTCGATCTCTATCGCCCGTCATCTCTGGAATATCCAATTTCGCCGTTTCGAATCCTATGCTTATTTCGCTTCCAGGTGATGTTTTAATAGCATCAGGATGTTTGGGAGTTTGAGTTAGAGGTATTTTCATCTCATACACTAATTGACGTTGAGAACGTCCCAGTTTAACTTGAATTCCTTGATTATTCAAGATTGGAATGATCATAATATCACCTTTTTTGGGTCCAAGGAGTTCAAAGTGTGTTTGAGTGTTTTCAAATAAGTCCATTTGATCATCAAAGCGTTTTTTTTCGTCTCTGTTGAAATTCCTTTCTCCCATCATATCCCTCATCATAAACATGTCGTCTTGTTTCATACCAATGGGATATTTTATTCCAAATGTTTTATGGTTTTTACCTTCTGGATCGAACCAGACTGTAAAGCCAGATCTCATAATCTGCGACATAACCCCACGATCTAATGATACTAAACATAGATATAAATCAGAATCATCATTGGCTACCCCGGTAGCGATCTTTTCATCTTTGAGTAAATGTAAGTCATTCTCCCAATCATTATAATAACCATCAATAGTTATTTCACTATCTTTCCAGGTGCTGTTTATTTCATCTTGTTTGCATCTACTCAAAAAGATGATAGAAATTATTGAGGTAAACAAAAAAATGAAGTTTTTAATTCGTTTTGTTCTCATCTTATTTCTCCTCTTATTAGTGTTACTTCATAGCTTTTCTTATTGTTAAATAACTCATCCAGCCAAAATATTCCATTCCCTTCATTAAACTCGTTATAGAATCAAGTTCACAATCTCTTCAGAAGTTCCTCTTTCTTCATCTGGAATTCCAAACCGTTGAGAACCTTATTCTCCTTCAGTTCAAATAACCGCTCAATAAAAGAGAGGATCTCCATCCCATCTTGGGACGACGCAGCCGGTTTTCCGATTCGCTTGAGGAGTTCACTCTTCTTTCTTGCGAATTCACTCTCTGTGAGGATGCCAGCTTCCTCCATTGCCCTCAGTTTCTCAACCGTAGTGTCAAAAGCATCAACATTGTAGATCTTGAGATTTATTTCTTCAGGAATGTCCTACTCTTTTAATTCACTCGGCTTTTTGTTCTTACTCAAATCAGCATCTGTTTTTTCAGGCTTTTCTTCTGCTGGTACAAACTGACCAATCTTATCTAATAGTCGTTTCTTAGTCTTTGCATATTCTTTCTCAGTTAACAGGTCTTCATCTTTCATGGCCTTTAGTTTTTCGATTTGTACTAAGATCGAATCTGCATCAGGCAAAACAATATCTTCTTGATGAACGATAATCGTTCGATAGGGATAAAAATCGTAATACGACGGATCCAAGAAAGGATCATAATACCACGGACCCCAGAAAGGATCATAATAACCATACCGACTATATCTAAATCCTACGCCGAAATAGACATTGCGAGCCGGGCGATAAAATCTATGACCATGCCTTAGATGACCTCTGCCACCACCGTGATGTTGAGCAAAAGTAACATCCGGTTGTGCCATAAAAACAACTATCATTACACTCACTAACATTGAAAAAAGGCTTAATTTCTTCATTTTCGTATTCCTCCAATTTTAGATTAGTTTTTTCAAATTCCTTACTTCGTTGTAAAAGTTGGAAAATTCACTATTAATGAATTCAACTTTTAGCGAGTTTTCGTCCATATTTCTAATTTCGAAAGTTAAGGTGCTCTTCGATTTTTTGTGATCTAATTTGATGAGATCCTTTCACCTTCAGATAGGCTGAAAATACCAGGTCATCTGTGGTAATGTGATTGTTTTTTATTTGATTTGATGTCTCATTCATATCCATTTAACTTATCACCACCTTTTTACAACATTTCTGTTTATTCATAAATATCTCTTTTATACATTTATTAGACAAAACTATCGTTTGTTTTATTCCCGCTGCTATCATGATGACTCTTTGATAGATTATGATTTCAGAATTGTGAATTAGAAAATTTCACAGATTGAAAACGGTGGCAGGATTACACTGAAAACAGGCATTTTTTAAGATTGCTTAGTCTTTGCCAAAATAAATCTAAAACTGTTTATTGAGCATTCCCTTGAATCTCATTCTCTTCGAAAGGTGGTGGCTCTGGAAATGGCGGGCGTTTCCTATGAAAAGGGGGACGCTTTCCTGGAAAAGGCGGTGGACCTTCCTCAAAAGGACCTTCAAAAGGACGGCGTTTTTTAGCCCCATCAATGAACCGATTGAAGCGTTCTAACTGATCAGGATTTAATAAAGGAGATAATTTAGTTTTTAGCGAATCCAGATTTTTCACTAGCATCAGATGATGCTGTTCGCTTATTTCACGAAGCTTTTTGGTATTATCTAAAAGTATCTGATAGATTTCCTTTTCCTGATCAGGATCAGGCTGAATGATATGTCCTAAAAATGATTCAAGTCCTCCCTCTTTTCTGATACGCTCAAATTGCCTGTGGTGCTGGAAACGTAAATAAGCCCCAGAACAAAAAAAACCAATTATGATGCCAATCAGTAAAACCGCAATGATTATAATAGTTGTTTTTGTTTCTACTCTCATAATTCTTTACTCCTCAACTAAACAACTTAATGGGTCCGTTATTTCCACTATCGTAACTCCCGGCATACCCAGCATTTTCGATAGGGATAGGTAATCGCTTTTAATGGCATTATAGGATAACAGAAAAATAACAATAAAGCCTGCAATCAGAGCTAGGCGACGGAATCGAAATAAAAGCAAACTCAAAAAAAACTCCTCGTGACTTTCCTTTTCACGAAAAGCGGCGATTTTATTCATCACGCGTTCAGCAAACCAGGGTTTAAAAGATTTAACAGCCGTTTTGGCTATTGTATTCTGCATGGAGGCTATAAGCTGTTTTTCTTTTCTCAACTCTTCTGATTCAGCCAATGCTTCTTCAAGAATCTTTTGCTTATCCTTGGTTAACTGTCTATCAAATGATAAATAGAGCAGATCGATAAATTTTTTCTCTACCATATTTCCTCCTTGTATGGTAATAGTAATTCCATCATTTTCTTTTTAGCCCGCGCCAGGCGTGAAAGCACGGTTCCAACTGGAACTTTTAAGATTTTTGCAGTTTCTGTTGTTGAATATCCATCTATCAAACGCAAAACCAGCGCAGAGCGAAAATCTGTTTTTAATTGACCAATTGCCCATTGAATAAGTTCCTTATTTTTATTATTAATATTGTTTAAGTCTTCAAGCGGAATTTCATTCAATTTTTCTTCTTTTTTAGTTACGAGATGTATTGATCTTCGCTTCATGCGTTTGATTTCATTCAACGAAAGGTTAATTGCGATACGTGTTATATATGTACCCACTGATGACTCTCCGCGGAACTTATTGAGGTTTTTATAAAAGCGGATAAAGGTCTCCTGACCCACATCATCTGCCTCTGGACAATTCCCAAGCATACCAATAATCGTAGCCGCTACGCGTGATTCATAACGTTTAATGAGTTCCCTGAAAGCATTGTCATCTCCTGAACGACCGGCTTCAACAAGTTGATTATCTGTCAATATTTTCGGCTCTCCAATACTTTCACACTTGTTAGACAATATTTTTGTCAATAATATTCCAAAAATTCGGTTTTTTCAAAGATTTTGTAGCGATGATGAATTAGTTCTCAATGTATCCGTATAAAAATGCTTCAGGCAAAAAGTACAGATTTTTGGGAATAAAACTATCAAAAACCTTGTCTAATAGGTGAGTTTTATAGGCAAAAATTGAAGATTGTAAGATAAAAAGTAAAAGGCAGAAATGAAGAAAAAAAAATTAATTATTGGAATAATTGCAATTATAGCCGTTGTTATTTTTTTTGTTTTATTACTAAAAGACTCTGAACCAGAGAGTCAATACAGTTTTGTAGAAATTGAGCGTGGTGATCTGGAAAATATCGTATCCAGCACAGGTACATTAAACCCTGTCAGAACTGTGGAGGTTGGCACTCAGGTTTCCGGAATTATTAATGAACTATTTGTTGATTTTAACGATAATGTCAAAAAAGGTCAGGTTCTGGCAATTCTGGACACCGTTAAACTTGCTGGGTCAATTCGGGAAGCTAAAAGCGGATTAATTCGGGCAGAAGCTCAATACGATCAATCTATATACAACTACAATCGTAATAAAGATTTGTTTGAACAACATCTAGTCTCCGAGTTGGAATTCAAAGCATCAGAAACTGAAAAGAGGACGGCTTATGCTTCCTTACTGACATCAAAAATTACCTTAGAGCGTGCGGAAACAAATATGAAGTATGCTGTGGTAAAATCACCGATTGACGGTAAAGTAATTCATAGAAGCGTTGAACCAGGTCAGACAGTGGCTGCCAGCTTCCAAACCCCGACACTTTTTCTGATTGCGGAGGACCTATCGAAAATGGAAATTCACGCCGATGTCGATGAGAGCGATGTTGGTCAAGTTAAAGAAGGACAACCAGTCCGGTTTACAGTTCAGGCTTATCCAGACAAAACATTTAATGGGAGGGTCAGACAAATATGGCTTCAGCCAACAACAATCCAGAATGTAGTCAATTATACAGTTGTGGTAGATGCAGCAAATGATGAGGGTTTTCTACTTCCCGGAATGACTGCTACTGTTGATTTTATAGTTGAGCATAGGCAGGATGTTTTACTTGTTCCAAACACTGCTCTTCGATTTCAACCGACAGAAGAGATGATCGCAAATGTCCGTAAAAACATTCATAACCGCTTTGATACACTTCCCGATTCAATTAGAGTGAGAAGAAGACAACCCGCAGAAATTCCTCAAGGAAAATTCGCTGAAAATCAGCCTAAACCTTCAAGTTTTAATGAAAATGTAATGAAAAATAGTGCCAGCCTCTGGTATATTGACGACGAAGGAAATTTTGCTGTAAGAAGGGTGAGAACCGGGATAACAAATGGAAAGATGACTGAAATTGTTTCAAACATTAGTATTTATAAAGGTATGAGAGTCATTAATGGACTCCTTAAATCATCAGAAAAGCAGTCTTCAGAACGTCGATCTGGTCCAGGATTTGGCAGACCTCCGTTTTAACCTAAATAATGCACCACGTATATGAGTGATGAGTTATCAACTATGAACTACCAACTCTGAACTACTTCTCAAATTAGCCTGTTTTTAAAATGAGATAAGGATTTTTTATGAGCAATGTAATTGACATAAATAGTATAACAAAAATTTATAAGATGGACGGCATTCAGGTTAATGCTCTCCAGGAAATAGATTTAGCAGTGGAAAGAGGTGAATTTCTTGCCATAATGGGACACTCGGGTTCTGGAAAATCTACCTTGATGAATATCCTGGGCTGTCTGGATCAACCAACTTCCGGAGACTACTTCCTTGATGGCATGAATGTTAATGCCCTCAGTAAAAACGAATACGCTGCTGTACGTAATCAGAAAATAGGATTCGTCTTTCAGATTTATAATTTATTGCCTCGAACATCTGCACTGGAAAATGTAGAGTTACCGCTTTTTTACAATCGAAAAGGACATATTAAAGACCCTAAGAAAGTAGCAATTGAAGCGCTTAAGCGTGTTGGACTTGCAGACCGAATGCATCATTTGCCCAGTCAACTTTCCGGGGGAGAGCAGCAGCGTGTCGCTATTGCCAGAGCACTGGTAAATCATCCTTCTATCATCTTAGCAGATGAACCCACTGGAAATCTTGATTCAAAGACTTCAATGGATGTCTTTTCCCTTTTTCAGGAACTAAATGATCAGGGAATTAGTGTCGTTCTCGTCACACATGAAAAGGATTTTGCAATATACGCTAAACGGATTGTTGAACTGCGAGATGGTCATATTCGTCGGGATGAGTTTGTAATCAACCGGAGAAATGCTAAAGACGACCTCGCAAATTTTAAGGATGATGATACGTAATGGTAAGTGCAATTGCTCAACGCAAAATGCAGAATGCAAAGTGAAAAATGCAAAGTGAAAGAAAGAATTTATCGGAGCGTTTATTAGAATTCGCAGCAAGTAGTGTTGAACTGGCGGTAAAATTAATAGGAACTCCTTTGAGTAATTTGCCTGTCTGCATCCGTAGGATAGGCAGGCATTTTGATATTTTTACCCCATTTTATAGTCATATATTTTCCATAAATAAGATGAATGGGTCCTTATTAAACGGGGTGAATTTTTCATTGAGGTTTGTGATAGAATGCAACGTAATATAAACCAGGAATGATATTATCTATTCTTTCATAGGGATTACTTGAAAGGAATAATAGGATGTTACAGTTTAAAAGTCTTTTAAAAGCCGCCCTTAAAAGTATTATAAAGAACAGGATGCGAAGCCTGCTTACATCTCTGGGGATTATTATTGGTGTCTGTGCAGTCATTGTAATGGTGGCTGTGGGGCAGGGTTCACAAGCCCAGATTGAGCAAAACATAGCTGCCTTGGGAACCAATCTCATTGTAATTTTCCCTGGAGTGAGCCGCTCAGGAGGAGTAAGTCGCGGAGCGGGCAGTTTTAACCGATTTACTTTAAATGACGTCGAAAAAATAGAGAAGGAAGCAACATTGATTAGTGCTATCTCTCCTATCGTTCGTAGCGGAGGACAAATTATCGGCGGAGGAAATAATTGGAATACTTCAATTTTTGGTGTTTCTACCGGGTATTTTACAGTTCGCGATTGGGAACTTAAGTACGGAGAAATTTTCACAGAAAGAGACATTAAGTTAAGAAAAAAAGTTGCGATACTGGGAAACACAGTAGCTGAAGAGCTTTTTCCTGGACAGGATCCCACAGGTGAGAGAGTCCGTATTCGTAATATTCCGTTCACAGTAGTCGGCGTCCTTAATGAAAAAGGACAGGGAGGCATGGGTTCAGATCAGGACGATATCATTATTTCTCCGTCCACAACTGTACTATACCGATTAAAGGGAAGGAGATGGATTGATATGATTAATGCCAGGGCAATATCCACCGACCGTTTGGATGATGCACAGGAGGAAATCCGCACTATTCTCAGAGAATCACATCGGTTAGAGCCAGGTGATGATGACGATTTTGTAATGAGAAATCAGGCAGAGATTACGGAAGCTGCATCAGAAACTTCAAGAGTTATGACTTCATTATTGGGAGCAGTTGCAGCTGTATCGTTGGTAGTAGGCGGGATCGGCATTATGAATATTATGCTGGTTTCCGTAACTGAGAGAACGCGTGAAATCGGAATTCGATTATCTGTAGGAGCAAGGAGCAGTGATATTCTTACCCAGTTTCTTGCTGAGGCTGTTGTACTCAGTATGTTTGGTGGAATAATAGGAATATTACTTGCCAGTTTCATATCCTTTATGCTGAATGAATTTACTGAGCTGCACACACTTGTCAATTCTGGTATTGTATTTCTTGCTTTTTTCTTTGCAGGTGTGGTTGGAGTGTTTTTTGGCTTCTATCCGGCTAAAAAAGCTGCAAACCTTAATCCAATTGATGCATTACGATACGAGTAATTTTACAATAGAGGATACTATGAAAACATTAAAAATAATATTTATCTCGACAATTCTATTGAGCATTATTTCTGCAAACGTTTTTCCCGAAATATTAACACTTGATAAATGTATTCAGAGAGCTACAGACGATAATCGTACGCTTATGCGAAGCGCTTTATCTTCTAAACAAGCAAAATTGAATACAAAATTAGCTTATTCAGTTTTATATCCTTCTATAGGTCTAAGTGCTTCAGAGGACAGTCGAAAAACGAACCTACCAAATGAAGATTGGGAGATGAAACGGGGGCTAAACGGTACAGTTCGTCAGAAAATTTACTCGCCTGGTATTTACTCAGATATTAGACTTTCAAAGATCAATGAAAAAATCGCAGATATTTCACAGAATGATATCCAGGCGCAGATAAGGAATGAAGTAGAAACAATCTATTTTAATATCCTGACAGCTGTGAATTTGATCTCAGTTTATAAACAAAATATTAATGTCGCTGAGGAGAATTTGAGAAAAATTCGCGCTATGTATAAGAATGGATTAAAGACTGAATCTGATATATTAAAGTCGGAAGTCCAGAAAGGAAGTTTTGAGTCTCAACTTATTAATGAAGAACAAAATTTGAGATCTAATAAACGAGAACTTAATATTCTTATGGGAAGAAATCCGGAGATAGATTTTTCAGTAGAAGTGATTGATGTTGAAAAAATTAATATTCCCGACTTTGAAACCGCTCAAAAAATAGTGATTGAGAAGAATCGACAGTTGAATATCCTTAACAAACAGAGGCTATCTCAAAATGTGTCATTGAGAATGGCAAAGGAATCATTTCTTCCAACAATTTCAGGTTCATATTCACTCAATCAGTCTGAGAATTATGTTGGGGGACATGATATAACTTCAAACAGTATTGGACTATCAGCAAGTTTTACACTTTTTGATGGATTTAGACGGAATCAAAATATCCAGAAGGAAAAAATTGAGATAAAGAATCTCGACTTTCAGATAGATGAAATGCAATGGAATCTTAAACAAAATCTCTTGTCTTTATATGAAGAGATAAATACATATGAAAAATTGTTGAAGATTTATAAGAAAAATCTCGATTCCGCATTAAAAGATTATGAATTAGTAAGCAGACAATATGAACTGGGTGCAAGCACAATTTTAGATCAAATGAATTCTCAACTTTCCGTAATAGAATCACAGGACAAACTAATAAAAATAAAATATTCAAGAAAAATTGTTGAATCACAAATCCGTTATCTATTAGGAAGTTAGAAAATAGTGGGAATTAATAATAGTCATTATAATTGTTATTATTTACTCAAGTTTCGCACATGCTAAATATATGATATTATGATCGGAGGCCCGTTCAGACGAATCGTATGATCTGGCGTAAGTACAATTAGAACATGGAAAATTAATATTAACTCCTCCGCAGGAGACCCTTTGGGTCGAAAGAGTGTGAGGTTTATAGCAATGGAAATAAATAAACATTTTAATCCTGCAGGGTTGATATGTTATTGGTGTATTTATATAATAATCAATTACATGTCACTCCCTCAACAAAGGCTCCTAATCCATAGGGTCTCCTTCGGAGCAGAGCTATCGGAGTTGGGGTTTGAGACCTCGATAATCTATGCCGAAGGCATCCCTTATATATTAAAAGTAGTGAAAAAGAAGAGAAGAAAAAAAAGAAAAAAAGAAAAGTTTATTAAATCCTCCTTTTTAATAAATTGTCAGAAGAGAAGGTGGCATCCCTGGGCTCAGAGCCCGCCCCAAAGTGTCTTCCTTTCAGCCACAGGCGAATCTTCGATCTGTCAGGTAGAAGTCGTGGAATAACATGGTTCTTTGAAACCGCATTTATAAGGGTGCTTATGCCTGGCAAAATTGTAAGTTTATTAAAAGAGGAGGTTTTTGATGAATGAGTATTTTCTAGGTATTGATGCCCGAAGGATCCCTTTGGGACAAGTAAAGGCTATGCTGATTTTGTTCTTTTGGACTCAAAGAAAAGAATCGTTGAGGAAAATTTTTCCCAAAGGGATCCCTATGGGACAGCTCGACGATACCTTT
>CAYTUQ010000025.1:0-51315 GCA_964441235.1 uncultured bacterium | reverse complement strand
CCTTTTTGCAAAACTTATCCTTTATTTTACCCACTCATTTTGAGAAGGAACCTATAAATTGATTAAGAAGGACACTAAATCACAGGTAGAGTAGATGGCATTAACAATAGACGCTCTATTAACAAAAACAAAAATCAGTAGGAATATTGAATATATTTACGAATTAGAGGGATTTGACGGAGAATTCAGCCCTTTTCCAAAAGATTTATTGCCTGAAATTCAAGATGTGCTTAGAAAAAAGAATGTTCAGCAGCTTTATTCTCATCAGGCAGAATGTTGGAAATTGGCGCAGGCTCGTCAGGATTTTACAGTTATAACGCCAACTGCTTCGGGAAAAACCTTGACATATAATCTTCCAGTTTTACAGGAAATCATACAAAATCCGTTCTCAAAAGCTCTGTATATTTTCCCTACAAAAGCACTTAGTCAAGACCAAATGACCGAATTACATAACCTGGTAACATTACTTGAGCGAGATATTAAAGTATTTACTTTTGATGGCGATACTCCGGCAGATGCACGGAAGGCTATTCGAAAGCAAGGAAATATTGTTATAACCAACCCGGATATGCTACATCAGGGTATTTTGCCACATCATACGAAATGGATGCAATTTTTCCATAACCTGAAATTTGTTGTAATTGATGAAATGCATATCTATCGAGGTGTATTTGGTTCGCATTTTACAAACCTTATCCGTCGGTTGAAACGCGTCTGTGAATTCTACCGCTCAGATCCTTTATTTATTTTGTGTTCAGCCACTATTGCTAATCCGGGAGAGCATGCGGAAAAATTAATAGAAAAGTCGATAAAAGTGGTCGAGAAATCGGGTGCGCCGGTAAGTCCTAAGAAGATCGCTTTTTATAATCCTCCTGTAGTCAATAAAGAATTAGGTATTCGAGCCAGTTATATAAAACAGGCACGGAATGTTGCAAGAATGTTCATTGAGAATAATATTCAAACAATTGTCTTTGCATTGTCCCGCTTGAATGTGGAAATATTAACTAAGTATCTAAAAGATGATTTCGAGAGTGATCGTGAATCAATGGGACAACCGGAAAAAATTGCCGGATACCGCGGTGGCTATCTACCTAATCGCCGTAGAGAGATAGAAAAGGGGATACGAAGCGGTGAAACTCAAGGTGTAATCTCTACTAATGCACTGGAATTAGGTATCGATATTGGAAATCTTGACGCTGCTATTTTAGCCGGTTATCCGGGAAGTATTTCCAGTACATGGCAACAGATTGGAAGAGCTGGACGTCGTGGTAAAACCGCAGTGGGAGTATTTATTGCTCGTTCTCATCCAATTGATCAATTTTTGATGCAGCATCCTGAATATTTTTTCTCTCGTTCTCCTGAACATGCACGAATTAATCCGGACAATCTTATGATACTTGTCGATCATATAAAGTGTGCAGCTTTTGAATTGCCCTTCAATGAAGGAGATAAGTTTGGTTCTATCAATTGGAAAGACCTACAAGAAATTCTTAAGTTTTTACAAGAAGGCGGAATTCTCTATAAGAGCGGAAATCGGTGGTATTGGTCGGAGGATGTTTATCCTGCAGCAAATGTGAATTTAAGAAGAATCGCCGAAGGAAATTTTGTTGTTGTGGATACGGCTCAAAACAATAAAGTAATTGCGGAAGTGGATTATAGATCGGCAGCCATGACAATATTTCCTGACGCAGTTTATATGGCTTCTGGAACGCAATACATTGTCGATGAATTGGATTGGGATGGACGTAAAGCTTATGTTAGAAAAACTGATTCAGACTACTATACCGATGCAATCGATTATACTAATGTTAAAGTTTTAAGTGAGGATGAGCGGCGTAACTCAGGACAAATAGACGTTTTCCAGGGTGAAGTTCAAGTCGTTACGCGAGTTGTAGGGTATAAGAAAATAAAATTCTATTCACTTGAAAATGTAGGTTACGGGAAAATAAATCTTCCCGATATAGAAATGGCAACAACTGCATATTGGTTCACTATTCCACAAATTATATTGGACAATTTGGTTTATTCAAGGGCAGAATGTATCGATGGAATTTTAGGTATAAGCAAAGCACTCCATTCTGTAGCAGCGTTGAATATAATGAGTGAGACACATGATATTCATCGTGCTATCGGAGATAAGACTTCAGAATGGTTTGCCATGAACACTATTACGCAAAGGGGAATATATACTCCTGCTTCTGAAAATTCTCATTCTGTAAAACTTGATCCGGATGATTTGATAAGATTTCAACCGACAATTTTTATTTATGATAATTACCAGGGAGGTATAGGATTTAGCCCGCTATTATATGATTCTCACGAAGAACTATTACAAAATGTGCTGTCTCTGATTGAAAAATGCCCGTGTAAAGATGGCTGTCCCTCTTGTATTGGTCCTTCAAAGGAAATAGGGAAGAGTACAAAAAAAACTGCAGTGGATATTCTTAGAAATATAGTGAAGTAATTCAGCTAAAATTAAAACAGATTTATATCGTTTTTGCTATATTTTTCAACGCATTTAGGTGAATTATTCTTCACAGAATTGACATAAGTTGAAACCATATAAGAATCAAGATGATTTGGATATGGTTTGAGTAATTGTCTGGCATCTATGTAATTATATTGCATGCAATTAAGCCAGATGTTCAGGTCTTTTTTAGGAATTATTACCGGCATCCGATTGTGAATATAAGAAAGTTCAGAACTTGCTTCAGTTGTTATTACTGTATATGAATATATTTTTTTACCAGTTTGGGCTTTCCAGATATTCCATAATCCAGCCATTGGCATAAGTGATTTATCCTTTCTATGAATGTAGTAGGGCTGTTTTCGACTGCCCTCACGCTTCCACTCATAGTAGCCGTCACTAATGATAATACAGCGATTCTTATATACCAGATTAGAAAATGAAGGTTTTTCTGTTAATGTTTCGGACCTGGCATTAATCAATATCGAAACATTCTTTTCATCTCTGGACCATGAGGGGATCAGACCCCATACCATTGGTTTTACAATGCGGTAATTATCATAAATAAGTGCTGGTACTATATGGGTAGGTGCTATATTGTAACTTGGTGTGTAATTAAAGGAGTCGTCCCATTCATCTATTGAAAGTTGTTCAATAATTTCTAATTTGCCCTTAGTTAGTGTTTTTCGTCCACACATTTTAATTTTCTCTTTTAATTATATGCATTACATATCATTGAAGAATAATTTACAATTTTATCGTGATGTTTTCGCTTTAATTTCTCAACCATTCGCTGAAGGCTGGCTAATTTTTCAATGGTAACTGTATATACGCCAAATGCTTTTTCAACTTTACCTCGCAATACAAACAATGTTTCCCAATTGAGCAGATCGCTGTATTCCGTAAAGACTTTTGGGAACATTATGCACTCATAGATATCCGTTTCATCCTCAAAAGTAACAAATTCCATAGGTTCCCGTTTTTTCGTAGTGGTCACTTTTCGGGTAATATACACACCGGCAAGATTAATTGTCTGCCCTAAGTACTTAGATAAATCTTTAGCCTTTTTTATTTTATTATTAAATATAGGTAAATATTTTGTTAATGGGTGCTCGGATATAGGAAAGCCAAATGATTCTATTTCCAGCATAAGTTTTTGATCGTGGCTTAACAGTTTTTTACTAATAGATATTTGAGTGGATTTTCTTTCACCTTCCTGTAAATAGAAACTCGCCACTTTAAAAGCAATTTCTTTGTGAGTGAGTTCCGGTTCCAATTCATTGAAACAGCCAGCATTGGTCAATAGCATAGCATCTGCAAAATCAATGTCTGTCCTTATGAGAAAATCATCTAATGATTTAAAGTAGCCCGCCTTTCGCTCTTTTAAAATGGCATTAATGCACTTTTGTTGTAACCCTTTAATAGCCATAAATCCCATACGTATTTTGTTTTTTCTGCCTTTATATTCACGGCCACTGAAGTTGATATGTGGCGGCAGTATGCGAATACCAAATCTTCTCGCCTCACTTAAATAAGCATAGGTGGAATAATATCCACCCTGATTTGTAATAACAGCTGCAAGAAATTCCGCTGGATAATGGGCTTTTAGATAGGCACAGGTAAAAGATAACATCGCATACGAAGCGGAATGCGGTTTGCAAAAAGAATAACCGGAAAATGACTGTATCATCTCCCAAAGCGTTATTGCCAGTTCTTCAGAATAACCACGACGTATAGCACCACTAATAAACTTTCTCTTCCAGTAGGGAACCAAATGTTCAAGTGAAGGTCTTGAAATTATCTTCCGTAGATAATCAGATTCAGCGTAACTGAATCCGGCAATATCTCTGGCAACCATAGAGACCTGCTCCTCGTAAACCATAATGCCGTAACTTTCATTCAAACATTTAAGGTCAGGATGTAATAGTTTCCAAGGTTTGCCGTGAATCCTTTCAAGCATAATATTGATATAACGATTTGCAGCAGGACGGATGATCGAAGAGTAGATAACCACATGTTCAAAGTTAACAACGCCTGCTTTAGCCAGAAGTTGACGCGTAGCAGGGCTTTCAATATAAAAGATACCCATAGTCCGTCCGGCTTTCATGAGTGCTTCCGTTTTTGGGTCACCAACAGCCTGAATTGTGTGATAATTCATATACTCATTTCGGTAAATGCCAATCTGTTTCAATGTATCTCGTACAACTGCCAGTGAACGATTGCCTAAAATGTCTATTTTCAACAGCCTGGAATCTTCTACCTGATCTTTTTCCCATTCAACTATCTGTACGCCCTTAGTTGCTATTAGTACGGGTACGTACTTTCGAATTTCATCAGGTACAATAATTACTCCACCCGGATGTACTGAAGAGTACTGGAAAACACCTATGACCTTTTCACTCTCTTCAAGTATTTCTTTAAGTGTATCATCTATATCCAGGTTTTGAAAGCGGTTATCAGTTCTGATCCATTCAACCATATTAGAGAGATGACGGTGATACCCAATCCGTTTAGTTACCGCTTTAATCTCCTCATTGGAAAGCCCATACACCTTGCTTACTTCCCGAATAGATGATCTGGGCTGCATAAAGACCTGATTGGATACCATTGCTGTACGCTCTAAACCATACTTTTTGAAGATATAATCCAGAATATCATTCCGCTCATCCCAGGGAAAATCAACGTCAATATCCGGCATATCTACACGTTCAGGATGAATAAAACGCTCAAAACAGAGATTGTACTTAATTGGATCGACCTGAGTAATAAACAGACAATAACTGACAATAGAGGCTGCACCCGATCTTCTACCAATAGTAGCTCGAGTTTGCTTGACAATATCCCATACAACTAAAAAATAGGGAGCAAATCCTTTTTGTATGATAATTGACAATTCATATTCAATTCGTTTTTTAACAGCCTCAGAGATTTTGCCATATCGCTTTTTTACACCTTGATACACAATTTCTCTTAGTTTCTTATTAGCATGATGCGTTTCCTTGAGAGACATTCCGGGGAAAATTGTATTAACATAAGTCCAATTAGTTTTACATCGCTCTGCTAAATATTGCGCATTGTTAATAGCATCCAGACTGTTTGGAAAAAGATTAATCATTTCTTTCTCAGAACGAAAGTAGTGCTGTTCGCTTTTGTAGTCTTTGGATTTTAATTGAGATAAAGTGAGGTTCTTATCAATTGCCCGAAGAATCTTATGTGTTTTTTGATCTTCAGGTTGCAAAAAATAAGCATCTCCCGTAGCTACTATCTCTAAGTTAAATTTTCCCGATAAGCGTTTTGCTTCATGCTCTGTAACACCATACCGCAATTCAACAAACAGATGAGTATCCGATATGAACTGCGATAGTTGTTTCAATGTATTTTCCTGATGGGCTAAAACAAATATACCTTTGTAGTTATGTTTGAGTATCTCCGAAATTGACAGATTCGGATTGTCATGAACTTTAGAAATTGCTCTGCATATATTTTCATAGCCGGATTGATTTTCTGCTAAGAGGATTATATCATCAGTTGCAGTAATAATGTTCGTTCCGGCTATTGGTTGTATGTTGTTATCTCTAGCGATCTGTACAAAACGGATAAATCCCCATAACCCATTAATTTCTGTGAGGGCTAAGTGACTTTGATGATATGCTTTGGCACGTTCGATTATCTGCCTGGGTGTCGCAGTGCCGGACATTTTAGAAAAGGTAGAATGAACGTTTAGATGAGTAAACATAATTGACCTAAAAACATTTCAAATTTCAAATTGAAAATTTTACTTCGCATCTCAATAATGTCTTTCTATGATACATTTTGCAATTTGATATTTGCAATTTGATATTTATTTGCTTTACCCATAATACGCCAATTGCGAATAGCTATAATTTGCTTTCTGCGCTATCGGTGGCGAAGATTTTTTCCGGGTAACTTTCGGAATCATCAATTCAGATGCTGTGCATATACTGGAAAACTCGTATTTCTTGCGAATTTTATCCAATGTAGCAGATAGTTTATTATTTCTTTCATCCCTGAATATATCCAGTTGTGCGGAAGCGGGATGTAAATCGGTAACATCAATAAGGATAGATCGAATACGATTCCGGCGATAGTTGGCTTGAACGAATAAATCAATAGATGTATCAGTCACAGATTTGTCATCGTTGAGCAGGAGGGACCCTTTCCTGGCATTTTTATAGCCATCCGTATAGTGAACCTCTAAGGTAACTGATTTTGAGACCTGTCGTTTTTGTCGAAGCTGGTATGCTACCTGCTCGGCAAGATTTTTTACCACTACTGTTAATATTGCCTCGTCGTTTGTATCCGCATCCAGAACTGTTTGCTCAATGATATGGTCGCGTAATTTAGGTGACTTTACTACGGATCTGTCCTGACCATTGGCTTCCATCCGTATTTTTCGGTAATGCCGACCAAAGAGTATTTGACCCGATTCCGAATCTGAAACTACCTCCTGGATATTTTTTACCTGCTGAAGGAATAAAAACTTGACAATCCTATTCACGGGTTTTTCTTGTACTGATGGTAAAACCTCCGATTGCAGTGGAGCAAGAAAGCGAGGTTCACTGCCAGGCTCAATTTTGTAAATGTTTTCAGGTACTACGGCAGTGGAAATGCGGCTGACCAGTTTGTTAGCGCTAATACCGATTAGACTATTTAGATTTGCTCTGGAATGGATGTTATTTGATATTAAGTATCCCGCCTGGATATTATTTTTATAAATATTATCCATCCCCGTCATGTCAATGTAGTATTGTCCAAAGACAGTAGGTTCAATAGCAGGAGAATAAACAGACAATGTCTTATAGATATATCGGTGCATTTTAGAATACAGAATGGAATTGTAGGGTAAAAGTACTACGCTATGCGACATCTTTCGAGCAAGAGAGACTTTTAATCCTTTTTGCAAACCCTCTTCACTAGCTTCTTTAGATACTGAAATAATCGTCCCGTTCTGCTGATTGGAAGAAATAATAGCAATGGGGCGATTGCGAAGGCTGGAATCTAACATTTGCTCTACTTGAAGTTCAAAATCTTTTAACCTTATATGAAATACAGACCTGTCCATAATTAGTCATATTTTCTAAACACAAATAATACAATGCCACCAATTCTAAATTCATCTTCCGGTCTGACATGAATAATATCATACTCCGGGTTACGTGGATGTAATTCAATACCAGTTGGTTTAGGATAATAACGTTTCAGTGTTGCCTCATTATTGATAAAAGCAACGACTGTTTGCCCGTATTCTGCATCAGGTTTATTGCGGATGATGACATAATCTCCATCTTGAATATTATCTTCAATCAGGGAATTACCTTTGACTTTTAGTACATAATTATCCGGGTGAGTATAGGAGGGGAATACTTCAATAAGTTCTCTGTTTTCAATTGCCTCCAAAGGATAACCAGCAGCAATTAGTCCGAGTAAAGGTAAAGTATTATCTTGCCGCTGTTCCACCGAAAGTGCCCGTTTTCCATTGTAACCTCTTGTCCGCTTGAGAGCGCCGGAACTTTCCAATTCATTGACATACCAATTTATAGTGCCTAAAGATTTAATATTTAAGCCGTCCATTATTTCTTTGAAAGTAGGTGCTCGTCTGTTATCACTGGCGAAACTCTGGATAAAGTCCAAAAATCGCTGTTTTTTGGGTGATAGTTGCATCTTCATTTTTTCTCCCTACAAAAATCGTAAGTTACTCGCAAGTAATATAAGATATATTTATTCAAATGCAAAGTATTTTTTAAAAAAATATCCGTCACTAAGGCATAAATAATATTTCTTTGTGATGTCCATGGAAAAAAGTTTGCTGAGAAAAATGAGACGATATTTATTGTAATCCTTACCATCTCAAAAGACAGGGCAAGTAAATCAAGATATTGATCTGATAGATTTGCCATAATTTGCCTATATATTTAGTACTGGTATTTAGAATTCTAATAACAGAGAGAGCTATTTTGAATAAAACACTATTGAGTCTACTTAAAAAAGAAATATTCTTAGAAAGTGAAACCTCCGATAGATCGAAGAAACGGTTATACGAATTGGATTGTATATAACAACTTATCAGATATAATAACTGTTTCTCTCATCTCAAAGAGATCCCGTTGGGATAGAGATGCCTTTCCGTAGGTCACGTAGGATTCCTTCGGAGAATCTCCAGAGGATTCCGCTGAGACCTTCGTGATTGTCAAACAGTTTCTGAATTTTTTGTATTATGCTTAATACACTTCAAATTTCAACCTTTCTCAAGCAGACTCACTATTTATTCTCAATTTCATATAATTTCTAAATAATTGGATTAATTGTCGTTAATATTATCAATAGGACACATCATAAACCATACCGCGTAATTTTTAATACGTTGCTGAACATCGTATGTACCGACCTATTCAGTAATTTTTAATTTTTATCCGTTTTTCCGTTCTAATGATGGATTATTGGAACAATGGGTAACTTAGAATTGCATACCTGTCTTGCTACTGAAAAATTGATGGTCTCGTTGTTTAGATGTAAAGTCTATCCTGTTCCTTTTTGGGGAATTATTTAAGTAGTATCACCTTCCGTGTCTGAACAAAACTGCTACTCTCCATTCTAATAAAATAGATTCAGCTAGTAAGTTGTTTTCCGTTCCAACTGAGTGTGTGATTTCCATCACGTAAATAGTTATTGGTTATAGGTTAAATAAACGTTTACCTTTTCCCTAGACGGATCTCCCTTAAGTATTCCTATCCATGATTGAATTTATCAGAAATCAGACAAGATTGTCTGATTTAGTTCTGAAACCTCGGATAACTTAAGTAAAATTAAATGTTGTTATAAAATAAATTTATGATTTAATTATGAACCAAAACTGAGGTTAAGTATGTGCGGAATTATTGGTTATATCGGCAATAAAAATGTTGTTCCATTACTAATTGATGGTCTAAAAAAACTCGAATATAGAGGCTATGATAGTGCTGGAATTTGTGTGTCTAATGGAAATGAAATGAAAATCATAAAAAACGCAGGGAAAATATCAAAACTGGAAAAACGTCAAGAATTAGCTAAATTGAAAGGAAATATTGGAATAGCTCATACAAGATGGGCAACACACGGAGAACCTAATGAAACCAATGCACATCCACATTTTGATTGTAAAGGCGATATATCTATAGTTCACAATGGAATTATTGAAAATTATCAAGCACTAAAGGATTTATTAGAAAAAGAAGGACATAATATTGTATCTGAAACCGATTCGGAAATTATCGCACACTTGATTGAAAAATTCTATTCCGGAAACATCGAAGATTCTGTAATCAGGGCACTTAATAATATAGAAGGAACATTTGGGCTGCTTGTTGTACATCGGAACGAGGAAAAAATCATTGCTGCCAGGAGAGGATCTCCTCTAATTATAGGTTTAGGTAAAGGTGAAACTATAGTCGCTTCTGACGCAGTTGCAATATTTAAGCATACGAAAAGAGTTGTTTATCTTCAGGATAATGAAATATCTATTATAGACAGGGATGGTTTTGCGATAAAGAATTTAGCAGGGAAAAAGGTCGGTAAAAAGGTACAGGAAATAAAGTGGAATATTAATGAGATAGAGAAAAAAGGTTACAAACACTTTATGCTAAAAGAGATTTTTGAGCAACCTGAAGCAGTAGCAAATACTTTACGGGGAAGAATTAAAAACGGTAAGATAAGATTAAGTATTGATCTAGATTTGAATAAATTGAATAGAATTCTTATAACAGCATGCGGAACAAGCTGGCATTCGGCTTTAATCGGAAAATACATTATTGAAAACCTTGTAAATATTCCTGTCGAAGTTGATTATGCCTCTGAGTTTAGATATCGAAATACATTGGTTAACGAAGATGATCTCATGATTGTTATCTCACAATCCGGAGAAACAGCTGATACTCTTGCCGCTTTATTAAAGGCAAAATCTGAAGGAGCAAAAACAATTGGGCTTGTTAACGTTGTTGGCTCTACAATAGCGAGAGAGGTTGATTCCGGTATATATATTCACGCCGGTCCGGAAATCGGTGTAGCGAGCACAAAAGCTTTTTTATGCCAGGTTGCTGCTCTTTTAATTATTGCTTTATATATCAAACAGCAAAAAGGAATGGCGTTGGATCAAAAATTACTGAAAGCATTAAAAAATATTCCTGATAAAATCGCTATTACTCTTAAACAATCAGAAGAAATAAAAAAAATTGCAATGCAGTTCGAAGATAGGAAAAATTTCCTTTACCTTGGTAGAGGAATGAATTTCCCCGTGGCATTAGAGGGCGCTTTAAAGCTTAAAGAAATTTCGTACATCCACGCAGAAGGTTATCCGGCTGCAGAGATGAAACACGGTCCAATAGCGTTAATTGATGAAAATATACCAGTAGTTTTTCTTGCAACAAAAGGGCCTGTTTTTGATAAAGTATTAAGCAATATGCAGGAAGTGAAAGCAAGAAAAGGTATAATAATTACAGTGACAGATAATGGAAATAAAGCAATAGAAAGACTTTCAGATTATGTACTTAAGGTTCCGGAAACGCTAGAAGAACTATCCCCATTAATAAACGTAATTCCCTTACAGCTCTTAGCATATTATATTGCAGATATGAAAGGTTTGAATGTTGATAAACCCAGGAATCTTGCAAAATCCGTCACAGTGGAATAAACACAAAGTTTTTACTCTCGTTCCGTGGCTCTTAATATGGAACGGAAAGTATTATTCGGGAAATCAAAAATCAGCCTGACAGGTGTAATAAATTTTAAACATTAAAGTCTATAATAAAATCACAGGGCTATATACTAAAATAATTAAATATATATTCAAATATCCTTATAATATTAATTTTATCACAATTAATGTATTATTTGTTTGACTATTTATTTAATACAACTTATATTCTACACCATTATTTGTTTATGAGAAAGTGACTAAAGTGAACTAAAGTGAAAAGTGAACTAAAGTTGAAAGTGCCTAAAGTGAACTAAAGTGAAAAGTGACTAAAATTAATTATTGATAATTGGAAATTGACAATTGAGGAAGTGCCTTCTCCCGGAGGGATTCTCCAAAGGAGTCCGCTGTGACCTTCGGAAGTGGCATCCCGACACGTCGGGGAAAAATAATCCAGATTAGTAAGACAAAAAAAAGGAGTTTCAGATGTTAGAAAAGGTTAAAAAAGACAATGTTGAATTCATCAGTCTGCAATTTTTCGATTTAGTTGGTGTTCCTAAAGAGGTAATTATACCCTCAGAGGAGTTGAACGACGCAATAACCAATGGAGTGTGGTTCGATGGTTCTTCAATAGAAGGATTTGCTCGTATTCACGAAAGCGATCTATTCTTGAAACCCGACATATCAACATATTCTCTTGTACCGTGGTTAAAAGAAAATGGCAAAACAGCAAGAGTGATTTGTGATATTTATAAATCTGATGGGAAACCATTTGAAGATGATCCAAGATATATACTTAAAAATATAATCAATGAAACTCTTAAAAAGGGATACCAATTTAATGTCGGTCCGGAACTTGAATTTTACTTGTTCAGGCAGGATGGTACTTCAAAGACCAACCCGATAGATTCCGGCAGCTATTTTGACTTAACATCTTACGAGGGTTATAAAGTTATAAAGGAAATTATTAATGCACTCAGAAGTTTTGGAATTAATGTTGAAACTTCTCACCATGAAGTAGGGAGGGGGCAGTATGAAATTGATTTCAATTATGGCACAGCATTAGAAACAGCCGATAGACTCCTTACATTGAAATATACAATTAAAAAAATAGCGCAAATGCATGATTTGCGAGCTACTTTTATGCCCAAACCAATAAAGGGAGTTGCCGGTTCCGGTATGCATACTCATCAAAGTCTGTTTGATATTAAGACAGGGAAGAACATTTTCTGCGACGGAAATAATAAATACAGATTATCAAAAATCGCTAATAATTTCATAGCTGGTCAATTAAAACATATTAAAGCAATGTGTGCAATTCTCTGTCCAACTGTCAATTCTTATAAAAGATTAGTTACTGGATATGAAGCACCTGTATATATAACATGGGCAAGTATGAACAGAACAACTTTGATAAGAGTACCAAATTGGTTTAAACAAAAGCCCGAATCAGCCAGAATCGAATTGAGATGTCCTGATCCCACTTGTAATCCATATTTGGCATTTGCAGTAATGCTTAAAGCTGGTCTTGACGGAATAGAGAATAATCTTACTCCAATAGAACCAATTGAAAATAATATTTTCAAGTTTGATAGTGAAAATTTAGTAAAAAATCATATAGATATTTTACCGACATCTCTATCGGAAGCTTTAAATGAATTGAAGAACGATGAAACAATCCAGGAAGTTCTCGGAAATCACCTGTCTGGAAAATATATCAGTATAAAAACAAAAGAAGTAAATGAATATAAAATGCAGGTATCGGATTGGGAGATAACCAGATACCTGGATATGTTTTAGAAGTAAAAATATTATTCCATATTTCTACATTTTGTAGAGCCTCGTAAATAGAATAGATTTCCAATATAAATTTATTATCTTATCAAGTTGTTTGATAAGGATTAATAATTTTTTAAGATGGTGTTAATATCAACAAATAATTGTAAAATTGAGAAGTCAAAATGATGGAAATTGCTATTTTCGTTTTAATAGTTATTTTAGCTATACTTCAACTCATAGTCATTTTTAAAATCAGCGGAATAAATAATACCCGTATTGAAAAATTATTCGGCGAACAAAAAGACAAAACAGTATTTTTTCAATCAAAATTGGCCCTGTTTCCTGAATTAGTAGAGTCTAAAATAGCCGATACTATACAGAAACGCTTTACGACGTTTGCCGATAGTATTATGACGAAAAACCAGGATCTAATTGAAAAATTTCATTGAGTATTAGAATTTTACTTCTATATTATCAACTTTTATAGAGAATAAAACATATTAAAGGGTAATTGAAAAATCATTATAAGTAGCTATAAATGAAGATATTACATACAGCTGATATACATCTAAAAGAATTTGAAGATGAAAGATGGAAAACTTTAATAAAACTTATTGATATAGGTAAAGAACAGAAAATTGACATTTTTATTATCGCTGGAGACCTTTTTGATAAAAATTATAATGCAGAAATATTAAGACCGAAAATACGTTCCTTGTTCTCAAATACTACATTCAAAATCATAATAATTCCTGGAAATCACGATAGCAATTCTTATACAAGTGATATGTATTTTGGAGAAGATGTAACTGTTTTAATTGATTTACAAAAACCTTTTGAATATGAAGGTCTTAATATATGGGGAATGCCTTTTGAGCAAATAGATTCAGAAGATGTTCTTAAAAAACTTCATTCTCTGCATGGTAAATTAAATGATGAAAAGACAAATATTTTGCTTTATCATGGTGAATTGCTTGATGCCTTTTATTCAAGAAAAGATTTCGGTGATGAGGGAGAAGAACAATATATGCCGTTAAAACTTTCCTATTTTAAAGATTTAAATATAAAATATGTTCTATCAGGCCATTTTCATTCAAATTTTGACATAAGAATACTAGAAAATGGAGGATACTTCGTTTATCCTGGATCACCTATCTCAATAACTAAAAGAGAAGTTGGGCAGAGAAAAGTAAATATTTTTGAGGTTGGAGAACCACCGCAGGAGCATCTGCTGGATTCACCTTTTTACGAACAGATATTAATAGAAATAGATCCTTATAATGATATTAATCCGATAGAGATTGTTGAAAATCGTTTAGAAAATGCTCATCCAGAAGCGAAAATTATTTTTACTATTAGAGGCTATATCAATAGTGAAAAAATTAATATAACTGAGGATGAACTTCATAAAAAGTTAAAAAATTTGTTAAAAAATAAACTTATAGAAGAGCATTTTGAATTAAAAGATATAAGCAATATCCTCGAAGATGACCTATTTAAAAGTTTTAAGAGTAAACTTGAACGAACTGAGTTTGATGAAAAAAAGAAAAAACAGATAATTAACTTAGCAATAAAAGCCATTATCGGAGCAAGATCGTGAAGATAAAGGAATTTTCTATACGGCGATATGGACCTCTTCCTGATTCTGGTAATATTACACTTCAGAGTTTTAATCTATTTTTTGGTAAAAATGAAGAGGGAAAAACTTTAACTATCGATGCTCTTGTTAAATTATTAATAGGAAAACATGTAAAGGATTTTGAGAATATAGACAGAGTAGATGAGAGTCCGAATGGTTATGTTATTGTTGAAGATAGATCCGGCAACGAAGTTAAACTTACAGAAAAGAGAAATATAACAGCTATGTTGGATTTATCTCCTTATGAATGTCGGAATATTTTTATAGTAAGAAATAGTGATCTTTCTATTGCTAATGAATCCAATTTTTATACAGGTATTGCAGATCGACTTACAGGTTTAAGAACGGAAGAAATTAAAAAAATCAAAGATGAATTAAGAGATATTGGAAAACTAACACCTTCTGGAAGTTTTCGTAATGATGGAGCAAGTAATAAGCTTAAATCAAAAATTGAAAAAGCACAGCAAATAATCAACAAAATAGAACATTTACCGGAAGAAATAGATATTGATGAATTGGATAGGACTGAAGAGGAATCTCTAAAATACAGGGAGGAAATAAACAGAATAATCTCTGATATTAATGATTTAGAAGGCGCCAGGAATAGGGAAAAATATGAGAAGGGTAGAGAAGCATTAAATAAATTAAAAGAATCTGTAAAAAGATTAAATGAGTTAAAAGGCTATAATGAAGACGACGAGCAATTATGGAGAGGAGCTGAACGAGAAATAAGAAACTATGAAGGAGAAAAACAAAAACTTTTATCAGAACTAAGAGAAAATGAGGAAGAATTCAAAAAGATATCTAAAGAATTAAAGGAAAAGGAGAGAGATTTTAAAATTTTAAATGAAAGGAAAGATGCTTTAAATAATGATGTTAAACCGGAATTAAAGATTTACGAAAAAGAGAGAATAAATATAGCAAAAGTTGAAAAGAAAAGTAAGTCATTTTCCTTTTTAAGGATTTCTTCTGCGGCTCTTCTTGTACCATCAATAATTGGAGCCATAATCAAACCTATATTCGTTTTTTATATTCTAATAATTCTCTTTTCGTTCCTATTTTTCATTTCATTATACCCACTATTTTTATATTCAAAAAAGATGTCTCAACTCAGTGGTTTATTCGAAGAGATCAGGTTGATTCTATCAAAATATAATATGAGTTCAGATACTTTCGAGGGCATCCTTTCAAATATTCAAAAATTTGATGACGAATTTCAAAAAAGTTCTGAAGGGATACAAGATACGAAAGAGGAAGCCGGAATTCTCAGGGGAAAAATTAGAGACATAAAAGAGAGATATCTTCCGGAAAGTGAAAAAAAGATCAAAACCGCTAATAAGAAAATAGACCAGATAAAGAAGAAATCAGGAGAAGATATTCTCAAAGATTATAATGAAAAAATGGTGATTAAAAAGAATGTGGATAAAACGATTTTAGAACAAAAAAGTGTTTTAAGCAGCATCATTGGAAAGGGTGGAGGTGCATTAAAGGAAAATATCACTTTTTGGGATAAAGAACTTGAAAGATTGGAAGATTACAAAATTAAAGCTTTAGAAGTTAAGTATGATGATATGAAAGTAGAAAAATTGAGGGACGAAAAGTCTCAAGTTGAAGAGAAACTAGTACAAATAAATAGTCTGAAGAAGATTTATCAAAAACAATTAGAAGAGATTGAAAGAGAAGCAAATAATCTTTTACGATTAGAATCAGATTTCTTGCATTGCAGGACATCAACGGATTTACAGGCAATTAAAAGCAAATTGCAAAATTTTTTGGATGAGAGTGAAAATAATAGAAATAATGTTTTAGATACAATTAAGATTTTCGAAGAAATTGAATCAGAAGAAAAAGAAAAAGTCACCGAATTATTTGGTGATGATAATTCAATTTCAAAATATTTCAGCGACATAACCGATGGAATCTATGAAAATGTTCTTTTTAACAAGGAAACAGGTAAAATTGAAGTTAAACGCAAAGATGATAAAGTGCTAGAAGCAGACAAATTATCCGGTGGAGCTTATGACCAATTATATCTTTCTATTCGGCTTGCTCTCGGAGAAAAGCTTTTAAAAGGAGCAAAGGGTTTTTTCATTATGGATGATCCATTTATAAAATCAGATGAATCAAGATTAAAAAGGCAAGTTAAAATGCTGAAGGATATTTCTAAGATGGGTTGGCAGATTCTCTATTTTAGTGCTAAAAGTGAAGTCAAGGTTGCTTTAAAAGGTTCTATTAAAAATAAAACAATTAATTTTATTGAAGTAAAGGGAATATATTTATAAAATTTTAATATAGAAGAGATTTAATATGGAGTTTAACTATAATGTTTCTTAGCGAATTAGATACAAGAGCAAAACTTATTGATCCAGCATTGCATAGATGCGGATGGACAGAAGACCTTATTAGACGCGAAGAAACTGAAAAAGGTATCGATATTATAGATGGAAAACCAAAAAGGAGAAGAAAAGGAAGAACAGATTATCTTTTACGAATAAGAGTAAATATTAGCTCTCAACCTGTTGCTATTGCATTAATAGAGGCTAAACGGAGTGACGACCCTCCTTATAAAGGTCTTGAACAAGCAAAGAAATATGGACGATTGAATCATGTTCCGTTTGTATATTCTTCTAATGGTTATCAATTTGTTGAGTATGATAATTTTTCAGCCAAAACTTCATATCCACTTACTTTAGGGGAATTTCCAACACCCACACAAATTCGCCAACGTTACGAGAAAGGAATTGGATTATCACTTGAAAGTGAACAAGCAAAACCACTACTTGTTCAATATAATAGAGGTGAAGCGAGTCGTCGCTATTATCAGGATGCAGCAATTAGAGCAGCACTTGAAAAAATAGCACAAGGCAGAAAAAGAATGCTCCTTTTTCTCGCTACTGGTTCCGGAAAAACATTTATTGCAGTCCATCTCTTGAAAAAAATTGCAGATGCCAATCAACTTAGAAAAGTTTTATTCCTTTGTGATAGAGATGAACTTCGTACTCAAGGTTTAGTAGCCTTTCAGAATATCTTTGGGAATGACGCAGCTTCAGTAACAACTTCAAAACCTCAAAAAAACGCAAGAATATTGATTGCAACCTACCAAACTTTAAATGTATCATACGAGTCTGAAGATGCTAAATTCTTTATTGAAAACTATCCTGAAAACTACTTCAGCCATATTATTATAGATGAATGCCATAGAAGTGCCTGGGGTAAATGGAGCATTGTACTTAGGAGAAACTCAAAAGCCGTTCAAATTGGTCTTACTGCAACTCCTCGCTATTGGGAAGGTGGAGATGAAACGGAACAAAAAGAAGACAAAAAGATAACCGCAAATAACATTGAATATTTTGGTGAGCCTATTTATGAATACAGTATGTCTCAAGGAATTGAAGACGGTTATCTCCCTGCATGCGAAATTATAAGGCGGGATATAAATATTGACCTAACAGGTGTAAGCCGAAGAGATATTGAAGTCCTTGGTGCAAAAGATGCTACTACTGGACAGCCACTTTTACCTGATGAAACTCGAGAGATTTATGAAGCACCATCTTTTGAAAATGTTATTCAGTTACCCGATAGAGTAAAAGAGACATGCTGTAATTTATTCAAAATGCTCCTTCAAACTGGCGGACCTCATCAGAAGACGATTATTTTTTGCACTCGTGATACTCATGCTGATGCCGTTGCTTCAGAAATGAACAATCTCTATGCTAATTGGTGTGCCCAAAATGGAAAGGAAAGGCTTGAGTCTTATGCTTTTAAATGCACCGCCGCTGTGGGAGGAAGTCAATATATTTCAGATTTGCGAGGTTCACAACGCACACATTTTATTGCTACAACTGTTGACCTTATTACCACGGGTGTTGATGTGCCAATTGTTCGTAATGTTGTCTTCTTCAAGTATGTTCGTTCCCCTATTTCGTTTCAACAAATGATGGGACGTGGGTCAAGAATCCACCTTCCTACAAATAAGTTAATGTTTCGTGTATATGACTATACAAATGCTACTCGGCTTTTGGGAAAGGAGTTTAAGATAAGACCTACACCCACAAAAGAGCCAAAAGAACCAGGAGAGGGAGAAAAAGTAAGGGTAATCCGTGTAGAGGGGTTTGATATTCACATAAATCCTGCGGGAACTTATATTGTTACTGAAAAGGAAGGAAGATTAGCAATGCTTACTGTAGAAGAATATACACAAAGGCTTGCTGAACATCTTATTGAGGAGACAAGGACATTTTATGATTTTCGTCAATGCTGGATAAATCCCCAGAAGCGAAAAAATCTTATAGACTCACTTCCCGATGATGGGCGAGGGATAAGACTACTCCAGGAACTTCTGAACCGAAAAGAATATGACCCCTATGATGTACTGGCAGAGATTGGATTTGGTGGAGCTCCCAAAAGCCGTAAGGAAAGGGTAGAAGCACTTCATTACAAACACAATGCCTGGTTCAAGAGTTTACCATTAGCAACAGCGAATACATTGTTTGCCCTTGCAAGTCAATTTGAAAAGGGTGGGACTGAGGAGCTAGAAAATCCTTATGTGTTCAATGCTCCCGATGTAGTTAAGGCAGGAGGTCTAAAATCTTTGAAAATTCTAGGTAACCCCGAAGATATAATTAACCAGACAAAAGAGAGATTGTTTGCAATATGAACAGGAATAATAAGTTATTTGATTTTCTTGTGGCGAATGTTATTTATCCAATGTGTAGCAAAAAGGGAAAAATCTTTTTTATATGCTCAAAAAAGGGAGTATTAACTGAGGATAAATCTCAGGAAATTATAGAACTGTTAGAAATCAAAACAGGTGATGATTGTAAGATAATCAGAAATGAAGTGAAAGAGTGTGTTGCTGCACTTCGGCAAAATCGTCCAATCAAGAAATGGATAAAAGAAGAAAGACCACGAGAAATGCTGATTAGTTCTGGTGCTGAATCGCTCTCTTTATCAAAACTTTTGGCAATAATTCTACGAACTGGAAAAGAGGGAACAAGTGCTGAAGAACTATCAAAGAGATTATTAAATAAATTTGGAACACTTAGGGCGATAGATTCCGTGCCAATTTCCGATATCCGTAAAATTGACGGGATAGGACCTGCAAAAGCAGCACAAATAAAAGCTGCATTTGAACTCGGAAAGCGACTATACAAGGAAAGTGCTCAAAAGCAGAAAAAGATTAAAAAGCCTGATGATGTCATTAATTATGTTGCAGAGTATTACGGACCTTACCTGAGAGATGTAAAGAAAGAGTCCTTTAATGTGATATTATTAGATATAAAAAATAAACCAATTCACAACATAGAAATAAGCAAAGGCAGTATTAATGCAAGCATAGTTGACCCTAAAGAGATCATAAAAGAATCTACATTGAAATCTGCTTCTTCCATTATACTGGTTCATAATCATCCATCAGGTGAGACTGAACCTTCTGCTGATGATATTAAACTTACTAACAATATCGTTGATGCTTGCAATGTCGTGGGGATAAAAGTTCTTGACCATATAATTATCGGTAAAAATAAAGAGGATTATTATAGCTTTGCAAATGCAGGATTAATAAAATGAGTATTTACATTATAAATGAAGAAGAATTGAAAAAATTATTAGAACGCGGAGAAACTGAAACAATTGAATTCAAAGAAGTTGCAAATAAAGGATTTTATAAAACCATTTCTGCATTTTCTAATACTAAAGGTGGAATAATTCTTCTCGGCATTGACAAAAACAGTAATATTAAAGGAGCTGAACAATCCAATAGATTTCTTGAAGATTTAACCAATCGCATTGTAAATAAATTAGCCATCTATCCTGATATAGAAACGATAAGCATAGAAGGGAAACGAGTTATTGCCATTAAAATCACTCATTCAGGTTATCTTGTCTCTTATGAAGGTCGCTATTATGAACGGGTCGGAAATACAACCAGAGAAATGAACTCTGAAAAATTACGGACTATGCTATTAAGATATAAGTCCTGGGATTCAATGACAAATAATTTCCCAATTACAGAAATTAATACCGCTACTCTTGATAGTTTCATTCGTATTGCCGTTAAAAATAACAGATTAACCAACATATCCTTAGATGAATCGCCGGGAATCATTTTGGAAAAGCTTGGACTAAAGGTAAATGAAAAACTTACTAATGGAGCAGTTCTTCTCTTTGGCAAAAATCCGCAAAAGCATTTCATTAACCTTTGTGTAAGAATAGGTCGCTTCAAAACAGAAACCACTATAATTGACGATAAATGGGTTAAGGGAAATCTCTTTCAACAATTTGAAGAAACTCTTAAAATCATAAAGCAATTTATGGGTGTCCGTTATGAAATAAAAGGAGTTGAACGGCAGGATATCTGGGATTACCCTATTCCTGCTATTCGTGAAGCTCTGCTGAATGCACTTACTCACAGAGATTACTTTAATATAGCAAATTTCATTGTTATAAAAGTGTACGATGACCATATATGGTTTTCAAACCCAGGTGGACTTCCTGAGGGTATAACTATTGAACAACTGAAAAAACCACACCAATCATATTTGCGTAATCCATTGATTGCAAAGGCATTTTACCTTGCAGGTTTCATTGAACAATATGGCAGCGGAACAGTGAGAATGGTTAATTGGATGAAGGAAGCAGGATTACCTGAACCGGAATATAAAGAAGAAATGGGTGGATTTTCTGTCTATTTTAACAAAGATATTTATACAGAAGAATATTTAAGAAAAAAAGGATTGAATGAAAGACAGATAAAAGCATTGATATATGTCAAAAAGAAAGGCAAGATAACGAATAAGGAGTACCAGGAGATAAATATTTGTTCAAGAAATACAGCCACAAATGACTTAAGGATTTTAGTTGAGAAAGAAGTATTGAAAGAAAGTGGAAAAAAGGGAGCAGGGGCTTATTATGTTATTGCACAATAATTGCCTTAATTGCATATCTATTGCACAACAATTGCACAATCAGAGAAAAAAGGAAGAAATTATGAATTACAATAACAGACATTTATCGGACATTATTGGAGGGAATAAAGCAGAAAAGAAATGAATCCAAAATAAGCCAAAATAAGTTTAATGAGCCAAAAATGAGCCATAAAAGGTAAAACAACCCATAACTAAAGGAAGAAAATGAATTGACTATCAATTGACTAAATTGACTAATAATTAACCAATGACCAATTGATAAATGATAGAAAGAGGATTAATTGGATGAAGGAAGCAGCATTACCTGAACCTGAATATAAAGGATAAATGGGTGGATTTTCTGTCTATTTTAACAAAGATATTTATACAGAAGAATTTTTAAGAAAAAAAGGATTAAATGGAAGACAGGTAAAGTCGGTGATATATGTGAAAGAGAGGGGGAAGATAACTAATAAGGAATATAGGGAAATTTTCGTAAAAACAGACAGAACTGCTCTTAGAGATTTAATAGTTATTTGTGAAAAAGGCATTTTTCAAAAGGTTGGTAAGACTGGAAGAAATGCCGAATACATCATATCTCGACAGAAACCCGACAAACACGACATTAACCCGACACAAACCCGATAATTGCCTTATAAATGCCTCAGAAACGACTCAAAAGACGAAAGGGGCAATAAAGGGGCACCAAAAGAGCAAAAGACGCATTAATGACGCAATTAACAAATTTAAAGGAATTTATGAACAGTAAAATATTTTATAAATCTGGAGTAATAAAATGTTTAATGAAAAGGTGATCCAATATTTTTTATATAAGGAATCTATTAAAGAAAACAGCAAAGTTTTTTTTAATTTATCACATAATTTTAAAGTGAATGAGAATAGAAATTGGTGTTATTACATAGGAACAGATGTTGATCTCTTAAAGATAACTGAAGAAGATGAAATAATAGCATACGAAATAAAAGGAATGAGAAAAGATAAAGGAAAGAATGAGCCTCCTCGTCTATATGAAGGCTTAGATCAAGCATTAGGGTATCTAAATTTACCGTTTGTGATGGAAGATAACAATTTTAAGCCAAAATTTAATGGAGGATCTTTTGATTTTGTTTATCTTGTACATGCAAGAAATAAAATAGATTTCTCAGAATGTGAAAAAAGAGTTTTTAGCCTAGTACCCGTCGGATTTATTCTTATTACAACTGAAGGAAAATTTGAAATAGTCAAAGAAGCTATAAGAAATCCTCTTCAAATAAAAGAAGCAAAAGAGCATTTACTGAATCATTTGAATACTTTGAATAAATTTTCAACTGAAAGTAAAATTTTCAAAAACATTAGAAAAGAATTTAAAAGGCAATTAACTAAAATTAAAAATGATTAAGCAAAAGATAAATAAAGAACTTATTACAGAAAAATCAAAAGGAATGTATGAACTCCCAGAAGGCTGGAAATGGGCAAGACTGGGAGAGGTGTGTGAAATAAATCCTCGGCGTCCAAAAAATTTTACTCGTTTAACAGAAAGTACAACAACATTTATTCCAATGTCAGCAGTTAATGGAAAGGCTGGTACAATAATAAAACCGAAAGTTGTTCCGTATTCAAAAGTTTTTAAAGGTTATACATATTTTGAGGAAAATGATGTTCTCTTTGCGAAAATTACACCTTGTATGCAGAATGGTAAGCATTTAATTGCAAGAAATTTAATTAATGGTATCGGATTTGGGACGACAGAATTTCATGTTTTGAGACCAAATAGAAATGTCTTACCAGAATGGGTTCACTATTTTATCAGGCAGCCGTATTTCTTGCAAGAAGCCACGGGATACTTTACAGGGGCAGTGGGTCAACAAAGAGTGCCACAGGAATTTTTGTCAAATTATCTTATTCCTTTACCACCAATCTGTAAACAAAAACGCATTGCATCAAAAATCCAGGAACTAATGCAAGAAATTGATAAAGCCCGAACTGCCTGCGAAAAACAACTTGAGGCAGCTAAAACCCTTCCTTCTGCCTATCTGCGAGAAGTTTTTGAAAGCGAAGAAGCAAAGAAGTGGAAGAAAAAAAGGCTGGGAGAGGTATTGGAAACCATTGAAAGTGGTAGCCGTCCCAATGGTGGTGTTTTCGAAATTAGAGAGGGGATACCCTCAATAGGAGCAGAGCATTTGAATTTAATAGGTGGATTTAATCTTAGTAATATTCGCTTTATTCCTAAAGAATTCTATAAGACCATGAAAAGAGGGAAAATTCAAAAAGAAGATGTTCTGGTAGTTAAAGACGGGGCTACGACGGGGAAAGTTTCCTTTATTGGCAATAATTTCCCTTATGTGGAAGCAGCAATAAATGAGCATGTGTTTAGACTTAGAGTAAAGGCACTTTTAAACCAAGAATTTCTCTTTTGGTTTCTTTATTCAACAGAGGGGCAAGGTCTAATACAGCAAGAATTCCATGGTTCTACTCAAGGTGGAATAAATCGTCAATTTGTAAACGGTGTGTATATCCCAATTCCTAATCTTCCCATTCAGCAACGCATCTCTACTGAACTTAAAGAAAAAATGGCAGAGGTTAAAAACCTAAAATCTGCAATCAACAATCAACAATCTGCGTTGGATGCCTTGCCACAGGCAATTCTAAGAAAGGCGTTTAGGGGTGAGTTATAAATATGAAAGAAGAAATTTTAGCAGATGCACCTTTAGAAAATACTAGGGATGATCGCCTTGGATATGCGCCTTTTGCAAAGAATTTAGCTGATACTCTTTGTAAAAGGACGACTAATGAATGCTTAGTATTTGCTTTATTTGGCTCTTGGGGCAGTGGAAAGACAACTTGTCTAAATTTCGTCTTACATTATGTTAACAAAAGGCCAGAAAATCAGCGGCCTTTAGTAATACGATTCAATCCTTGGTGGTTTTCAGGGCATGGAGATTTACTTCAACAGTTCTTCAGAGAATTTTGTGTAGCCTTAGGGAAAGAAGAGAAGTTTAAAAAAGCAATAGAAATTATTGCTAATCTTGCTGAGATTGCATCCGAGATCCCTGAACCAACAGGCATCGGTAAACTCGGAGGGAAACTTGCTTCTCAGTGGCTTAAACAGGCAAAAAAAGACAAAGAAGTATGGAAAATAAGAGAGCAGATAAAAAAAGATATAAGGAAGCAGAACCAAAGCATTCTTGTAGTTATAGATGATATTGATCGTCTTGCATCTGAAGAGATAAGAGACTTATTTAAAGTTATAAAAGCAGTTGCGGATTTCCCCAAGACGGCTTATTTGTTAGCTTTTGATAAAGATGTCGTTCTAAAAGCACTCAAAAAAGTTCAGGAAACACCAGGAAAAGATTATCTTGAAAAAATTGTTCAAGTTCCCTTTCATTTACCTATTCCTGATAAAGTTAGCTTACGAAAACTTTTTCTTGAACAACTGAATTTCATTCTTTCAGATACTCCAGAGAAATTATTTGACCAGACTTACTGGGGAAACGTTTTTTGGGACGGAATTGACCATTTTTTGAATACAATGCGAGATGTTAAATGTCTCATAAATGCTATTAGAGTTACTTATCCATCCGTTAAAGGAGAAGTTAATCCAGTAGATTTTATAGCCATTAAGACAATAGAAGTATTTTCCTCTGATATTTATCAATTAATTCGATCTAATCCCGATATGTTCGTGGGATGCTTGGATACATACGGTTATTCTACCTTTAAAATTGAGGACATAAAGCCGTTTCATAACAAGTGGGCTGAGCAGACCCTTGAAGTGAATAGAGATTTTATTAAAAAACTTCTAATACGAATTTTTCCTAAGTTGGAAGCTATTTTTGGAAATACCCATTATGGAACAGAGTGGGAATCTACTTGGAGAAAACAGTTGAGAATCTGTAGTTCTGATAATTTCCCAGTCTATTTTCATCTTGCAATTCCTGAGGGGCAAATTTCCCATTTTGAAATGGAGGCAATTTTAGCACTTACAGAAAATACTGAGGCATTTGGTAAAAAGTTACTTGAATTTTCTCGACAGCATCGTCCTGATGGGTCTACGAAAGTCAGTGCTTTCCTTGAAAGATTGCAAGATTACACTCAAGAAGGTATACCGAAACACCATATTCTTACAGTTTTACAGGCGCTTTTTAATGTTGGAGACAAACTACTTTTGCCCGAGGATAAGGGTAGTGATTTAATTGGCTGGGGAAATGATATCCGTATTGGTAGTATTATGTTTCAGCTTTTAAAAAGATATATGAAGCAAGATGAGAGATTTGAAGTACTAAAAGAGGTGTTTTCAAATGGACATGCTATTTCAATGATTGTTAGTGAAGTTGCTACACTTGGGCAACAGCATGGGAAATATAGTGGCCATCCTAAACCTGATGACGAATGTCTTCTTAGTGTCCAGCATGTTGAGAAATTGGAGAAAATTGCGTTACAAAAAATTAAGAAAGCAGATTAAAAAAATGAACTCCTCACTACACCTGATCTGGCGCATATCCTTTATAGATGGCGTGATTGGGAAGGCGAGGAAGCTGTAAAAAAGTGGGTAGAACAGGTATCAAAACCTGACGAAGGACTTGTGGAATTTCTTACTGGCTTTCTTTCTAAAAGTTACAGCCAGTCGATGGGTGACCGAGTAGCGAAAGTTCGATGGCGTCTTAACCCAAAATCTCTTGAGCCTTTTATAGACCCATCGGAACTTATACAAAAATGCAAGAATCTACTTAAATCACCGCCAGAGTGGTTAAAAGACAGGAAAAAAATTGCTGTGGAAACTTTTGTTAAGTGGTTTGAATTACAGGCACAAGGCAAGAATCCTGCAGAGGAATAATATGCCTAAATATAACTCTCGCAAAATCGCAACCCCACAATCCCTGAATGCCTATATTAAGGGCATCTGTGACATTATGCGTCGTTCTGGCAGAGCAGGTGCTTTGCAATATGTTCCGGAACTTACTTGGATGCTTTTTTTAAGAATACTGGATGAAAAAGAACAAAGAGAGGAAGAGCAAGCAAAAGCAGTTGGTGTAAGTTTCAGTCCTTCACTTGAATATCCATATCGCTGGCAGGATTGGGCAGCACCAAATGGAGAAAAAAGGAAGCAATTGCAAATTGGTGCTCTCGGCGGATTTATGAGTTTTGTTGATGGCGAGCTTTTACCATTTCTCAGAAAATTAAAGGAAAAACCAGGAGCAACTTCTTGTCAGAAAGTTATTAGTGAAGTATTCTCATATTTTGAAAAAACTGGAATTGATTCAGAACGAAATCTATTAGACATTCTTGATAAAATAGATGAACTTAAATTACCTAAAGTTGAAGAGACCCACATGTTCACACTTTCCCAGGTTTATGAAGGATTGCTTCTTAAGATGGGAGAAAAGAATAATGATGGTGGACAGTTTTTCACTCCCAGAGAAGTCATTCGGATAATGGTAAAAGTAATAAATCCCCAGATTGGAGAAACAGTTTATGACCCATGCTGTGGAACTGGTGGCTTTTTAGCTCAGGCATATTTACTTATGAAAGATAAAGTGAGAACAGCAAATGATATTGAAACTTTGAAAACTGGAACATTTTACGGTAGGGAAAAAGAAAATTTAATTTACCCAATTGCACTTGCAAATCTTGTTCTTCATGAAATTGATGAGCCGCATATCTGGCATGGAAATACTTTAACCGGACTCGGAGTTTATGATGGTCTTTTTCAAGGAGCTCCAGCACTTTTTGATGTTGTTTTAACCAATCCACCTTTTGGAGGAAAAGAGGGAAAAGAAGCACAAACAAGTTTTGCTTATAAGACAAGAGCTACTCAAGTGTTATTTCTTCAACATGTGATAGATAGCCTTAAGCCTGGCGGTAGATGTGGAATTGTAATGGATGAAGGAGTTTTATTCAGAACTACTGAAAAAGCATTTGTTCAGACTAAACGAAAACTTCTTAATGAATGCAATCTATTTTGCATAGTAAGTCTTCCGTCAAAGGTTTTTCTAAATGCCGGTGCAGCCAGTAAAACAAATCTTCTATTTTTCAAAAAAGGTGAACCAACTAAAGAAATATGGTATTATGATTTATCAGATGTAAATATAACCAAAAAACAACCTTTAACTATGCAACATTTTGATGAATTTTTTAAGCTGCTTCCACAAAGAGAAGACAGCGAAAATTCATGGAAAGTGTCAATAGAAGAAATTCAGGGAAAGAATTATGATTTAAAGGCAGTTAACCCAAACAGAAAAATTGAAGAAGATACAAGGACTCCGGAAGAACTGATTTCAATTATTGAGTCTCATAATAGAGAGATTGATAACATATTATCGATATTAAAAGATAAAGGAATTTAATTTCAAAATTTTATTATATATCACAAATTGATAACTAATGGATTTAATCACAATTGTTATTATAGCTCTTGGTTTAGCAATGGACGCCTTCGCTGTATCCATCACCTACGGGTTAACGATTCAAAGACCTGGGATTAATAATGCTTTAAAGATAGCGCTATCTTTTGGGTTATTCCAGGCATTTATGCCTGTGATTGGATGGTTAGCGGGACTTACGCTCGCAGATTACATTTCAAGTATAGATCACTGGATAGTTTTTGGATTACTGAGTTTTGTCGGTTTACGAATGATTTATGGACATCGAAAAACTGAAAAGTATGAAAAAGCAATTGACACTCTGAATATTTACGTTTTATTGATGCTATCCATCGCAACAAGCATTGATGCTCTTGCAATTGGAGTAACCTTTGCTTTTCTGGAAATTACTATTGCAACTCCGGTAATTATTATTGGAATTGTAACTTTTTTATTATCTTTAACTGGTGTTTTTATAGGCAAAAAGATTGGTAGTTATTTTGGCAAGAAAATTGAAATAATCGGGGGTCTTGTTTTAATTGGAATTGGAATAAAGATATTGATACAGCATCTGTTTTAGGAAAGTTTTTGCTGCAATGACTCTAAAACACGAGAAGCATGGTTGCAACATATGATATTAATACTTAGAGACTTTGTAGCTTGTAAAAATGATATTCTTGGTATTCTTTATATTTTAGTGGTTGTGAGCTTTTGTGAAATCTTGTATTGAAATAAAAAATCTATTAGCAGGAGGGAGGGTTACATTTAATTGCAAATTAGTGGCTCTTAATAAAAAATCTGGAGTTTTGGAATACATCCTGGAAAATGAATATAAAGTTAACAGCTTAATTCTTCCTGAGGGCACGATCACTTATGCTTTTTACTGGAAAGATAGACCTTTTACTCTGTACAAATGGTTTGACAAAAATAAAAATATTCTCGGAAACTATTTCAACATAGCAGATTCAATAAAACTTACCGAAAATGAATTTGAATGGCGTGATTTGATAATTGATATACTGGTTTCACCTAAAGGAGTTCTTGAAGTTCTTGATGAGGATGAATTACCGTATGATCTTAATGAAAAGTTGATGAAATATATTGAAAATAGTAAGAACTTGATTTTACGAGAATATGAATTTATCATTAATGAAACAGACAAATTAATATCTTAGTGAGGAATAACTATGGTTAACCAGAAGAAATCGATAGAACATTTTACAAATGGTAAATTGTTGATCCCAACCAAATACAGGTCCAATATGGACATCAGAGAAACAGAAAAAGCTATTAAATTCATCAAAGATTATTTCGAGGATAGCTTCAGCAAAGAAATGAATTTACAACGTGTTTCGGCACCGATTAGCGTACTGGCTAATACCGGTATAAATGACTATTTAACAGGAATTGAAAAACCGATAAGTTTTGATATTAAAGCAATAGGATCTAGAGCAGAAATTGTTCAATCATTGGCTAAATGGAAAAGAATAGCACTTGCTGATTATAAATTTAAATATGGTGAGGGATTGTATACCGATATGAATGCAATTAGACCTCATGAATACCTTGATAACATGCACTCAATTTATGTTGATCAATGGGATTGGGAAAGAATAATAGATAAGAGGGAAAGAAATATAGATTTTTTAAAATTTATTGTAAAAAAAATATATAATATTTTATATAGGACAGAACAGATAGTTTGTAGAAAATATCAAAAGATTGCTGGCACATTTCTTCCTGAAGATATTTATTTTATTCATAGTGAGGAATTAGAAGAAAAATATCCAAATCTTAACCCTAGAGAAAGAGAAAATGAAATTTGCAGAGAGAAGAAAGCTGTATTCATTATTGGGATAGGAGCAAAATTAAAAAATGGCAAACCTCATGATGAGAGAGCTGCCGATTATGATGATTGGATAACCGAAACAGGAGATAATAAAAGAGGACTCAATGGTGATATTATTGTCTGGTATCCAGTACTTAATTGTGCAATGGAATTATCATCAATGGGTATAAGAGTGAATAGGGAATCTCTATTGAAGCAGCTAGAAATTAAAGGAGAAATGGATAAAACAAAGAACTATTTCCACAGTAGATTAATTAACAATGAATTACCTTTATCTATCGGTGGAGGAATAGGGCAATCCAGGTTATGTATGTTCTTTTTAAGAAAAGCACACATTGGCGAAGTTCAATCAAGTGTCTGGCCTTATGCAATGAGAGAGATTTGTAAGGGAAAGAATATCTTATTGCTATGAAAAAAATATCAGGTAATGTTGGAAAATATTTTGTATTTTATTTATTTAAAAATATAGTGTGTAAATTATGAAGAGCTTAAAGATATATAATACGAATAGGAGAATCGAATTATCAAAGGTATTTTGCCTTGGATATAATTACTTTAGCCATATAACTGAAATGGGTCATACAAAACCTTCTGAGCCAGTTATTTTTATGAAACCACTAACATCAATTATTGGTAATAAAGATAAAGTAATAATTCCAGCAATGAGTGAAGAACCACATTATGAAGTAGAGTTGGTTGTTGTAATGGGGAAGGGGGGTAAAAATATTCCTCAAAATAGAGCATATGATTATGTGTTTGGTTATGCAGTAGGTCTAGATATAACATTAAGGGATATACAAAGAAAGGCAATAAAAGAGGGTAAACCCTGGACAATTGCTAAAGGCTTTGATACATCTGCTCCTATATCTGAAGTGGTCCAAAAGGATAGGATAAAAGATCCGCATGATTTAAATCTAAGACTTTGGATAAATGATGAACTTCGTCAAGATGGAAATACTAATAGTATGGTTTTTAAAATTCCAGAAATTATAAATTATATTTCAAGTATATTTAATATTGAAAGAGGTGATCTTATTTTAACTGGAACGCCAGAAGGTGTAGGAGAGCTACATAATAATGATAAAATTAGAGCTGAAATTAAAGATATCATTAATCTCGAATGTAATGTGTTATTAGCAAATGCCGCCTAAAATGAAAATGAATAAGTGAATTTAGAATAAATATCAGAGTTGTTATGAGTAAAAGTTATCCCTTTAAAAAAATTGAAAAAAAGTGGCAGAAATTCTGGGAAGAAAATAAAACATTTAAAGCCGAAGATTTCTCAGATAAGCCAAAATACTACGTGCTGGACATGTTTCCGTATCCATCTGGCGCAGGGTTGCATGTTGGTCACCCGGAAGGTTATATTGCTTCCGATATTATTGCCCGTTACAAGCGTAAAAAGGGCTTCAATGTTCTTCATCCAATGGGCTGGGATGCTTTCGGTCTGCCTGCTGAAAATTATGCGTTGAAGACAGGAACACATCCTAAAACCACAACCGAAAAAAATATTAATACTTTTCGCAGACAAATAAAGTCATTTGGGTTCTCTTATGACTGGGACAGAGAAATCAACACAACCGATCCAAAATATTATAAATGGACTCAGTGGATTTTTCAGCAATTGTACAAAAAAGGTCTCGTTTATCAAGCAGAAGTTCCTGTCAACTGGTGCCCTATATTAAAAACAGTTTTAGCAAATGAAGAAGTCGTTGACGGTAAATCAGAACTCGGTGGACATCCAGTTATTAGAATACCAATGCGTCAATGGATGCTTAAAATTACCGCTTACGCCGATAGACTTTTAGAAGACCTTGATATTATTGATTTTCCCGAGAATATCAAGGATATGCAAAGGAACTGGATAGGACGCTCTGAGGGCGCAAATGTTATTTTTCCAATAAATGGCTCTACTGAAGTATTAAAAGTGTTCACAACGCGTCCTGACACGCTTTTTGGCGCAACTTACATGGTTATTGCACCCGAACATCCCATCCTTGAAAAACTTGTCCACACAGATTATAGAAATAGAGTCCAAGAATATAAAGAACTGGCAATGAAAAAGAGTGACCTTGTCAGAACAGAGTTATCCAAAGAGAAAACTGGTGTTTTTACAGTTATTTACGCTACAAATCCAGTAAATAATAAGAAAATACCTGTTTGGGCATCAGATTATGTTCTAATGACGTACGGGACAGGTGCAATTATGGCAGTTCCAGGACATGACCAGCGTGATTGGGAATTTGCTAGAGAATTTGGTCTTGATATAATTGAGGTGATATCTGGTGGCGATATTTCAAAAGAAGCCTGGACTGGCGACGGTACACTAATAAATTCTGATTTTATTAATGGTCTTAATGTTAGCGATGCACAGAAATCTATTATTTCCTGGTTAGAGGGGAAAGGATTAGGAGAGAGTACAGTCCAATATAAATTGCGAGATTGGGTATTTTCTCGACAAAGGTATTGGGGAGAGCCATTTCCACTAATTTTCTATGATGACGGTGAAGTAAAACTTATTGATGAAAAAGAACTACCTCTTGAACTACCGGATATTCAACGATATGAACCTAGTGGTAAAGGAGATTCACCTTTAGCAAATGTGAAAGAGTGGGTTAACTTTATCGATCCTAAAACAGGGAAGAGTGCTCATCACGAAACTCATACTATGCCACAGTGGGCTGGTTCTTGTTGGTATTATTTGAGATATATAGATCCACATAATAATGACGAAGCATGGAACAAAGATAAAGAAAAATACTGGATGCCTGTCGACCTTTATATAGGTGGAGCTGAACATGCAGTTTTACACCTTTTGTATGCCCGTTTTTGGCATAAAGTATTATATGATCTGGGGCTAGTTAGCACACCAGAACCATTTTCTAAACTTGTTAATCAAGGAATGATTCTCGGTGAAGATGGTGTTAAAATGAGTAAATCTCGTGGAAATGTTATTAATCCTGATGAAGTAATTAGTAAATATGGTTCAGATACTTTCCGAATGTATGAAATGTTTATGGGACCACTTGAAAATCGAAAACCCTGGAGTACTTCAAGTATAGAGGGGATATATCGTTTTCTTAATAGAATTTGGAATTTATTCTTTGATGACAATGGGATGATATCCACTGATATTCAAGAAGTTACGCCTGATACTTCAACACTTACTTTATTGAATAAAACTATATATAAAGTAACAAAGGATATTGAAAATCTACGATTTAACACAGCTATATCCCAATTAATGATATTTATTAATGAAGTAAGCAAATTAGAAGTAAAACCCAGTTCTGTTCTTGAGACCTTTTTACATCTTATTAATCCAATTGTACCACATATTTCCGAAGAAATTTGGAGTAATCTTGACCATAACGAAAGCCTTGCTTATTCCAATTGGCCCACTTATAATAAAAAATATATTACAGATTCAAATGTAACAATTGCAGTACAGGTAAATGGAAAGGTACGAGGTCAATTTCAAATATCAAGAGACTCTGAAGATGAAGAATATATAAACAAAGCACTTGAGATAGATAATGTAAAAAGGTTTATTAATGGTAAAGAAATTAAAAAGAAAATTATTATTAAGAATCGGATCATAAATTTAGTCGTAAAATAAAATTAATAATTTCGTAAAAAGTGATTATAGGTGTCATTCTGATAAGCGAAGCGAAGAAGAATCTCCGACGAGAACCAATAGAGATTCTTCACTCGTACCTCGTTCAGAATGACAGATTTGATACTTTTTACGATTCCATCAAAATTAATATTTTTTATAATTATTAGTCATTGAAAGGAGGGAGCTACTAATAAACAGGCAGTTATTATCGATTTTTCAATAAGTTTACATAATATATCTTATGTCTAATTGCAATTGCCTATATTCTTACTATTTGTAAATCCTCAGCAATACTAATTTTAATGTCTGAAGGACATTCTATCCTCTTAATTAAAGTACCATCATCATTCATCGGATAAATATGTGTTAATATAACTTGTCTCGGTTTCACCTCTTTTAAAAGTTTTGAAATCTTCTTTGGAATCATGTGCCCTTTAACATCTATTGTATCTGGAAACGAACATTCTATCAAAAGTAAATCCGCATCTTTAGAAGCTTCAACCAATTCTTCGCAGTAATCCGTATCACCTGTATAAACAAATTTTTTGCCTTCTTCATCCTCGAAGCGATAAATAAGACTTTGTGGAGTATGTACTGTCGGATATGTAATTAATTTATATTTTTTAAAATGATTACTGCCTGCTTCGATTTTTTGAAAACTATAAGGATGATTTTTATTGAATATCCAATCTTCATATAATTCAATTAGTTTATCATAGTAATCAGAGAAATCTCTATGAGCGTGAATAATAATTTCAGGACTTTTCAAACTGTCAGGAATGCTATATTTATATGCAAAAAGTAATGGAATCAGTTCATTTGTATGATCAATGTGAAAATGCGAGTAAAAGACGCGGGATATTTCCCAGATAGACCTGTCAGCACGCGCAATTTGTCGAAGAGTTCCAGACCCTCCATCAAGAAGCATTGTTTCATCACCAATATCAAGTAAATAACCTGGATTACTTCTATTTTTAACTGGAAATAAAGTACCGGAACCCAAAATTGTAAGTCTCATTAAATTTCCTCCTCTTAATTGAAAAAATGCTTAATATATTTAAAATAAAAGATTTAGTATCGGTTTTAATACTTTAAATGTTTCTTCATTTAACTTGCAAATATTAATGCCTTTTGTATGCCCACCTCCTACCCTTCTTCAAGGGAATACTGTCTTGCTTAACATGTTAGATGAAATGCACCAATTTTATTTGAGATTATTTCGTCATTGAATGCTTTTACAGCGTCCTCAGTCTTCAATATGGTTACTTTAATATTTAAATTCTTCAGGTAATCGACTAGTTTTTCTTCAACATTCATTAATCCGAATTTACCGGTACCAATAAATAAATACTCTGGTTTAGAATTAATTATCTTCAAAATATCATTTTTAGCGAGATTATGACCTGATTTTCTCCACCAATTATTCATTACATAGTCAGGGAAAATTATCAGGTCTTTTCCATATTTGACGCCATCAATGATCATTTCTCCAAATTTATAGTGATCTATTCTCATATTCTTTTCCTTTCTATAAAAAACTCCTATACCTTTATTCAAAAATATATTCTATAAAAATATTTAGCAACATATTTTATTTGATAAAAGACAGAATTGGATATAAATTATGCTGCTTTTTAAAGAAAAAATGCGCCCATGGCTCAATTGGATAGAGCGTCTGGCTACGGACCAGAAGGTTGGGGGTTCGATTCCTCCTGGGCGTACTAAGGGGGTGTGATAGAATAAAGTTTTCATTCATTGTAATTTATAATTTTGTTATTTATGAATTTACAATTTAAATATGTTAAGGTTATATCATCACACCCCCTAAATAAAAGTCATATTATGAAAAATATTTTAATAAGCAAGCCAAACAAACTTTATATAAACTATAAAGAATGTAAATTTTAAAACTTATTTGTCGGGGTGGGGAGATTTGAACTCCCGACCTCTTCGTCCCGAACGAAGCGCGCTAACCGGGCTGCGCTACACCCCGTAATATAAATATTTAAAAAAACCTGTCAAATTTATGATTACAATAGAGTTTATTCAATAAAAATTACTTACTCAAAAAAATTACATTGTCTTGATGAAGATACTAAATATTTCCGATCCTGTAAGACTTGCTATTGTAACTAAAACACCTGCTATTAATACACCAATTATGTCTGCAATAACAAATTTCTTAAAATTAAGCCCTATGATGAAAGAAGCTAATGCTCCGGAGTAAACTCCGGAACCTGGTAATGGAATACCGATAAATATAATTACTGCCCATTCTCCATATTTTTCAACCCCTTTATGTATTTTCCTCCGAGTCTTTTCAACATACTTATTCCAAACAATTTCTACGGGTTTTATTATTGTCAGTAATTTTATTAACCATTCAAGAAAAATAAAAATTAGCATTCCAATTATAATATTTGAAATAATACAAATGATAAAAACTGCTTCCCAAGGTAAATCTGTACCAAAAATACCAAATGGGATTGATGCTCTTAATTCTAGTAACGGTAGAAAAGTAATCATTATGATTTGTAAAATTTCAGTCATCTAAAAAATTCTCCTGTTTTGTTGTTCCAAATAGTTTAACTCCACAAATAACTACGTAGAATTAAAATAATAAACTTTAATGTATCTTTTACATTATTTATAGAACTTTTTGATTTATTATAAATAGTACTGATAGCTATTTCTGTAAAAGTTGCCCTAGCCAGGACTATTTTTAGTAATAGTTCCGTCTCAAATTGAAAACCATTTTCACTGAACTGGTCAATATCGATATTTGAAATATCGATAAGACGATATCCACATTGACTATCATGAACTCTCTTCCCTAATCTTATAGAAACAATAAATGATGTTATTGTATTGGACAAAATTCTATGAAACGGCATTATTTCTCGAGAAAACTGTCGAACCCCAAGAACCAATGATGCATTTAGCTCAGATTGCGATTTGATAAAATAAGGGATTGATTTTGGAGAATGTTGAAGATCAGAATCGATACAAATTGCATATTGAAATCCCAGTTCTTTGGCTTTTTTAATACCGGATTTTATGGCAGCTCCCTTTCCTAAATTTATTTGATGGTTGACAACTATAATATCACTGAATTTTCCTAAAATATCTAATGTGTTATCGGTTGAACCATCATTTACTACAATAATTTCAATTAACAACGGAATTAATTTGATCCGATTTATAAGAACTGGTAAACTTTCAGAAGCCTGAAATGCCGGAATAATTACACAATATTTCATTTTATTTGTGTTCATAATAAAACTGAAGAAAGTTAGTGTAATTGTTGATTTATAGCAATAAGGGTCATTAATAAAAATTCAAGGGAAATAATGAAATGATAAAGTTGAGTTTATAGATATTAATGAATGTTAGATAAAGCACTTATTATCAATCAAAATTTATTGCATAAACTTATTTAATAGTTTAAATTTCACTTGCTTTTTTAGTATATGCGAGAGTAGCTCAGTTGGTAGAGCCCCACGTTGCCAACGTGGTTGTCGCGGGTTCAAATCCCGTCTCTCGCTCTAATTTTTCTAAACTAACTATTAAAATATTTATTATTGAATCTTTTTTGATAAATTAATAACAAATGAGAATCATCAATCAAATTTTTAATTATAAACGTAAATGGCTTTTATTATCTCTATTTATCGTAACTCCTCTTGGTTTTGCTACTAAATTCTATACTGGTCCAGCAGAAATTTGGTTTCATAATTATGGTGGAGCTATACTTTATGAAATCTTCTGGTGTCTGGTGGTATTTTTATTTACTCCCACCTCCTCCCCACTCAAAATCGCTATTGTCGTTTTTATTGCAACGTCCTTTTTAGAAATTCTTCAACTATGGCATCCAGCTTTTCTTGAATGGATTAGAGAATCTTTCATTGGTAAAACTTTAATAGGAACTGACTTCGTATGGTGGGATTTCTTTTACTATGTCATAGGCTGTATAATTGGATATATATGGCTGAAAGTTATTCTCCGTTTGCCAGATTCATCTTGTAACAAATCCGCTTAAGGAACTACATCTATAATGAAATTCTAATCAAACTTTTTCAACAAATCCTTCATCATATCTTTATGTACAGTAAAAGTTAGCATTTTAAGTTTAATATAATCATAACGATAGAAATAGTAGCCTTTATACTTACCCTGACGTGAACTTCTGGCAGAGTCCTTAATTAAAAACCAATCACGCTTTCCTATTTTAGTATATCCTACAATATGAATACCGTGATCATCTGCAGTAGTATGGTTGTAAATCCTGAATTCTCTTGAATCCTGATTAATATATTGTTGTGGTATATCAAAATCCGGTGTGAATGCCGCATCCTCCAATCCATTGTATCCCGGTTCGCTAACATCTCCACCGATCGCAATGGTGTAGCCACTTTTAACAGCGTCTTTAATTATTTTGTACCATATATCTAAAGGAACGTTGTAGTAATTTTTATCATGCCACCAGTTATCAGGTACTTTAAATTCACCTTTAGTATAAAATGGAATTGATAAAGTTGACATTACATCAACATAATCATCGAAATCTATCTTTAATATATCATGTACAAATTCTAACGGAGTCATTGTTTTTCCATTATACTTAAAATTTACTGGTGGTTCGCCAATATATTTATTCAATATAACCTTGATTGTCGCAATTGCTGCTTCTTCATCCCAATAATTGTTTTCATTGATATATTTTAGATAATTTTTCATCTCTTCAATCATTCGGGAGTGATTGTGCCTCTCACCTTTTACTAATCCTGTATAGGCTTCAGCTGGAACAGCACCATATTTTTTCATCATACGAAATACAGCATTGCCTTCTGAGCCTTCGTTGAATTCCGAATCACCTCGCTCCTGTATATAACGACGTGCTTTTTCTACATATTCATAATAAACTGTGTGCATTTCAGAGAGTTTTATTTTTTGACCTGTATGATGATATACTTCCGACTCTATATAAGAAGTTGTACAAAAGCACCAGCATGTACCTGTACTATATTGAGCAACCGGAGGAAAGTAGAATGCTGATTTAAAATCATCCGGAGAGGAAGGTTTCTTGACTCCTTCAAAATCACAACGAAGAACCTTCTTCTCCTCTTTTTCTTTGTCTTTCTGTTCTTTTTGTCTTTTTCTAATCTCAGTCGTAACCGAATCCTCAATTGCCTTTTCTTGCTTTACTTCCTCTCTCAGTTCATCAAGAACCGGATACTTCTGTTTCTTCACATATTTGACTTTGTTGATTTGTGCAAAAACAGAAGATACTAAAAGAATGCATAAGACAGACACCAACAAAACTCTTAAAAACCTTTTCATTTTGAACCTCCTCTAATTAATTGATTATTGAGTACTTTCGATTAACTATTGAAATGAATCCTATCTTTAATCATTCATCAACTGTTTTTGATTCCTGCTTAATTTCTACAAGACATTTTCCATTCTTTGGAACAATCCTTTTTAATTTCTCACAGTATAATCCTACAAAAGTTCTGCAGGAAAACGATCCATCAGAAAGTTTATCGGGAAATCGAGCATATTTACAGGTTAGGTCACAGAATTTCATATTTAATCTCAATTTTACATCTTTTGTAAAATAATAAATTTAAATGGTAACTCAAACACTCTTGTTTGAGCATCTCTGGTTGCAGGGTTTTACTCTGCAACCAAAATGTCAGTTCCGTAGCATAGCCCCGGAACGAGCGTTATTAGAGTTGACTCTGGCTATGGGGCTCCTGCTCCGTAGCCCAAGCTCTTGATCCAAATTGATTCCGTTCCGAAGTACAGCCCCGGAACGAAAGTTGTAAGACAACATGGCTACAGGGCTCTGCTCAGTAGCCTTTTAGCCCATAAATTGCTGATTCCGTCGAGATCTAAAAAATCATTTACATATTACCGGTATTACCGTATATTACCATTATGAAATATGGAGAAAGTAATTATGAGAACCGTAAGTTTTAAAATTGAAGAGCATTTTTTAGAAGAGATAGAAGCATTGGCGTCTGAAATTAATGAAACTAAAAGTTCCATGATTAAAAAAGCGCTATCATTTTACATCGATAATTTTGATGGTATCATCGCGAAATCAAGAAATGAAGACCCTGACCAGAAGTTAATTCCACACGAAGATATCTTAAAAGAGTATGGATTGTTATAGAATAGAATGGGATAGCAGAGCATTAAAAGAATTGAGAAAAATTCCCGATAGCGATGCTAAACAAATTCTTAGAAAAGTCACTGAATTATCAAAATCGCCATATTCAGGAAAAGCATTAAAAGGCGGTTTCAAAGGTTATTTTCGCCTCAGGTCTGGGAACTATCGAGTTATTTATTCAATTAAAAAAAATCATTTGCTGATATTGATATTGCGTATTGGAAGCAGAAAAGATATTTATAGAACTAAATCACTGTAGGTTGAAATTCCTGCTTTTTCCCGTTCCGCAACCGAGCCACGTAACAAAAATATGAAATTTAAACCGTAACTCAAATAATCTTGTCCCTGACCGGGTCTCCGTTTGAGTATCATTAATCAAGAGTAGAATATATTTTGTACCAAGCAATAGTGTTTGATTTATAATCTATTCTATCGTCGTCAAATCCAGATTTTCCGGTCTTTCAAATTCTATATGTGCTGTCCTACCTTTTTTAATTGCGTGCTTAAGTGTTTTTTTCTCGAAAAACAGGTAAATAATTGGAATTAATATCAGCGTCAAGAAGGTTGCCAATGTTAAACCTCCGATAACAGCGCGTGCCATCCCAACCCACATTTCTGCTCCGGATCCCAATTCCAGGGAAATAGGTATCATAGCAAAAATAGTTGTTAATGCTGTCATTAAAATCGGACGCATTCTGCGTTTGCCACCGACAAGAATTGCGACCCAGAGCTCATAGCCGTGTTTTTCACGTAACTGATTTACATAATCAACTAAAACAATTCCATTATTTACAACAATACCTACCAGGAGTATAAATCCTATTAAGGCTGTAACACTTAAAGTAGTACCCGTCAAGAATAGCCCCCAAACTGCTCCCATAATAGCTATGGGAACGGTAAAAATTATAATAAAGGGATCCAGTAAAGATTCGAATTGCGAAGCCATTACCATGTAAACCAGGAAAATTGCAGCCAGGATCGCAATACCCAGCCACATAAATGATTCCTGAAGATCTTCTGCAGTTCCACCAATTTCCCAACGGAAGTCTGCAGGAAAATTTATATTGCCCAATGTTTTTTCTATATCTCGTGTAACGCTTTGTAAATCCCTGCCGGCTACATTGCAGGAAATTGAAACTGTCCTTTCCTGGTCTTCTCTGTTAATCTGGGCTGCCGCTTCACCAACCAGAATTTGAGCGACGTTTTTAAGAGGAATTTGTTGCCCCATCATTGAAGTGATAAAGATATTTTCCAGGTCTTTTTTGGTTTGCCGATAGGCTTCATCAAGTCTAACGACAACATCATATTCATTACCACCTTCTCTGTAACGGGTAGCAATTTTTCCTTTTACATTTGTCTCTATAACTGAAGATACCTGAAAGACTGTCAAACCAAGCGCAGAGATCCGGTCTCTATCTAAATGAATCTGAAGTTCCGGTTTTGGAAAACTATAGCTTTTAGTAACATCAACGACACCATCAATTTTACTAATCGCTTCTTCTACCTGATCACCAAGAGTTGTTGCAATTTTTCGATCATATCCGAATATTTTTATTTCAATATCTCCACCACTACCAAACATCATTCCGCCACTGGAAAAGGTAATTTTTGCACCGGGAATATCTTTTAATTTTTCACGAAGAATATTTTCTATTTCGAAAGAACTTCGTTTCCGCTCCTTAACATCCGGGAGACTGATGCGAATATTACCTTCGTTCGATCCTCCACCGAACATTCCAGCAAACCCTTCCGAAGAACCGAAACTGAGCTCTAAATTTGTCGCTTCTGGTACTTCTTCCCGAATAATTCTTTCTATATTGTTAAAAGTTTTTTCCGTTGTTGTCAATGACGCACCGGTTTCCCGCTCTACATCAACCTGGATAGAAGATTGATCGGTTTTACTCATAAATTCACCACCAACATTTGGATATATTATGACCGTTGAAATAATCAATATGATGATAAAAAGTAAAAAAAGTTTTTTATGTCCGAGAAAATAATCAAGAACCCTTACATAAAAATTTTCCATTGCAGCAATACCATTTCCAATTTTTCTACTCATGGCTCTGAATAGCTTTATCCGGATCTCCTTCTTCTTTTTAGCTAAGAATCGTGAAGAAAGTAACGGAATTAATGTTAATGCAATTAGTAGTGACATCGTTAGTGAAAACACAATCGTTATGACCATGTCTTTAAACAATACTCCTGCAATACCAGGTACAAACAGAATAGGTACAAAAATAGCAATGGTAGTCAATGTAGAAGCGATAATAGCCATACCAACTTCAGTTGTTCCATCATCCGCAGCAATACGAATCTCTTTTCCTGATTCTTTATGTCGGAAAATATTCTCTAAAACTACAATAGAGTTGTCAATTAACATTCCAATAGCCAGCGCTAATCCTGCCATGGAAATAATATTCAACGTCAAGCCAAACTGGTTCATAACAAAGAATGTTATAATGATAGATACCGGAATGGAGATGGCGGCAATGAAGGAACTGCGGAAATGCCGTAGAAAGAAAAATAATACTAAAAATGCCAGAAAAAATGCCTGATACGCCGTTGTTGTTAAATTATGCAACGATTTTTCAATAAAATCTGCCTGATTGAAAATCGTTTCAAATTTTAGACTGGGATCAATACTTTCTGCAATCTTCGGCAATTCTTTAGAAACATTTCTTGCAGCTTGAACTGTATTGGCATCTGATTGCTTCATAATAACGAGCATTAATGCATCTTGCCCATTGTTCCGGACAATCTCTGTTTGGTCTTTAAATCCGTCAATAACCCTGGCAACGTTTTTTAAATAAATCGGTGATCCGTTTTTATTACCAATAACCGTATTCTGAATCTGATCAATACTGGTATATTCACCGTAAGTTTTAACAGAATATTCTCTCTCTTCATCGTCAATAATTCCGCCTGGAATCTGTAAATTTTCCATTCCCAAAGTTTGCTGGATAGTTTGGATGGAAATCCCGTAGGCGGCTAACTGTTTAGGGTTGACAAGCACTTTAATTTGTCGTTTTAAACCACCGGACGAATATGCTGATGCGATACCACTTATTCTTTCGATATTTGGTTCAACTTGTTTTTCCATAATGTAACGTAATTCTGCCATTCCTAATCGGTCTGAACTTACGGCTAACATCATAATTGGCATCATGGATGGGTCAAACGCGAACGTCATCGGATCAGATGCTTCCTCTGGCAAATAACTTCTTATAAAATCAATATTTCTCCGGACATCAATCTCCCCCTGATTCATATCGGAACCCCAATCGAATTCCAATATAATAACTGATGTACCTGTACTGGAAATCGAAGTAATTTGTTTGACATTCTCAACGGATACAACCGATTCTTCCAGAGGTCTGGTTAATGTATTCTCTATATCTTCAGGGCCTACTCCAGTATATTGAGTAATTACTCCGATTATCGGGAAGGTAATATCAGGATATAAGTCCAGTTTTAAAGTTCCAAGACCGTATATTCCGAATCCGATTGCAATGATATATATCATTGTAAATGTTACACCACGCCTTATTGATAACCTTGATAACTTCATCTTTAATTTCCTCTTTTAATAACTCTGACGCTTGTAGAATCTGATAAATCATACTGGCCGATAGTCACAATAACGTCTCCAACATAAATACCGTTGACGACTTCAATAATGCTTCCCTCTTCAAAGCCCGTATCAATTTGTCTCTTGAAAGCGACATCATTCTGGATGATATATACGAATTTCTCAGTCATGACACGAGTATTTGATACTTCACCGCCAATATATTCCAGGTTCGTTTTTTCAATAATTGAATGGGACGGGATTAATGGAACATTTTCTTTACGTTCAGTAATAATATCTACATCTGCATACATTCCGGGTTTCAGTCTTAAATCTTCATTATTGATTACGATCTCAGCTTTTACAGAACGTGTCATGGGATTTAATGTCGGATATACTTTTACAATAGTTCCTTCAAACACTTCATCAGGATAACTTGTGACACGGATAAACGCTTTCTGCCCGGGTTGAATCAGAGCAATCTGATTTTCAACTATGTCGATATATATCTTTACCTTATTCATTTCTACTATTGTAAACGCAGGTACTTGCGACGAAGTTTGATCGCCAAGATCAAAATTTCTAGCAGAAATAATACCCGAGATGGGAGCCTTGATGTTTGTATCGTTAAGTTGCTCTTTGGCAGATTTAAGGCCTGCAGTTAATTGTTTTACAGCAGCTTCAGCGGCTTCTTTCTGAGTCTTGACGGCATCATACTCAGATTTGCTTACAGCTGATTCACTATACAATTTTTTAATACGGTCCCATCCTGTCTTTGCGTTTTCATATTGTGCTTTAGCGGATGCAAGTCCTGCTTCCGCCTGTAGTACCCCTTGCCTTATTTTTACATCGTTTACAGTAGCGAGGATATTACCCTTTTTTACAATATCATTCACGTCGACTTTAAGTGAGGTCATCTTTTCCGGTATTGTAGAAAACACATTTACTTCCTGAAATGCCTTAATATCTCCCAGAAAACTTGTTTTATTTTCAATTGATCCGGCTTGAACAGTAGTAACGTTAACCGGAACGATGCGCTCTTCCTGAGTGATATTTGCTTTATCGGGTTTGCCACAATTCGACAGAAATAATAATGAAATTATTGCGATTGTTGGGGGAAATGCTATAATCCGTTTCATTACGTTCTCCTAATTCTAAAGTTGATTAATTGCTTTTTTTAAGTTTGCCAATGCCACATTATATTCAAACAACGACTGTTGATAATTCATCTTTGCCTGGTTAAGAGCAAGATTTGCATTCAAAACGTCCAGTTGGGTACTGGCGCCTTCGGAGTACATCAAATTTGCAAGTCGTAGTGCTTCTGTGGCCAGTTCTATGGTTTTTTTCTGAGTTTCAACCTTTTCTTCGGCTTCTTTCATGATGAAATAGGCAGACTTGACTTCAAGCTTAATAACATTGATCAATGATTCTTCCTGATGACTAGTCTCTTTGATCGCAATTTTTGCCTGTTGCAATTTTGATGAATTTTTCAGCCCACTAAAAAGGGGAATGCTAAGGGTCAGCGTTGAATTAAAGGATTTGTAAAAATCATCATGAGTAAAATCCAGATTATCTCTCATCCCTTGATATTGATAAGATGTACCGAAAATCACAGATGGCATTGATGCAGCTCTGGCTATGGTCAATTGCTTTCTGGCAATCAATTTTTGTTCTTGCATTATTAAGAGTTCAGGCCGATTTTGTAGAGCAATACCTAATAACTCATCTAAACTCTTATGAGACAAATCTGATTCCGTAAATTTGAGTTTCTCTTTGAAAACATAATTAACAGAGTCACTGATTCCCAATACAAGGCTTAGATTTGATTCTGCCAGGCGCAGTCCATTTTTTGATGAAACTACCACAGGTTTAAAGTTAGCAACCTGTACCTCTGCTCTTAAAACGTCAAATCTGGAGGACTTGCCTGCATTAAAAAATTTATTAACCTGTTCAAGGTTCTTTTCAGATGACTCCAAAGCCTCTAAAGCAACGTCTAAGGCTGAATTGGCAAAGAGTACACCATAATATACCTCAGTCACATCGCTTAATAATTTTTGTTCAGTAGATTTTAACTGAGCTTCAGCGATGTTTCTGCCAATTCGTGACATCTGAAAACCATTCCAAATTGCTCCTCCGCTAAAAAGAGGTTGACTGACGTTAATGCCGTATACGATATTGTTTTCGGTACCCATCTGAAACTTTCTCTGTCCACCCATTTCTGGTGGTAGATTCAAAACCATAGTGGGCAATTCCCAGGCATGTTGAAAACTTGAAAAGCCGCTAATAACCGGCATTAAATTCGCCCGAGCTTCAGTAACCATTGCACGGGAATTTTTTATACCTTCACGAGCTATTTTAATAGTTGGATTATTTTCCAATGCAATTCTTTTGGCTGTCTCCAGGTCCAGATTAAGAGTTTCAGCATATATACTGCCAGATTGAGACATTAATAATATTGCAGTAACTAAAATTATAATCTTTCTATTTAACATGTGATTCTCCCGTATTTTTTTCAGATTGTTTTCCAACACCTTCAACGAACTGTTTTAAAATCTGACCCGCTAATTTTTTATCAATTGTTGGTGCGTCATTGAGAATGTGGTCTCTTGAAAAGAGATTCATTGTACCTAAAAACCCATACATAAAGACTTTGACATCAATATCTGCACGAAAAATGCCTTCATCTACTCCCTGCTGGATAATATCCGTTAATATCTGTTCCTGGCTTTCAAACATTTTCCGATGATCAAAATGCTTATTCATTTTAATACCACTGGTGAAGATACTGTTCATAAAACGACGAATTGTTGCCCGATTCTTTGTGGGCTGAAACGGGGACAAAAGGATAGCCTCTAATTTTTCCAATGCATTTTTATTTGAATTTTTAATATTATCAAGTTGAGACTGAAATTTCTGGACAACAAACTTTACGATACCAACAAACAAACTTTCTTTATCAGGAAAGTGATAATAGATGGCAGGTTTGCTGACGCCGGTTTTTTCGGCAATTAGCCGCATTGACGTTCCATCGTATCCAAACTCGCCAAAGCATTCAATGGCTACTTCAATAATTCTTTCTTTTGTGTTTTCATCGTGTCTCATAGTATCTCCTAACTTACCGGTAAGTAAGTTATATATTACAGATCTATATGTCAATACTTTTTTTGACTTACCGGTAAATAAAATATTATCTCTGGTTGCAGGGTTTTTCCATGGGAAGTCTCCAAAGGAGTCTGCTTTGACCTTCGGACTACTCCGTAGCCATACTAAGTATCTCCGCAGGAACGGAGAAACAAATGGTTTTCTCTTGTCTTTATACTACTGAGCATTATACCACTTGTCTCAATGTTCCAGTTCAATACTCCTCGTCTCAACGCTCCCGCGTTGAGACGTAGTCGCTTTTGTTTTTCGCCGAGGCATAGACGCAATGAAGAAGATTAAACAAACAGAAGCTTTATCTACTTAGTGTCTGTCTATAAAGTCGAATAAACCGATGAATCGGTTAGAGTTTTTCAATGTATTCATGCCCACCCTGATAAATCAGGGAGTTGTCTTAACATCTTAATAATGTGATAATTGAGATAACACCACAATTTATTGTGGTGGATAAGCGATGTCCAATATTATACAACCACTTTTCCCGCAAGGGATGCCTACGGCAAGTGGTTTACTGAGTTTATAGGCAAACTTTACTTAATAGCTTTGCGAAAGTTTTTCCAGTTAAAACAAAAGATTTAATTGGGTATCGTGAAGTGCCATTAGATAACTTTCGCAAAGTTTACACTATTTTCTCTCTCCTTCTCGTATCTATGCTCCTTCGTTGAAACGAATCTGCTTTCAAAATACTCATGTTGCCGTTCCGGAGTAACCTGCCCGACCTGAATGCCGATCCCTACGGATCTGTATGGACAGGCAGGCGGGGAGCCCCGGAACGAGATAATATGTAAAAAAAATATATTTCGCGGAGAGGGAGGGATTTGAACCCCCGTTCCGGCGGTTGCCGGAAAACGACTTTCGAGGCCGCCGCAATCAACCACTCTGCCACCTCTCCAAAAATCGCCTGTAATATACGGTTTTTCAAGATGTATTTTCAATATTACAATTAACGTTTACTAAAACTTTAGTTAATCGTTTTATTTGTACCGCGAAGCTCCGGTTCGCAAATATATTGTTATCTTAATGAAAGATTTCCGAAGCGGAGCTTCGGGGTACAGATACCAGTTTTAATCAGATGACACGCCTGTCTGCGTCTGAAGGATAGGCATGTCTGTTCCTGAAACTGATATTTTACTTGTTTCTCATCATTTGAAAAAAGGTATCAAGCAAGGATTTACACTGTTCCTCCATAACACCGCCCTTTACCACTGCTCGATGATTTAGAAGATTTTTATCACATAGATTATCAATAGAGCCGCACATTCCAGCCGCTTTATCGTAGGAACCAAAAACAACTCTGGGGATACGTGCATTAAGAATTGCGCCTGCACACATTGGACAGGGCTCAAGAGTTACGTACAACGTGCAATCTTCCAATCGCCATGACTCAAGCGAAGCAGCCGCAGAGGTTATCGCTAATATTTCTGCGTGAGCAGTAGGGTCCCTCAAGGTTTCTCGAAGGTTATACCCCTTCCCCACTATTATGTTACTATGTACTATAATGGCACCTACTGGCATCTCCCCTTTTTCCATTGCTTTTTCCGCTTCTTTTAAAGCAAATGTCATCCAGTATCTGTCATTTTTATTAATCATATTCACTCTTCAATTTTAAAGAATTTAATATATTTTAGCCACAAAACTGTGCAAAATATAAAGAAAGTTTGCTAAGAACAATCAAAATAAAAAATTACGCAATGATCAATTCAATATCGGATTCTCGGTAAATTAATTTATGTGATAAAGAATAGAAAAGTGAAATTTCAATAATCCGAAGTTTCCCCAAAATTGATAAACGTGGTTCCGTCTATGAATAAAAATAACTCAAGATTTTGTATATTATAATGATAGTATACATATATAGGAGGAAAAGTATTAAAAGAAATTAATTGATTTCAAGACCTCAATGTTATGGAGGTTCTGATTAGACTCTGTCTATAATGTAGATTATTTCGATAAATGGAAACTTAACTTATCCGTCAGTTGCCGGATGGGTTAAACTGACTTATTTCAATGAGTAGAAACCTTAAGTCAAGTCAGCTAAAGCAAACTTAACTCAAGGTTTCATACTTTATCTCATCTCGTCTCAAAGAGATCCCGCTGGGAAAGAGATGTCTTTCCGAAGGAATCTTCGATCGACATAGACAGACACTAATTAACCTCCTCTATTTCATATATTCAACAAGTACTTGATTAAAAGGCTTCTTATAAAGTATATTTTAAAAGAGAAAACCAATTGAAAAATGTTATCAAATAGTAAGATGAATTTTGCCTAATTAAAAGGAAAATATATGGATCAAGTTATAATCATTATTTATTTGATTGGAATCCTGGCATTAGGGATTTTTGCAGGAAAAGGAATAAAAAATATTTATCAGTTTTCAGTAGCTGGACGCTCTTTTGGTGCATGGGTAATTTTCGCCACTCTATCTGCATCTTTTATTGGGGGGGGTTTCACTGGGAAATGCTGAGAAAGTCTTCCTTTTTGGAATTGTTAATATCTTTGCACTCTGGGGATTCAGCTTGAAAGAAATTTTAGTATCTCAATTCATTGCACCAAAAATGTATAAATACCCTGATGCTATTTCTGTTGGCGATATAATATTTGAAAACTATGGAAAAACAGCGAAGATATTGACCGGTATATTCTCAGTGATCCTTTGTGCTGGAATACTTGGTGCACAAGTAGGAGCTATTGGTTACATATTTAATGTCTTCCTGAAAATACCACAAATATATGGGATTCTTATTGGCTGTGGAATCGTAATTATATATTCTACGGTTGGCGGTATGCGCTCAGTTGTGTTTACCGACATAGTTCAATTTATTATTCTTGCTATTGGAATCCCATTAACATTGATCTTCGGTATTCATCATGCTGGAGGATGGGATACAATTAGAGCCACAGTACCGGCAACACATTTTACCTTTCTGGGAACTCACAAAACATTTCTTCAGTTTATTGTTTTATTTCTTTCCTTCTTATTCGGTGAAACTTTAGTACCACCTTATGTACAAAGACTCTTTTTAGCAAAGGATTATAAACATACCATAAAAGGTACTTTATGGAGCGGAATTTTTTCTTTTCCTTTCTTTGCAATTACCGGTTTAATAGGCATAGTAGCGTTATCACTTAAACCAGAGCTTAACCCTAACCTCTCCATGCCATTTGTTATAAATGAAGTTTTGCCCGTTGGCTTAAAAGGTATTGTCATTGCAGGTATGATTTCAATCGTAATGTCCTCAGCTGATTCCTTCTTAAATGCTGCTTCTGTAGCATTTATACATGATGTCTTGACACCATTAAAAAAACAAACCATGAGCGAAACTGCTAAACTTCTTGCTGTACGAATTATCACAATATTTGTAGGCGTTTTTGCTATAGTTTTTGCAATTAAAATCAAAAGCATTTTAGATATTTTGCTTTATTCGTATAATTTTTGGTCACCTGTTATATTAGTCCCGTTAGTTTCAGCAATATTAGGTCTGAAAACGAATAAGAAACAGTTCTTTATTGGCGCAATCGCAGGAATTGTAGGCGTAATTATTTGGAATTTCGCTTTAAAGAAACCATTCGGAATTGATGGGCTTATTATAGGTCTTTCATGCAATTTTGTAGCCTTCTTTACGGCTTATTTTATAAAAACCTGAGTTGAGCGATTTTATTAACTTTCATATCGGTTAGCGCTTAACTTATCATGTATGTGGTGTGACTGATGATAATAGTCAATACAACGAAGACCCGCCATTGCAAGGCCCGCACTGCATTTGTCTTAGTCGAAGCCGATGGCGGACGGGCATGAGCGGGCAGACAAACAAGAGTGTTTGTCTTACAAAATCGCTCAATTTAGGAACAAAATAAAGAGGATATAGGATAAATGATAACCGATTCAAAAAAAGAAAAACTCTTTAACACAGCGCTTATAGCTGCACAGGCAGCAGGTAAATATATACATAAGAAGTTAAATACTACCCTGAAAATTGATTACAAAGGCAGGGCAAATGTTGTAACTCAGGTTGATCGCAATTTAGAAAAAATCATCACTGATCTTATCAAAGAAAATTTCCCTGATCACCAGATTTTAGCAGAGGAGACATCTCCTGTAAATACAGAGTCACCTTTCAAATGGATAATCGATCCACTTGACGGTACAACTAATTTTATCCATGGCTTTCCCTGTTTTGCTGTATCAATTGCACTGGAATATAATGGTGAAATTATCATCGGTATCGTACTTGACCCGGAAAGAAATGAACTGTTTTCAGCGATTAAAGATCAAGGCGCATATTTAAATAAACAACCGATTCATGTTTCAAGAATAAAAAATTTATCTGCCTCCCTCCTCTCGACTGGATTCCCGTATGAATTAAATGAGCATTTTTATAAAAATATCGAACTTTTTAGAGCTTTCTTTGAAAAGAGTCAAGGAATACGCCGGGCGGGATCAGCTGCTATTGATTTGTGTTATGTCGCATGCGGACGCTTTGAGGGATTCTGGGAATTTGACTTGAATCCCTGGGATGTTGCAGCAGGTGCTTTAATTGTAAGCGAAGCATGTGGAAAATTATCAGATTTTTCAGGTAGCGAATTTTCTATTTATGGAAAGCAGGTGCTTGCATCTAATGGGATTATTGAAAAAGAGATGCTGGAGGTTTTACAGAAATTTTGAGTTATTTTTGTTTCAACAAACTTCAGTTAAGATCAAATGCTATATGCAAAAACTTTAAACAAAGTCAGAAGTAAGCAACTCTAGGTAAAATGTCACTATTCCTCTAAAAATTAACAGCTCTATATATAGAATAATAGAAATAATTACATTTATTATATTTAATAATGAAATGTTAATGACCTTGATAATCTGTCTTAAACTCAAAACTTGTTTGGCTTTTGGGATAGCTATAATCTTTTATCAAAATCCAAACTGATCTTAAAATAATAAAACAATCATAGTTATTCTTTATTTTTCTCTTTTTAAGTTCTTAATAGAAATGTATCTATTAACATATCTAACTAAATCTTGAACAGAGATTATTATTTTCTTGTGATTATACAAAATATTTGGTTCCTTCTCAAAATGAGTGGGTAAAATAAAGGATAAGTTTTGCAAAAAGG
>CAYTUQ010000024.1:0-51381 GCA_964441235.1 uncultured bacterium | reverse complement strand
AACCGAGCATCGGATGGTAACCAACTGTCCCGTTATAGCTCTTTTGACCATCGCCTTTATCAGATTCAATCAGGGTTGCATCTATATCCAAAGTGTAATCACTGACTTTTCCCGATCGCAGATAATAAACAACCGTGCGATCTAATATCCGCTGAAGGTAATGCTCACGCCCCAATGAACCTTGACGGCGTAACCAATCTCCTATTGAGTCCGGGCTGGGTAAGGTCTCAATGTTTACTAATTTCCGAAATCCTTCGTCATCCTGGATATCCCGTATATCTTCTAGATATCGTCCACCGTCAATAAAATGGTAAAGCAGGGTACGAATATATTCATATGGAATAATGCCTCGATTTGAACCTGGACGAGGATATTCGATTTCGGTCTGCTTGCGTATTCCCAAAGCTTGAATGAATTCATCTATGATTGCTAAACCACCTCTGTCAGAGATTTTTTCCCTTGTTTGTTTGAACTGAAATGATAAGATTCTGTCTGTCATTATTCACCTCATAAGTGATTTTAAATATCTTTTGAATACAATGTAATTTAAACACTTATCCCAGCAGGGATCTCTTTGAGACGGGGTGTTTTCATAATCCTATTTCTGATTTAGGGTTATTACACAGGGTGAACAAAAAAGCAAGAATTTGAGAATTAAGAGATTATAGTAATTAAATACTCCCTCTTCTTTTCTTTCTATCATTTCCGCAAATTTCTTCAATGGTTTTAAGTGTGGAATATCCTGCACAGACATGTCTTCTGACAATTGAGATTTCCATCTATCAAAAAATTTCTTTGCCCAGCTCATAGTTTTATAAGACCATAATTGAAAGAAATTCTCCTTTAACAAATATGCTTGGTATAGGGGTTCATTTAGTTTCATAAGTTCTTGTAGTCTTTTTTCTTTTTTAGTATTTAAATTCTCTCGTTTGAACAGTAATATATATTTTTGACCTTTTATTACTTCCGCTGATTTGCCTCCACAGACGTGTCTTCTGATTGAATCTCGATATACATTTTTACGAATATTATCTATTGCTTCATTTAGATGTTTAACTATGTGAAACTTATCATAGATAATCAAAAGACCTGGAATGAATTTTTCAAGACTGTTTTTAAATCCTTCCCACATGTCTATAACACCATATTTTACCTTCTTAAGTGTTCTTTTGTTCTTCTCCATCGTTTTGTCCACATCTGATTCTTTTCGCCCTTTATCAATATCAATTACCTCTCTGTTTTGGATATCAGATAGAATATGAATGTAATTATTATGACCATTGCATTTGGACATTTCGTCTAATCCGATTGCCCGGGGTGAGAGATTCCTTAGTGATTTGTAATGGATTATCATCTCTTTGTCGATATTTCTAACTGTATCTTGACTTACTCCAAAATATTCAGCCGTGTATTTATTAGGAAGAACTTTATTTAATTCATATATGTTTTGCCATAACATCCCTGTCTGCGTCCGTAGGACAGGCAGGTTGGATATATTTCTACCCTTCTCTATTAAGGGATTGTATACAACCTGTAGCCCGTGCTCCTTACATTTTATCTGGTAATGTTCCATCTTTATTTTTGTAGTATATTCAAAAATATTCAAATGTTTGATCTCTCGGAGACCCGTCTGGCGTCTGTAATATGTTCTGTTTATCCAGACATCCTGAGATTTACAAATTGGACAAAAAGGTTTTTCATCCAACCTGACTTCTACCAAAGGGATACCTTCGGCATAAAATTAATTCCTTCCTTTTTCTATCTAAAAAATATTCAACAACATTGTAGCCTTGACAATCTAGTAATTTTTCAATTAACTCTATTTCGTGTTTAGATTCAATATAGTCCTCCTTGTCCTTTTTTCTTTAAAGGAGGACTATAACACTTTTTTATTAATAAATCAATTTTCTCATAAAGTTTCGTGAAGAGCTAAATAAATTTCCCGTCGAAATAAATCTTGATTCTAAAAAAGCTTAATTGTAAGTTTACCCGCTTTTTTAACTGTTTTTATGAGAGAAGTAATGTTTAAAACTTATTATCCGAAATTAGATGAAATAAAGCACAATTGGTACGTAGTTGATGCTGATGGTAAAGTGCTTGGTCGTTTAGCCAGTCAGATAGCTTCTATCTTGCGAGGTAAGCATAAGCCATGTTATACACCTCACATGGATACTGGAGATTTTGTTATAGTAGTCAATGCTGAAAAGGTCAGGCTTACTGGTAAGAAAAGAGATATTAAAACATATTTTTCCCATTCCGGTTATTTAGGTGGGGGGAAAAATCAGGAATTTAAAGATGTAATTCAAAAACATCCTGAGCGTATACTTGAGCATGCTGTAAAAGGTATGCTTCCTCACAATACGCTTGGCAAGCAACTTTTTAAAAAATTGAAGGTTTATAGCGGTCCCGAGCATCCTCATTCAGCTCAACAGCCAAAACCTTTAGAATTAGAAGGGTAATTGGAGAATGCCAAAATTAGAGTATATATCTCTTGGTAGACGTAAAAGAGCGGTTGCACGCCTGAGAATGCATACGGGTGATGGTAAAATTACTGTAAATAAGCGTGCATTTGATGGTTACTTCGGTCGTGAATCATTGAAACAAATTATTATGCAGCCTATTGAACTATGTGAAGTAAAAGGTCAATTAGATATTAATGTAAATGTTAGAGGGGGCGGGCAGGCTGGTCAAGCTGGTGCTATAAAGTTAGCTGTTGCTCATGCATTAGAGAAATACAATCCTGATTTCAGGAAAAAGTTGAAATCTGCCGGCTTTTTGACAAGGGATGCTCGGGTAAAAGAGAGAAAAAAATACGGTCTTGCTGGTGCTCGCAAGGCTTACCAGTTCTCCAAACGTTAATTAATAGAGAGATTGAATATATGACTAATGTAACTTTTGATATGCTCTTGAAGTCAGGGGCTCATTTTGGTCACTTGACGAGAAAATGGAATCCCAAAATGAAGGGTTTCATTTTTATGCAGAAAAATGGTATCCACATTATTGATTTAAACAAGACAGTTGATTGCCTTGATCAAGCTAGTCGGTTTATTAGAGAAACTGTTCGTAAAGGTGGAGATGTCCTGTTTGTCGGTACTAAAAAACAGGCAAAGGATATTGTTCAGAAAGAAGCTGACAGATGTGGAATGTTTTATGTTGTAGAGCGTTGGCTTGGTGGTACTCTGACTAACTTTTCTACCATCAAAAAGAGCATCAGACATCTTAAGCAGCTGGAGAAACAGAAATCTATTGGATATGGCGATAATCTTAATAAAAAAGAAAAATTATCACTTGAGAGAGAACGAGCAAAACTTGCTGATTTACATCGCGGAATTAAGGATATGAAAAGAATTCCCGAAGCGCTAATTATTGTAGATATAACAAATGATACTATTGCACTTAAAGAGGCTATAAGACTCAATATTCCCGTCATAGCTATTCTGGATACGAATGCAGATCCCACGCTTGTGGATTATCCAATTCCTGCCAATGATGATTCCATTCAAGCAATACAAATTATTATTAGTGAATTAGCTAATGCGATCTTGGAAGCAAAAAGTTCAAGATTAGTCGATGTAGCAACTGAAGAAGCAACAAGTTAGTATATTTAGAAAGGTATCTTTATGAATATTTCTGCAAGCCAGGTAAAAGTACTGAGAGATCGAACTGGAATCGGTATAATGGATTGTAAATCAGCTCTTGTAGAGGCTGAAGGAGATGTGGATTTAGCAGTTGATATTTTAAGGAAGAAAGGAATTGCTAAAGCCGAGAAAAAGCTATATAGAGCTGCTGCTGAAGGCGTTATTTGGTCTTATATTCATCCTGGCAATAAACTCGGCGTCCTCGTTGAAGTAAAGTGTGAAACGGATTTTGTAGCAAAAAATGATGATTTTACTACATTTGTTAAAGATATTGCAATGCATATTGCCGCCACAAATCCAGTGGCTATTAAACGTGAAGAAATTGGTGAAGAAATATTAGAAAAAGAAAAGGAGATATATAGAGAACAGGCTAAAGGTCAAAATAAGCCTGAAAAAATTATTGAGAGAATAGTAGAGGGCAAATTAGAGAAATTCTATCAGGAAAATTGCCTTCTTGAACAGCCATTTGTAAAAGATCCACAAATTACGATTAAAGAATATCTTACTTCGATTATTGCAAAAATTGGTGAAAATATTAATATATCTCGTTTTGTACGGTTTCAATTAGGCGAGAATAATTAAGATAATTCTTAATTTAAATAAAATTATCTAAATATAATTTATGTCTGAATCCTGTTATAAACGTGTACTACTGAAATTTTCAGGAGAAGCACTTGCAGGTGAAAAACGCTCTTTTATAGATCCGTCTGTATTGGATCAGCTTTGTGAAGAAATATGTTCAGCTAGGAAACTTGGTACTGAAATTGGTATTGTTATAGGTGGCGGAAATATTTTTCGTGGTTTGACTGCCAATCAGCAGGGGATAGACCGCGTTAAGGCTGATTATATGGGAATGTTGGCGACTGTTATTAATGCTCTGGCAATTCAAGATGCTCTGGAACGTAAAGGTTTAAAAGTACGGGTTATGTCGGCTATTGAGATGATTGAAGTTGCAGAGCCGATGATTGTAAGAAAAGCGAATGGTTATCTTAAGAATGGCGAAATCGTTATTTTTTGTGCCGGAACAGGCAGACCATTTTTCAGCACTGATACAGGTGCGGCATTAAGAGCAGCTGAAATCAACGCTGATGCAATTTTAAAAGCGACAAAGGTTGATGGTGTGTACGATAAAGATCCTGTAAAATATCCGGATGCTAAATTTTTTAATAAACTCGATTATCAGACAGCAATTGAGAAGCGATTGAAAGTGATGGATTTAACCTCTATCACGTTATGTCAGGATAATGAAATACCTATTATTGTCTATAATATGAAGAAGCCTGGAAATTTGAAACGAATTCTCATGGGAGAAAAAATCGGCACTATTATATCGAGGAGAGAGAAATGATAAATGACATTTTGAAAGATACCGAAGATCGAATGAGAAAGAGTGTCAGGAGTTCTCAACATGAACTGAATATTATTCGCGCCGGTAGAGCAAATCCGGCACTACTTGATGTAATCAAAGTTGAATACTATGGTTCAATACTTCCTTTGAGACAGGTCGCAAACGTTGCAGCACCGGATTCTCGACTTTTGGTTGTTCAGGCTTTTGATAGAAATGCCGTATCTGGGATTGAGAAAGCGATCAGGAAGTCTGATTTAGGCTTAAACCCTCTGGTTGATGGGAATTTAATAAGGCTTCCGATTCCACAATTGAATGAGGAGAGAAGAAAGGAGTTGGTCAAGTATGTGCATAAACTTGCGGAAGAAGGGCGGGTGGCTATTAGGAGTGTAAGAAGAGATTCTAACGAAATGCTGAAGGAATTAGAAAAAAGCCACGATATTTCTGAAGATGATCTACACAAAACCCTGGATAAAATCCAACAATTAACTGTTAAATATATAAAAGAAGTTGATGAACTCCTTGAATGGAAAGAAAAGGAGATAATGGAAGACTGATGTTTCTGTTTGTCTGTAATTGTATAAACGAAAAAAGCCCTTTTAATAAGGGCTTTTTTCAATTAAGTCGAAAAAAAATATCAGCACTTAGAGTACCCACACAGGGGACAAGTAACACAACCACTTTCATGATAGACATTTGAACCGCATTCGGGACAGGTAGTTATTGATTTCTTGTTATCGATATGAGGTCTTTTCTCTGAGGTAGAAATTTCCTGTTCAGGTTTTTGGTCGATAGATGTATCATAGAGTAAAAAATTGGGTTGAGAACTCTGCGACTTCCTTTTGCCTTCACGTTCATCGAGATACCATTCTATTGCCTTTGCTATAGCATCTGGAGTGGATAGAATCTGAGTCCCATTTTCCCAGATGGGACTTGGGCCACCTATGCCTTTAAGCTGTTTAATAACATCACGAACATCTATCCCTGACCTGAGAGCGAGAGATATAAGGCGGCTAATAGCCTCAGATTCAACTTGAGCCTGACTTCCTGCTTTTCCAATATTTGTAAAAATTTCGCAAAGACCATAGTCATCCTCATTAATAGTTACGTAAAGTGTACCAAGTCCGGTTCGGATTCGCTTTGTAACACCTTTTGTGTTTTGCGGTCTTATGCGCGGGTGAATTATTTGATCAGGTTGTGTAACCTGATTAGATACTGATTTATCTTTTTTACCCACATACAGCACCTGTTCATCACGGCTTCCGTCACGATAGATAGTAATACCTTTACAACCAGCTTCGTATGCTAACCAGTAGGCATCCATTACATCCTGTACGGTTGAGGATTTGGGGAAATTGCATGTTTTTGAAACAGCAGAATCAACCCATTTTTGAAAAGATGCTTGCATTCGCACATGCCATTCGGGAGAAATATCATGAGCTGTTATGAAAACTTTTCTAATACTTTCTGGAATTTCTTCTATATCTTGAATAGAACCTTTGGATTTGACTTTTTCCATTAATTCTTCGCTATAAATACCTGCTTCCCTGCACGCTTCTTCAAAATATGGGTTAACATATAGTAAATCAGTTCCGTCCATTACACGTTTTGTAAAAACCAGGGAGAAAATGGGTTCAATACCACTTGAACAATCTGAGATCATTGATATAGTGCCGGTTGGTGCGATGGTAATAAATGTTGAGTTACGTAGTTTTGGACCGTCGGGAGAATATATGCTATCATTCCACGCAGGGAAAGTACCCCTGCTTTTTCCAAGTTTTATACTGGCTTCTTTAGCGCGATTATAAATGAATTTCATAATTTCATCGGCTAATTTTAAAGCCTCATCAGAATTGTATGGCACTCTTAATTTGAAAAGTAAATCAGCGAATCCCATTACACCAAGGCCAATTTTCCGACTCTGTTTTACCATTTTATCTATTTTTTTCAAAGGATATTTATTCACATCAATTACGTTATCAAGAAAATGGATTGAGATATCAATAATGTCGCCTAATCTTTCATAATCAATATTTTTATCGACAATGAAATTAGATAGATTTATTGATCCCAGATTACATGACTCGTATGGGAGTAGAGGTTGTTCGCCACAGTTGTGAATATAGAAACCATTTGCATCAAGGGCATTTATCCCCGGTACCTGAACATCAAAGACTTCTTCTAATCCTTCAGAAATCAAGGAGTCAAAAGTTGCTACAAATTTTTCCTTATTTGGAGATCGCTTATACGATTTGAGTAATGTATTTAGTTTTTCCTGCTTTTCTGCATCCTTAAAACCGATGATATTAGAAAATATTTGGATATTATCGTTACTTATAACTAATTCATGCTGAGCCTTTGTTTGGTAAAAACGCATTTTACCATGACTGTCGGGTAATAGAGATTTTTTTGTAGGTTTACGGTTTTTATAAATAGTACTGTAGATACCCAGGCGGAGGAGCATATTTTGTACAATATGAAGATTATCTAAATTACTCTGTGCCAGTCTTATACTAACACCTTTTTTCCGATTACCTGAGCCATCAGCATCAAATAAACCTGATAGAAATTCTATATAAAAATCTGATGAACATCTTTCAAATTCTTGGGTAATATTTTTATTTTTAGGTGTAATGCCAAGTTTATTTGCGATTTTATTTAAATATCCCAAACTTAAGCGGTATTCGCCTCGACCTGAAATTCTATGCCATCCCTTGAAATCTAACCTATGCGGAAGAGTTTTTGTGTACTCAAGCGCTGTTTTCATGACGGCACGGGGTCCAGGAGAGTGTTCTGGCTTGGCAACTTGTGGTGAAGTCCATACAGAAATTACCGCCTTGTCCTCTTTGATAGTACCGTCACCTATAAGCAAACCGATAAGATACCCTTCTGCTTTTCCATATAGTCCTGGCCATGATTGAAATTTCCTCTGATTATTGAGGATAAGTTTATCTCCTGGTATAAGGTCTGACGCTTTGATCCATTCTCCCTCGATTTTATATCTTGAAATTAAAGTTGCCTTTTTTACAATATGATCTTTAGTAAGTCTTAATGCATAACCTTCTTTGGTTATTAGCCTGTATACCTGTTTTTCCCCGGTAGAGTAGAATCCTTTATAATTGCTCGGAAAAATACTGCTATTAATTACGAGGTTTATTTTTTGTCCTATGATTTCACTGATCTGTCTGGGCCCCTCTTTGGTAAGAACAAAGGTGTCGCCGGTTAGACAAGGATTAGTTGCTTCAATATCACCTAATTTTGGTATGGGATTAAATTTATTTATTTTATCTATAAAGACAATTCCCGGATCACCATTAGCCCATGCGTTTTGTGCTATAAGTTTAAAAACATCAGCGGCATTCAAAGTACCTGTAACGGTACCATCCAGTGGATTAATTAATTCGTAGTGTTCACGTTTTCTTACTTTTTCCATGAATTCATCAGTTACAGCAACGGAAATATTAAAGTTTGTCAATTCGGTATTATCCAGTTTGCAATTGATAAAACCCAGTATATCTGGATGATCAATACGTAGGATTCCCATATTTGCACCCCTGCGGGTACCGCCCTGTTTGACCGCTTCCGTTGCTGCGTTATAAACTCTCATAAAGGAGATTGGACCACTTGCAACTCCGCTTGTGGTTTTTACTATGCTGCTTTTAGGGCGAATGTTGCTAAATGAGAATCCTGTGCCACCACCACTTTTGTGTATAAGGGCTGTATCTTTAAGAGTTTGAAAAATTGATTCCATTGAGTCTTCAACTGGTAAGACAAAACATGCAGAAAGTTGTCCAAGTTCGCGTCCGGCATTCATTAATGTAGGAGAATTAGGCATGAAATCTTTTCGTGACATCAGTTCATAGAACTTTTTAGCAGTTCTTTGGACATTGATTTTACTTGTGTAGAGTGAGTCCGCTTCAGCAATTGCGTCTGCAACACGTTTTAAAGCCTGTTCAGGTGTTTCGATAACATTTCCATTTTTATCGCGTCTCAGGTATCGTTTTTTAAGAACTTCAAATGCGTTATCGGAGAAAATTGGGGCTGAACTGGGACTCTTTTCAAGTATTAAAGAGGAGGTCTGATCCTTATTAACACGGATTTGTGGGTCTTGTTTTTGGATCTTAAAATTTATCTTAATCGGCTCAGACATCTATTCCTCCAAATTAGAAAGTTCCAGGTAAATAACTATGTCTCTTCGATAAAAATTTATCGGATAGAATTTATAAAAATGTCGATTAGATGTCAAGGAAATATACAATACTTTGTGTCTCTCAAGGAGAAAATCACAATTTATAGTTGTATTAGAATTATTTAAGTTTAAGCGATTATATGATTAAATATTGGAATTGTTTTGTACTCTCATTTAAAAATATGGTCTTAAAAACGTTTTGATAAAAGTCTGATCCTATTAAATTATTTCAGGTTTTTGAATGCGGGTGTAGTTCAATGGTAGAACACTAGCTTCCCAAGCTGGATACGGGAGTTCGATTCTCCTCACCCGCTCTAATTCATTTTTTTTAAAGATTAAAATTTTTGTATCGTTCAGTAAGAAGGACTTTTAAAATATTGAGCTGTACCCTAATAGAGTAACTGACGTTGTTTCTATAGGGCAAATTTATTAATCAATATTGGGTATTAGCTGGATAAATGTTAAAGAAAGTAAAATAAATATTTCTTTGTATTTGATTGACAATTAAAACAGGATTAATTATCTTTTTTAGACCAATGAAAGTAAATCAACACGGTTTTTGTTTGACAATGGTGTGATCTTATTTTCATTGTAAATTTTTACCTATCTTTCTTTAGAAAATGAGTATCTCAAATTACCATAGAAAATTTATCTTACTTTTATTTACTGCACTATTTTCTGTTATATTGATGTGCCAGTTTTATTTTGGGCGAAATAAGATTCAATACGAGCATTTTAATTGGCAGGTGATTGAAAATGCACATTTTAATATTTACTATTATCCTGAGGAAATACAAATTGCTCCTTCTGAATACAATTGTTTGAGGGAATTAATTTTAATATGGCAGGAACCAAAATTTCAAAATTTGGTCTTTAAAAAGTAGATGTCCTTATGCTATAAAAAAAGCCCTGATTATCAGGGCTTTTTTAGATCAATTTAGGATTACTTTTTGCTTTTAATGTAATCCAAAACCCCAAAACCGATTCCGAAAAGAAGAAGAGTCTGAGCAAAGCAGTTCCAGCCATTTGCTGAAATGATTAAAGCATGTCCAACTAACTGTGTGATTATGCCGAGAATGAGAGCAACTGCTGCAGCAATAATAGCGGCAAAGACCAAATTTTTCATAATCCCTCCTGGTTTTTTGTTTTCCATCTAATTCACAAGTCTAATTATAAAACTCTTTTATCAAATTGTCAATTATAAATTTTTGTAAAATTGGAAGATTTTGTAAATATCTTTGGTTTAAATATTATTTTTTTTCTTTTGCTTTGATTTTATCCCATAGCGTATCCATTTCGGATAGTGAAGCATTTTTAATTTCTATGCCATTTGTAGATAGTTCTTCCTCAACGGATTTGAATCTATTAACAAATTTTTTAACCGTTCGTCTGAGCGCTTCTTCAGTATTTACGTTAAGAAAGCGAGATAGATTGACAATGGAGAATAATAAATCTCCTAATTCGTTTCTGATTTTTTCATGGTTTTTGGTTTTAATTGCTCCTTTTAATTCTTTTAGTTCCTCGAGAACTTTATCCCATACATCATCCATTTTTGCCCAATCAAATCCAACTTCGGAAGCTCTTAACTGAACTCGTTGTGCCTGCAAAAGAGCTGGAAGAGTTTTAGGTAGTCCTTCCATAAGTGAGGTTCTTCCCTCTTTTAATTTGATTTCTTCCCAGTTCTTTTTAATATCTTTTATACTATCTACTTTTGTGTTGCTAAAGACGTGTGGATGTCTGCGAACTAATTTTTCGCTGATGTTTTTAATTGAATCTGCAAGTGTAAAATAATTTTCTTCTTCTCCTAATTCAGATTGAAAAACGATATGTAGAAGAAGATCGCCAAGTTCCTCTTTTAGTTTTTGTGGGTTTTCTTCATTTATTGATTCAATCACTTCATAGGCTTCTTCGAGAAGATATGGTGTTAGGGATTGGTGGGTTTGAGCTTTATCCCATTTGCATCCCCTGGGACCACGAAGGGTCTTGACTATGTTTACCAGTTTTGATAATTCTTTGCTTGAGTTATTATTGTTCAATGCATCAACCATTTAATGGCTTTGATCTTTTTCTGTAAAGTCTTTTCAGGTCTTGTTGTTGGAGATAGAAGTTTTGAAGTGCGGTCATCTGTTTTTTATTTCTTGGTTTATCATCGCTATAACCCATCAGGTGCAATAAACTGTGTATAATAACTCGTGCAAGTTCTTGTTCGATGGAGACATTATAATTTGTTGAGTTCTCTATAATTCTATCAATACTCAGATAGATTTCACCTTCTATAGGTTTACCTGCTTCATTATAATTAAAACTTACAGTGTCGGTAAATAAATCCTCTCCAAAAAATTTTATTTTTAGATCATTAAGCGTTGAATCGTCAGTAACAACTAATGTTACGTTTTTTATACTTTTTTTTTCATGGCTTGCGATAAATTGTGCTATTCTTTCTGTTGTAGGACGTAGTAAAAAAAGATTGGAGTGGATATTTATGATTTTTATACAGGGCATAGTTCAAGACTCATGAATATCTGTAGATTTTGATTTTTGAGATTTTTTAGAAATTTCTTGACCGGGGTACTCTATGCGTAAGTGATGTATTCCTTTAAGAATGGGTAATATTCCATAATTTTCTTTAATATCTCCTTTAATTTTTCTTAGATCGCTAAATGTAAGCGGACACTCATCAAGTTGTTTTTCTTTTAGCCGATTATCGATTATTTGATCTACTATTTTTTCAATATTTGCTACTGTTGGTTTTTTTATTGATCTTGTGGCAGCCTCAATGGATTCACAGATCATTATTATGCCGGTTTCTTTAGTTTTAGGTTTAGGCCCGGGATATCTGAAATCAGACTCGTTAATATCTGTCGGGTTTTTAGCTTGCTCAAGAGCTCTATTATAGAAATATTCCACTCGTGTAGTTCCATGATGTGATGGAATAAAATCAACAATCACTTTTGGAAGTTTATACTCATTTGCCAGCCTAAGCCCTTCTTTAATATGGTTAATTATGATAAGTGCGCTAAGATTTGGTGCTAATTTATCGTGCTTATTTTCATCATAAGATTGATTTTCAACGAAATACTCAGGTTTAGTAATTTTCCCAATATCGTGATAATAAGCACCAACTCGGGCAAGCAGCGAATTAGCCCCTATTGCGTCAGCAGCAGCTTCGGCAAGATTACCTACAGTTACACTATGTGTGAATGTCCCTGTAGCTTCCTTAGAAAGAAGTTTTAGAAGAGGATGATTAAAATCAGCAAGCTCAAGTAGTGAAAGGTCAGTGGTTATATCAAATGCAGATTCGAGTAGTCCGATAATTCCATAGGTTAGAAACGGAGCAACAACACTATTGATACCCGCAAATAGAAAATGATTTAAAATAACAGTGGTTGATGAAAAATGTAGTAATTCCGTAATGGATATAGCTACAGCATAGCCAAGTATTATATATATTATAGATTGAAAGACTTGACTTCGCTTGCGGAGTTTTCTAACAGAATAAATTGCCAAAGAACTCGCAAAAATTGAGGTAATTATAAAACTGCTATTACTGCCAAGCTGTGTTCCTATAAGAATACTTAACGTTCCGGCTCCAATAAAGGCAACTCTACTATCGAAAAGGATTGTTAATGTCATGGCTGCTATTGTTATAGGGATTGAGTATTCAGAAATGTTGAAATTTTCAACAAAGATAAAAGCCAGGATAGATTGTATAATGAATATTATCCCTATCAGAACCAGCATCTTATGGTCTTTTATGATATTGGAGCGGTAAGTTAGAAGAAAGGTGATAAAGAAAGACAAAATTACACCTACTAAAGCTATTTGACCTAAAAAGATAATTGGACCACCAATTAATGGTAAGCTTGTGCGTAGTCCACCACGTATATTTGCTCGTCTTGCTCTTTCTTTCGATAATGACTCCAATTTTCTGAATATTTCGGGTGTTATTTTCGTATTGGCATCGACAATTATTTCATTTTCTAAAACAATTCCTCGGCTTATTGGAATTTTATTAATTGCTTCTTTTTGTCGAGACTCTGTTATTTCCTTTTGAAAAATTAAATTGGGTTTCAGGAAATGAACTATTATATCGTAACCAACATTTATGACCTCAGAACTTTGTTCCGGATATTCTGCCTGAAGTATTAGTTTTACTTTTGTCCAGGCTTCTTCAAGGGTGAGTACCTGGTCAGGGTCTTCAAGTAATTCTTCTCCTTCTTGTTTAATTGATATTTCTTCAGAAATGATTTCATCTTTTGAAATATCAATCACTAGTTGAGCCAGAATATTGCTTAGTATCCTTTTTAGTTTAGGAAGCAGATTTGTATGACTAATAACTTTTTGTTCGTTATTGGAGGAAAGAATAAGTGCTTTGAATACTAGTGAATTTGCATCAAACTTAAAAGATTCCTGAAACTCATTTATTAGATTAAAGTATGAGACTGAATCGGTTTGAGTAAGTGAATATATCTCATCGTGTTTTTTTGAATAACGGTATTTCTCAAGAAGTTTCTTTGAATTTTCGTATTTTGATTTTGCTATGCGGATTTTTTCAATTTCAGTAAAGAAATTATTTAGTTGTGAAATTTCGTTTTCCTGGGTTTCTGTATCCTGAATGAAAACAAAGGGTACTTTTTTTAACGCTTCTAGTCTGTCATGTTGCAAATTTTTTTCATTTTTCAATATAGGAAAATCGAAAGGAGCAATGATTGTCTCACTGGTAATATCATTTATTTTATAATTGAATTTGCTGTAGCGATTTTTTGGGAATGTTAATGCAATTAAAAAGATAATAATAAAGCCAAGCAGAAAAAGAGATGCTTTCTTACGTCTTTGAAAATGCTGTTTTGGCTTGTTGTGGTTTTTCTGTGAAATAAAATTCATATTATTGGAATATTTATCTTTTTATAAATTTATGTATAATTTCTACCATCTAACTGCCGCAGATGCCCAGGTAAAACCTGAACCAAATGCAGCAAGTATAACATTGTCACCCCTCTTTATTTTTCCCTCGTTTAGAGCATCACATATTGCCAGAGGTATAGAGGCGGCAGTAGTATTTCCATATTTGTGTATATTACTATAAACTTTTTCAAGGGGAAGTTCAAGTCGCTTTGCAATTGCCTCAGTGATTCGCTGATTCGCCTGGTGAGGAATAACAATATCTACATCGTCAATTGTCCAATTATTTGCTTTTAAAGCAGTTCTAACTACTTCAGGAAAACGTACAATGGCGTGTTTAAAAACATTTCTTCCATTCATCCTGGGATATTGTTTACCCTCTTCCAACATGTCGGTAGATATTCGTGGATTTTGATAACCAACTGGAGCTTCAACCCATAAATCTTTTGCATACCTACCGTCTCCGAATAGGTGAGTGGATAATATTGCGCTATCATTATCTGAACGGTTGACTATAACAGCGCCAGCCCCATCTCCAAAAAGAACGGCTAAATCTCTCCCTTCACTACTAAGGTTTAATCCAACAGATTGAACTTCTACTCCGATAAGTAATATATTTTTGTATTGTCCCGTCTTGATGAATTGGTCAGCAATAGACAATCCGTAGATAAAGCCCGAGCATTGAACTCGAATATCAAGAGTAGGCACACCGGGAAGTTCCAGCAGAGCTTGAAGAAAACTACTGGTTCCAGGAAATAGATGTTCAGGAGTTAGCGTAGCTACAATTATCAAATCTATATCAGTTTTATCGATACCGGCATTTTTTATCGCTTTAATACATGCCGGGAGTGCTAGTGTAGCTGCTCCAGTTGGTTGGGTAATAAATCTTCTTTCGTGAATACCCGTTCTTTCTACAATCCACTCATCACTTGTATCCATTAACTTTTCTAGATCAAAGTTTGATACAACATTTTCCGGCACATTTGCGCCAATTCCGGCAATTTTAGATTTATACATATAATATCCTCATAATTTAGTTGTAATTTGCATCGGAGACCCGTTTAGTATCTGAATAATGAATATCTTTTACATTTAATTGAATTTCTTTAAGTCCGTTCCATTCATTTTCCTCTATAACAAATACCATATCCAGGAGACGGTTACTAATTAACATCTCGTAAAGTTCACCTAATTTCCACCCAATAGCGCTAATAACTGTTTTATCCTGGATAGCTTTAAACTTAAGATGATTTTCGCCAACTATTCTGGGGATTCCGGATATCTTCAGGTTGCGTGCTACGAAGAGAGGTCGCATATTTCCCGGGCCGAATGGTGCCATTTTTTGAAGAAGATTAAATGTATTCTGATTTATATCAGTGAATGAAATTTCGCGTTCAATATTTAAAACATGGTTTATCATATCATCAGAAATTTGCCGTAAAGCAATTTTTTTGAGGCACTCTTTAAATTGAGGAAGTGATTCTTTTTCTATTGTTAATCCAGCAGCCATTTTATGTCCACCGTAATTCAATAGTGAATTTGAGCATTCTGAAAAGGCAGAGAATATGTCAAAACCGGGAATACTTCTCGCCGAGCCTTTACCAATTCCGTTCGGAGACCCATCTGGCGTTTGAAATGTAAGCATGACTACAGGACGATTGTATATTTCTTTCAACTTTGATGCTACGATTCCGATTACACCTTGATGCCAATTAGGAGCATCTAAAATCAGAATCTTGTCTTTATCAAGATCATGAGTTGCATTTAATTGAAGAATGGCATCGTCTATTGTTGCTTTTTCGATACTTTGTCTATTTCGATTTTCTTGCTCAAGGAAGTTTGAAAGGTCATTAGCTTCTTTGTAATTAAATGAAGTTAAAAGCCGAACTGCTCTTGTAGCTTCACCGAGGCGACCAGCTGCGTTTATTCTTGGTGCTAAACCAAATACGATATTTACGACATTTATTGTCTTATTTTTGAATCCCGATACTTTCATTAGAGACTGAAGGCCGATATTTTTGGATTTGTTTAAGACTTTTAAACCTTCTGATACAATTATTCTATTTTCATTAAGCATTGGAACTATATCGGCTGCTGTTCCTATCGCAACAAGATCAAGGAGATGATGAATTTTTTCTAGAGGGATATTATTAGCTATTGATAGCCCATGCAGCATTTTAAATGCAACGCCTATACCGCATAATTCTTTAAAGGGGTAGGTATCGTCTTTTCGTTTTGGGTCCAGGATTGCAAGTGCTTCAGGAAGTTCTTCCGATGGCTCATGATGGTCTGTGACAATTATATCAATACCATTTTTGTTGGCGTATTCAACTTCATTGACAGAGTTAATACCGCAATCACATGTTATTATTAAGCTGGCGCCTGATTTAATAGCGAAATCAATGCCGTGGTTTGAGACCCCATAACCTTCTTTTATACGGTCTGGAATGTGATAGGTGATTTGTAATCCAATTTCACGTAAAAATAAATATAGAAAAGCTGTTGCTGTAGTACCGTCGACATCATAATCACCAAGTATCGCTATTTTTTCTTTACTTAATATGGCTTGTTTTAATCTATCAACAGTTTTATCCATATCTAACATTAGGAATGGATTGTAGAGATCATCTATTGAAGGGTTAAAAAATTTGTTAATAACAGCTGAATTATCCAATCCACGGTTAATTAGTACTGCTGCAATTGCCGGTAGGATATTTTGCTCTTTTCCAAAGGAATCTTCGATAGTTAATTTTTGGACTTTTTGAGAATCTACCTTTTTTATTTTCCAGTTATATTTAATCATGAATACTAAATAAAATTCTGAAGTTGGTCTATAAGCCGAATTCTGTATCCGGCATTTGCCGGATGGCAGCCATTTATCTACATTCAGCCTTGCGGCTGAAGTTAAGCGATCTACCCGGGAACTTTGCAGGACGGGCAATCCATATTCCCTGCTTGATCTTGCTCCAGGTGGGGTTTACCCTGCTCCCGACATCGCTGTCGGGACGGTGCGCTCTTACTTTAATCCCGCTTAATTGCAGGACGCACCATTTCACCCTTGACCCGAACCCGACATGTCGGGACGGGACGGTATAGTTTCTGTGGCACTTTCCTTCAATCATAATGACTCCTAGTTATGGAGCACCTTGCCCTACGGAGTTCGGACTTTCCTCCCCGATAAACTAAATCAGTATCGGGGCGACTGCCCAACCAACTTCAGAATATTTCTTCCTCCTCATTGGACTTAATCTCGCTAATTTTCTCATCCCAATATAGCATTCGTCCGCAGAATTCGCAATGGATTAATTTGTTTCCTGCTCGTATTTCTACGATTTTCTGTGGTGGAACAATTTTGTGACATCCACCACATGATACCTGAGCTGGAGTATATTCAATATTTCCTTTTTTATCTTCCTTTTCTTCAAATATTTGCTCTATAGGAACTATAGCGACACCTTCTTTCCCTTTAGCAATACGATTGTATTCTCGAATGTATCTCAAGGGAATTGACTTTACAATATTTATTCTCTCTTTTTGAAGTTTAGTCTGAACGCTTTTCGTTTTATTATTAGTTTTATCAAGTTCAGTTTTTCTTATAGCTAACATCTGTACTTTTTCTTGATGAATTATGTCCTTATTTTTAATTGATTCTTTTAAATTTTCCATTTCTTCGCTTAATTCGAGAATTGAATATTCTTCTTTATCTATGTCTTGTTTCATTGTATCAATCTCTGAGGATAGAGCATCATATTCTTTATTAGAGGTAACAAGATATAGTTGATCTTGATATTTATCCAGACGTACTTTATCATCTTCAATTTTACCTTCAAGGGTTTTTATTTCAAGAGTAATTTCTTTTTCACGCTTACGTTCTGAATATAGTTCTTTTTCTAAGGTATTAATCTCTTGCTTGAGAGTATCTACAACTTGGGGAAGATCACCTTTCAAATTATTAATTTCAAGTAATCGGTTATCTATTTTTTGCAACTTTATTACATCTTCAAGCTCTTTTAACATTTTACCTCCAAATTGAAATATAAATGGAAATTGCACCGTTAAGGGTGCAATTTCTTATTTTGATATTTTTGTTTTTCTCCGATAACAGATTCAATATTTTTCCTATCAAGTGGGCGATATCCGATTTGAACGGATGGCCTTCCCGATGTGAACGGGATGCTCTGACCAACTGAGCTAATCACCCGGTTAAAACATTTCAATGTCAAAAAATGCATGAAAATTTATTCAAATTAAATGACTAAATCAATATCAATCCATATACTGATAATTAAAAGAAGGTATTTTTAAATAAGTGATTAAAAATATTTGAATTTTGCTAAGTGGGAAAATAACTATTTGTTGATTTCTTAATATTTCTTTCTATTTTTTTTCTTTCCACTTTACTTACTTTCAATTATCTATTTATTATTGTTCCAATAGAGATCTTCGAGATTGATTGACTATTGTCGGTTGTTAATTGGTATTTGTCAATACCTCTGGAGATTCCTATGGAAAGACATCTCCTCGAGAAAACTTTATTCACTTTCATATAAATTAGATGAATAGGTCTATTACAAATATTACTATCGAAATTATGATACCGAAAAAGAAAGGCTGTAGATTATATAGAAAATCAGGATCTGCTAAAGAACCTCGATTGATTCCAATAATGAATAATGTCAATGTGCCAATAAAAGAGAGTGTTATACATAAAAAGACACCTCGAGGAGACATTTTTTTTCTCATCAAGAAATTTGAAAGTAGAGGTAATAATGATCCGGGAATAAATAATGTTCCAAGCGTATACCAAATTTTCACGACTGATGGAATAAAGTAAATAAGGAAAGCAGAAATAATAACAGATACTATTAAACCAATTTGAGTATATCGTTTCATATCACCTTTCTTCCTCAGTCTCCATACTAAATCTCGACCAAAAGTTATAGCTGATAGAAAGGAATTAGAATCTAACGTAGACATAATTGTTGCTAGAAGCCCAACAAAAAATAGCCCTCTTAATGCAGTTGGCAGAACTAATTCACCAAGTTTTGGGAATGCCATGATTGGATTAATATCTGGAAAAATAGCTCTTGAGTAGAGTCCTGAAATTGTAGTCAGAAGATCAAATAGAGCCCAGAAAAGAACTGAAACCAATATACCGTATTTGGCAGTGTTTGGGGATTTTGCTGCATAACAGCGCTGATAAAAACCGGGATCAACGAATGTCCATAATGCTATAAAGAACCAAACGAAAACGTACTGCAAACTTTGACCACCGGTAAGAGTTATATGACTATTAGGTAAATTTGATTGGAGGAAAGTTAAGCCGCCATATTTGTGTATTACCGTAAAGACCAGAACAAAGAACCCTAAAAACATTAATATAAATTGTAGAATATCTGTTTTTACAACTGATCGAAAACCTCCGAAGAAAACATAGAAAGTTGAGAAAATAACTCCAATAATAAATGCCCACCAGAAAGGAATCCCAAGAATTGAGCTTAACAGCACGGCTACCATAAAAATATACGGAGCGGGTGTAACAAGAATAAAGATAAATATACTTCCGATGATACCGCTAGGTTTTCCATAGTTGTTATATAACAGGTCGGGTATTGTATAGAGTTTGGATTTTTGGATTTTTGGGGCAAGGAATATCGCAAAAATTATTGCAAAGATGTAATAAGGGAGAGCCTGTGTTACCCAATTTAATATTCCGTAACGATACGTAAATTCCCCAATTCCTAAAATTCCACCATACCATGTTGAAACTAACGTTGCCGCAAAAGCAGGTAATGATAGTCGGCGACCTGCTAAAAGATAATTATCTATATTGCTATTTTGCTTGTGTGCATATCTTAATCCAAGTGTAATAACTCCGATTAGGTAACACAAAATTATGACATAATCGATAGAATCAAGTTGGATTGTGGTCATACGGAAGGATATATTTTTGTAACCAGTAGAGTGCCACTTTTTATACTGATGGAAACTGTTTCTGAAATTGCCTGATTGCTAACACCTCTTGAACCTCCATAAAGATTTTCATCTTTAAGTGGAAACCTTAAGCCGATAGTAGAAATTCCAATAGCACGAGAAAATCCGAAGAGGGAAATAGTTTGTTGTGACATGGTTTGAAATTCAAACTCCCCTTTTCCAAGGAAAAAGAATTCAGAATGGTTTGATAAAACCTGGAATTCGGCCTTATGGAAATATTTTTTTACAACTTGTAGAGTGGCTATAGTTTGGTCATCTCTTTTTCCAATGAATCCTAATAAAATGATTCTTTTGTATCCATGATTAAGTAGGTACAAGATGGATTTCTCAAGGTCATTCTCCTCTTGTGACGAAATTTTTATTATAGTTGTTTTTAATTCATTGAAATATCTAATTGTTGATGATTTTATTGAATCCAGATCACCAATTATGACATCGGGTAAAATCTTTAATTCCCTGGCTTTTATGGAACCTCCATCCACACAGACAACAAAAGAGGATTTTTTTATAATATTTCGAGTTTGACTTTCCTCGGGATAAGACCCATTACCAAGAATCAGAGCACGTGGTTTATCGTCAGAAAATGGTGCATTTAATTTCATAATTTACTTTTAATAGGATTATTTTATTTATCATAGGATCTCAGATGAGAAAAAAGGGAAACCGCTAATAAACGTCCCGAATATCGGGATTTTTATTATACTTACTTCGAACTCATCTTTTGCTTTAATCATTTTTTACTTATCACTTACTACTTTAGACACTTTTAATTGATAATTCTTAATTCTTAATTCTTAATTCTTAATTGGTTATTAGACACTTTCCCCTTGAGTCACTATTTTTGCCCTTAAGTGTACTCATAAGGTAATTATCTTTATTCTGACAGGTCTTTGTGTATATGAAGTTTATTATTTTTCATGGAGTTAGTAAATTTCCTAACATCAATGCAGAAATGATACTTTTTCGTCAAATCTTGCACTTTGTACTGATATTCATTTGAACGGAAGTACTTAATGAGATCTTTAGTGAGAGGTAAAATTAGATAATCCGGTTTCCAGGAAAATTGAGTTTTGTCATTAGTATTTAAAATGCATTTAAAATAAGTAGCCCAGGCAACAGTATAGAAAGAATGTTTGGATAATAAATCTCTGCTCATTGCATGAAGAATTGCCTGATTATTTGGATTTGTAAAAACGAAATCTTTTGTAAACATAAATGCGGTATGAAAAAAATTTGGTTTATTTATCATTCCCTCAAGACGCAATCGCCTTGTCATTATGATAAATAATTCCGTTAGGCGGTCACCTAATCCTAATCCTGGGTGTGATTGGCCTGGTAATGGGGGTCTTGTAACAGTAAAATTCTCTTTTGGGTTTTGTAATAGCAACCATTCAATTTGCAAAAGATTTGGATTTCTATTGGGAAAACTGTGTAATATTCCTTCTTTGATATGTAGAGGTCCTTGCTTTAATACTAATTCACAAATGTTATTTTTAGGGCAAGGTGTTCCTGAATATACATATAATCTATGTGTATGGGGATCACTTGTATCTATTTCAATATCAATATCAGAAAGGCCTTTATCTTTCAGGAATTTCAAAAATCCAAATACTTCGAGGATTTTTACTATACCGTTTTTGCTAAAAACACCAAGTAAAAAATTTGATCCGGGTGATACCCGTCCACCTGTAACAAGGCTTTCTAAAGAAAGATTGTTGGAAATTCCACCTTGAATATCCGCCAGTGTCAATTTTTTAGCAATTTTCCTGAATTCTTTTCGATAACGTGTCATCATATTGTCTTCAATTGGTAAGTAAAACAAATTGTCATTTTACTTCTTATATAATTGACAAAAATGTTAATAATTATTATCAACGGTATTCTATTCAACACTCTAAAGTAATTTATGTTTTGTTAACAAACAACGTTTATTTTTCCATCAGAACCTTTTTCAATTGTACCGATAATTTCAGCGTTAAGGATGCCTTCATTGTGAAAATTGTAAATCAACTTTTTAGAATACTTTTCAGGCAGAGATATTAAAAGTCCACCTGACGTTTGAGCATCGCATAAGATAACTCTCTTTGTATATGAAACTTTAGCACTCCATTTTACATGGGGTTTTAGATAATTTATATTGGACTGAGTTCCTCCTGGAATTATGTTCATTCGAACCATTTCGTATGTATTTTGAATTACAGGAACTTTGGAAGCATAAATTGTAGTCCTTACTTTGCTTGAGGAGGTCATTTCGTATAGATGACCAAGTAAACCAAACCCCGTGATGTCTGTACATGCATGTATAGGGAAGCTGGTTATTATTTCTGCTGCTTTTGAGTTGAGTGTACACATTATATTTATAATATTTTTATTAGTTTTATCATCGAGTAATCCTCTTTTCAATGCCGTAGTAAGAACTCCTAACCCTATAGGTTTGCTCAGGATAAGCACATCGCCTTCAATCGCACCGATGTTTCTTAAAATCTTATCAGGGTGAACAGTTCCCGTTACTGCCAATCCAAATTTTGGCTCATTATCTTCAATCGTATGTCCACCTATAATGGGAGTGCCAGCTTCGTCAGCAATAGATTGAGCACCTTTAAGTATATTTTCTAAAACTTCGAGAGGAAGTCTTTTCTCAGAGAATGCTACAACGTTTAGTGCAAACAAAGGGCGAGCCCCCATAGCGTAAATATCGCTTAGGGAATTTGCTGCAGCAATTCGACCAAAATTAAATGGATCATCTACAATAGGTGTGAAGAAATCCACAGTTGAAACCAATGCAATTTCATCATTTAAGCGATAAACTGCAGCATCGTCTGATGATTCAAATCCAACTAAAACTTCAGGGGAACATTGAGGTTTAATCTTATTAAGTATTTTCTCCAGGTTTTGTGGACGAATTTTACATGCACAGCCGAATCCATGCGTAAATTGTGTCAAACGAATTTGTGAAGCATCGACATGTATATCTTTTATTTCGTCAGTCTTAGTTAATTGCTTTACTACTTTCGATATTTTTATTACAGCATTTGAAATGTCCTCGGGAGTTGTAGTTCTCCCGGTTGAAAATCTGATACTTCCAAGAGCTCGTTCATTTGAAAATCCCATCGCTTTAAGGACATGTGATGGATCAACACTATCAGTATGACAGGCGGCACCGGCAGATGCTGCTATGTCGGGCAGTTCTGCAAGAAGTGTGTTTGAGTCAATTCCCGGAAAATAAAGATTTAGTGTATTAGGAAGCGCTTTACTGGGAAGACCATTAAGTTGAATATCAGGGATTTGTTGTTTCAATTGGTTCCAGAATTGATTACGGAGTTCTTTCTGATTCTCTATGATTTCTTCTTCGTTTTTCTGGAAAACCTCAGCAGCCGCACCAAGTCCGACTATCTCAAGTACATTTTCAGTTCCGGCACGTAATCCTTTTTCGTGACCGGCTCCGTGAATAATAGGGGAGAGGTTCGTTCCGGTTTTAATATATAGAGCGCCAATGCCTTTTGGTGCATTCATTTTATGTCCGGCAACGGATAGTAAATCGACATCTAATTCCTGAACATCCACATGGATTTTACCAACTGCTTGTGCCGCATCTGTATGTGTAGTAATTCCATTTTCACTAGCAATTTTTACAATTTCTATTATCGGTTCAATTGTGCCAACTTCGTTATTTGCAAGCATTATTGTAATAAGAATTGTATCCGAGCGAATTGCATTTTTAACAGATTCAGGATTCACAATGCCATATTCATCAACCGGTAAATATGTTACGTTAAAAGCTCTTTTTTCAAGATAATGACAGACTTCAAGTACTGCTGGATGTTCTATGGAACTGGTTATGATATGTCCCTTAGTATGTTGATCTGCTATTCCTTTGATTGCGAGGTTATTCGATTCGCTGCCGCCGCTTGTGAAAATGATTTCTTCGGGACTGCAGTTTAACAATAGGGCAATTTGATTTCTTGCTTTTTCAATTGCTTTTTTACTTTGTTGACCGTACCAATGACTGCTTGAAGGATTGCCAAAACCGCTTTTTAAATATGGCATCATTGCATCGATTACTTCTGGTAATAAAGGTGTGCTGGCGTTGTGGTCAAGATAAATGGGTTTCATTTCAAAAATATCCTCGTCCGTAATTTATAGAGAAAAATGGAAAGAGGTAATTCTAAAATTTATAGAATCAAGAAACTGTGTTAAAATGCTGGCAATGATTAAAATTTAAGATTTAACCGAGATTTATATTGATTTTCCCATCTTTTATTTTTACAATTATATGAAAGGGAAAAATTGAAGATGTCTATAGACCGAAAATTAAGCACAGAAAAGATAACTCCTGAATTGATAGACTATATAGTTGAAAAGATCATTCGGGAGATTCAACCTGAAAAGATTATTCTATTTGGCTCGTATGCCAGAGGCGATTTTCATAAGGATAGTGATCTTGACTTATTTATAGTTAAAGATAGTGAAGAATCCAGTAGGATGATAAGACGGAAAGTAGATGCCTTACTCTGGGGTCGAAGATTTCCCGTTGATCTAATTGTTAGAAAACCGTCTGAAGTGGAATGGAATTTCAGGGCTAAAAATCCCTTCTATTTATGCCACATCTTTAAGGAAGGTAAAATACTTTATGAGAAAAAATAGGGAAGAAATAAAACTGGTAAAAGATTGGTTGAAATTTGCCAAAGAGAATCTTTTATTTGCGCGTTCTGGTATGAAAGAAGATTATGCGCCTTATCATACAGTATGTTTTTTATGTCAGGGAAGTGCTGAGAAATATTTAAAAGCATTTTTAATATGGAATGGGTGGGAACTAAAAAAAATTCATGATTTAAAAGACTTATTAGTTTTTTGTATTGATTATGAACCTGAGTTTGAAAAGTTGAAAGAAGAATGTGGTTTACTAAACGAGTATATTATTGAAGGTCGTTATCCAGGAGATGTACCATATGAAAATATTACTGAAAATGATGCAAAGGAGGCAATTGAAGCAGCAGAGAAGATAGAGGCATACGTACTTAAAAGTATAAACCTTCCATTTGATAATGAAGAAATTCCATAATAACAAAATCTTGTGCCAGGTCCAATGTCGTAGCATCTTTGATTTGTAGATTTTATTGGTGGACTTAGCACAAGGTCACCAGATAAACCCTACTACGTAACATAAAAATTTAATATACAGAATGTAGTATTTACAGTTAATAGTACAGACTATATCAGGCATTTGCCTGATTTGCAAATGACGTTGTAGGGTAAAAATATATCCTCAATCGAAAATCAAACTATAATCCATACTTGGCGCTGAATGCGTCAGAGCTCCAACTGAAATGATATCTACTCCACTTTCGGCATAGCTCTTTATTGTTTTTAAAGAAATATTTCCTGATGCCTCGAGGAGTATTTGATCATAAAGATTACGTGATTTTAGTTCTTCAATTAATTCAGTGATTTTATCTGGTGAGAAGTGATCGAACATTATTACTTTTGGCACTTCGGTTTTGATTGAATTGAAGATATTTACAATTTCCCGGAATTCATCATCGGAAGTGACTTCAACTTCAATAAATCGCAAATTGTCATACTTCTTTAAAATTTTTTGTATAGAACTTCTTATCGTCTGATTTCCTACGGATTTCTTCAGTATTGCAATGTGGTTCTCTTTCAGCATTGCCGCATCATATAAACTTAGCCGATGTGTTAAACCGCCGCCGCACTGCACGGCTCTTTTATCTAAAAGTCCCCAAAATGTTTTTCGTGTAGCTGCTACAGAGCAATTAGTATGAGCGATTAAATCGGTATATTTTTTTGTCAAAGTCGCAATTCCGCTCAGCCGCTGAAGAATATTAAGAATTGTTCGCTCAACGGTAATGATCTCTGCCGCCTTGCCTTCAATGTGTAACAGAACATTACCGGCTTCGATGGTATCTCCGTTTTTGAAAGGCGAGGTGGCGGTTAATTCTTTCCGTGATAGTAAGAAGAATATGGTTTCATTGAGTCCGGCGATGACTGCGGAGGATTTTGCAATTATCCTGGCTTTTTGAGTTGTCTCATAAGATTGTTCAGGTGTCAGTGACGCATCGCCTTTGCCGATATCTTCATCCATCATTCGTGAGAAAAAATCGCCGAAATAATCCCGATAGGATACATTACTAAGATTTAACTCAATATCGGCGTCAAAAGCGCGGCGAATAACCTGATTTCTATCCGACTGTTCCATGATCTATACCCATGATTTTTTTGAAGACGCAGCAACCTGTAAAATAACCGCCGATTTCGGAAGATGCATTGTCTATAATACAGGTTTTTTCAAATGAGGCCCTCTTGCTGTAAATATTCATTGCTTAAATTTAATAAAAAATCTAAGGTTTTTAAGGAGAAACATCATCGATTCCGAAAATTTATTTTGATGCATCAATTAAAGTGAGATAAAATTTGTGCTGATGAGGGAAAACCGGTCTATAAGAAGAGAAAAGGATTATTTGTCAGGGATGCCGGGGAAATATTAGTTGCTTAATATCATTTGACTTAAGCCGGTTCACAGGTGTAACCAATTGAATGATATTTATTCCGGCTTGAGTTAAGTGATGGTTTCTTGTTTATGAGCGCCGGGAAAAACTTAACACAAATACCCGGATGGTATATATAAACGGAAAATGATATTGGAGGCACTTATGTCAAGTCAGTGTGCATGTGATGGAGTTAGCCTTTTTTATTCTTGAACATGTATTTTGACAACAATTTCTCAACTTTGTCTGCAATTTGTTCCGGACTATCAGATTTAGAAAAATTATTTTCATTCTCTTCTAATATATCGCCAATCACATTCAATTTTTCATTCAGGAAATCAAATAAATATTTAAGGCGCGCTTTATTTGAAGTTTCCCAATATTCAGCTTCATCTGTTACCTCTAAATTTTCTATATATTTGGACTTAATGTATCTGAGCAGTTTAATTAATACAATATGAATATCCGGAGATGAGTATTGGGTTTTTACACTTACGACTAATTGATTACCATCGTTTTCTTCATAAAATGGGATGCTTAATCGAAGATTCCCTTTGGGATCGGAGAGCGAAGATAACCTTTTTTATCGAAGATAAAGCCAACCATTTCACACTCTTCATGAATAGTAAAAACGATTCCTTTTACTGCCTGCCCGACAAGCAGGCGGGGAGGATGATCAATATCATTTTCTTCTTTTTCGATTATTGTATATTCCCACTTCATATCACTACAAATATCGCTGATCTCATCTATGAGACTGTCAATATTTAATCGAAGATTCCCTTCGGGGACAGGATCATTTATTCTGCCTTTGTTTCGAAGACATCTCTTCGAGATAATGAACTGATATTCCCATGATTTATTTTGTTTCTTCTTCTACGATTCGGATCTCTTCCTTGGTCAGACCGTAAAGTTTATAAAACATCCGGTCACTGAGCAATTGCTGTTTGATAAATATATAACAATAGATTTCTCCTTCGGTTTGTTTTGTTATATGAACCCTATAATATCTCATACAGATTTTTTTAATTAAGTACTCTGTCTTTGAAATTCGTTTTCCAATTCCTTATAATACTTCTGTATCCAGGCGGCATAATGATAAATGCTAATTTTTGATCTAACAAAATCATCTAAATATTTCCTAGCTCGTTCTTTGTCACCCAGAAAAAGGGCATATCTGGCTATCCGGACAATATATTCGTTTGAGGGCGGGTATCGTTGGAATTTTTCTAAATCTCTACAGGCATTGTCCAGATGCTTCTGCATATTCTTTCTTAAATAATCTATGACGGCTATGTCCCGGATTCCTTGAGCTACCCACATACATTCATCGGCAATGTTCAAATCTGCTTCAATGGATAGAAATGGATTCCCATGGTGAAGTTGTATTTCCTTAATATTGCGCAAATGTTCAAACATATCTTCATAAAAGCCTATCGAATATATTGTTGGCTCATCTATTTTCTGAATCCCACGCAAAAATGCCTTTTCTTTTTCCCAAAAGAAACGTTCATAAACGCAATAATCCGGCAATTCAAGAACATACCAGTCTATATCTTTTTTAGAACTCCTCATGGAATCCCGCAGTTGTGAAAATAGTTCTGTAAATGCTCCTAAATTTTTTGTTTTCGCAAGATCACGCAAGATGTTAAAAACTTCTTTAAGTACAAGGTAACGTGTAGGAAATTCTAATTTGAGATACTTCGGAAGAGAACGTCTCACCCAAAATAGTTTTTCATCCCATCCGTATCCACTATTCCACCTAATCCTGAGCTCGCTAATTTCAAACACAAGCTGTTTTTGGGTAGAAATCCTTGGCAAAATTTCAATTCTTCCCTGTGTCAATGTATCTAAAAGAAGTATTATATTTTTTGTCTGTCTTCCATATTCAAGCTTATAGTTGTTGAACCTGAGCAGGTCATCAATATTATCTTTGTCGATAAGATTGGAATATTCGTCCAAAAATGAAGCGGCATTTTTAATATCACCGTTAAGTAGATAAGTGTCTATGAGGTTTGGATAAGCAATATGGATTAGATATTTTTCTTTGAAATGGAGGGCAAGTTCTGCTGATTTGCGGTAATAGTGAAAAACATTAGTGATGTTCTCGCGTATTTTCTCAATGCGTCCAAGATTATTATAAATCTTTGCTAATTGTATATCTTTGACATTGTCGTGTTCGCTAACGGCTGCCAATAAGTTTTGCCTCGCTTTTTCAAATTCACCTGCTCTTTCATCAAACAAAGAATGCAAATAAAGGACTTCATAGTATTTATCTTGGTCAATTTTATTCTTTATCCGCTCAAAAATAGATTTTGCTTTATTTGTATCTCCGAGCAGTAGGAGGGCAAGAACCTGGTTCAATCTAATATTATTTTTTTCCTCTTTAAACAGAGGAAGGTTAAAAAGGTCAGAATATATTTCGTAGGCGTCCCTTAATCTCGGTTGCTCTTGCGCCATGAGCTTTCTGGCACAAAGTAAATTCCATTTTATTTTACCCGGTATGCTTCGAATATAAAAAGGTCTTTTGGGGAATCGTTTTTCAATTTCTGTATATTTCCCTTCTCTGACGAGATTTGTTAGATGAGAAATTGTTGAGGTTTCAGGAAAGACCGGTTTTGTTGCAGTATAATATGCGACAAGAACATAAATTACCAATAGAACAAGGAGAAGAGAGCCTGTCCATATCGAGAAGAAATCCAGGAAATAGAACGTTAAAATTATACATAATAGAAATACTGAAAGCAAAATATGGTTTCGATATCGTTTATGCCTGTATTTTGGACAAAATCCTAAAAAAGCTGCGAGCAGAGAGAAAGTTGCTCCCCATAATAAGAGGATGTTATGGTCTTGGATTGCTTTGAGTAGTTCAGTCATTTTTCTACACTCCGTTCCACTATAGCGATTTCTTCTTCCGTGAGACCGTAAAGTTCGTACACCATCCGGTCAATTTCCCGCTCCAGCGTCTTTACACGCGCTTGCTTTTGGGGGTTTTGTAGATAGTACTCGTCTTTGGTGATAGCAAGGATGCGGTTAACGAGTAGATAAAAATATTCTTATACTGTTTTATATTTTTTATGCCCATAAAGCTTGAAATGGTTTCAGTATCTCAAATAAATCAGTTGGCTTTACAATCATAAGTCCATATTTCTGATAAACAAAATTTTGGAAATTACCCTTTGCAAATTTATCAACAGTAAGTAAAGCATCACAATCAAAACGAATTGCATCTAAAACTATTTTTAGATCTTTTTCTGAAGGCCTTCCTATGAGCGATTTATCAATTTGGGATTTTTTATATTTAATAAAAGCAGTATCGGAAATAGGATTATCTTCATAACTTCCCAGCACAGCTTGCCAGTGATCCCAAACATCATAAAACCACTGAATAAAATACCCATCATCTTTTTTAATTACTTCGTCAAAGACCGATTGGGATAACGCAAATTCTAAATTTGTCCGATCTATGTTGACGAAAATATCATGCAAGGCAATAATTTGCGAATAAAGAGGATCGTCCTTACTGATATTTTTTCCTTTTGGACTAATAAAGTATTTTTCGTTTTCGCGATAATTGTCAAAAATATATTCGCCAAAATCCTGAAGGTATTGCAGAACGTTTGTGTCAAGAAATATCCTTCCGGGGATTGAGTTGAACTGCATAAAACTGTCCTGTGCTGTTATCTGCTCAATCAGCGTTTTCATTTTCGCCTTCCACAATTTTAATCTCTTCAGGGCTGAGTTCGTAGAGTATGTAAACCATCTCATCAATCTGCTGTTCGTATTCTTTGACTTTAGCTTGCTTTAATGGGTTATCTAAATAATCGCTGTCTTTTGTGATGGCAAGGATACAGTCAACCAATTCTATAAAGGGTTCTTGTTTAGTTAAAGAAATTTTAGGAATGGGTATTTGTTCAACATATTGTTTTATCCATCTAAATGCACCAGTTCCTAATGTTTGAGATATTAACCTAAAATAATCATTTATTAATTTTGAATTTAACAAAGATAGAACGTATTTGTTAGTATTAGAAATGATATAACACGATTGATTAACAAACATTTTATTATTATCCCAAGAGAATGAACTTTTATATGAAATTTCCTGATATGATATTTTTTCTTTTTCAAATTCATCTAAATAAGCACAATTTCTTAGGTTGGTCCAATGATCTCCTTTATCTTGTCTTGTTTCTAAATTTTCCTGATATTGTTGTAAATGTTTATAAATAACAGGATAATCTTTTTCAACATTAATTCTTTCAATTCCTATGCTTCTTAAACCATTATGAGAATTTATTAACCACAATCCAGCCCATTTATAACCGTAACGATAGATATCTCTACCTCTTAAAATAGGCTTTATTATTTGCTCGGTCATCTTTCTTTCTTCTTCTGTTTTACAATTTGCCAAAATTTCATCTCGTTTTTCAGTAGTAATGATAAATGCTTCACTAAAACCTGTTTTTATTCCAAAGCAAATTTTTACATCCCAGTTTTTTAATGGTATCCCTTTTTCTTCTAACTTCTTTTTAAGATTCATTGTTGTTTCGTCTGCAAAAGTAAAACAATTACTATCAAGCTCTGATTGTTTTATTTTTAGTTTATGGGAATTGAAATAGGTAGTAATATCTGTTGATGGAGTAAAATCCGGTTTAATATTTAGAATATGGACGATATTTCCTCCTGCCTGTTCGGCAGACAGGGATGGTTTTACTGTCTGCGTGTCTCGCACAGGAAAGGTTTTCTGGAAAAGTAGTATATCAGTATCCACAGTAGCGTCAAAAACTTTATAGCCATTAAAATCAATAATCTGCTTTAAGGTGGTTTTTTCTTTAAAGAACCTGCGTAAATTTTCACCGTATTTTCCCCTCATCCATTTATTGCTGGATATAAAACAGGAAAAACCGTTTGGTTTAAGAATTTGATGACTTCTTTCGTAAAAGTAAGTATATAGGTCTGATGTTGAATTATAGACTTCATATCCTTGTTTTTGTAATAGAGGTTTTTGGTCTCTTATTTTCTCCTGTCTGACATACGGCGGATTGGCAATCACCACATCAAACCCCTGCTTTTCATGAAACACCTCCGAAAAATAGACCTCGAAATCGAATTCCTTATGCCCGTCGGTTATCCGGCTAATGAGTTCATCAATTTGCTGTTTGTATTCCTGCTTTTTTGTGGGATTAGTTTCGTCGAAGTAGAGCGGTTTCAGGCGTTCCAGTTCGGCAAATAATTGGTTATTGAACAGGTTTTTTCCCACACCTAAAAGAGAATTGCCGCAGACAATTTTATAGTCCAGGTTAGGTAGTGGTTTGATCTGTTTGATATCCTCTTCATCCACCACCAGCGACAGCCACAGACGCAGTTTGGCAATCTCCACCGCGCCAGGGTCAATATCCACGCCGTAGAGTGAGTTTTCAATGCACCGGCGTTTGAAATGGTAAATGGTTCTTAACCCCCCTGTGTCCCCCCTTGATAAGGGGGGAATGGAAGGGGGGTTAAGAAAAGTCGTCAGCACATTTCTGGTTTTCACAATTTCGTGCATCATGCCCACGGGAAAGGCGCCGCTGCCGATAGCCGGATCGCAGACTTTGATACTTGCCAGTTTGTCGTCAATTAGTTTGGCATTTTTACGAATGCTTTCGGGTAGTTTATAGGAATAAGTGTCGGTTTCTCTTCCTTTGGCTTTTACGGTGGCTTCGTTTTCGCCCACCTGCTCGCCGTATTTGACCAGGGTTTCGAGGTCTTCTTTTGATATCTGCGGACTTGATTTGTGTTCGGCAATCAAATCAAACTGACCGGTTTTGACTTTGTTGCCAAAAACGTCTGTTTGAATATCGCCAATCTTTTGATACGAAGTTTCGCTTTTATTTAATTCTGTATAAAGATAGTTTATTAGACTTTGCTGGCACATATAGTGAACAATTTCGCGGGGTGTGTAGTAAGTGCCTTTGGATTTGCGGTCTTTGACTTCCAACAGGTTTTCAAATACTTTACCGAGCATCTCCGGGTCAACGGCGACCTCTTTTTCCAGTGGCTCGTCTTCTTTGACGGTGAAATTGTAGCGGTCAAAAATGTCGAGGATGCCATCGCCAATATCCCCTTCTTTGGTTTTGGTTCGGTTGGAAAATAGTTCATTGGGCAAAAGAATGTCGGTATGTACCCAGTCGTAATTATTTATGGGGTCAAAGAGTCCGCCATTGAGAAACGGGATTTTGCAGTTAAAATGGCTGTAGTAATCATCATCACGTGGACGGCGGAGCGCCTCATAAAAAAGCGGCTCTAAAATATCATTAAAAAAATTGGTTTGTTTGCCGTAGCCGCCCTTTGGGAATTCATCCCTTCGGGAAAAGAGTTCGCGTAAAAACTGTTTAGTGCCCGTGCCCCATTTGGCGTCGCGCTCAACGCCAAACCAGCCCTTTTTCTGGAGGAAGTAGAGAAAGACGATCTGTCCTAGGAGTTTTTTGGCAAAATTAACGGTGTCAACACCTTTTTGTTCAAAATCGTATCTAACTTTTGAATCATTTTCTACTACTTTATCCAGTTCTTCTTTGGTACGTAAGAATAGATCGCGGTATTTTTCAAAGAACTCTTTGGTAACTTTTTCAATATTAAAAGCTTCTTCCAGCCGGGCAAGTGTTGGATCGTGTTTATCATCGGTTAAAATTGGAACAAGACGGCTCTGGGCGGTGTGACTTGATTCGTTTTTACCGACCAGAAATGACCAGCGTCTTGCCTGCGAAAATTTCTCCTGACCTTTCCAGTTTCCAGATTTTGTCTGGACAATTTCATAATCCATGGTGACAAGTGAAAATCGCCAGTCATTTTCATCAGGCGATACAAAGGCAAACAGTCCTGCATCTTTCTCACCCCGGTCCGCCAAATACCTGCCGGCAAAATTTCTTTGAGTTACCCGCGCATGATCAAGTGAATATCCTTTTTGAAGATAGGTAATGATTATGTCTATTTTTTTCCCATTGGGATCTATGTAGGTCCCAATTCGTTCGTAAGTCTTAATTATGTGCCTGAACATTTCCTTAACATCACCACGTGCATGAAACGCTTTGTTTTCATCAATTGAGTTAAGAAGATTTTTGACAAATCCGGTGAACCTTTCCCTATCAAAAGGATTTTCAAAAGTTTCTTTGATTATGTTTTGCGCTTGTTGTTTATCCATATTATTCCCTGTCTGGATATCTAATTAATATTCCGAAAATACATTTCAAATTAATAATCATAATGGAATCGTAAAAAGTATCAAATCTGTCATTCTGAACGAGGTACGAGTGAAGAATCTCTATTGGTTCTCGCCCGCCTGCTCCCGAGGGGCGGACAGGTCGGAGATTCTTCTTCGCTTCGCTCATCAGAATGACACCTATAATCACTTTTTACGAAATTATCAATCATATATTTGTTCTTAAACTCTTTGAGCTGCCAATTCGGCCAATTAGTTTTTAAGTTCATATTTTGCTCCTATGCCTGTCGTGACATTTTATCAATAGGTTCTTCATTTTTGCATATTTTGCATCATCGTTGCATTTTTTTGAATCATTCATGATATAATATGCACTGTCAGTGCATTGCCAAATATTATCATTAGCCCATTATTAGCCCATTTAGCCCTTTATTAGCCCATTGTATATTCTGTGCCTCTTCCGGTTATTCCCGATCTTTTCAAAATTTCTCATTGCTTTTTGAATGATCTTAATCGCCATAATCACCAAGTAAAAAATTTACTCATTACTTATGAATTACTTTCATTACCGTTGCATTACCCTTTAATATATTATTCTACCCGCATGCCCAATTATTGCCCTTTTAAATTTCATAAAATGTTCCTCTACCTCGTGTACCTGTTTTCTCGAACAGGCCTTTTTGCACCAATTCATCTAAATCATTGGTAGCGGTTCGCTTCGATACCTCAAATAATCCTTGATACTCACTGTTTGTAATCCTGACATTTTCCTTTGCATACATCACCGCCTTTATCTGTCTTTCATTCAATCCTAATTTCTTAAGATTTTTCTCATTCCATTTATCTTTATAAAAAGTCACGGTCATTACGCCGTTTTGTTTGAATTCAATTGACTGAGATTCGTTATTTTCTATTTTATTCCTTGATTAAATCTGCCTTTGAATCGGAGGACAAGTACAATGATAAAATTACTTCCCGCTTGCCAAATGCCCGTGGATATTGCTCTGCATAATGCCCTTCCAAAAGACGTTCAGGAATGCGATTTTGTAATGTAGCCAGTACTTTAAACGGATTCATCAAATCCTGATTGAGTTTATTTAATGCTTTGAGCGTCTCTTTGGTTGTTTGTTTGGGTAAGCCGCCCTCCTCCAGTTGTGTAATCACTTTTTTAAGATAGTTTTCCTGTTCATCGGTAAATTGCTTGCTGTTTTTTAGTGTTGCTTTTAGAATTCTAAGCATTTGCGCCGCGCTGTCCCTGCCACGTTTTTTTTGTGGTTCTGCAATTTCTTCGGTGGTGGCAAAAATAAAGGCTTCCTTATTTTTATATAAAAGATTGTAAAACTCTTTTGGAAGCTTTTGCCTTTTCTCATCAATATTACTTTCAAAGATTTTAGCAGCATTCATAAAATCGAGTTCCTGTGCATTCGGGGTAGTATTAGCCATAAAGAATTTCTGTAGCTTTCCTCGTCTGAAGTAGGTAAGGAGCGAATTGCTATGAGCAAAGGGCGCAACAAGGGGTTGCAACCCCTTGTTGTACCCCTTGTTGTATTGCTTTGCAGTACGTGCTTTTTTCGGTAGGTGTTTAATTTTTTCAAACAGGTCAGGATTATTTTCACGAATCTCTTTTATAACATTTAGATACTTCAGTTCACTTTCTTCGGCTTCATCTTCGCCAGTCAGTGTCTTTTTGGAAGTTAAAAGATTAAAGAGTTCGTGCGAGGCGACCGGCTCCCCCTCAGTCAGCAATGCTGCATCGCCGCCCAGCAGTGTTAAAAATGCGTTGATTTTTGCCTCAGCCGCTTCTTTTAGTTTTATCTCATCGTTTGATTGTCTGGTAGGGAAGAAATTAAAAGTGTAAATAATATCAAACTTAGTATCTACGCGATTAATACGTCCAACTCGCTGCATCATCCGTGTAGGATTCCATGGAATGTCATAATTTATTACCACATTGGAACGATGTAGGTTAACCCCTTCGGATAGAACCTCGGTGGAAACCAAAATGCGATAATCATCTCTTGGGTGGCGTACGTTTGCATCAAAATTATCGATGACTTTATCACGTATTGCTTCTCCGGTTCCACCTGTAAAACAGAGTACAGTATTGGGAAACTTTTTATTGATGTTTTTTGTAAGATATTCGGCTGTTTCTTTGGATTCTGTAAAAATGATTAGTTTATTTTTTTTCAAGACTACATTATTTGAAAGGTCATCCAAAAATTTAAGCAGTTTTGGATCTCGCTCAACTTTTTGCCAGAGGGATTTGGTTGTTTTCAATGTCTCAAGATCGTTTTCCAGGTCAATTAGAAATTCATCTCTAAATTCAACGCTTGCAAATTTTTCGGCTTTGCCTTTATCAATTAGTCTTTGAATAGCCTCGTCATCGTCATTTTCCAAATACTCAAAAATTTTATAGGAGTATTTTTTACTTACATAGACATTGCCATTTTTAAATTCTTTAATGAACATCTCATAAGAATGAATAAATCGATCAACTGATTTTTTAAAAGCGAAGAAGCTGCTTTCAAGCCTTTTGACCAGAAGGATTTTCATAAATTTGCCCATATTCTTCTGTGATTGCTCCTCAAGTTGATCAATCGGACCTTTGTAATACTTAGGCAAAAAAGGCGTATAGCGTGAATAGGTGAATTTTTTAGAAATCAGTTTGATGGTTGTATTAAAGATTTTATTTTCTTCATCATTTAGCTGATAAAATAGCGGTTCCGGATTCTCTACATCGGGAAACTTCAAGTTTTGTTTTTGTAAATCATCGGGAAAGTATTTTGTAATTTCGGTTCTGGTGCGGCGCACCATCAGATATTTAAGCACTTTTTGGCGGATTTCTTTGGTGTTCTCTTTGACGGTTTTTATGTATTCGGAATAATCTCGTTGTCTGTCCAAATTTTTTAATTTTTTATACAATCCGTTGAAGAAAGATTCAAGGTCGGGTAAATTGGGAATGGTGCTTTTCCTCGCTTTTTGAAACAGCTTTATCTGGCTCAAAATATCCTTTGGAGCATTATTATATGGTGTGGCGGTTACTAAAATCACTCTTTTACCGCGGCAAATCTCGGCTAATTTCTCGTAGGTAATATTCGTTTCTGTTCTAAAACGGTGAGCTTCGTCAATGATAATATTTTTGTATTTTTCCGTTCCCCTCCGAAGGATATGATCTAATTTTCCTCTCGATTCAAAATCGGCAGCTACTCTGAAATCAGAAAAGACATTTTTCCACGAACCGGGATTCTTCTCGTCAAGTAGAACAGGAGGTGCTATCACTAATGTTCTCCCGTCTATTTGACCGGCAAGCATAGCCGAGATATAAGTTTTTCCAAGGCCTACCACATCAGAAATAAAAACACCGCCATATCCCTCAAGAATTTTTTTCGCATTTAATACCGCCTGCTTCTGATATTCCAGCTTTTTAAATTCCTGTGGCAGATATCTAATAAATACTTCTTCGGTCTGGCTTAATTCGTCTTTGAAATATTCGTATAGGAATTTCATGTAAAGCTGATAAGGTGTGATGTTTTGGTTTAGCCAGGTTTTTTCCTGAATTGTCTGAATATATTTTTCACTGACATCTACGGAATTCTGCCATAGCTCCTCAAATTTTCGCTTTGCAAATTCATAGTCAGCACGATTTTTCAGTTCGACATTAAATTCAAGATTATCCACTAAACCTGATTGGGTAAAATTACTGGAACCGGTAATGACCCTGCCGATATCACGGTCGCCTTCCGCGAAAGTCATAATATAAAGTTTGGAATGAATGTTTTGCGATGGATAGGCTCTGATTTCCAGTTTCTTACTGCGAATCCATTTGATAAACTTTACAACACCCTCTTCAACTTCCCGTTTATCTTCCGAATTCTCCATCTCCCTCTCGACGAGCCCCGAATATTCCTGTTTTGTTTCCGTATGGGAAAATTGCAGTGCCTGCCTGTCCTTCGGACGCAGATAGGATTGTTGCGGATTTTGATTTGCTTTTGTTAACAAATCATAAGTTGGTTTACTTGTGCTTATACCAATAAGAATTCTAGTTTTTTCTGTATTTTCTAATGATTCATAAACAGCATGAAAACCGCTTGTATAAAAATACCCGACCAGACAGTCAAAGAATTTTGTGTCTTTTATCAAAACACGAAATCTCGCTTTAAGATTTTGCTGTTCCTCGTTGGTAATAAAAGTTAAATCAGTGTTGGTCATATTTGGATTACCTTTTTATTAGTGAGCTTTCATATTTACAACTAACCCTTGAAATTATATAGATAACAAATTATAACCCAATTTAGGAATAAATATCCGTATACATCCATTTTTTCAAAAATTCCCATATATAGCCATTTTTGAACTCATAAAATTTCCAGATTTTTTCTCGTAAATTACGTTCGCAGTGATATTATATAAAAAATCACAATATGGCAATAGAATTTTATCATATTGCGACAGTGGTTTCAATTTGGGTCAGGGATATTTTGGGGAAATTATAATTGATAAGCGGTAAAATATGTCCTGTACGGTTTAGAGGTTTTTATTATGATGGATTTTGAATCCTAAAAATTACGCTTTTTTGTGTGCCAGTTTTTCTTTATAGTCCTTGATTGCGGTTTCCAGGGCTTCTTCTGCTAAAACTGAGCAGTGCATTTTTATTGGGGGAAGTCCGTCTAACGCTTCAGCTACAACTTTATTTGAGATTTCTTTTGCTTCGTCAATTGTCTTACCAATAACGAGTTCTGTTACCATAGAACTGGTTGCAATAGCGGCGCCGCAGCCGAAAGTTTTAAACTTTGCATCGGTAATAATATTATCCTTTACCTTAATATAAAGTTCCATAACATCGCCACATATCGGATTTCCAACATGTCCAATTCCATCGGGGTTTTCTATTTCCCCGACATTTCTGGGGTTTCTGAAATGATCCATTACCTTTTCGCTGTAGTTTTCCATTCTTCGCTATCCTTTATTTTTTATATAACGGCGACATCGCCCGTAATTTTTCGACAACTTTCGGTAAAACTTGAATGACGTAATCAATATCCTCTGCCTTTGTGTGTTTTCCCAGAGAAAGTCTCAAAGAACCATGTGCCAGTTCATGAGATAAGTCCAATGCAAGTAAAACATGAGACGGTTTCAAGCTGGATGAGCTACAAGCAGAGCCTGTTGAAGCGGAAATTCCTTCCATATCTAAATTCAGCATTATGGATTCGCCTTCGATACCTTCAAATGAAATGTTGATATTGTTGGGAAGTCTTTTAGTAGGATGCCCATTTAGCCGGACATCTTTAATATTTTTTAAAATGGTATTTACAAGTTTATCACGAAGAGTGGTTTGTCTTTTTGATTCGTTGTTCATATTAGTGTTGGCGATTTCTACTGCTTTGCCAAAGCCGACAATTCCAGGGACATTTTCAGTAGAAGCTCTGCGTTTTCTTTCCTGGTCGCCTCCATGTATGATGGGTGTAATTTTTGTGCCTTTTCTTATGTATAATGCTCCAATACCTTTTGGTCCATACAATTTATGTGCAGATATACTGAGTAAGTTTACATTTAAATCGTCAACGTTCACAGGGATATGACCAAAAGTTTGAACGGCGTCAGTGTGAAAATAGATTTTATTTTCTCTGGCGATTTTCCCAATTTCAGCAATTGGTTGTATCGTACCGACTTCATTATTAGCATGCATAATAGATATGAGGATTGTCTTTTCGGTAATCGCATTTTTCACGTCATTCGGGTTTATTAAACCATTGCCATCAACTGGAAGATAAATTACCTCATAGCCAAGTTTCTCTAAAAATTTGCATGTATTAATTACTGCGTGATGTTCTATAGTAGAGGTGATAATATGATTTCCCTTTTGCTTATTTGCAAAAGCTATTCCTTTTAAGGCAAAGTTGTCGCTTTCGCTTCCGCCGCTTGTGAACACAATTTCTTTATTATTGGCTCCTATGAAAGAGGCAATTATATTACGAGCATCTTCGACAGCTGCTTTTGCTTTTCTGCTGAATGAATATATACTCGATGGGTTTCCATAATATTCAGAAAAGTACGGTAACATTGCATCTACAACTTCTGGATCAGTAGCAGTTGTAGCGGCATTATCGAGATAGATATGTTTCATTATAATAAACTCCGGTTAAATATCATTTTGTGATTTATTTTGCAGCATTTCTACCATATTTTCAAGAGTGATTGATTCCAAAGTTTGCGTTATATTTTCTCCCAACATTTTCCAGATATTGCGAGTAATGCAAAAACTTGCTCTTTCACATATATTGGGAGTATTAATACATTCCGAAGGAACTAAAGAGCCTTCCAGAGCCTCTACGATTTCTTTAAGATTTATTTCAGAGGGTGCTTTTGACAGAGTATAACCGCCGTGTGATCCTCGAGTGGAGTTTATCAATCTTGCTGATTTCAGTGGCGGAATAAGATGTTCTAAATATCGTACAGAAATTCCCTCTTTAGCGCCAATGTATTTCAATAATATAGGACCATCTCCATAATTAAGAGTAAGCTGAAACATCAGCCTTGTTCCATATCTTCCCCTTGTAGATAGACGCATCATTATTTAGATTTTTAAAGTGATATTTCTCTTAAATTTTCTGTAAATATTGGTAACTTTATTATTCCTATCAAATTGGTAGGAAATATATATTATTTTATTTACGATGTCAAGATTTATAATAGGATTGGGAATATTTTGATACTAATTAGTAAGGTGAAACTTACCATAAAGTCGTTGAGATGCAGGGATTTTTATTAACCCTATTACGTCATTTAGTACTTTTGTATACAATATGTTGTTTATATATATTAATGTTAACCAAACATATAGTACTATATATTATAAGTTACGTTGTAGGGTTAAATGACTTCGACTTTTTTATCTGATGTTTTCTATAATGTATTTGAAAAGGGAGAGGATTCGGTTAAATTCTGTCAAATATGGAGGTTAAATGAGTAGAGAAAATTTTTTGGACTATTTGAAAGACAACATTGTTCTTTTTGACGGTGCTATGGGGACTATGCTGTATTCTCACGGTATCTATATAAACCGCTGTTATGATGAATTAAATCTCAGCAGACCTGAACTAGTCAAAGAAATTCACAGGGAGTATATACAAGCTGAATCAGATGTGATAGAGACGAATACTTTTGGCGCAAATAGGTTCAAACTAAATGCACATGGTTTTGCTGAGGAAACCTCTTCTATTAATTATCAAGCTGCAATAATTGCAAGGGAGGAAGCAGGTGAAGATGTTTGGGTTGCCGGTTCGATAGGACCGTTAGGGGTTCGTATAGAGCCATGGGGACCGACATCAATTGAAGAAGCAATAGATGTTTTTAAGGAGCAGGCAAAAGCGCTTTATGATGGTGGTGTGGATCTATTTATTCTTGAAACTTTCTTTGACCTGGGAGAAATCCAGCAGGCTATTTTTGCTGTAAAAGAGGTCTGTTGCCAGACGGGTCTCCGAAATTTACCCATTATTGCACAGATGACAATAGGTGATGATGGTAATTCGCTTTATGGTACAGCTCCCGAACACTTTGCGAAAAGGCTTAGCGAATGGGGAGCAGATGTTGTAGGCATTAATTGTAGCGTTGGACCTCAGATAATGCTGACTGCTCTTGAAAAGATGGTAAAAGTTGCTGATAAGCCCATTTCTATACAACCGAATGCAGGAGTTCCAAGAAATATAGAAGGTAGAAATATATATTTAGTTTCTACAGAGTATATGGCGGAATATGCTAAAAGATTCATACTTACGGGAGCAAAAATTGTTGGCGGATGTTGTGGTACCACTCCGGAACATATCCGAGCAATGAGAAATGTTATTCGTTCGGTTGTTCCTCATAAGAGGAGAGTAAAAGTAAAGGTTCCAGAAAAAATAGAGATTGAGTTTGAACCTACTGAAATTGAAAAGAAGTCAAAACTTGCTGCAAAAATAGCAGAAGGTGAGTTCGTCAAAATTGTAGAATTAGTTCCACCAAGAGGTATTGATACATCTAAAGCTGTTTCAATAACGAGATTGTTGAAGGGGAATTGTATTGACGCTGTTAATATTCCTGATGGACCAAGAGCATTATCCCGGATGGGTGCAATATATCTATCAAAAATTATTATTGATAAAGTTGGAATTGAACCGATTCTACACTATACATGTCGGGACCGTAATCTATTGGGAATAATGTCTGACTTACTCGGTATGCATGCAATTGGGATTCGTGATATTTTATTAATAACCGGTGATCCGCCAAAAATGGGTGATTATCCTGATGCTACGGCTGTTTTTGACGTTGATTCAATCGGTTTAACTAATGTGGTTAATAGTCTTAATCATGGAGTTGATTTAGGTGGAAATCCAATAGGCAAGCCTACTGAATATTTTATTGGTGTTGGAGTAAATCCAGGAGCAATTGACCTTGATTATGAATTACATAGATTTGAATGGAAGGTAAAAGCAGGTGCTGAGTTTGCTATTACTCAGCCGGTATTTGATATTGATATATTTTTTAACTTCTTAGAAAAAATTAAAGGGACAGAGATCCCCATAATTGCGGGAATCTGGCCCCTCGTGAGTTTAAGAAATGCTGAATTTATGAACAATGAAGTACCCGGTGCAAAAGTACCTGAGTCTATTATGGAAAAGATGAGAGCTGCAAAATCAAAGAGTGAAGCTTTGGAAGTTGGTATAAATATTGCCCAGGAAACTATCCGAAAAATTTATTCAATGGTAGCCGGAGTACAAGTATCCATGCCGTTTGGAAATGTTGAATATCCTATTAAAGTATTAGAAGTAATTTCAGAAATAAAACATAACGATATTTAACATCCCCAGAGGAAATAGAGCATTATATAAAAGACAATTCCAGCTATTAAGACATATACTCCTGTTTTCATTCTCTGTGTAACTCGGAATTTTTTCTTTCTGTGATGTTTTGCTGCCACATCAAACTCAACATTTTATAGTGTTTATATCATTAAAGTAGAAGGGTTATTCAGTAGATAAATAATATTTACCTTTTTTCATTGCTCGATTGGAAATAGTAATCCATATTGTTATCCATAGGAATGCCAATAATATCCCTATAAAAACTCCTGCAATAACATCTATTGGATAATGAACTCCAACATAAATTCTGCTAAAAGAGACTACAGCTGCCAAAGAAATAAATATATATTTGAACCTGCGATAAAAAAACATTAACACTGCCATTGCCGTGGTGATGTTTGCTGCGTGATTTGATGGAAACCCGTATTTTCCGCCTTTTTTTACTAAAAGACGTACATTTTCTCGGCAGACCTTTGGAAGACTGTGAGAAGGTCTTAAGCGTTTAACCGATGGCTTTATGACTCTGGCGCATATCAAATCTGAAGAACTTACAGATAGTATGAGAATAATGGAAACAATTCGTGCCTTCTTATTTCCCAAAATTAGCATTCCAAGCAAGACAATTAAAATGGGTAAAGCCCATATCCACTGATTAGTTATAATTGGCATAAACCAATCAAATAGGAAGTTTGAAATGGTTTTATTTAAGAAAAAAAATAAAGTAGTATCAATTTGAATTAAAGTTTCCATAAAAATAATTTCAATAAGAGTATTTCCCATCTAAGTCATAACTATCTGCTTTAATTTATAATAAATATTAAAATATCCAAATTTTATGGAGAGAGAACATTATATTGAATTAAAATGGTTCGATGAAGGTGATAATGCAATCTGTTGTTATTGCCATGTATAGCAGGGTAAAATAGGATTTGGTTTTTTTAATTGGATTAGTCAATAGAAATAATTTATCTTACGTGGGTGATTATTTGAAGTTTGTAGCTTTTAGTAATAAATTTATTTGAAAAATAAAGGATATGGAGAAATGAGTAAAATATTAATGCTTAAATCTAAAATTCATAATGCTATAGTTACAGAAACTGAATTAGAATATGAAGGAAGTATTACGATTGACAAAGAATTGATGAATTCAGCGAATCTTTTTCCGTTTGAATTGGTTCATGTCTTGAATAAAAATAATGGTGCAAGATTCGAGACTTATGTTATAGAGGGTGAACCAGGAGGAAGAGATATATGTTTGAATGGAGCAGCCTCCAGGCTTGCTCAAAAAGGCGATGTTTTAATAATTTTGTCTTATGCAATGGTTGATGCTGATGAATTAAGCAATTGGAAGCCAACTATTATTAGACTTGATTCTGAAAACAATATACTTTAAAAGCAGCAATAGTTAATCAGTTAATAATTTTTCTATCTTAAAATAATCCTTTTCTCATAGTGGTTTTTTTATATACAGGGTTAATATTATTTTTGTTTATATATAAAAAATGCCTGTAGAAATCTGATGAAAGATTACCTAAAGACACCATTTTTGATTTTTATTTCAGTTGCTATATTTATTTTTATTCTATTTGTTGATACAGTATTCTATTATGTTCCGTCATTTATAAGAATTTACCGTTATGAGCGAGAAATAGCCATTGTTTTGGCTTTTCTCTGTCTTTACCCAATTATTAAAAAAATATTCAGGAAGTTTAATCTATCTTTAAAGCAAAATTTGTGGTTTCTTGGTGCTGGAATCGTTTTTATGATATTATTGCTTTTTCTTCCGCAGTTGGTGTTAAAAAAGTATTTGGTTATTTGGGATAATAATCCGTTTTTAGCAGAATTTCCTCTTATATGGAATATTGTATCTACTGTTTGTGCTATATGTGTAGTAATTGCTTTAATGTTGTTACTTTTTAATATGAAAGAATTGATATTTTATAATCCAACCCGATATGCAATATTAGGTTTCCATGCTTTAATTTCTGCTATTCTTATTATTACAGTTGCTCTTAATTTTTTTGAAAACAGGTATTCATTCCAACCGGCAAAGCCTTTTTATATAGATTTAAATTGGTATTCCCGGGCTGTTATTATAATTATGGGAGGACTTTTTATTTTTAATTCATACAGAAGATCATGGATTGATGTTTTGAATAAGAATGAAAAAATTACTGCTTTTATTATTATGTTGATAATATTGCCTATATGCATTTATATATATTTATCTCGTCTTATTGTCCCTGTTTATGCATATAGCATAACGGTAAAAGGATTTACTATTTCCTCAATGGGTTTTATTATCGTTTATACAACTTTTTCTTTTATTGGTATATTATTTCGCTTACCAACAGCCAATTTTTATGATAGAGTAACAAAAGAGATAATTTCTTTCAGAGAAGTAAGCCAAATAATAGACTCAAAACAAAATATAAATCAGTCAATTGATTCGATAATGCGGTATGCTATGGAATCTACGAGTTCGGATGCATGTTGGTTTGAATTAATTGATAATAAAGGGAAAAGTACAAAAATTACTTCATCTGTAAATTTACCAGATTCGCTAAGTAGAAATATGGCTCTCGAAGTTAAAAATGATTTGACCAGATTGATTATTGCATCTAAGAGTCCAATAATTGTCAATGATGTGTTTAAAGATGATAGGACTATTTATATGAAGTTGATGGGAATGCCCTGGAGATCAATTTTGGCAGTGCCGTTAATCAAAGAAAACAGGGTTAGTGGAATTCTTTATGCTGGTAAGAATGGAAACTATGCTTTTAGTCAGGATGATTTAAACATGCTTAAGACTTATATATTTCAGATAAATATAGTACTTGAAAATTCAAGATTTATCCAAAACTCATTGGAAAATGAGAAGAGAAAATGGGAATTAAACTCTTTTAATGAAATATGTCAGAAATTATTTCCCGGGAAAATACCTGAGATAAAAGATTATCAAATAGATGTACTTGAGTTTCAGAGAGAAGGGCATACCAGAACGTGGTGGGATTTTTTTGATGACGGCTTTGGTCATTTAGGAACTATTACTGCCAGTATCCAAAGAAATTCTATAGAAAGTGCATTTTGCTTGTCAGAAATAAAGAGCATTGCTAATACGGTATTTAAAATAGAAAAAAGTCCATCGGAAATACTAGAAAGGACATCTCACATATTCAGCGAAATGTCGTTCGAAAATATATTAATGAATTTTTCTTTAAGTATAGTTGATATTGGCACCGGGAGGATGTCAATAACTGGTATTGGTAAATATTCAGTGGTGCATTATAATTCTGTATCTAAAGATACCCGATTTTTTGAGATTAATATAAAAAATTTTGGTGTTTTGAACATTAGTGAGCCTGAAGAAGTAACTGTAAATATTAATCAATCAGATATTGTTCTTTTGTTTAATTTAAGTGCAAAAGAATTAAATAAAGATAATCTCAGCCGAATATTTATGAGAAAAGCTTATATGGATATTAAGAAGTTTAAAAAGTTTTTATCAGAGTATAAAAATAAAGTTTTTAAAAGCGATTTGGTACAAGACGATATTGTGATTATAATTCTTAAAAGAAGTAGATTTTAATTTATAGCTGAAGAAATTTTATTTGATTGTATTATTAAATGATTGGTTTTGTTATATAAATCAGGGGCTCTTTTTCAAGATTTACCCTATTTGGCGGATCCAATTTACGACCTTCTAAATCTTCACTTATTTCAACAATAGGTCTGACTGGTCTATTTCTATTTGTGACGACGACTCTGGCAATTTCACCTGTATTCAATTCGACCAGGCTTCCCAAAGGAAACATTGAAATTACACTTATCAATGATCTTATCATTTTGGCGCTGAATTGATGGGATTTAGTTTCTAGAATGTTTTGAATAGCATAATAGGTTATAAAACCTTCACGATAGGTTCTCCTATGCACTAAAGCTTCAAATATATCCGCAGTACCTATAATTTTTGCAAATTCACATATTTTATCGCCTTTCAGTCCCTGTGGATATCCAGAGCCGTCTTCTCGTTCTTGCTCTTGATAAACAGCATTAAGTAAATATGGATAATCATCTTTCAAATGTTTGACAATTTCGTACCCATGTATCGGATGTTGACGTATAACATCATACTCGTCAGGGGATAGTCTGCCGTGTTTAGAATCAAATTAAACAGTTAGAACCTAAAAAAGGCTGTTTTCGACAGTTCTAATTTCTGTAAGTTCTTGATATTATTGGACTTATATTTTTATATAGCTGAATTAGACATGGTGCAGAAAATATTACTTTAATACTCAATTTATTATATTTATCTCTTGACAATCAGTATTATTATTCTTATAATAGTTAGGGTGATGAATTTAAAAAGGAGATAAATCTAAAATGTTTCCTAGAATAGTTAGAAATAACAAAAAAAATGGTACTACCTATGAATATCTTGTTGTTAGCCAATCTGTATATAAAAAAGGGAAAGGTTCTACCACCAAAAATATTGCTAATTTGGGGAATGTCAAAAGGTTAAAACCACAAGACCTTAGCAACTTGATAGATGGATTGATAACGATTTTTAGGATGGAAGAATATTCATTAAGTGAAGATGTAGAGATAATAGAATCTTTAGATCATGGCAGTATAATATTTTGGAAGAAGGTCTATGACAATTTAGAATTATCCAAGATGATCAAAAGTCAAATAAGATTGAGGAATAAACGAATTTTATTTGAGGTTGAGAAATACATAGAGATGATGATCATCAATAGGTGTATTAATCCTTTAAGCAAACTTGGTATTACAAGATGGATAGAGACGACATGTTACAAAGAGATGAAAGGTTATTCACAACTTTCCCGCAATGTAACCTATTTTTATAGGAGTATGGATTATTTATTAAAGATAAAAGATAGGCTTGAGTTAGCCATATTTGGTAAGCTAAGGAACTTATTCAGCATAAATGTTAAACTGACTTTTTATGATATCACCTCAAGTTTTTTCTATTCAGAGAACTGTCCATTAGGAGCAAATGGTTATAGTAGAGATAATAGGGGAGATAAAGAACAGATAATTATAGGAGTTGTAACCTCTTACGAAGGTTATCCTCTGAAACACTATGTTTTTACCGGAAATACCAAAGACGAGACTACGGTAGAGGAAGTAGTAAGTAATTTAAAGTCAGAATACAATATTGATGAGACAGTTTTTGTAGGTGATCGTGGTATGATAACAAAATTGAACCTGGATATGATATTAGGACAGGGCTTCGATTATATAATGGGTGTAAAAACTCGTCAGGATGAGATATGTCAGATGATTTTTTTAGAAGGTGACAAAGATAAAGAGCATTATGAAGAATATAAGGGATTAAAGATTAGAGAGAAGAGAGTTAAAATAAAAGATTTTTTAATATGGAAAATAAAAGAGGTATTATCCGAAGGATCCCCTATGGGAAAGGAAAGTGGTGTATCAGTCCTGAAGTTTCGGGATGAAAGAGTCAGTATATTAGAGGAAAAGATAAAAGCGCTTACCAATAAAGATGAGATAGAATATCGTAATTTTAAGACTATTTTGATCGAAGATTCCTTTTCGGAAAAGGAAATATCTGAGGGGTTCGATTCTAAAATCTGCCGGAAGATATTCAATGTAGTAAAAAGGTATGTTGGAAAGTTTGAGAATGAATTAAGATATATTATATGTCTCAATGAGCAAAGGAGAGCAATTGATCATAAGAGAAGGGCTGAATACATTGAAAGGTTATCTGGAGAACTGGACAATTTATTTTCAGGAAGTAAAAGGAAGAAAAAAATCCATGAAATAGAGAAATCAGTAAATAAGATATTTGAGGGATATAAAGGTAAATACAGGAGATATTTTGATATAGATAGGGAGAAAGAGAGACAGGAAGCCGTAGGTTATAAACTGAATACAAGGAATATAAAGAAGGAGGAGAGACTTGATGGGATATTTGTTCTTTTAACGAACAGAAATGATATAGGGATGAGCAAAGTGGTAGAATCATATAAGAATTTATCAGAAGTTGAGATACTGTTTGATGATCTTAAGAATTTTGTAGATATTAGACCTATAAGACACTGGCTTGAAGTGAGAGTAAGAGCTCACGTTTTTATATGTATATTAGCTTTGTTATTGAAAAGAATATTTGAGATAAATTACCTTGGAGGTAAATCGGTAACAGAACCTCTGGAAGAGATATCTAAGTGTAAGCTGATAAAATATAAAGTAAAATTTTCCAAAGCTGAGGATAGAAGTAAAATATTGCCTAAAATTACAAATGTAAGTCCTCTCCAGAAAAAATACTTTGGGATGATAGGGATAAAGAATCCTATGAACTTAGAAAAATATATATGGTGAAGAATTAAAAATGCTAACTACCATATAAATAAGAGACTTATACGATTTATGTGTTTAATTAGACTAAAAGAAGCGTATTCCAATAATTGGGCAACGGTCTCTCTTGGCGTTTTATTTCTTTTAAGTTCTATTACGATGGTATTACCGGTTTTATCAATTCCTAGCAAATCAATAAAAGTATTTAAATTTGTTGTCACTTGACGACCGATTATCAATATTTTGCTATTTTCAAAAAAGTATTCGGGATTATTTTCTAATAATAACTCCAAGTCGGCTTCAAGATTATCATTTTTAAATTTGATTTCTTTATAGGGCAACATTTTACCCTTATCGTTCAATGTGAATAATCTCATTCCAATATACCTTTATATTTTTTAAGTGAGTTCATTTTTTATACGGTATAACGAAGAGCGTCACCTACAGCCAGATAAGTAAGCGCATAATTTTTTCTTTTCAAAAACCTTATGAGATTCCAAAAATCCTGAATTCATCGAACAGCTCTGGCTGTTAGGTGCACGCAATGGTTAGGCAAAAGTTTCTCTCCACCAGTTTTTTTTATCATTACTTTATTTTTTTATTTCTGCTTTCGAGGTATGACTCCAATTTGCCCTGGTAGTCTGTCCATTTACCTTTTCTAATTCGCAACCTTCAAACCGCTCCAAACATATCGTTGTATATTTCCTTCCCAACTTCGAGTATAACTACCAAGAAACGATTTTTTATCTGGGAGTAATACAAAATGTATGAGTCCATCTAACTTCTTACCTTCATACATTTCTGTCCACTTCCCTATTATACTATACCCATCTACATTGGCCTCTATTTTCCCATCAATCAATACTTTATTAGATGAAGGGTGATTATAAGATCCAATAATTCTCCCATCTTCTTCATGAAAAACCACACGAAGATTCTTATAGGTGTCTGTATTTGTGTCCCAAGTCCCTATCCATTTTTTCATAGATATTTCTTCATATTGTGAATTTGTTCGCTTACCTACCCAATAACCAAGAGATGTGAAAGTAACGGCGATAGCGACTGCTGCTGCAATAGACTGGATAGAAAGATGTCTTGGATTATAATTCACCATTTTAACCTCGTTCGATTCTTTATAATTTATATGCCTAACGGGCGAGCGTCACCTACAGCCAGATAAAAATGCCTATCATTTTTTCTTTTCATAAATCTGATAAAATGCCAAAATCTTGAATTCATCGAACAGCTCTGGCTGTTAGGTGCACGCAATGGTTAGCGGTTATTTGGGGTACAATTCTGGATTCATTTCCTTAAATTCATCCATTATTTTTACCAATTCTGAGTCAAAATCAAATGCTTCTATAAGTCCTTCTATAAAATCACTTTTCCATAAATTATTTTCTTCCAATACGTTTTTGTATATTCGTCGAAATAATAATCCAGCAAACTTGATTCTAGTCCAAATATCTCCATATTCAGTAATTTTCCAATCAGCATCTTCTCCATGAATAATTTGAGTTCTTAGATTATATAAATCATATGCCCACCAGCTTGTTTTAGATTTTTTGACCTTGATTTGTTTAACTCCAGATCTATTAATTAATCTAGTTGTCAATATTGGATTTAAATCATGTATGTATTTTTCTAGAAATTTAACAAACTCTATTTTATTCTCAAATTGTAGTAATGTCTCGAAAGCCATTAATAAAGTTAATAATCTATGTTCATTTGTTATCATTTCACCAAATGTTATGGTGTGAAATAACAATTCTAATGATCGATAAATATTTTTTAAATTCTGATTACTACTTCGGAGATGTAATCCATATGCTAAAACATCGCATAATTTAGTTTTATAAAACGGTAAAAACGGACTATCTACGTGTATAGGTTTCATAATTTTAAATAAATTATATTTTGTATAATGTTTATTCCAAACACTCAGTCCTTCACGGTTTTTAGTAAAATTCTGAAAAAACACAACAAACGCATCAATAGTTTGATGACCTAATCCTGTCTCAAATATTGATGAAAATGCTATAATATTACTTAGAGAAAAAATATCCTTTTTCTGTTGATCTGATATTGAGTCCTTTCCAATAGTAAAATTTTCTGGAGTAATTATATATATTGATTCTAACCGAATATCTTTACCACCTTTATCTCGATAATATTTATATTCATAAAATCTTTTAAAATATTTTTTTAGTTGAGAACGAACAATTCTGTCCTTTATTCTTTGTTCTAAATTACTATAAAAAGGCCATATATTATAACCGCCTAATTTTAATTCTCCATTAAAATTTGCATACGGCATAAATGCTAAATTATATGTCATAATTTTTTTCATTATTAGTGTATCTTTTTATACCGCTAACGGCACGGGAGTTGAGCCGCATCCTGTACGCAGCAAGGAGAGAAAGGATT
>CAYTUQ010000023.1:0-53712 GCA_964441235.1 uncultured bacterium | reverse complement strand
AAAGGTTTTAAGTAATTCAGAAAACAGCTCAAAAGTCGGGAATAAAGTTTCAACAGTAAGTCAAAGCATTGCGAATAAAGTTAACATTGCTCAATCAGTCGTTGTCAACAGGGCTCATGGAGAGCAGCTTACAGAGAAAGGTGTTAGTGAAAAACAATTCTCTACAATTGCTTCGGGAAATAGAATTAAGCAGCAAAATAATCAAGGTAATGTAAGTGAACTCAAAGTAAATAGTTCAAAGGTTTTAAGTAATTCAGAAAACAGCTCAAAAGTCGGGAATAAAGTTTCAACAGTAAGTCAAAGCATTGCGAATAAAGTTAACATTGCTCAATCAGTCGTTGTTAACAAGATTCATGGAAAGCAGCTTACAGAGAAAGGTGTTACTGAAAAACAATTCTCTACAATTGCTTCTGGAAATAGAATTAAACAGCAAAATAATCAAGACCATGTAAGTGAACTCAAAGTAAATAGTTCAAAGGTTTTAAGTAATTCAGAAAACAGCTCAAAAGTCGGGAATAAAGTTTCAACAGTAAATCAAAGCATTGCGAATAAAATTAACAGTACTCAATCAGTAGTTGTCAACAGGGCTCATGGAGAGCAATTCTCAGGGAAAGATTTAAAGAATGTACAGGTTTTGGGAATAGAATTAAGAAAAGGTGAGCGGTTAGATAATAAAAATATTGCAGACAAACTCAGAGCGGGCACGCAGAAGGTATTAAAGAGCAAGTTAGGAAGTGACTCTAAGTTTATTTATCGGACTTCAATAAAAGAACACCACCTGGCGAATGGAATTATAAATGCTCGACCTGATGTTCCTAAAAAGGTACAGAGGGAAAAATCCATTGAAAAAAATGAAAATGAAAAATTGGTTTCTACAGTAGCAAGCAAAATAAGTAAATATACAAAGTTGAATTTGTCAAATACTTTAAAAAATACTGGAGGCTTAGATTTAAATATTAGAAATATAAGAAGACATTTAATAAATAAAGCAAGCCAGAATAAGTCGGGTAGTGTTAATAAAGTGCAATCGACTGATGACAATTCCTATAATTATAGATATTTTAAAGAAGATATCGGAAGTTCTGAAAAAAACCAGAAATTTTTTATCCAGGAAAAAATCTTTTCTCGTATGAGCGATATTTCTACCATTGGAAAGCATAAAAATATTTTCAAACAGACTCAGTTACCCAATTTTACAGAAATTCACCAGACACAGCTGACAAACAGTGTGCCAAATCAACTGAATTTCGGTTCGGAAGTATCATTAGAAATCATGATTCAGAAAATCGCCCGGATAATTTCGCAATCACAGGCAAACCAGACTTCCCGAACAAACTTAGTGATTGATGGTGGAAAATTTGGTCCATTAGAAATCAAATTTGAACAGGATTCAATAATAAATCAGATGACAATTATAGTAGAATCGAAAATTATTCATACAGAATTGGAAAAATTACTACCAACAATAAGTGAAGATTTATCCAAAAAGGGATTTCCTCTTGACTCACTGGAAGCTCAGGTAGGTGATTTTAATGAATCTAAAACACAAAACAAGAAACAGAGACAACATTCTGAAAAGTCATTAGAGCCAAATATGCGGGGTATATTAGAAGATAAAATTAATCAAACCATTGCAATTCGAAACTATGGGTATAACACCATTGAAGTCATTGCATAAAATGTGAAAGGAGGTGAATTATGTTTGAAACAGATGCTATTAACAATAATATTGGATTTCATGCAGAGACCGGTTCTTTAAGTGGAACAAATATGGCGAAAGATGATTTCCTCAAGCTGTTGATTACGCAATTAAGTCATCAGGACCCAATGTCACCTATGGAAAGTCAGGATTTTGCAGCACAGTTGGCACAATTCAGTTCATTAGAGCAATTACAGGGCATTAATTCTAACATTGAACAAGGTGTTGAAGCTGATCTAATTCTTGCTCAGACTATCAATAACACAATGGCTGCTTCTATCATAGGAAGGAGTGCAAAGGCTATTGGAGATACGGTAATGATTGAAGCCGACGGTACGGCGGATCTTACATTTCGATTAGATGGATTTGCACAGGATGTGAAAGTTACGATCACTGACAGTAATGGCGATACTGTAAATGTACTTACAGCTAACAATTTGTCTGATGGTGAGAATAATTTAAGCTGGGATGGAAAAAATAGTGAAGGACAAACAGTTCAGGAAGGCACATATCACTTCACGGTTGAGGCGACCGGTATTGATGGAAATGACATATCTGTAACCCCTTTAATCGTTGGTACTGCCACGGGAATAAGATATGAAGATGGAAAAGCCATTCTTATGATTAATGGAGAGGAGGTTTCATTTTCATCTGTAGTTGAAATAGGAGAGGTAAGTAATGATTAGTCAATTTTTTGTTTTTTTGTGTCATAGGCATTCCTTCGGAGAAATTTGCTCCGATCGAAGATTCCTTTGTAAAGGCGTCCCTTTGGGGAAATTTGAAATTCGAAATTCTGGCTTGCCCCGTAGAATATTGCTGTTTCTTATGGTGAACGATCATTATGATAGTTATTCCACGGGGCTTGTCCAGGATAGGAGGTTTGAATGAAAATAGGAGAATTACAAGTAGGACATAATTGCGTCCCTATTAGACCAAATAAGATTTCGTCTCCCGGGTACACTTCAGGAAAAACAAAACCGACAGGGTTAAAATTCTCTGATATACTTGGAGAAGAGATCAATAAGAAAGATGATCTTAAATTCTCTGCCCATGCAATGCGAAGATTGAATGAACGCCAAATTAATTTGACTTCGATGGACTTATCTCGGTTGAATAGCGGACTAAAATTAGCAGAGGAAAAAGGTGCCAGGAGTTCACTGATCCTGGTGGACAAAAAGGCATATATTGTCAGTGTGAAAAACAGAACAGTGGTTACAGCACTGACAGAGGAGGCTACACTTGGTAATGTATTTACAAACATCGATAGTGTCGCGATTGTATAATAACAAACAAAAGGGCTGGTCCCTGTAAGGGAAGCCCTCTATCCGCTGAACGAATGATGCGGATAAGAAAGAAGGGGGATCAAAATGAGTTCATTTTACATTCCAGTATCGGCTTTGAGGAGACAGCAAGAAAGACTTGAGCTGCTCGGTTCGAATATTGCCAATATCAACACAACCGGGTACAAGTCGAGCAGGATGACGTTTCTTGAAACTTTAGGGTCAGTAACCGGCATTTCTAGAACGACATTCAAACAGGGTGCCTTAGAATTTACCGGTAATGCCAGCGACCTTGCTATTCAAGGTGATGGTTTCTTTGTTGTACGGAATGAGAATAGTGAAGAACCTTTGTACACACGAGCAGGGGCGTTTTCGATCGATTCCAACGGAAAGTTGGTAAACAGCAGTGGCTTTGCACTCCAGGGCTGGATGGGAGAATCAGTTAGTGACGTATCGTCGATGAATGACATAATCATTGACAATAACCTCGTCATGCCCGCAGAAGCAAGCAAAAACTTATGGCTTAACGGAAATTTGAATGCATCATTAGAAGCTGTTCACGAAGTATGGTCCAGTGGAGGCGCATTTACTATTGCAGACGGCAGTCCTGCAACAGGCGCAACAAAACTAAGTGATCTATCGCAGGCGACTAATTTAACTGCCGGTGATAAATTTACAATTACAGGAACAGATTCTGATGGTAACGCTGTGTCTGGTGAGTATACATATGTTGTTGACGATACCTTAGATGCTTTATTGACAGTTATTAATACTGTATATGCAGGTAAAGCTACTGCAGCAATAACTGACGGAAAAATTGTTCTGACAGATGATAAGACCGGTAAAAGTCAAACAACTATTAGGATAGCTGCCGACACTGGGAATACGGGAAAATTATCCAACCTTAGCTTTGTCAATACACTCCCTGGATCAGGCGAGGTAACAGCGTCGGCAGTTGCCTATGATAGTTTAGGTAATGGTCACACTCTGACAATGGAATTCATAAGGACAGCAAATGCGGGAGAATGGGAATGGAGAATTGCCTGTTCTGATGGAGTAATTTCAAGTGACGAATCTGGTAAAGTTAACTTCGATGAGTTTGGAGAACTTGAAGGTGATGGTATTATTCCATTTACTTTCGCTCCAGAGGGCGGAGCTGAAGAAATGAATATTAGTATTCGCCTTGGACCCTACGAAGGATACAGTGGAGTTTCTCAATATGATTCAGTTTCGACACTGCTTGTAAGAAAACAGGATGGTAGAAAATCGGGGTCATTGAAAGATTTTTATGTTGATTCTGATGGTTCTGTCATCGGGTTGTTTACTAATGGCGAGGATTTAAAACTTGGTCAGGTGGCATTGGCGAAGTTCAATAATCCCGGTGGATTGACGAAAGTTAATGGCAGTAATTTCATAGCTACTTCCGAAAGTGGAATTCCCCAGTTTGATTCTGAAAATAATTTTGGGGCATCAATCGAATCAGGCTCTCTTGAAGTATCGACTGTTGATATGGCAGATCAATTTACAAAGATGATCGAGGCACAAAGAGCATTTCAAGCTTCCGCCCGGGTTATTACTACATTTGATGCAATACTTGAAGAAGCGACAAGATTAAAACGGTAATATGGTAATTTGTTTTTATCAATTTGTTCATTTTGTGAAAATAGTCCTGTCGGGCAGGATGCTGGCAGGACTATGGTCTTGTAACCGTTCACCCTGTGTAATATGTTGTTTCTCTTTTCTTTTTTTATCTTTTGCCGCAGTTATTACACGGGCTGAATGGAGTGATGAAGTATTGGGACGATTCCATTAAAATTGGTTTGAGATCCATAGAAATAAATGGTAAATGGTTAATGGTTAATGGTGGATGGTGGATGGTGGATGGTTGATGGTGAAAGAATCTTTGCGAAAGTTCGCTTCCGGTAACGTGAAGGATACAGGTAAGCACTGCGGATTTCTTTTGAATAGCTTTCGCAAAGTTTGTGTCAATTTGAATAGTTCGTCGATCCATTGGATAGTTTGTAATTCCCGTAAGACTTATTGAGTGTAGGTATAGAGAGTGGATTTAGCAACAATTCTCGGCATATTATCTGGATTAGGGCTTATAATGTATACCATCGTAAGCGGTGGTAACCTGGACATTTTTATCCATCTTCCCTCATTCATGGTTGTGGGAGGTGGAACAATGGCTGCTATTTTAGTGAATTTCCCTCTTAAAGAAGTAATTGGAGTTATAGGAGTAGTAAGAAAAGCATTCACAAAGGATGAAACACGGGCATTAGATATTATCGACATTTTTGTTAGTCTATCCATAAAAGCAAGGCGTGAAGGGATTTTAGCTATTGATAAAGAACTTCGCAAAATAGATAGCGATTTTATGCGTATAGGACTTGAAATGACTGTTGATGGAACTGAGCCAGAAACTATCAGGAATGCAATGGAAGCAGAACTAAATTACCTGATAGAGCGTCATAAAAAAGGTCAACAGATATTCTTATCGCTAGGAACTTATTCCCCAGCTTTTGGCATGATCGGAACGTTGATGGGGCTTATAGCTATGCTGAAGACGTTAGATGATCCTACAAGTATTGGGGAAGGGATGGCAATAGCGTTAATTACAACATTTTATGGAGCATTAGCATCTAATCTCATATTTCTTCCAATTGCCGGAAAATTGAAGAATCGTTCAGATCAAGAGGTTGCTGTGAAAGAAATGATAATCGAGGGTGTTCTATCCATCCAATATGGTGAACATCCGAAGAATATCAATCGAAAGCTTTTAAACTTCGTTTCACCGAAATTGCGTATCAATAATGAAGCAAATGCAGAAAATCCTAAGAAGAAATAGATAAAAAATACCTTAAAGAGGTCTCTATGAGAAAAAAGAAAAAAGAGGAATTTCAGATGCCTTCCTCACCAGGCTGGATGACAACTTATGGTGACATGACTACATTACTGCTTACCTTTTTTATTTTACTGATATCATTTTCAAGTATTGATACTATTAAGTTTGGTTCAGCTATGTATTCTTTAAAAGGAGCACTTGGCGTTCTGCAAAAACACAGGTCAATTATTAGTGACAGGTCAGATAAAGCTCCTAAATATGACCAGTTGAAAAAAGCGGGTATTTATGAAAGTGTTATAGAAATGGAAAAAATTGCTAAAGAATTGGGGTTTGAAGAAGATGTATCTGTAGAAGTCCGTGAAGGGGGAATACTTATTCAGTTAGGTAGCAGAATTCTTTTTGACCTTGGAAAGGCAGATTTGAAACAGGAATCATTTCCTCTTCTGGATATTGTTGGAAAAACAATTGGAACCAAGGCAGGAGAAGTGTTGGTCTGTGGACATACGGATGACCTTCCCATTGTTACGGCGGAGTTTCCTTCAAACTGGGAGTTATCTACAGCCAGAGCGCTAAGTGTCATCAATTACTTCATTAATGTTGATAATCTTTCGCCAGAGATTTTTGCTGCTGTAGGATATTCTGAATATAGACCCCTGGTTCCAAATAATTCACCGGAGAACCGAAGAAAAAATAGGCGAGTTGAATTCCTTGTTACCTGGGAATAGATGAAACAGCAAAATATTTTAAATATTAAATAACTCAAGCTTCGCAGTCCAGTATAGAGTTTCTAAGATAACTTAGCAATTGAAGAAAATCACAAATCACAAATCACAAATAATTTCAAAATCTCAAATTAAAATAACCAAAACTATACCGAAACTATTTTGAATTTCTATATTTGGTTATTGTCTAGTCTCGGAGAGATCCCTCTGGGATAGAGATTCTCCGATAGGAGTCCTGCGTGACCTTTAGAAGAACTTATTTGATATTTGCCTGCCCCATAAGGAACGTAGTGACTGTACGAGGGCGCTTGTCTCGTCTCGAAGAGATGTCTTTCCAAAGGAATCCTATGGATCGACACAAGTGTGACACGGCACTAGAAATAATATTTAGGGGGTGTAATAGAATAAGTTGTATATTTGATTATCACATGTTGCTATTAAGCAGTCTATACAGATCCGTATGGATTAGTTATGTATTAGATTTGTCCCGATACATCGGGATTATTACACCCCCTTAACTCCTAAATTTTGTTTAATTTATTTTACGGAATAGGGAAAAAGTAAGAAGATGGTGGAAATTATTTCCTGTTAGTTATTTATGTCAATTGAGAAATATGGTCAATAGTTTTAAATAGTTTTCAGATATTTTCAATTTCTGAAAGTTTAGTTGATACTTATCTGCTTAATATTATCATATTAAGAACAGGTGAGTTATTGTATGTAATAGACAATTATAACTTACAGTTTATTATATGGTTATATATGAAAATCAATCAGAACAAATCTTAGTTTTATATTATTTTAAAAGTCGTTGTTTGACATAGAACTGTGCGATGAAAATTCATAATCACACTTTGTCTCAATTTTACCGATATTATATGTATTATATCCAAAGCAAGAAAAAGTCATGGCATAAATTTTGAGATTGTACTTAGCAAAATTGAATTGAGATGTGACACACTATAAGAAAAATTAATAAAAAACATTTACTGAGCATGAGGAAAAGATAATGGCAGACAATGAGGAAAAGATAATGGCAGACAATGAGGAAAAGATAATGGCAGACAATAAGGAAAATATCAATGAGCCTAAAAAGGCAAAGGAGATAGAAAGTAAGGAAAAAGATGAAATAATCAGTAAAAAAATCTCTACTAAGTCAAAATGGATACTGCCTTTTGCTATATCTATTTTAGTTTTGTTCGGAGCGTTTGGTGTGACAAAATATGTTCTATTACCGATTTCTCGAAAGTTTCAGGTAAAAAGACAGGTCGCAAAAATAGAATCTGAAAAAAGTGAAGAAAATGGGATAAAAAAGGTAGGTCTTATTTATGATTTAAAAGATTTGACTGTCAATACAATGGGATCAAATGGTTATCGTTTTGTTATTGCTGAGGTAGCAATCGAAACGAGTAGTAAGAAAATCATCCAGGAGTTGGAGAAAAGAGAGCCTCAATTAAGAGATGTATTTATCAAATATCTCCGAGCTCAAACAGCCAGGGATATATCAATTCCTTCATTCCAGGAAAAATCGAAAAAAGAGTTAATGTCAATTATCAATAATCGACTAAACAGTGGTAAAGTTGATAGCCTCTATTTTGTAAAATTAATTCTTCAGTAAATAAATTGATTTCTGAAAGGGAGGAAAAATAGTTTAATGGGAAAGGTGCTATCGCAGGAAGAAATTGATGCTTTATTAAAAAGTGTCGCCACAGGTAAAGAGGTAGACCATGAGGCAGTAGGAAAACGGAAAAAGTTTGCACCCTATGATTTTAAACGTCCAAACCTCATTTCAAAAGAGCAGATGCGCCTGTTGGAGAATATTCATAAAGGTTTTGCAAGAAAATTTGGTGTTTATTTATCTGCACAGTTGCGAATGATAGTTGAAATGAACTTACTGGCTATTGATCAAATTATGTACTCGGAATTTGTAATATCAATTGCTTCACCAGGGGCTATATATGTTGGAATTATTGATAATCCCCACTCTCAGTTTATTCTGGAAATCAGTCCAAAGCTTATTATCATGATTGTAGAAAGGATTTTTGGTGGTCAGGGAACTTTTATATCAAATAATAGGGCGGTATCGATTATAGAGCGAAAAATTATGGAGCGGGTTGTAGATCGAATTGCGGAAGAAATTTCCAATAATTGGGCGTTGTTAACAAAATTTAAATGCTCATTCCCAAGATTTGAAACTAATCCTGAGTTTGTGCAGATTGTTTCGACAACGGAACCTGTGGTCGTAGTATCGATGGAAATTAAGATTCGAGGAAATGCTACAATCATGAACATTTGTTATCCCTATATTTGGATATCGGATATTCTTTCAAACCCTGAAATTCAAGAGAAAATATTATTTGGAACTCAGGAAGTATCAAAAGATGAACGAGTTTCTATTGAATCGAGTTTAAAATTGACACCGATTGATCTTCGTGTAATCTTAGGTAAGAGCTCCATCTCAGTTAGAGAACTTATCAACCTTAAAGCTGGAGATGTCATTCGATTAAAATCAAAAATCAATGGCAAGAGTAGCATCTATATTCATAATCATCATTTATTTAATGCTATTCTTGGTAAACGAGAAGTTAACTATGCATTTAAGATTGTTACTGATATAAGAGGAGAAGAAAACAATGAAATTTGAGCAGTTGAAGTTACAATTTTCTAAAACATTTAAGGAGCTGCTACCATCAGTGAATGAAGCGTTAAGCCAACTCTTTGGAAAAGAATTTATTGTAAAAATGAAGGTGTCTAAAGAAACAGAAACAAGGTCTCTCATTTCAAGCGAAGTGTATCCACGTGTTCATATTCAATTTCTTACAACAGGGATTGCTACCTACAGACATATAATCACACTACCGTCTAATTTTGCGTTAAATCTCTACGCATGGATGATAAGCGATAAACCGGAAGAAAGTCTAACCAGTGCTCATCTTGAAGGTTTACAGGAAGGGGCAAACCAGTTATTTGGTCAGTTGCAATCCTCACTAGAAGGTAAAAATAATGTTTTTAATGTAGATGAATTAAAAACTATACTTGTAGAATCTGCGGAAGATGCATTGCCTTCCTTTCAAGTTGAAGGAGATTTGAGAGTAAACTATACTGTTTCTGTGGAAAAGGAAGATTTCGAGTTACATCACTATATATGGTGCGTCTCTTCTGAAGATGAAAAAGTAGATGAGGAGTTAACTGACGCAGCACCTGATATAGAAACAGAAGTATCCGGCGAAAATCGAATAGATATACATACAGCCGAGTTCCAATCATTCAGTTCTTCTAATGGAGGTGATCATAAACAATCCCGGAATATTGAGATGTTGATGGATGTAAAATTGGAAGCTACCGTCGAGCTTGGAAGAAAAACTATGCTCATTAAAGATATTTTAAAATTAGGGAAAGGATCAGTGCTTGAGCTGGAAAAGGCTGCAGGTGAACCTCTGGAAATATTTGTCAACAGTCGGAAGATTGCTGATGGAGAAGTTGTTGTTATTGAAGACCATTTTGGAATTAGAATTACACAGTTAGTTGGACCAAAAGAAAGAATTAGAAATTTAAAATGATACCCAAACGAAATTCTCAATTTCAATCTGGTAAGAAATCTTACCTAATTGCATTAATCTTTATTCTCATTGCAGTAATGGGACTAATGATGATGCTTTCTTCTATCCAGGGAATTTCTAAATCAGATAAAGTAGAACAGCATACACTAGAGGGACAGAAGGTTGAATCATCCCTGAAGTCCAGCTATACAGGGTTTGTTCTTCGGATCGTTTTAATAACTATTGCTTTGATAATATTGACTTTTTTAGGAGCAAAATGGTATAAAAAGAGGTCAAGATCAAGTATTTCTGATAGAATGAAGATGGATATTATTGGCAGGCGATATATTGATTCCAAGCATTATTTACTAATGGTGAGAGTGGATGGTCGTAAGATACTTTTAGGAATTACGGATAATTCAATCAATCGGATTGCAGAATATGAAGAAGATAATACCAGTGAAAATACTGCACAGGTTGAGAGTACACAAATGAGTGACCAGCTTCCTAAAATATTGAAAAGGTTTAAAGTTAAAAGTAAAGACAAATAATAATTGATAGTGTACCTTGTGAGAAATAAAAAGAAAATATTGCCGTTTGTCATTTTGTTAGTGATACTTTTACCCCATTTTATCTCAGCTCAATCTACAATTCCGAAGTTTTCGTTAGGAATTGAAGAGTCCAATGATCCCTCAGACTTTGTTTTAACGATGAAAATCGTATTCTTATTGACGGTACTAGCTCTTGCGCCTTCGATATTAATAATGATGACTTCTTTTACCAGACTGGTAATAGTATTTCACTTTTTGAGAACAGCCTTGGCAACACAGACAGTACCCTCGAATCAAATCTTAGCGGGATTAGCCCTATTTTTAACTTTTTTCATTATGAGACCTGTATTTAATAATATCAATGAAAATGCATTGCAACCTTATATACATGAGGAGATTACCCAGACTGAGGCTCTGGAAAGAGCTGGTAAACCTGTTAAAACATTTATGCTAAAGCAGACTCGTGATAAGGAACTCGGGCTTTTTATTGATTTAAGCGGAGCAGAAAAACTGACCTCATCGGAGGATATTCCTTTATCTATAGTTATTCCGGCATTCATTGTCAGTGAATTTAAGACAGCATTTCAAATTGGATTCCTGCTCTATCTTCCAATGTTGGTCATAGATGTTGTTGTAGCGAGCATTCTCCTGTCAATGGGGATGATGATGCTCCCACCAATGATGATTTCCATGCCACTTAAGATTTTGTTATTTGTATTGGTAGATGGATGGTATGTCGTTATTGGATCATTAGTAAAAGGATTTATGTAACTATGAATACTGATTATGTTGTATATATTAGCAGAGAGACTTTAATGACAGCCATATATATACTGGCTCCTATTTTGGGTACCGGACTTATTGTAGGAGTACTGGTATCACTTTTTCAGACAATTACGTCAATTCGTGAAATGACTCTTACGTTCATTCCCAAGATGGCTTTCGTTGGACTGGTAATATTGCTGTTAATTCCATGGTTTCTCGATATAATAATAGGTTTTACAAATGAAATATTCAACCAGATTCCGCTTATGGTCAAATAAATATGTTTGAGTTTATCGATAAATTAAGTGAATTATTGCCTGGTTATATGTTAGTCTTTGCTCGGATCTCTGCAATGACTATGACTTTACCTATTATAAGTTCCCCTGTGATTAATTCGAAAATTCGCATCCTATTTGCATTTATCCTGACTCTTATCATTTTTCCAACAATAGGTTATCCTTCCTCAGTAATCGGCTCTCTTCCAGAGCTTGTTTTCAGCGTTTCCAGAGAAGTTTTAATTGGGTTAATAATAGGATTCGGCTGTCAGTTTATTTTTGAGGGATTTGTCATGGCTGGCGGTTTTGTAGGAAGGCAAATGGGACTCGGGCTAGCAAACGTGATGGATCCCAATAGTCATCAGCAGGTGCCGATTGTTGGGCAATTCTGGATGTTTCTTGTGATCACTTATTTCGTTGTTGTAAATGGACATTACCTATTCATTGAGACCCTTTTCAAGAATTTTACACTGATTCCATTACAGGGATGTACATTTACACCAGCATCAGGGCGAAGCATTATCCGGAGTGGTTCAACAGCATTCGATATTGCAATTCGATTTGCTGGTCCTACGATGATATTTTTATTACTTGTGGAGGCAGCAGTGGCACTATCTCTTCGTGTGATGCCGCAGATGAACGCCTTTTTTGTGACGCTTCCACTAAGAATAGGCTGCGGTATTTTTGCACTAATATCCTCACTGACTATTTTCCAGCTATTGTTTGATTCTGTCTATGAGGATCTATTCACCTATCTGGGTAAAATTATGCTTCAATTAAAAGGTACTTAAATAATGGCAGACCAATCAGCCCAGGACAGAACTGAAAAAGCAACACCCCGGCGACGGGGGAAAGAAAGAGAAAAGGGACAGGTACCAAAAAGTCAGGATCTTATATCCGTTACGATTTTATTTGCCGGAATTTTTGCCTTTAAGTTCAGTTCAGATACATTAATAACAAATATGACGGATTTCATAGCTTTGATTTATGGGAATGCTTCATTTATTTCAGTAACCCCGGAATCGGTTCCTGTAATACTTTATTTTACTTCAAAATGTCTTGCATCGGCTTTGTTACCAATTTTACTCATGATAATGTCTTTCGGGATTGTAGTCAACCTTGCTCAGGATAATTTCAAAATTCTATTTGCTAAGAAGGCTCTCGAACCAAAATTTGACTCACTAAATCCAATCAATGGAATAAAAAAACTATTTTCTCTCAACTCTATTGTTGAATTAGTTAAAGGTATATTAAAATTTAGTATTGTAGGTTTTATAGCCTATTCTGTAATAAAAAAACACCTTGATCTTAATGATTTTTGGGTTTTATACAACGTTACAATAACACAAATATTGGTGTTTTTTGGGAAAGTACTTTATGAACTTAGTATTAAAATTGGTGCAGTTCTGCTTGTTTTAGGAATTGCAGACTTTGTTTATCAAAAATGGCAGTATGAAAAAAAACTAAAGATGAGTAAACAGGAAGTTAAGGATGAACGGAAACAGTATGAAGGAAGTCCAGAATTAAAGGGACGAATTCGCTCTGTGCAGAGGCAGATCGCCAGAAAGCGTATGATGTCGGCGGTTCCTGATGCTACTGTTGTGGTGACCAACCCAATTTTCCTGGCGATTGCTATGAAATATAAGCCTGTGAGTAAATCGGATGCACCAGTTGTGGTCGCGAAGGGAAAGAGAAAGATTGCAGAAAAGATTAAAGAGATCGCATTGCAGAATGATATTCCTATAATTGAAGACAAACCTCTCGCCAGAAGCCTTTTCTCTTCCACAGAAGTCGGTATGGAAATACCTGTAGTACTTTATCAGGCAGTAGCAGAGATTTTAACGCAAGTGTACCGTATGAAAGGAAAATTGTAAACGTTCACCCCGTGAGATAACATCAAAAATAAGTGCATTAAGTAAGACAGTATTTTTACATATTTCTATATTTTTCAGATGATAAAAATTAGTAGTATCTAACAGGGTGAACAGAAATTGTGCCGAAGGCATCCCTTACGGGAGAAATTAGAAATTAGGAAAAGAAATGAAAAGAGTCTATGAGTTAGATGTCAAGCATGGAAATTAGAAATTGTCTCAAAGAGACCCCTTTGGGGGAAATTGGGAAAAGAATGCGTTTATCAACAGCACAAAATTATGATAACACTAATTTCTAATTTCCTCCAAGAGAGTTCCTTTGGAGAAACCGTGAACGGTTACGGAAAATTTAACTAGTTACCTTAATGATATTCATATGTCTAAAGAACAAGATCAAATAAAATTGCATAATTCATCCAGGTACAGCAATGTAATGTTGGCTGGTGGTATTGTATTGATTCTCGGGATGATGATCATACCATTGCCGCCATTTTTAATAGACATTCTTTTGGTTATGAATATAACAATCGCTCTGGTGATGATGTTCGTGGCGTTATATGTTCTTAATCCCCTTGATTTTTCTGTTTTCCCCGGCCTACTTCTGGTTGTTACTCTGTTTAGATTGGCTTTAAATGTATCTACGACAAGACTTATTTTAGGACAGGGATATGCAGGTGAAGTTATTGAAGCTTTTGGTTCTTTTGTTGTTGGTGGCAATTATGTTGTTGGTATAGTAATATTCCTCATTCTTGTAATCATCAATTTTGTTGTTATTACAAAGGGATCTGGCAGGATAGCAGAGGTCTCGGCACGATTTACTCTGGATGCGATGCCTGGAAAACAGATGGCTATTGATGCCGATTTGAATGCCGGTTTAATAGACGACCGCGATGCGCGTAGACGCAGGGAAATCATTAGTAATGAAGCGGAATTTTACGGTGCAATGGATGGCGCAGCCAAGTTTGTTCGTGGAGATGCTATTGCAGGCTTAATCATTACGTCAATCAACATAATTGGTGGACTGGCAATAGGAGTGCTTCAACGTGGATTACCATTTGGTGAGGCAGCTTCCATTTATACTTTACTAACCGTTGGTGATGGATTGGTGGCACAAATTCCTGCTCTTGTAATTTCAACAGCAGCTGGAATTATCATTACTCGTGTAACGTCCGAATTTGGCCTGGGTAATGACATTACCGTGCAGATAACAAATCAACCGAGGGCGTTATTTGTTGCTGCTGGTACACTGGGAGTTTTAGGAATAGTGCCTGGACTACCTTTTATACCTTTTACATTAATTGCTCTCCTTATAGGGGGTTGCGGTTATTTAGTGCAGAAAAGTCAAAGACGAAAAGAAAAAATGATTGCTGAGTCTGAGGAAAAACCATCAGGCGAGGTGGAAGAAAAAATTGAAGATTTTCTTCATCCTGATCCTTTTGAAATAGAAATAGGATATGGGCTTATTCCACTGGTAGATATAAATCAGGGAGGTAATCTGCTGGGACGAATCTCAACAATAAGAAAAAGTCTTGCTATCGAGCTTGGGGTTATTATTCCTCCAATAAGAATTCGTGATAACATCCAGTTAAAATCCAATGAATATGTTTTTAAGATATATGGTATAGAAATTGGCAGAGGAGAAGTGAAACTGGGGTACTATTTAGTGCTAAATCCTGATGATAGGGCTGAGTTTGAAGGAATAGAAACAACGGAACCAACATTTGGACTTCCAGCTATCTGGGTTTCAAAAAAAGAAAAGGAAAAAGCAGAGGTGGCCGGGTACACGGTTGTCGAACCACCTGCTATCATTGCAACACACCTGATGGAGGTGTTGAGAGCAAACAGCTATAAACTTTTGGATAGGCAGGAGACGCAGGAAATGTTGGACCACCTGAAGAAGACTCACCCTGCCGTTACTGAGGGGTTGGTTCCAGATTTAATCCCACTGGGAGTAGTAACTCAGATATTGAAGAATCTGTTAAAAGAAAGGATTCCAATTCGCAACCTTTCGCAGATATTGGAAGCAACTGCCGATTATGCAGCGTTTTCAAAGGACCCAGATGTTTTAACAGAATATGTAAGAAATGCCCTTTCAGAAACAATTACAGATTATCTTAAACAGGGAGAGAACCAGATTACAGTATCAACTCTCGAACCACGATTGGAGGATTCAATTATAGAATCTATAAAGAATGGAAATGGGAATTCGCAAAACCTGGGGTTTTCCCCAAACCAGGTGAACCACTTATTTGAATCTATCGCTGAAAATGTTGAGAAAATGGTATCAACCGGCTTAAATCCTGTTTTGCTTGTGTCACCGCATATTAGGCGGACACTGCGGAATTTCATTGAGCCAATACTACCCAGCGTTTCCGTAGTATCTTATTCTGAATTATCATCTAACACAAATCTAAAATCTATAGGAGCAGTGAGTTATCCAAATGAAGATTAAAACATATTTTGGACCAACATTACACGACGCTTTAAACCAGGCAAAATCTGAGTTTGGAGATGAGGTCGTTTTGATGGAATCACAAAAAATCCAGAATCATAATTATTTTAAAAAGAAAAAAGATTTAATCCAAATCAACGTTGCTGTAGATACTAATAACAAAAAAGTAAACAGACACGTTGATAATGGAAATCCCAGTCATGCTGGAAATGTAATCCGGGGAAAATCTATACCGAGACAGAAGTTTCAGTCTAATACTGATTTTGACCAGGAAACAAAAATGAGCAATGAGTTAACAAGTCTTCGTTATGAATTAAATAAATTAAATCGGCGGCTTCGGAAAATGACACCTCCTGATTTCCCCGAGCCTTTCTCTGAAATATATGAAAGACTGGTGAAATCTGGAATTTCTATCAATGATGCAATCTCATATGTACGTCATGCTTATATACGCCTGGATGGTGAGTCAGAAATTACTCACGAAAAAATATTGGAATCTGTAAAAACTGAGATTCTTTCCCTCTTTAAGCAAGATAAATCTCCAGGGATTATCGACGAGAAACAACTCCAATCCGAAATCAATAAAGGAAAAGTAATAGAATCTGTAAAAACTAAAGTTCTTTCAACCCTTGAAAAGGGAATATCTCTTGGGAAGAAAAGTAAGGAAAAACAAAAAGTTGTTGCGTTAATAGGTCCAACAGGGGTAGGGAAAACTACAACTATTATGAAACTGGCAGCTCACCCAGATGTTTATGGTAGAAAGAATATTGCTATTGCTACAACAGATATCTATCGAATTGCTGCAACTGAACCACTAAAAGCTTTTTCAAAAATAGTATCTATACCTGTTATAGAAATAAAAGATCCTCAAAACGCTAATCTCGCAAACGAAGGGCTAAAAGACATAGATGTTATCCTGGTGGATATGGCGGGACGTAGTCCAACTTTTCCAAATTATATTCAGGAACTTCAAAGTTACTTATTATCAATAAAACCGACGGATACTTTATTAGTTTTAAGTGCGACTGCTGATCTGGAGGATTTAAACTATTCTGCTGGATTGTATCTTAGTTTGAATCCAACTGGAATTATATTTACGAAAGTTGATGAGACATTCCGACCTGGGAAAATTGTTTCGATGATACAAGAAATTGGACTCCCAGTCGCATACATTAGCAATGGCCAATCGATCCCAAATAATATCAGAGTTGGGAATGGGGAATTCATTTGGGAAAGAATATTAGAATCGGGATAGGTGAAAGTTCAATGAAGCAAATAACTAAAAATATATTAAACCTTTCGAGTCTGAAAACAGATAAATACTTGCCGGATATTGTAACCGTAACCAGCGGGAAAGGTGGTGTGGGAAAAACAAACATTAGTGTAAACCTTGCTATAATTTTAAAACAATTAAAGAAGAATGTTCTGCTGATAGATGCTGATATTAACCTGGGCAATGTGAACTTAATTCTTGGAATCCGACCAAAATACACCATTGCAGATGCTTTAGTTGGGAACATAGACCTTGAAAATATTATAGTAAGTGGTCCTCAGGGTATTGATATCTTACCGGCAGCTTCCGCTGTGCAGGATTTGTTGGAAATGGAAGATAATGTAATAAAAAAATTGGGGGATGCGTTTTCCAGGTTTGAGCATGAATATGATATAATCGTAATAGACACAGGGTCGGGAATTTCTCGAAATGTGATGTCTTTTGTTTTAGGATCTGATAAAACAATAGTTATAGTAACACCGGACCCAGCATCTATTACTGATGCATACGGTATGATTAAAGTGATTAGACAGTATGAGGCTTCAATGCCGGTTATGTTAATCGTCAATATGGTTGATTCCGAAGATGAGGGAGAATCTTTGTATAAAAAGATGAATCTGATGGTTCAAAGGTTTTTAAACAGTAATATTTTATATGGAGGCTCCATTTTTCAGGATAGTTTTGTATCAGATTCAATTCGAAAGCAGCGCCCATTGGTTCTCGAGTATCCCAATTCCGTATCAGTTAATGCCCTAAAAATGATCATTAGGAAGCTGCTCAGGTTGCCACATACGGATATTAATAAGCGTAAAAACTTATTTAATAGATTCATGTATAGTCGAACCATGATAGTCGGAGAGGATTAATGACTAAAGTATTATATATGTTTGCAATGTTTGTTGCTATAGTAACATTGATTATTACTATTATTAATGGTATCTCCTTCTTTACTTGTATTGTACGAAGCGCTTTTGTTTTTTTGGGTATTTTATTCACATTCTTTATTGCTGGGCAACTGTTAAAATATGGGCTTTTGCTGAACAGCCAGAAACCTAAGGTTAAGGATAAAGAATGATTGACCTCTTACAAAAAAGAAAGATTGATGGCGAAGCACTTATTAAAAAATATGTTGCAACTCGGAATCAACAAGTAAAGGAGCAAGCAATACAGGCATATCTTCCCCTGGTAAAACATATTATTGGTCGAATTAATACACCTGAGAACGGGATACTTAAAAGAGAGGATATATACCAGTATGGTATAGTAGGACTGCTGGATGCTCTTGAGCGATTTGAACCAGAGTTTGGTGTGAGCTTCAAAACATTTGCATACAAGAGAATTTATGGTGAAGTAATAGATGCTATTCGGAAAGAAGGCGTCCTAAACAGAAAGCAAGTAAAAGATATAAATAGAATATTGAGAACTACGGAAAAACTCAGAGTATCATTAGAAAGAGAACCTGCACCTACAGAAATTTGCAAAGAGATAGGGATTTCCGAGGATGAATATTATCAAATCCAACAATCAGCAAATCTGAATTTTACTCTATCATTAGATGATTCAATTTCCAATGATGGAGATAATTTATCGTATCGAAAAGATACTATTGTAGATGAGACTCAAATTCCTCCTGACCTGGCTTTGGAAAAGCAAGGAATTAAAGATGAGCTGAAAAATATAATTAGGAATTTGCCTGAAAGACAGAGACTTATCCTGGCTCTATATTACTATGAAGAACTAACACTTTTTGACATTAGTCAGGTTTTAGAAATATCAGAATCACGCGTTTCGCAAATTATGAATCAAACACTTGCGTATTTACGAAAGAAATTAAGGCTTTGATTTAAGAGAATGAGAAATGGCATACGATGAGTATATAGCCTCCACTGAAGTAAATCCGTCCGAAGCGGTTCATTCAGTAAAATCACTTGATCGTGAATCAAGAAGGCGAGAGAAAAGAGATTTTAAAAAGCCATCTGAGCGAAAAAAGGATTCTGTGAAAATTTCCACATTGTTAAACGATGAAGAGGACGAGAAAGTTAAAAGCAAAATTGTAGTGAATAAATTGAAAGATAAAAATTCTCCTGATAAAAAAGGTGGAAAAATTGATATTGTTGTTAATTAAGAAAAAAATGTGTCTGAAAAAATCCTGCTTAATTTACTATAGTCATCCAGGAGGGTATCAGAAATGAGGCGATGGATATCTAAAAACTGCAGATATATAATTTTTAGGATACTTTTTTTTCGATTTAAACAGTTTATGTTAAATTGTGCTGCTTACCTGAGAAAATGTCAAAGAGCCCCATTTTTATATGTAACTCAACTAACATTGTCAGTTGCCTTTATCAGTAGTTTACAAGCACAGACAGGGGATAGTTTGAGTCAAATTGAATTAAAGATGAGAGAATTCGATTCGATTCGTAGAATCATCCTTACTATTTCAAAAAGTGTTGATACAACCAATGAACAAATAATTCCCAAACTTAATTCTAATCGGGATGTGGGTGAATTTGAAATAATACTTGGTCCGATAGATACCAGTGTTTATAGCTGGAAGACACTTCATCAGGAGGAAGGAGCATATCCCATCCGACTGGTTAGTGAAATCTCTGATTCGCAGACTGTTATTATCAGAGGGAAAACGATCCCCTTTGAGAAGATTGTTGGTTATAATATTATTGGGGAAAATCAATTTATTTTTGATGTATATAAAGATTTACCACCGGAAACCGATTTTTCTGAAAAAACAATAAATATTGATACTGAACATAAATATTTAAAAACAGGAAAGCAAATTTCAGAATCAGTAGAAAGTGCTTTCGATACAACTAATTCAGGTATAGGGTCGGTACAAAAAAATAGTGGAAAAGGTCATTTTAAGATGGCTCTTTTGATATCTGTTTTTATTGTTTTACTGGGATTGGTTATTATTTCAATTGTGATATTTGCACCAAACATTTCTACTATAGTAAAGTGGTTTAGTAAGAGAAAAAGTAGTGAAATTAGTAGTAAATTAGCCGAAGAAGATAAAAAATCAAATGACAGATTTACTCTCTATGAAAAAGATTCAGCAATTAGAAAATTGATGAAAGAAAATGGAACCAGTTATGATGAGGCAAATATTTTAATAAACATATCTAAAAAAAGATTTAACCCTACAACGTCATTTATTCACCCTGTTAAATAAGATGCATTTTAAATATATCATACGTTACCGAATCATATTTAACAGGGTAAATCTTGATACAATATATAGTTTAAATAGAAGTTAATAATCACAATATACAGTATGTTGAATATGTAAGTTACGTAGTAGGGTTAATGTTAAAGTATAATTATAAGGAATCACTGGAAAGTCATTTCATTGTCAAAGAAGGTCTCAATGAGCTATTAAAACGTTTAAAAAAGGGAATGCAAGTAAAAGGACGAATTATAGACTGTTTAGGACAGAATAAATACCTTTTGAGAATTTGGGGTTATAATATTCTAACGGAGTCGAAACAATCCTTTCAGAAATTCGATGAGATTCAGTTGACTGTTAGAGAAGTGAAACCCAATCTTATACTTGATTTCGTAAGAGAGAAGCAGGATTACAATGAGAAGGTAGGTAAAAATGAAGAGAGGACTAATATACTTATTTATTAGTTAGTGAAAAGGTATAGTAAATGGATTCACTTAAGTATCAGAAAAAATTAATTCATCAAGAGAAAAACATGGCAGGATTAAAAAATCATTCCAGGATTTTAAAATCTATTGATGATAATCCTGATTTTTTAACAATTAAAGATTATACTACAACTATCACTATATTGGAGAATATTCCGGATGCTATATTTATTTTGGATACTGAGGGTAGAATAGAGTATGCAAATAGGGGAGCTTTGGATTTACTTAGAATAGAGTTTAATGCTTTAATTGGTAGATTCATTGATGAAATATTGATAGATAATTTTGATCTAAACGGTAATATTTCTATACAAACAAACAATAATGCTAATAAAAATCATAAATTAATAGAAAAATTTAACAGAGGAATATTTGGTAATATTGAAGCCTCAATGATAAATGATGGGCATATTATTCCAGTTATTCTCAATTTTAGTGTGGTAAATGACAACTTTAATGAAATAAGCTATATTATCGTTACCGCAAAGGATATATATCAATTGAAATCCCTTGAAAAAAAGCTAAAGCGGCAGCAAGCGCTTGCCATATCAAGAGATAGATTGAGAAGTCTGGGAGAATTATCTGTGGGATTAGTGCATGAATTAAGTCAACCATTGTCAGCTTTATCATTCAAAGTGGAACGAATGATTTCTCTCATTACGAAAAATGATGAGCAAGAAAAAGATCTCAATGAGATGATGGGATTGATAAATAGAATATCGGACACGATTCACCATATGAGAAGCTATGCACATCAGACCGAAGATGAAACGATAAAAATTGTTAATATCAATAAACTCGTTGAAAATGCATCCAATTTAATCAATTATGAATTGAGGAAAAATAACATCGAGATCACGATAGAAAAGGGAAAGAATTTACCTTATGTGCTGTCAAATCAATCAACATTGGAGCAAGTTTTCGTTAACTTTTTAACAAATTCTCGGGACGCCTTCAAGTCAATGGAACAAAAGGGTAAAAGACTAAATAATTGCAAGAAAAAATTAGAGATAGTTACAAAAGCAATCGATAATAAATGGGTTGAAATTTCCGTAGAAGATAATGCAGGTGGAATAGATGAAAATATAAAGGATGAAATATTTGAGCCGTTTTTTACAACGAAGGAACCGGAAACTAATTCAGGAGTGGGACTTTCAATTTGCAAAAGTATTATTACCTCGCTTGGGGGTGACATAAAAGTTGAAATAAAAAAGGGAATTGGCTCAAAATTTATAGTGAGAATTCCACTGGTTCAAAATGACGAGCAATTCCAATTATTTAATTTAATCGATATGCTTTATGAAAGTTAATAAATGACCTATGGTTAATATAAAATTTCTACGTGATATTGTTGATTTTATTCAAAAAGGTCTGGACTTAGAAGAGACATTTGATGCCGTGTTTGACCTTCTTGATAAAACAGTCCCATTTGATTCAGCAACTTTATACCTCTATCATAAAGAAATAAACCAATTAGAAATGGTTCATCAAAAAGGAGATGAGGTAGTAGACCTTATAGGGGAAATTCCTTTTGACCGCGGAAGAGGGATATCCAGCTGGATATCCAAACAAAAAAAACCGGTGATTTTACCATCTCTTGCTAGATCTCGCCCGGGCAAGGAACGACGATTTAGTTCTTTCGTCTCTATGCCATTATGGGTAGGAGAAAAATTGGTTGGTGTGCTGAATATGGGACATAAGGAACCAGGTATTTACAAAAGAATTGAAATAGATGATTATAAAATACTCTCTTCACAAATATCCATTGTTCTAGAGAAAATTCTTCTTAAAAGGCAATTACAACAACAAAATGAATTATTAAAGAAAGCTTTGAATGAGTTGAAAGAAGCTCAGCAAAAATTAATTGAAAAGGAACGTTTGGCAGCGATTGGTGAAGTGGTTGTCACAGTTAATCATGAAATCAATAACCCTCTTACATCAATTATAGGACTTGCTGAAATATTGGAATATTCATTTCAGACCGGCAAAAACGAAAAAGTCAGAGAAGGTCTTAAAGGTATTTTAAAAGAGGCTAACCGCATCCGAAAGGTTACCCATAAATTAGCAGCAATAAGTTCATCTGAATCCAAAAAATATATTGGATCGCTACGGATGATTGAACTACCTGATTAATAATTTCTATATCGAGCGATTTACTATTGGTTTTAGAGTTCAGCATCCGTCATTCCACAATCCGCCCTACAGGTCTACGACAATCCAAAATCGTCAATAGTCAATTGTCAATTGTATACCACAGCGATCATTAAAAATGCAGTAAGGGGGTGTGATAGAATAAAGTTGTCATTCATGTTGATTTATCACTCTGTTATTTAGGAAATTACAATATTAAAAATGTTCAGGGGGTGAGAAAAACTAATTACCATTTACAGAATTATATTAATAATATTTTTTCGGAGACCCGTCTGGAGATTGAACTTAGAATAATACAAAAATCCATTTTATTTCTTCTTCCCAGAGGGATGTCTTTCCAGGGGAATCCTATGGATCGACACACCCCCTAAAGGTTATATTATCACACCCCCTAAATATGAAACTGAAGGAAAAAAATTCCCGATGTTGTTAAGAAGTTCCGTTTCCATAATCATTTTATTTGATTTCACGATTACATACATAATTTAAAAACAATATTAGATGTTGCCATATATTTCCTAATAACAATTGTTTATGTCAATATTCATTTCACTTCCTCTTACCTTTTTGAATAGTAATTAAAGAAGGGCTTATTTCTGGCAATGTTGTTGCTTAAATGTCGGTGAAAAAGGAGTTATTATGTCAATAGAAACAAGTCTGATTAGTTTAAAAAATAAAATGATTGCCCAAACCCATAAAAACAGAGTGATTGCTAATAATCTGGCAAATTTGAATACAACTGGATTTAAGAAGGACATGTTATTTTTCAAAATATTCGATGAAAATACTCAATTGAACATAGAAACAGACTTTTCACAGGGCTCTTTAACCCAAACTAACAATCCGGTTGACATGGCAATCTCAGGACGCGGTTTTTTTACGATTGAATCCGATAATGGTGAAGCTTATACACGTAATGGTCATTTTACAGTAGGACAGGATGGTGTATTGAGAACATCGACCGGGAACCCGGTATTGGGTCAAGGAGGCTGGATTAATGTATCAACAGATGGTATGAAGACAGGAAATATTACTGTTAATATTCATGGTGAAATATATGTAGATGATATATTAACTGATAAACTGAGGATAACAGATTTTGATTCCTTATCCGAATTAAAAAAAATCGGCCACAGTTTATATACAGTTGAAGAAAATAGTATCAGCAAAATAATTGATGAACCTACTGTTTTACAGGGTAAGCTTGAGCAATCCAATGTAAATCCTGCCAGTGAAATGATTAATTTAATTGAACTTCAACGTCAATTTGAAAGTTCACAGCGGGCAATGAAAGCTATAGAGGAAACCTTAAAAAAGGCAACGACTCAAGTCAGTCAATTCCGCTAAGGAAAGGAGAAAATTATGTTACGTTCACTTAGAACCGCCGCTCTTGGAATGGCAGCGCAACAGCTCAATATTGATACTATTGCTAACAACCTGGCAAATGTAAATACTACAGGATTTAAAAAAAGTAATGTTGAATTTCAGGATTTATTATATGAAACAATTCAGTCAGGAGCATCTGACGGTCGTGAAGGACAAGAGAAGCCTAGTGAAATTCAAATAGGCATGGGCAATAAACCTGTTTCAACTTTCAGGTCTTTCTCTCAGGGGGCTATTGAAGAAACCGGCAACCCACTGGATATTGCTATAAATGGAAAAGGGTTTTTTCAAATTTTAAGACCAGACGGGAATTACGCCTATACGCGTGACGGAGCGTTACAGATTAATTCTAAAGGTAGTTTAGTTACCTCTACCGGTTTATCTTTATTTCCTGAGATAGCTATTCCAGAAGGAGTTTCGGGTATTAATATAAGTCAAGACGGAGTTATTTCTGTGATTATACAGGGACAACCGGATCCTGAAGAAATAGGTCAACTGGAACTTGCAACCTTTATGAATCCCGCCGGCTTGAGAGCCATAGGAGGTAATTTATTTGAACAGACTGATGCCTCTGGTGAACCATCCTATGGATTACCGGGCGAAGAAGGTTTTGGCTCAGTAGTTCAGGGTTATCTTGAAAAATCCAATGTAGATGTAGTACAGGAAATGATCAATCTAATTGTATCTCAACGAGCATATGAAATCAATTCTAAAGCGGTGAAAACATCCGATGAGATACTTGCTATGACCAATAACCTTAAGAGGTAGGTTAATCAGTGATACCCAGGCGATTAGTAATCTATTTTTTAGTAATTATAGTATTAATGCCGGTTATATGCAGAGGGGATGAATCTTCTGAATTAATAAAGGGAATACTATCTTTGTATTTTGAGGAGTTATTTAATCTCCAAAAATCAGATATCCAACTCGAGTTCATTCATTTGCCAAAAACTGTTTTACCGACAGGTAGGGATTATAAATATTTGGTTAAATCTAACCGAAATCTTCCTCGTTTAGGACATCAGATCGTATGGCTAAAAGTTACTGATAAGCAGAGCCTTATATCCCGATTACCAATAACTGTTGATGTTTCGGTTAATATGAATGTTGTATTAGCAGCTAAAAAATTAAAGCGTGGGGAGTTAATTGATAGTAAAAAAATATCATTAAGAACTCGAAAAATCTCGCAGGATTATAAAAATATTGTAAAAACTCCGGATATTGCTGTTGGAAAGATTACAAAGCAGGTCATTAAAGAGGGAGAGATCATAAAAAGATCGATGTTAAGAGAGCCTCCCGATATTCAAAGGGGTGACAGAGTGAAGATTCAGTTGCTATCTAAAGATCTTGTGATTACAACAAATGGCAAAGCGAAGGAAGATGGTGTTGTTGGGGATAAGGTTAAGGTTGTTTGTGCAATGACTGGAAAATCAATGTACGGAATTGTACAGTCCTCTCAATTAGTAACAGTTAAATTGCAGTGAGAAAGAAATGAAACATATATTTTTGTTATTAAGTGCAGTTATTCTTACCGGTCATAGTTTAACAGGGCAATTTTTTAATGATGAGAATCGGTCTATATACTCAGATATAAAGGCACACAATGTTGGGGATGTCGTTACAGTTCTCATTGTTGAAACCGCAAATGCATCTCGTGAATCAAAGATTAACAGCTCATCAAAAACTGATGTTGATGTAAATGGATCAGTGACTGGTGATTTAGGTAACTTAACTAAATTTTTACCAATCTTTGGAGCTTCCAGCAAATTAGCTAATTCCCATGATGGTTCTGAGGGTACTCAGCAAAAGGAAAAATTAACAGGAAAAATCTCCGCAAGGATAGTTGAAAAAACAAAAGAAGGTATGCTTAAGATTGAAGGTGAACGAACCGTTGAGGTAAATGGCGAAACGAATTTAATGAAACTGACAGGATTAATAAGGGCTAGAGATATAAAACCTGACAATATAGTATATTCTTACAACATTGCTGATGCAAAGATAATTTATAAAAAGAGCGGCTTTCGGAATAAGATTGCCAAACCTGGAACTTTTCAAAGATGGGGTACATGGTTAGTTGGTATTGGGTTAATTATATTGTCTGTTTACGGGAGTATATCTTGATTGGGTATAAGTGTAGAATAATATTTCTTTATGCTATAATGTTTTCAACTTTTCTTTATGCTGCTGAGGTGAGAATAAAAGATATTGTAACTATTGAGAATGCGTTTCAGGAGTTACTGGTCGGTTATGGACTGGTTACTGGATTGAGTGGAACCGGTGATAGGGCAAGTAGTAGTAGAGGGGCAGTTTTTACTGTACAAAGTATAAGTAATATGCTTGATAGATTTGGGATTACTGTAAACAAGGAACAGCTACGTACTCGGAATGTTGCAGCAGTTATGGTTACAGCAAAGACGCCAGCGTTTGGTCGCATTGGATCACATTTTGACGTAATCGTTTCATCTCTGGGCGATGCTACAAGTCTTGAAGGTGGTGTTCTGATTACAACTCCGCTCTTAAGTAGCAGCGGAACTTATTACGGTCAGGCACAAGGCCCGGTATCTATTGGAGGGTATAACATAGAAACAGATGCTGGTGAGAAGACGCGGAAAAACCATGCACTTGTAGGAAGAGTACCTAATGGTGCTATAATGAAAAGAGCTTCAGCCAATCAGGAATTTGACCTCAAGCAACCTATTCGGTTTCTATTAATCGAACCGGACTTTGTTACTGCAAGTCGGATAGCAGAAGCGATTAATACCTGGTATAGAGGTAGAAATGAAAAAGGAAGGGATAAAGCCACGGCTCGCTCTATAAATGCTGGTGTCATAGAATTGACGTTTCCCGGGTCAATTAAGACACAGGAAGAGGCAGTACTATTTATAGCAAGTGCTGAAACACTAATGGTACAGCCCGATGTTGAAGCTCGTGTTGTTATCAATGAAAGGACAGGTACTATTGTTGCCGGAGGAAATGTGAAAATTGGAGAGGTGATGATTTCACATGGTAGTTTGACAATTCATATAAAACGAACGCCCATTATTTCCCAACCTGTTGCGCCTTTTAGTAATGCCGGACAAACGGTAGTGGAGTATAAAACTGAAACAACTGTACAGGAAAGTGAAGCAAAAACTGCGGTAATAAAGCCTACAGCAACAGTAAGTGAGCTTGCTTCTGCGTTGAATGAGCTTGGTGTGAGACCCAGGGATATCATCGCTATTTTTCAAGCCATAAAACAGGCAGGCGCTTTATCAGCAAAGTTAATTATTATGTAAGAGGTTTTTTTGATAACAATTGATTCTAATGCAAAAATAGTCTCTCAAAATTTGAATTCCCCGGATTCATCTAAAGAAGTTAAAAATGTTTTCAATGAAGAAAAGGCACGGGAAATTAAATTGCGCCAAAAGTGTAAAGATTTGGAGGGCCTTTTCATAACTCAATTGTTTAAGGCTATGGAAAAAACTATTCCAAAAAGTTCACTTGCCGGTTCTAAAAATACACTTTCTTCTATGATGTTCAGCTCAGTTATGGGAGAAGCACTTGCAAACCAGGGTGGATTTGGATTAGCGGATATTATTTTTAGGTCACTGAAAGATAAAGATGAAATTCTCAATCTGGATAAATTATCTAATGGTACTTTTATCGACAATATTCAAGCAATCAGAACAATAAGAGATATTGATAATGAATGAAATTACAACTGATAATGATAATCAACAATTTGACTATTTAGTCGAAGTTCTTTCAAAAGAAGCTGCTCTTTATAAGCAACTGTTGGAGATGCTGCAGAGCAAACAGGAAGCAATTGTCATTGGTGATGTTGAAAAATTGAGAAAATGTGTGATTGAGGAGCAGGTGCTTATTCAAAAGGTAAAATCTTTGGCTAAAATTCGTAGTGAACATGTCGTTACTCTTAGTCGGAAATATAAATTGGCTGAAAAAGAGCCAAAGCTTAAAACGATTATGGAAATTGCACCTGCAGAGTATTCTATAAGTTTTATTAATCTGCGTTATCAGTTAAAAACAAGTCTTGATGAGATAACCAGTATAAATCGAGAAAATAGTTATTTGTTAAATTTTTCTATTGAACATATCAAAGGTTTAGCACATCTCTTCTTACGAACGGATAATGAATCTTCTGAAATATATAATGTAAATGGAATTGTTACTACACCAGAGGATGGAAATAAAGTGCTGAATTTCCAAATTTGAGGAAGTTATGTCTATATCCAGTATATTAAATATAACAAAACAAGCGCTGGCAGACCAACAGTCAGCTATTAATACCGTAGCTAAGAATATATCCAATATCAATACTGATGGATATAAAAGAAGACGAGTAGACCTGTTAGGTCTTAATTCTCAACAAGCAGGGTTTAATAATAAAATTACAGCAGATAACGTAACCCGTATTCGCCAGCGTTTTGTAGAAAATCAACTGTTTTATGAAAATCAAAATCTTGGGAAATACCAAACGGATGAAATGATAATGACTCAGATAGAGAATATATTTGGAGAACCTCTTGAAGCGGGTTTGAGTAATATTATGTCAGAATTTTGGAATTCGTGGGGTGATCTTACCAATGATCCAGAAAGTCAGTATGCCCGCACAATAGTTCGAGATAAAGGAGTATTGTTATCGAAGACATTCAATCGTATTTATTCTGATCTGGATAATCTAAATCAACAAATTAACACGGATATTCAAGATAAAGTGACTCAGGTAAACCAGATTGTTGACCAGATTAATTCCATCAGTAAGCAGGTGAGCGCAAATTACTCAAATGATCTTATGGACCAGCGAGATTTATTGATCAGTAATCTTTCAAATCTTATAAATATTGATATTCGCGAAGGGTCAAATGGTGAAGTTACGATTTCAACTGATGGTCAAATTTTAGTATCAAATGATTATGTAAATAATCTTAGTGTTAATATTTCTAGAGAAGGCGGTATCACAACTGCTAATATCCAACTGGTTGACGGAAAGCGTCTTGTTGATATTAATTCGGGTGAACTTGGCAGTTTGATTGAAATAAATAATCGGTATATTCCTGATTATATCAGTAAGCTCAATACACTAGCAAGTAGCATTGCTGAGCAGGTGAATGCAATTCATTCAAAAGGTTACAGTGTTGATGGAACTACAGGAATCAATTTTTTTGCAGATGATGTAACAGGTGCCAATAATTTAAGAGTAAGTAATGATGTTTTTATTAACCCATCTGTTATTGCATCGGCGGAATCGTCGGGTAAACCAGGTGACAGCTCGATAGCTCAGGAAGTTTTTGATCTCCAATTTTATCAGGGTATTCAGGGTAACACAGTATTTGATTTCTATAATACAACCATAAGTCAAATTGGTAGCCACGTTCAAGAATCTGGATTCTTGAGGAAAAGTGAAGAGATGGTTGTTCAAAACCTTAAAAATCAACGGGATTCGGTTTCAGGTGTATCTCTCGATGAAGAAATGACTAATCTTATCGAATACGAGCAGGCATATCAAGCGGCAGCTCAAGTGGTTGCAACAGTTGACGAAATGATGCAGACTGTTCTTAATATGCTGTAAAGTTTTTTATGAAAGTGTCTAAAGTTAAAAGTGAACTTGCCAAAGGCATCCGGCTACTGACGGAAAAGTGCCTAAAGTGAAAAGTGCCTGATGAACAATGACCAATTAACAATTAACAATATACAATTTATGTATTTTGAAAATATCAACTTTTGTCGATCGAAGATTCCTTTGGAAAGATATCTCTTTCCCATCTCAAAGAGATCCCGTTGGGATAGGGATCTTCCATAGGAATCCTCCGTGATCTTGAGATGAGACATGCTTCGTTGTGGACGAAAAGCTATGGAGCTGTAAAGAACAATGTTAAAGGGAATAAATAAAAGGATCACTTCGGATCTATAATGAGCATTTGATTGAAAGGAGTGAAATATGCGTATTACACAATCCATCATTACAAGAAGTTTACTGCAGAATGTTAATAGAAGCAGGGAAAATATGAATAAACATCAGACAGCAATTGCATCGGGTAAGGAAGTTCGGAATTCTTCAAATGATCCTGTTCGATTTGCAAGAGCATCCAGATTTAGAAAAACGATATCAAGAAATGAACAGTATCTTAAAAATATTAACGATGCAAATGGATGGCTCGATACAACAACCAGTTTATTAGATAATATATCTTCAACTATGATCGATGCAAAAGAAATCGCTATTCAGGCTGCTGATGAATCAAATAATGCGGAAATACGCACTATATTTTCTGATAAAATTGATAGTGTTATTAATGATACTATTAATCTGGCAAATAGTACATACCTTGGCAAATATGTATTTAGCGGTACGAATACTCTTGGAGATAAACCATTCTCATACGATGGCGGTACTGTAACGTATAATGGTAATTCGCAGAATATTGACCGTCGGATAGCGGAAAATTATAATGTATCAATAAATATAACAGGTTCGCAATTGGAAGATACAGATTTATTTTCATCCCTTATTGAACTGAGAAACGCCCTCAGCAGTAATAATACAACCGACATTCAATCTTCTATTGAAGATATTTCTTCTGCATCCGAGGAATTGTTTTCTCTAACATCTGCTCTCGGCTCTGTTAAAAATCAATTGACAATGACTGAGAAACGTCTGGATACTGCTAATATGAATCTGCGTTCTTATCTGTCTCAAACGGAAGATGTGGATTTATCCAAAGCCATTACCGAGTATAACGCTGAGGAAATGGCTTATAAAGCAGCCTTAAGTACAACTTCAGATGCAATTCAATTAAATCTTTTAGAGTTTATAACATGATTAAACAACAGTGTACAAGTTATGAAGAGCCATCTGCCTCCGAAAATAATATAATCTTTGGTGACGTAGAGGTTAACGAGGAAAACGTTATTAAATTCATATACGGTTTACCAGGTTTCGAGACACTGACAAGATTTACGGTAGATGAATTAAAAGATTATCCACCATTCAGGGTGTTACAATCGTTAGAAGAACCGGACATTTCCATGCTGATTTTAGATATTAGATTATTGAAAATACGGGATCAAATTAAGATACCTTTCAAGGAATTGAAGAATATCGGTATTGACCCTGGTAAATCTATAGATGACACGGAAATTTACGTCATTCTAAAAGTAGATAATGAAAGACAACAACTCACTGCTAACATTAAAGCACCTATAGTTATTAATAATAAGGATAAGGTTGGATGTCAGGTAATATTGGAAGATAAAAACCTATCGATAGAGTATTCGGTAAAAGAAGGCTTGAGTTAATTGTTGAATTTAAATGTATCGGAAAAGACAATCTTAAGAAATGAGATAAGTCCACAAACGACTACCGCCAAGGCGGGACAAGCACAAATTGACACGAACGAAAATTTAAAAAACTATTCGTGTCCATTCGCCTGCCTGTCCGGCAACCGCCGGACGCAGACAGGTGAAATTCGTGGATAAAAAAGAGCTGAATAGTTAAGAAATTAGAATGTAATAAATCCAGGGATGGAGAATGTTAGTACTGACAAGGAAGTCTAAAGAGAGTATTCGCATCGGTAACAATATAATAATATCTATACTGGAATGTTCTTCCGGACATGTGAAAGTAGGAATAACTGCTCCACTGGAAATTCCCGTTCATCGTGAAGAAGTATATAATATTATCCAGGCAGAAAACCGGGCAGCAGTCCGGCAGCTGCCGGATTTAAAACCTCATTTCCTGGCAAATCTGATGAAGGTGGTAAAATAATATGAATAGGTGGGTTACACCGGCTGGGCAAGTTATTACTTCGAAATATTTTTTGGGACTAATCTGGAAGTATTTTTGGGTTAAGTTACAAAAATGGTGGTGGAGAAATTTAAACGTCATAAAACACCATGAATCTTTTAATCGGAATGATGTACAAACTAGTAAAATTAACAAATTATGAAAGAGCAGATAAGAGGTTCGTTTAATCATACTTTAAGAATTAATGCAGAATATATCTGTTCACTATAATGTAGTTGTAAGTTAGCTGAAATAACTTTAATAAACCCTCTTTTGACTTGCTTGATGGGAGTGAGAGGGCGAAGCCGTGAGTAAAAATGTTAGAGAATATCAGGATTGATGGTTAATTGATGGTTGATGGTTGATGGTTAATGGTTAATGGATAATGGTTAATGGATAATGGTTAATGGATAATGGTTAATGGATAATGGTTAATGGATAATGGTTGATGGTTAATGGGTTGATGGGTTAATGGTTAATGGTTGATATAGACTTAAACTTGCAATATATCTGAGTTGCTGCGTGATGCTGCGGAGTCACTGCGTGATGTTCCTGAGTTGCTGCGAGATGCTCCTGAGTTGTAGAGCAATGCTCCTGAGTTATAGTGCAATGTCTAAAGCAGTGGTTCGTCACCTGCTAACTATGCCACACGCTTCTCACTTTTTCCTTTTACAATTCATCTACGTTCCACTATTTATACCGATGAATCAGGACGATGGACAAGTTAACCATTCCCAACCTGGATAAACCCCGTGGAATAACTATCATAATGATCGTTCACCAGAATAAATAGCAATATTCAACGGGGTAAACCAGAATTTCAAATTGCAAACTTGATGGTTTCGTAAAAAGTGATTATATGTGTCATTCTGATGAGCGAAGCGAAGAAGAATCTCCGACGAGAACCAGTAGAGATTCTTCACTCGTACCTCGTTCAGAATGACAGTTTTGATACTTTTTACGATTCCATCAAACTTCAAAATGCAAATTTTAATCCGCCATCTGGCGGATCTAATCTCAGCCTCCGAAAATAATTTGTGTAACAGGCGTCTCTGGAAAATTTGATATTTAATATACATTATGCTTTTTTACCGTTGAGAAATTAAAATATTCTTTACCCCGTTGGATAGTTCTTATATAGTATCTGAACGAAAACCCGTAACCGATTAGAGATGAGTATATTAAGGCAATATTGTGATCTGAATAATCGACTGATTTCCACGAAAGTCAATAAAAATCACCATAATACCTATGTTTCTACAGAATTACAGAGGTTGTCATTCTGAATGGAACGTAGTGAAATGAAGAATCTCAAACGAATTTTAAACATATAGTGTCTGAGATTCTTCGTCGTTCCTCCTCAGAATGACATCATTTTTTATAGCGTTTTGACATTGATATTTTACAATATAATCGACTTTTCGGTTAGACACTATATATGTCCGGCGGCTGCCGGATTTCATCAATGACTTATCCAACGGGGTAAAGAAAATAACAAGAATTTGAGGATTAAGAGACTAATTGAAAATTGATAATGCATAGCTGGGTGACACAAGAGGGATATTTAATTGAAGCAAGATATTTTGCAGGGTTGATATGGAAGTATTGCATAATAAAAATAATTCAACTGTATAAATGTAGAGTAAAAAGCTAAACAGTAATGGCGAGAGATATTATTATGAGAAAAAAGGGGATTGATCACCCCAACAAGATATTTGTTACAAGCCCGTCTTTACCTCCTTTGACTGAATTTAATAAGTATCTAAAGAATATCTGGCAAAACAAAAAACTAACAAACGACGGCATATATCATCAGGAATTTGAACAAAAACTGTGTGATTACCTTGAAGTAAAATACTGCTCGCTGGTTACTAATGGAACTTTAGGACTGATTCTTTCTCTGCAAGCATTAAGAATCACGGGAGAAGTAATTACAACGCCTTTTTCCTTTATTGCCACAACCCATGCATTGCATTGGAACGGTATTACACCGGTTTTTTGCGATATTTCACCTGAGACTTTAAATATTAATCCCGAAAATATTGAAGCCCTGATTACACCGAAAACCACGGCTATTTTACCTGTCCATGTTTACGGCAATCCTGCCGATGTGGACCGGATCCAGGAGATTGCGGACATCTACGGCTTAAAAGTTATTTATGACGCAGCCCATGCTTTTGGTGTAAAAGTTAATGGGAATTCCATACTGAATTTTGGCGATTTGTCGGTTTTGAGTTTCCATGCCACGAAAGTATTTAACACGTTTGAAGGCGGAGCAATTATTACCAATAACGAAAAGATGAAACACAGAATAGATTTTCTTAAAAATTTCGGCTTTGCCGATGAAGTAACAATTGTAGGTCCGGGAATAAACGGAAAAATGAATGAATTTCAGGCCGCTTTGGGTTTATTGCAATTAAAGTCCGTTGACGAAAATATCAATAAAAGCAAAATAATTGCTGAATACTATCGGCAACGATTGGCAGATGTACCCGGAATAAAATTTCTAAAGGATTTTACAAACACTCAGCACAATTACTCCTATTTCCCGATATTAATTGAAAATACCGAATACGGAAAAGATCGCGATGCAGTATATGAACTTTTAAAGCGAAATAATATCTATGCCCGCAGATATTTTTATCCGCTGATAAGTCAAACGCCAACGTATAGAGGATTGCCGTCGGCACGACCCGGTAATTTGCCTGTTGCTGAGAAAGTAGCAGAACAGGTGATTTGTTTACCGATATATCCCGATTTGGATTTAGAAAATGTAGAAAGAATTTGTAAAATAATAAGGCAAAGTTAATAATATGGATATCAAGAGAATCCTTGTTTTTCCTTGTGGTTCTGAAATTGGATTGGAAATATATCGTTCCCTTAAACACTCAAGACATTTTGAAGTTTTTGGCGGGAATAGTGTTGATGATCATGGAAAATTTGTTTTTGAAAATTATATAAGTGATATTCCTTTTGTAGATGATAAAAATTTTATTCCATCATTAAGAAAAATAATAAAAAAATATAACATTGATGCAGTCTATCCTACGATGGATAAGGTTATTACAACACTTGTTGAAAATCAAAATAAATTAGATTGTAAAATTATTTGTTCACCTTTATGGACTACCCAAATTTGTTTATCTAAAATTAAAACATATGAGAGATTCAAAGATTTAATTCTCGTTCCTGAAATTTATAAAGATATTAGCGAAATTGATTATTATCCCGTTTTTCTCAAACCTGATATTGGATATGGTGCCAGAGGAGCAACTAAAGTAAATAATAAAGATGAATTAAATTTTCAGCTCAAAAAGAACCCATTTTTAATTATCCTTGAATATCTTGAAGGTGAAGAATACACAGTGGATTGTTTTACAAACAGAAAAGGTCAACTTCTTTTTGTTGGTCCTCGAAAAAGATGTCGTATTAGAATTGGAATTAGTGTAAATACGAAAACAATTTTAGATGTGAGCGGTGATTTTAAAAAAATAGCCGAAATTATTAATTCCAATTTAGAATTACATGGCGCTTGGTTTTTTCAATTAAAAAGAGATGCTGATGGGAATCTCAAATTGCTTGAAATTGCAAGTCGTTTAGGAGGCTCTTCCGGTGTTTTCCGTCCAAAAGGAATCAATTTGTCTCTTCTTACTCTCTGGGATGCTTTTGGTTACGATGTGGAAATTAGTGAAAATAATTTTCAGTTTGAGATGGATAGATCTCTAAACTGTGTCTTCAGGCATGACATTAATTTTGATACGGTATATGTTGATTTTGACGATTGTTTAGTTATTAAAGATAAGATTAATACAAAATTAGTTTCTTTTTTGTATCAATGTGTCAATCAAAATAAAAAGTTAATTCTTATATCCAAACATAACTCTGAATTACTTGAGTTTTTAAAAAAATTCCGATTGCAAAGTCTATTTGATGAAATCATTCATATCAATAAATCAGAGAGTAAAACAAAATATATTACAAAAAAGCCTGCAATATTTATCGATGATTCTTATACTGAAAGATTGGAAGTTTATAATTATTGTAGAATTCCTGTTTTTGCTCCTGATGCTGTTGAATGTTTATTAAAAGTTGAAAATCTTAAAATTGATTGATATAAAAACTAAATGTATTAAGCCCATGAAGATATTACATACATATTGTCTTAATTATAACATCGGTGATTACGCGTTGGGTATAGGTTTAAAAAATCTGTTAAGACATTTCTTAAACGTTGAATTAATTGGGAATACAAATATTCAAGGTAGACAATTCAATGAATATTACATTAAGAAAGTTATAAATAAACGGTATAACATGCTTGTTATCGGTGGAGGAGGTATTATACACGGTGCTCACTGGCCTAATGGATGGTTTTGGTTAATAGACATAGATCTTATTAAAGAAATTAAAATACCTTTTATAGTTTATGGAGTAGGATACAATTATTGGGAAAATGAAAGAATTCCTCAAAGAGGTATTGATCACTTGATTGAAACCCAAAAGCATGCGGCATATTTTTCTGTAAGAAATGATGGCAGTGCCAAGAGGCTTTTAGATCAAACAGGTATTGAAGCTAAGATTGTTCCAGATCCTGGTTTTCATGTTAATGTTAATACAGAATACAAGAGATTTATTTATGAGCCTTATGTTATTATTCAAATAGCCAATGATAAGCCTGAACATCGTTTTTGTAGTTTGGCTAATCAAAAAATATTTATCACTCACATGAAAAAAATCACAAAGCACCTAACAAAAAAATATAAGGTTGTTTTTGCTCCTCATGTTTATGATGATGTGAGTATAAGCAAAGATATTGCAGATGGTATTAACAATGCAATAATTTGGAATTTTGGTTACTTCGCTTTTGATCATACAGATGAGGCTGTAGGTTATTATAAATATGCAGAGTTTGTTATATCTATGAGAGGACACGGTCAAATTGTACCAATTTGTTTTAACACTCCCGTAATTTCTTTAGTGAATCACCCTAAACATAGAGGTTTGATGGAAGAGTTAAACCTTTTAGAATATACTGTGGAAATTAAGAGCGAAAATTTTATAGCAAACCTTAATACTGCTATTGATAAAATTGAAAAGAATAAAAATCAAATTATCAATAGATATAAACAAATTAATAAACTGTTATGGAAAGATTCAGAAAATGCATTTATAGATATAAGAAAGGCTCTCAAAATATGAATAAAAAACCTTTAGTTAGTATTTGCTGCATTACCTATAATCACGAGCCATATATTGCGAAAGCAATTGAAGGTTTTTTAATGCAAAAAACCAATTTCCCGTTTGAAGTTTTGATACATGATGATGCTTCAAAAGATGGTACAACTGCTATTATTGATGAGGCAGGGATATTAATCAGTAACTCTAGACTGACTGACAATCTCAAAAGAGATTAAACAATCCGATAAGATAATGTTTCGAGAAATTATGGCACTTGTAATATAAACGGAAAGAAATTTAATGGATAAAATATTTCTAAATATTGGATGCGGAAATTGTAAACTGAATGGGTTTATCAATATTGATCTTGAACCGACAGCAGATTTGCAATTAGATGTAAGAAACGGATTGCCTTTTGATGATGATTCAGTAGATGGGATTTACTCTGAACATTTTATTGAACATCTTACTCAGAGTGAAGCCGTTGCCTTTTTAAGGGAATGTCGCCGTATTTTAAAATATGAAGGGGCTCTCAGAATATCAACACCTGATTTAAGTAATTCTGTTCAAAGATATCTGAATAATGACTGGCGGGAAAAAAGCAATTTAGATACTTATGGCTTTGGATGGCTTAATACTCCTTGCGAATATCTAAATACAGCTATGCGCGAATGGGGACATAAATGGCTTTATGACGAAACAGAGATTGTTCGATTGGCAAAGTATGCCGGATTTTATCATTTTAAACGCTGTGAAAGTGGAATAAGCAAATCACTACCTTTGTTCAATAATTTAGAATCCCGAATCGGTGATTTTTTAATTATTGAAGCTAAAAAAAGAAAAATTAAAAAGAAATCCGATAATCCATTAGTTAGCATATTTATCCCTGCCTATAATTACAGATATTTTTCTGATGCGTTAGAAAGCTCGTTGAATCAAAGTTATGATAACATAGAAATAATTATTGGTGATGACAGTCATAGTGAAAAAATCAAAGATATTGTAGAGATTTTCAAAAAAAAATATCCTGCAAAGAAAATACACTACTTTAGAGAAGAACCACCAGGGCAGGGAGAAAGAAGAAATGTTATTAACTGTTTGTCAAAATCAAAAGGAGAATTAATTAAGCCTTTATATGATGATGATCTTTTAGAACCTCGGTGTGTTGAGCGGATGGTAGAATATATTAATAGGTATCCAAGTGTAACTCTTGTTACTTCGTACAGACAAGTGATAGATTCAGAAGGACGAAAATTACCTGATATTAATGCAACTAAAAGAATCATTCAAAAAGATGCTTTGATAAATGGATCTGCAGTTGTAAAAGCGCTGGTGACTAATCGTATAAATTTTATTGGGGAACCATCTACTGTAATGTTCAGAAAAGAAGATCTGACCGATGAATATCCAGATATTTTATCTTTTGCGGGTAGAAAACCTGTGATGAATGGTGATGTTGCAATATGGATGAAACTGTTAAGTAAAGGAGACTGTATATATATTGCAGAATCATTAAGTAATTTCAGACTACATAAAGAACAAACGCAACAACAACCGGGAATGCGTGAAAAAGGATCATTAGCCTGGGAGCATGCTCTGTTTGATGCAAAAAGAATGGGATTTTTGAGTCCGTCTGCGCCAAAATTATCGGGTAAACCACTAAGTGCGAAATCGTCAAATACAAAGAAAACATTCAGTGTTTCCATTATTATCCCGGTTTTCAATAAAGTCGAATATACTAAAAAATGTATAGACGCCATTTATAAGAACACCAAATATCCTAATTATGAAATCATTATTGTTAATAACGGTTCTATTGATTGCACTGATCAATATCTGCAGGAGTTAGACAAAGAGAGAGAAAATATCAGGATAATTCACAATGAAGAGAATCTCGGCTTTGCAAAGGCTAACAATCAGGCGGCTTCTATTGCCTCATGTAAATATCTAGTATTTCTTAATAATGATACTGAGGTTTTACCCGGATGGTTAACTGCCGGTGTCAATAGATTGAAAGAAAATAAAGAAATCGGGATAGTAGGTGCTAAATTATTATATCCGGATCAAAGTGTTCAACATGCTGGGCTTGATTTTTATATAGATGCTAATCCTATATATTCAATTTGGCCACTTCATCGTTTCCGCGGGGTGGAAAAGGATGACCCCAAAGTAAATAAAGTAGAAGAGTTATACATTGTTACCGGCGCATGTCTATTTATTGAACGAGATTTTTTTTATGAAATCGGTTGTTGGGATATTGAATATGGAATGTACTTTGAAGATACCGATTTGTGTTTTAAAGCAAGGGCAGCAGGGAAAAAAGTTGTTTATGATCCAAACTGTGTTGCTATTCATTATGAGGGGAAAACATTACCCAATAAAGAAGAAATTGATAGGCTTAACATCAAGGCAGCAAAAAGGTTTTTTAAAAAGTGGAAAAGAGAGGTTGGGGAAATAGCCAGAGAAAAACTGATTGATAAAAAAGAAAATAATTATATTATTTTTAAAGATAAAATAGAGGTTAAATCGTTAAAAATATTAAAACCTTATTTAAATGAAATTTCACATCATTTAGCAGGAATATTTGAATCTCTGGGACCAATTTATGTTCATTTTGGAGGGATTGGCGATGCATGTTTATTGCTTTCAACTTTTTATGATGATAATCCTGAGCAAGTAATATTGAGTATTCCAAATTCGATCCCAGCGTTAAAAAATTTCTTCTCAAATTTCCCAAAATTAAAAAAAATATATTTTTCCCCATATCCTAAACTTCCTGAATATAATAGCGTTTACAGACAAATATTGCATCAAGTTAAGAATGTAAAAGGTTTAGGAGCGACACCTTTTAATAGCTATTTTGACGAATGGACATCTTTAATAAATATTTTCCAAAAATATGGAATAAAAAGTTCCTGTAAATGGGTAAAAACCTTTAAAAGAAAAAAAATAACCCCATTTCAGGTAGTATTAAATCCAAAAGGTAGTTCTAAGGGAATGGTAAAAGGGAAAAATAATAAACTAAATCCAACATATTGGAAACCCTTAATAAATTTTTTAAATAAGAAAAATATTATTCCAATTATCCTTGGAACTCCTGATGAAACGAAAGAATATCCTGCGATTGGTGATATAATTGATAAAAGGAGTTTTGATTTTAAAGAACAGATGGAATTAATTGCTTCCAGCGATCTTCTAATAGGGACAGATACATGGGGAAAAACTTTCTCTACCTTGGCTGAGATTCCTACAATAGTTTTTGAAACAATGCGTAGTAAGGAGTTACAAAATTGGAAAGATCCGGCGGATTATATTTTTATAGATCCATGGGATTCTATTATAAAAGTAAAAAATCTTAAAGAATGTAAAAAAGTATTTTATCAGTTGTTTTCTAAAAATATTAACATAACTATCAATAAAAATAAAAAAATAATGAGAAAGATTAGACCTATTATAGATTCGGCTGATTATAATGTGAAGCACAGTAACAAAAGTATTAATATAATTTGGGAAGGTTCCCAATTTGTTTATCATTCTTTGGCACTTGTTAATCGGGAACAGTCTCTAAGATTGATAAATGCCGGTTATAATGTGTCAATATTTCCTTATGAAACAGACCAATTCAAGCCTGATAAAAACAGTCCTTTTATAAAGATAGCAAAACGTCTTAGAAAAAAGTTACCCTCGGTTGATGTCCATGTCCGTCATCAATGGCCGCCCAATTTAGAAGCACCTGAGCAAGGACATTGGGTTGTAATTCAACCCTGGGAATTTGGTTCATTACCAAAGGAATGGGTTAAAATATTCTCTGAAAAAGTTGATGAAATGTGGGTTCCAAGTAATTATGTTCGCAAGGTATATATAGATAGTGGTATTCCTGAAGAACGAGTATTTGTCGTGCCTAATGGAATTGATTCGAAAAAATTTAATCCCAATGTAAAAGCTTATAACCTTAAGACGAAAAAGAAATTTAAATTTCTTTTTGTGGGTGGTACTATTTTCAGAAAGGGTATTGATATCCTTCTTGATGTATATACACAAACTTTTAATAAAGATGATGATGTTTGCCTTGTTATAAAGGATATGGGTGGTAAATCTTTTTATAAGGGTCGAAACATGAAGGAACATATCCAAGAACTGCAAAAAAAAGATAATACACCTGAAATTGAGTACATAGACACATTGCTTTCTGAAAATGACCTTATCGGTTTATATACGGCAAGTAATGTTTTAGTGCACCCTTATCGAGGAGAAGGTTTTGGACTCCCGGTTCTTGAAGCAATGGCTTGCGGCATTCCGGCAATCGTTACAAATGGCGCTGCTTGCCTTGATTTTTGTAATGAAAGCAATAGTCTTTTAATAAGTGCAAAAAAGGTCATATACCCGGATAAATCAATCGGTGGAAAAGAATTAGTCGATAATGCCTGGTTGTATGAACCTGATAAAACTGATTTAGGGAATAAAATGATATTCGCATATAGAAATCCCGAACAAAATAGGAAAATGGGAAACATCGCAAGTAAATTTACTCACTTAAATTTCACTTGGGATAATTCCTCCGAAATTCTCCAAAAAAGAATTATTGAACTTGTGAGAAAGCCTATTTTAAGAGAGAAAAAGACTGGTGGGAAAAAAATAGTCAAGGCTGAGAAATATTCAAGCACCTATAAAATATTCAATAAAATCAGCACATTGGAAAAGACCAAACCAGATGTTGAAAACGAATCGTATCATGACAACCATGAAAAGATAAATTGCCCTTTTTGCAATTCGGAGAAAGCAGAAACATATAGAAGAAGTGCAGATATTGTACGTTGTGTCGATTGTAATACGATATATTTACGAACAAGGCTTAAAAAATCAGCAATGGAAAGCTTATATCAATCCTATGGTGATGAAGGCGGTCATGCTGCTCCCCAAAATGAAACTGAATTATTAAATCATCCTTTGCGCAGGGAATATTTTTTAAAAGAGATACTTAATTTTATTAAACCACAAGGGGAAATTTTAGATATTGGCTGTTGCTGGGGAGCTTTTTTACATAATGCAAGGAGAGAGGGCTTCAATGTACATGGAATCGAACTTACTCAAAAAAATGTTAATTATGCCAGAACTCAATTAAAAATAGATGTTTCAAATAGACAATTTGATGAAATTGAATATCAAAATGACTACTTTGATTTGATAACAATGTTACATGTATTAGAACATATCCCTTACCCAAAATTTGCATTAGGAAAAGTATTTAATATCTTAAAGACAGGTGGAATGTTCTGTGGAATAGTACCAAACATCAAGTCTTTTTTATCATTGTCACTAAAAGATAAATGGTATTGGCTTGATCCAAATTATCATTATCTCCATTTTTCGCCAATGGTATTGAAGAGAGAACTAATAAATGCTGGTTTTGAGATAGAAAGAATGTATACTTGTACGGGTGATTATGATTTATCTATTTTACAAAAAGTCATTAAAAATATTTTTAAAGTAGATGATCCTAATATTGTAGAGCAGATTATAAAAAACATTGAAAAAAAGGATGGCGGAGAAGAAATACGTTTTTTTTCAAGAAAACCAAAATCTGGAGTGTTTATACAAAAAATGGAAATAAGTAAAGAAAATTCTGATGAGGAGACATTAAAATTTCTTATTAAAGACGTTTTTAGAGAAGTCCTTATTAAGAATCAATTACAAGACAATGATTATTTTATAAAAGCTGTTACCGCCAAGGAAAATAATAATATCAAAGAATCTATAAAATATATAGAATATACCTTAATGGTCAATCCCGATCACGCCGGCGCCTACAATTTATCGGGCATAATTTCATTTGAATCCGGTGACCTGGAAAATGCGAAAAAATTATTCGCCACGGCAATTGAAAAAGACCCGAAATTTGTTGAAGCTCAGCGGAATTTTGGTGATGTATTGCTGGCTTTGGAGGATTATGATAACGGAGTTCAGACTTTTATGACAATACTTAAAAATCATCCCGACGACATGCCGACACTTATTCGCATTGCTCAGCTATTCTTAGAGGTTGGGAAAAATAGTGATGCAGCGTTATATCTTGAGAAAGCAAAACAATTAGAACCAAATAATAATGAGGTGTTGGAAATGTTTAAACATATCTCAGAAGAGGAAAATGGTGAACAGAGTAATCTTAGAACGGAAGTTTTAAGTGATGATAGGGGGAAAATAGGCCAGGATAACAAATTAGAGCGGGCTACCAATCAGCTTACGGAAGGAAATATTGAGCAGGCGAATTTACTTTTTAGAGAAGTTCTATTGGAAAAGCCGCAATCGGAAGATGCGCTTTTTGGTTTAGCTTTATGTGCCCGATATGAAAAAGATAACGGAAAAGCTTTAGAATATTTAAATCGGTTGATTAAAATAAACCCCAATTGTGCCGATGCATTTAATCAGTCCGGACTCATTTCTTTTGAAACAGGAGATTTTGAGAGTGCAAAAACCTTGTTCATTGCTGCTATTGAGAAAGACCCTACACTTATTGAGGTGCAGCGTAATTATGGCGAGGTATTATTGGCTTTAGAAGATTATGAAAACGGCGTCAATACTTTTGTTGAGATTCTAAAAAATCATCCTGATGATGTGCCTTCTCTGATTCGCATGGCACAACTTTATACTGAAGTAGGAAAAGACGAGAAAGCCCGGCAGTATGCTGCAAAGGTTTTAGAGTATGATTGTGAAAATAAATATGCATTTGAAATCTTAAATACTAACATGAATTGAAATAATACTATGAGTTATATAGAACAGCAGGTATTTAGAAAATTTAAGAGTGGTGATATAATTTTTCGGGAAAATGACCCCGGAAATTCTATGTTTATTATCAACTCTGGTATAGTTGAGATATCAAAAGTTATCAACAAACAAAAGGTTGTGTTGGCAAAGTTGAAAAAGGGGTCCATTTTTGGAGAAATGGCATTAGTCGATGGCAGCCCGATATCGGCATCTGTAACGGCAATTATGGATGTCTCATGTCTGGAAATGAGTCGAATGCTTTTTAATAAACGACTTGAAGAGATTCCTCAATGGATGCGTTCTTTCTATCAAATTCTTGAAGAGCGTCTCAGAGAAGCAAATAAGAAGCGTCTTTCTTTAGTAACAGGAGAGGTTACCAAGCGAATTGTTTTTTTCTCTCATTTCTTCTTTTGAGGGAAAAACCTGATAGTTTTGGTAGAATTTCAATTTCGTGGAAAAAGTCGGCAGAGCTGACAGCATTTTTGATTAATATTCCGATTGAACTGGTTATGAAGGTAATGAATAAACTGACTCTTACCTCACTGGCGAAGAGCGAAATTAGGCATAAAGAGGGAAGACAATTTGTTGTTGAAAATTTTGAGAAATTCCAAAAGCTCTCTGAATATTGCAAGGAGCTTTATTTTGCAAAACGTGGTAAGGAAATATCTTCCGAATTTAAGAAGAGGCCAGTTGAAGAGATTCAGATGTATAAGTTTATTGATAAGCTATTAAGCGAACAATCATCTGCCAAAGATATTAGCATTGAGTTTTTTGAAAACCGGTGCTCGGAAGAGTTTGGAAAATCAGGAGAATATTTTAAAAAAGAGATTAACAGCATGATATTAAAAGGAATTCTCACTCGCAAAATTGACAATGTCGGGAATAAATATTATGATGTAGATAGAGAGATATTAAATACTGAATTGAAAGCAATTGAAACACTGGATTTATTTGAACCGATTGAAAAGGAACTTGAATAATATTTTTAGGGATGATGGACGAAGTAATTTAATTGAGCGAATTACATTAAATTGATGAGGTGATATGCAAGATCACATAAGTCAAAAAAAAACACAGATGAATGTTCTTGATGATATTACAGAGAAAGAAAATGCTTTACTAAAATACAAGGAAAGATTTCAAAATATTTTAGCAAATACAGGTGATTGGATCTGGGAAATAGATAAAAAGGGACGTTATACCTACAGCAGTCCTACATCTCAGCAAGTTCTTGGTTACAGGTATAAAGAAATAATAGGGAAACATTTTTTTGACTTTTTTCATCCTGATGAGTGTGAAAAATTGAAAAATTTGACATTCAATACTTTTAGGAAGAAAAGAAAGTTTAAGGGTTTTATTAATAAAAGAGTACATAAGGATGGACATATAGTTATTCTCGAAACAAGTGGTGTTCCAATACTCGATGATAATGGAGATTTGCTGGGTTTCAGTGGTATTGATCGTGACATCACTAAGCGCAATTATGTAGAGCAATTGCAAAATGTTATCTATAAAATATCTAGCAAGGTAAACAGTGTAGAGAATATTGATGAATTTTTCCAAGATATACACAAGCATCTTAACACAGTGATAGATACGACCAATTTTTATATTGCCCTATACGATCAAGATAAAGATTTATTGTCTTTTCCTTATTTTGCTGATGAAAAAGATAGCCAGCCAGCTCCAAAAAAGTTCGGAAGGGGTCTCACTGAATATGTAATAAGAACAGGTGAACCACATTACTTGACAGGTGAATCTATTTACAAACTGGCAGAAAAGGGTGAAATAGAACTTTTTGGCACTCCTTCTAAGGTATGGCTCGGCGCTCCTCTGAGAAAAGATAGCAAGATTATAGGGCTTGTTGCTGTCCAGAGTTATACAGATTCCTCTGTCTATACAGAAAAAGATCTGGAAATTCTTCAATATGTCTCGGATCGTATAGCGGTTGCTATTAATCACAAACAATATGAGCAAAATCTTCGAGATTCAGAGGAACGTTTTCGTTTTATAGCAGAAAATACTGGAGACATTCTTTACCGACTGCGGTACGAGACGATGACCTTCGAATATCTTAACCCTGCCGTTGTTCTACTGACAGGCTACACTGCAAAGGAAATAAATGAGACCGGTTTTTCGAGCATAATAAAACAAATGTTAATACCCGGATTTCCTTATGTCTCAAGGGAAGAGTTAATGCAAAAAAGAAAAGAAAGAACGACAGAGGAATGGAAATCGGAGTATGAAATTCTTACTAAGAATGGGAAAATAAAGTGGTTGTTAGATCATTCCTTTCCCTGGAAGGATGAATCTGGAAAGATCATTGGTGCAATAGGTGTTTTGCAGGATATCACCGAGCGTAAGCTGGCGGAAGAAGAGAAACTGGCATTTGAAGCTCAGCTCCGTCAGAATCAGAAACTTGAATCTATAGGCACTCTTGCCAGCGGTGTAGCGCACGAGATCAATAATCCACTAATGGGTATCATTAATTATGCTCAGCTCATCAAAGATAGGATTAGCGATGATTCTCTAAAAGAATTCTCGGAGGGTATTATTGAAGAAGGTGATCGGATAGCAAAAATAGTAAGTAATCTTCTTTCTTTTGCACGCCAGGATAAGGAGAGCCACAGCCCTTCCCATATTAAAGATATCATAGACGCTTCTCTTTCTCTAATTGGTGCCGTACTGCGTAAGGATCAGATTACTCTTATATACGATATTCCGGAAGAACTTCCTAATGTAAGGTGTCGAAGTCAGCAGATAGAGCAGGTAATCATAAATATCCTGACCAATGCGAGGGATGCACTTAATGAGCGTTATCCTGGTTACGATGATGATAAGATTGTTAAAATCAGTGTTAAATACTTTAAGAAGGATGAAGAAAAATATATAAGAACTACTATAGAGGACCATGGTATCGGAATGCGGCAGGATGTCATTGATTACATATTTGACCCTTTTTTCACAACAAAACCAATGGAGAAAGGTACGGGACTGGGTCTTTCTGTAAGTTATGGAATAATAAAAGAGCATAACGGAAAATTTTCTGTGGAGAGTAAACTTGGAAAATACACACGCTTCCAAGTAGATCTCCCCATTAATAATTGATAATTGACGATTGGCAATTGATTATTTATTATTGACAATAGAAAATAGACCCTGTACGGTCGCTTCGCTCCCTATCCCAAAGGGATCTCTTTGAGATAGGGCAAGCAATAAACAATAAGGAGTATAATGGCACGTGTATTAATAGTGGATGATGAAAAAAGTGTCAGGATTACACTTAGAGAATTTCTCAAAGAGGATAAGCATGAGATTTCTGTGGCAAAAAGTGCCGATGAAGCACTACGATTAGTGGAAAAACTCGATTTTGACATCATTATTAGCGATATTATTTTGCCTCGGATAAATGGAATGATACTATTAAAGCAAATTCGAGAGACTTCACCGGATATTCAGGTGATAATGATCACAGGTGAGCCAACTGCCGATACTGCTGCCAGAGCCGTAAGAGCGGGTGCATTTGATTATCTAGCTAAACCTGTATCTGCTGAATTGCTAAAAAAGGCAGTGAAAAATGCGGCAAAGGTTAAAGATTTAAAGGATGAGAACCGTAGATATCAAGAACATCTTGAGGAGCTTGTGGAAGAGCGAGCAAAGGCGTTAAGTGAAAGTGAAAAGAAATATAGGACTTTAGTAGAGAATGTTAATATTGGGATATATAGAATTAATGTTGGGGAAAATGTCAAATTTATTGAGGTGAACCCAGCGATTATCAATATGTTTGGCTGTAAAAGCAGAGAAGAACTTCTGTCAATAAATGTCCCTGATTTGTATCAGAACCCGAATAATTGGAGGAAACTTAGCGAACATATCTTGAAAGATGGATCAATAAGAAATGTGGAATTCAAATTCATGAAAAGGGATGGAACTTCCTTCATCGGCTCACAGTCTGTAGTAGTATTTAAAGACAAAAATGAAGATGTGTTATACTTTGATGGTGTTATTGAGAATATCTCAGAGCTTAAGCAAATAGAGAGTAAATTACATCGTTTTTCCAAAGTCATACAAGATTCAAGTGATGCAATCATCATTTACGATTTTAATGGACAAATTATTGCCTGGGACTATGGAGCGGAAGTTATATACGGATGGAATGAAGATGAAGCTCTCAAAATGAATATTAAAAAACTTATTCCACTAGAGAAATTGGATAGAACTAATAATTTTATAGAGAAGTTGATGAAGGGAAAAACTGTTGAACCATTTGTTACAGAGCGTATTAGTAAAGACGGACGACTTCTGTATATATGGTTAACTTTTACACTACTAAAAGATGAAGAAGGAAAACCTTACGCTGTTGCGACAACTGAGCAAGATATAACCAAACGCAAAATAGCGGAAAAAGGCCTGCTTGAAAGTGAAGAGGGGTATCGTAATTTGATTGAGTCCCTTGGTGAGGGAATAATTGTTGCAAATCTTGAAAATAAAATTGTCATTGCTAATCCAGCCGCAGAAAGAATTTTTGATGTAAATCCTGGAAAACTCATTGATCGAAAATTGGATGAGTTCGTTGATGCTAAAAATCTTACAATACTAAAGAATCAAAAATTGTTTAAGAAATCCAAGTGGAATAACTATGAGATAGAAATAATTCAACCTGGAGGAAGAAGAAGACTACTTAATATTACTGTTACACCAAAATTTGATAAGGATTTAAATACAATTGGAATGTTAGGTGTTTTTCGCGATATAACTGAAATTAAGCGAATGGAAGAAGATATATTAAAAACAGATAAACTTGAATCTATTGGTATTCTTGCCAGTGGTATAGCCCATGATTTTAACAATATTCTAACAGTAATCCTTGGTAATATTACACTAGCTAAAATGTTTTTGGAGCCTGAAAACAAAGTTTATAATCGACTTGAAGGAGCCGAGAAAGCATCCCTCCGTGCAAAGGATTTAACTCAACAACTGCTCACTTTTTCAAAGGGTGGTTCTCCAGTTAAAAAAATATCATCTATATCGGATTTACTTACTGAATCAGTTAATTTTTCACTTACTGGATCGCAGATAAAGTGCGAATTTTTCATCAATGACCAACTCTGGCCAGTTGAGATAGACGAAGGACAAATTAGCCAGGTAATTAATAATCTAATGATTAATGCTGTACAAGCGATGCCGGATGGTGGAATAATTAAGGTTGGTGCTGAAAATGTAAATATTTTTTCAGACAATTCCCTCCCCTTAAACGAGGGTAAATATGTGAAAGTAACTGTTGAAGATAATGGAACAGGTATATCGAAAGAAAATTTACAGAAGATATTTGATCCATATTTTACAACCAAGGAAAAGGGGAATGGGCTCGGACTCAGTACATCCTTCTCTATAATAAAAAAACATGATGGGTTTATTGATGTAGAATCGGAATTGGGTAAAGGAACAACATTTAATATTTATCTACCAGCATCTTTAAAGAAAAAGTTAGTAAGTGGAATGGAAGAAGAAATCCATACGGTTGAAACCGGGAAAATACTTGTAGTGGACGATGATGAAGAAATCAGGGAACTTGCTGAGCTTATGCTTGATAAAATTGGTTACGATGTAGAAATTTCTAAAGACGGTTACGAAGCTATTGAAATGTATAAGAAATCTATGGAAGTTGGTAAACCGTTTGACGCAATCATAATGGATTTAACAATTCCAGGTGGTATGGGCGGAAAGGAAGCAGTTAGTAAACTAATTAAAATAGATCCAGATGTTAAAGCCGTTATATCCAGTGGTTATTCCAATAATCCGATAATGTCCGATTATAGGAAATACGGTTTTGCTGGAGTTATTACTAAACCTTATAGAGCAGAAGAACTAAACAGGATCTTAACAGAGTTATTAAGAGATGGACGTTGATCACCGTATTTATAATGTATTAATTTTTTTCCAATGTACTACAAGACCACAATTCAAACATAAATATATCGCTTGATGTATTAATTTTATATGAAAGTGCCTAAAGTGTCTAAAGTTGAAAGTGCCTAAAGTTGTCTCGCTCCGAAGGAGTCCCTCTGGGAAAGAGATGTCTTTGACAAAAGCGATCAATGAACAATAAACAATTATCAATCAACAATATACAATTATATATATTTTAAAAATATCAACTTTCATGCTTCGTTGTGGCCGAAAGGCCATGGGAGTTATTCATAACATTCTGAAGAATAATCAATAACCTATTAGCTTTTTGAATATCACCAATTTTCCCGTATAACCCAATCAACCGTTTCATTGCATTTTCACTATTTGGTGCTTTTAACAAAATAGATTCATAGACTTTAATCGCCATATGAAACTTTTTCTGTTTTATTAAAATTGTCCCTATTGAATTCAAATATTGCGAGTCATCAGTTGTAAGATTATTGAAACTAGTTAAATATTCCTCAAACAGCTGAGTATTTCCTTTTTCAAAGTGTATTTCAATTAGCCGTTTTATCACTTCAATATTATCAGGATTTATCTGATACGCACCTTCTAAATACTCTAAAGCCTCATCAATTTTTTCATTTTTATAATAAAGGGCTCCCAGAGTAAAACGTATTTTATCCTCGCTAATTATAACATCTGTTGATAGCGACGTTTTGCTATTCTGGATTTTTTGTGTCATTGACAGCAACTTTTGCAGCCATTTAATTGCATCTTCATCTTTATTTTCGGTGATCGATATTTTATAAAGCAAATAATACCCGGCAGCTTGGAAAGGTTTCATACTAATTGATTTCATTGTATATCTACGTGCCTCTTTTAACTTATTCAACTTCAGCAAATTTCCGCTTATTAAGTTGAGAAGTGAGGCTGTCATTTGTGTATCAAATTGTTTTAGATTATAGGCAATACGATAATGAGACAGAGCTTTTTCCGGTCTTTCTGTTAAACCGTAATGCTGTGCTAAGGTGTAATGAGCATAGGCATTATTGGGAAATTTTATTACCATCTCTTTCAGAATTTTTTGGTTCCGTTGATTTTTCTTTTCTGCTTTTTCACCAGTTAAACTATAGCCAATATGATATAAATATACATTAGAGTCTCTTTCTTCTCCTTTTAATTTTGCAGCACTTGGGGATATCTGTTCATGGATTTGACCTGTGAAATAGATACCCCTTTTGTTTTTAAAAAGACGATGAGCATTGGAAAGAGAATAATTTTGACCATCTTTCTTTAAGCTTCGAATATACACCTTATAGATAACTGGTTTATTTTCATGCTTCAGTAGATTTTTTATTTCAGGAATAGATTCTGGCAATAGTCTTTCATCGGCGTCCATCCAGAGAATCCAGTCACCATTAGCATATTTGATAGATTCATTCCTTGCAGCGGAGAAATCATCGCACCAATCAAAATGATGAACTTCCGCTCCGTATTGTTTGGCAATTTCAACAGTATTATCCACTGAACCGGTATCTACAATTACCATTTGATCAACAATATCCTTAGCACTTTCCAGGCAATCGGGGAGGAATTCCTGTTCATTCTTTACGATCATGCAAAGTGAAAGAGTCTTCTTATTCTTTGCCTTTTTCATCTGATTCTCCTAAAAAACTATTTAATCTATAACTTAACCCTACAACGTAACTTATGAAATTTAGCACTATATGTTGGATTAAAGACAATATCATCATACAATATATTATATAGAAAAAGGTTAAGTGACGTAGTAGGGTTAATATTCAATTAGAACAACTTGAATGATATTTCGTAAAACTGATTATGTTATATCAATACTTGAAGTAACAGCAGTCTTTATTTTAATAATATAGATTATAATTAATTCCAATTGTTTCTAAATTGTTAAAAATCTCTAAAATATTGCACCACATTAGTTGAATTGATTCTGGGTAATTTACTTTGTGTCATTTAATCTATCTCATATCTTTCTTTTGTTACTAAATAACAAAAATTATACCATTGAAGCAATAAAAATTCACGTACCCAAATGATTCATTTATTGTCGTTTAATTATCTACTAATGAAGTAATATTTTGATTTCGGAGTGCCTTGAAATTATTGCAATATTTTCTTATTTATGAGGGACAATTTATTGGATGGAGTCCATAAATTTCTGTGTCGTAGACATTCTCCGAAGGAGTCCTGCGTGACCTTCGGAATAAAATTGAGTTGACATGGTAGTATGAGTCTCGACGAATAATATTTGATAGTATGATTTTAACAATAACTTTTAATGTAAAACTATTAAACAGGATATTTCTCGACGGGAAATGTCTTGTACCCCGAGTAGGACTCGAACCTACGACCGTCGGCTTAAGAGGCCTACGCGTCACGACGGGAGAAATGGGAAGTGTGCTATAACTGTGCTGTTTTTTTGTCTACTCCTGTCTACTTCTGTCATATCAAAGATCAAAACCTTGAATGAAAAATGACTATTGAAACAGTAATAAAAAAGCCCAATTTCATAAGTCGGGCTTTATGGTACAGATATTTATAATTGTCTACATATAGGTCATTATAAATCCACTTTCCACAGAAATGTATCCATAAAATAATTTGAAAATGTTTTCCTGGTCCATCAGATGACCTTTATCATAGCAGGTTGTTCAACCCCTGTTTGCCTCGAAGAGATGCTCTTGGCGCACTCTGACGCCAAATTAAAGATTTTCGGATATCGTTATTTTATTTATATGGCGTCAGGTGCGAAGCAGATTCGTTAGCAGTTCCTATTTTACTGGTCTAAAAACTGACATTATCTCAAGACCATTATAAAAATTCATAATCCAAAGTGATTTTGATTTATTACGTTCATAATATCCCACATAAGTAAAAATATCATCTCCAATTCTTTTTACTTTTCCACTTAAGATTAATTGCCTTAATTGATATGGCATAGAAGTAAATTTATCTCCTGAAATAGACATATTCCAACTCACATCACCTTCGCTATAACCTATTGAGTTTTCGTTATACATAAGTGCTCTTGTCATTCTTTCAATAAACCGATCCATTACTTTTTGATCAAGATTTATTATTGGTCTACTACCGAGTATTGTACCATTTACTGATTTAAATTCTGCCATATAAATACTATTTAGAAGGTGTTCTAAATTACTTCTTCCTTCTTTCCGAATTAGAGATCTATTACGTTTTTTAGAAAGTTGGTTTTTTATACCATTATGTTTTTCAGTATCACTTAGAGAGGTAATGATGTTTCTTACTCTTTCATCATCTTTTCCTAGTTTATTATTACAGTATTTACAACACGGTACAGTAATTAAATTACTTGGCCTAGGTATAGGAAAAAAACATAAAGGTGGAATATGATCTTTCGTATCTGATATTGACTGTCCATAATATATACAAAGTATTTTCATAGATTTACTTCTACACTGCTAACGATGGGCGTCAGGCGCGGCTGTAAGCCGTCGCCTGCACGCCTTTGTTGAACTAAGCCCGGCAAGCTGCCGGGCAGGATCCTCCTATTACATAAATTCTACCTAAAATCCCCAATTGT
>CAYTUQ010000022.1:24041-56423 GCA_964441235.1 uncultured bacterium | reverse complement strand
CCATCATGATATTTCCTTTATAGAGATTTTTCTATCCTTTCGCTACACCTAACGGCCTGCGGTTAAGCTGCGCAAATAAGCGGCTGAAATGCTGAGATAAAACCGAAAATCATCGTCCGTGTTTTGCGTCAGACTTGAACCGCTTGTTATATGGCATTTTAACTGGCTTGCATTATAAAACACCATAATGGTAAATCTTTTCCCTTATAATCGGGTGGGATTAGACGTCCTAAACTACTTTCTTCCATTGACAAAGAAATATTTTCTATGGTACCTTCAGGAGCCGTCAGCCACTTAAATTGTCGTGAAATCATGCTACTTAGAGAACCAATACTCTCGAATTTTTGATCGGGAGTTGTTTCTTGCGGTTCTGCAATATAAGATATAGAAATCAATTCCTTGTTGACTACTTCAGCAGTGGGTTCAGCTGTCACCCAATCACCATTGTACATTAAAGCAAAAGCGATTTGCTGTTCACTTTTATCTTTGATTAATTTATGGCCACAATAAAATTCAATTTCAGCTATTGTAAACTCAACTGAACCATTGTCCAATATTTTGCGCGGTTTGGATTCATCTGTTTTAATTTTAAATTCAAGAGGTGGAGTAGTGGCGATGGTGAAATCACCCAGTATAGCCATTTCATTCGATTTTATCGCATCGAAGAAATCGATATAATATTTTTTTTTGTCTTTGGTAAATTTTCCCGCTGGTAATAGTGTCCATATGTTCCATTTAGACCAATATATTGAAACTTTTACATCTTTGGACAAAAGTTGAGAATAATTTACCAAACCATCTAATTCTTTTTGTGGAATCTCAAATCGTTTCATCGGATTACCTTGATAGTAATTTTTTACTTCTACAAAGAAGCTTGTTCCATCATGAAGGATCAAATGAAAGTCAGGCAGTTTGACGGCAACGTCTTTCGTAGATACTTCGCCAGCATCTTCAGATTTAATTAATTTCAATTTCCCTAAAGACTTTGAGATGAATTCAAACAATGCTTCTGTTCTTAATCCATGAATTACTATTGGATTGTTTTTAGCATTATCAAACTCTTCTTTTAACCTATTAATAAAATTCGTACAACTCTCATCTTGGGAAATTTTGTATCCTTCTTTCTGGCTAATAGACTTAAAAATTTCAAGAGTATCGTATTTTAGTGGATTTCTAATTGTTTTTTTTATTTGAATTTCTCATGTTAGATAAAAATGTTCAGCCATATAACGGCACGGGAGTTGAGCCGCATCCTGTACGCAGCAAGGAGAGAAAGGATTTCTCTCAGATGCGAGTACAGGACGTAGCCGCCGTAGGCGGGGTCGGCTCGAACGACATTGATAGGCCGCCGCAGGCGGACTTTCATGGAGTGAGCCAACAACTCCCGTGCCGATAAGCCGACCGCCTGCGGTCGGCTTATCGGATTAGGTATCAGCCACCGAAAATGAGACGAAGTGAAATGACTGGTTTTAGAAAACATTTGAAAAACTCTCAAATCTCAAATTTATCGAACAGCTTTTTCGGTTGGCTGCATACCATGGTTAGCTGTGAATAATTTATTATTAAAGTCATTAATACTAAAATAAACTATATTTAACAGACATTTCAATCTTATGTTTTAGAATTGATATTTGGCCCCGAACAATTTTGTCAGTGTTAATTTTCTTATTAATGGTATTAATAGCGCATTTAACAGAACCATCACTCCTACCACCAAATATTAAGCCTATAGATTTTAATGATTTACGGGTATATACTCTAGAAAGATACATCGCTACTTGACGAACATATGTAATTTCTTTATTCCTTCGTTTAGATGGGAAATTATCTTGTGGTATATTATAATATTTACCAACTATATTCCATATTTCCTCTATAGTCACTAATTTTTGATCACTTAAAAGTTGATCTTTTAAAACCAGTTTAGCAATATCTAAAGTTATTTCTTGCCCTCTTAATGAAGAGTAAGCCAGCATCTTTATTAGTGCGCCTTCCAATTCCCTGACATTAGAAGATAAATACTGAGCAATTAGATAAATTACTTCTTCAGGTATGGTAATAGAGATTTCAGCAATCTTTCTTTTCAGTATGGCAATTCTTGTTTCTAAATCTGGAGGTTGTATATCGACAACTAGACCCCATTGAAATCGAGAAAGAAGGCGTATTTGTAATCCACGTAGTTCTTTAGGAGAACGGTCTGAAGAAAGTACGATTTGCTTACTCTTCTGGTAGAGCTCATTAAATATGTTGAAAAATTCTTCTTGTGTTCTTTCTTTTCCCATTAAATATTGAATATCATCAACGAGAAATAGATTTACACTTCGATATTTATTATTAAATATATCTGTCTTATTATCTTGTATGGCGTTTATTAGATTCGTAGTAAATTTCTCACTTGTAACATATATCACATTTTTTGCTGTACCATGTAAAATAGCATAATTACCTATAGCCTGTAGTAAATGTGTTTTCCCTAGACCAACTTCGCTATACAAAACTAGAGGATTAAATGATGTCCTACCAGGATGGTCTGAAACTGCAAGAGCGGCTGCTCTTGCGAATTGGTTACTACTTCCTTCTACAAAATTATCGAATGTAAAGCGCTTGATCAAATTACTCTTAGTATATGCTTCATATCCAACCTCATGTTTTTCTTTATTTTCAATTTGAATAACTTCATTACCAACTAAATAATTCAATTGAATATCTTTCTTTAATAATTTTCTTAATACTTTCTGAATTAAATAACCATATTTATTATCAATTGATTCAGCATAGAAATGACTTGGAGCTTTTATTATGATTTTATCATTAGCAATTTTGATAGGCTTTATAGGTTTAAACCACGTCGTAAAATCTTTAATATTAATTTTCTCACTTATACTTGTGAGACATTGTGACCAAATAAAATTTAAATTATCTTCTTCTTTAATTTTCGCATACGATTTTGAAATTCCAGATTTTTCCAGGATTCTAGAAATTGGATAATATTCATGTAACCATTTCTCAAAATCTTTTCTGAAAGTAAATTCGAATTCATTTACATCTGAATATGTTTTATATAAATTTTGCCATAAAGGATCATTTTCCATTTTACTTTTTAAATCTAGTACATGTGCTTTTTGAATATAATCATTTGGATCGCTAGATACGAATTGTTTATTTGAAAAATAAATCATCACACTAGGTGCACCATTATTTTTAAAAAGTTTTAAAGCTTCCTGAACTTCTTCAACAGTAGAAGGACATTTTTTACCTCTCGATTTTCCAATTCGTCGCCAAAAAATAGCTACAAAAAGTATGCATTCACTAATTTTTTGTGTAAAGATTGGTTGTGGGGCACCTGCCCTGGGATATTCATTTTCCCACCTATAAGATTTGAAGATAATATTTCTATCCGTTGCCATACCCAGATTTACAGCTTCCAGAACTCTTTCAACAGATTCACGTTCAGCTGTAACATCATTTGGCGAAGCGATGAATACACTTAATTCTTCTTTTTTCATAACCAGACTCTAATAATTAAATTTTCAAGAAATTGATACTTTAAACGGCTAACGGCACGGGAGTTGAGCCGCATCCTGTACGCAGCAAGGAGAGAAAGGATTTCTCTCAGATGCGAGTACAGGACGTAGCCGCCGTAGGCGGGGTCGGCTCGAACGACATTGATAGGCCGCCGCAGGCGGACTTTCATGGAGTGAGCCAACAACTCCCGTGCCGATAAGCCGACCGCCTGCGGTCGGCTTATCGGACAGGGCTGAGGTACGAGGTGATACAATGAAAGGATTTTCCACCTTTAAAATATGCCCGAGAAAACTCTCAAAATCCAAGTTTATCGAGCAGCCCACCTCGTTACCTCCAGGCGATGGTTATGCTTCTTTATCTTTAGAAAACCGACCATTTAACATCCATAAATATTTTTCATTCAATCTTCCATTTCGTTTTAATATATCCAAATGACCCATAGCTAAAAAATGAGAGATAAATTCAATAATAACTGAAGCAATACAGCTATATAAAATGTAAGTATGACAATTTTCAAAAATACTATTTCTAAAATCAGGTGTATATTCAATAAATAATGCGAGGTTCATAATAAGAAATGCATGTAAGAATAGGAATGTAATAAATTCAGCTGAGCTTACTAAAATAAAACGATATTTGATTTTTTTTATAAACTCTGTATCAATAGTATTTTTTGATTTTTGTATAAGTTCTTGAAAAATAATAGAAGTTATAATATAAAGACCATGCCAACCTCGATACAGAGTGAGTAAAGCGCCAAGTGCACAACCAGCAATAACCAATCCTAACATAGATATCCAAAATAGTAATTCAATTTTTCCCTGATTATAATAATTACCCCAAATTCCTATTACTATAAATGTGGCACTTATATAGAAACCTAAAATTGTATCTTTTTTCCTGTTTGATTCCCTTAAATGTTCATGGCATTGATTACTTTGCTCGATTAATGCATTTATTCGAAAAGCCATACAAATTATCCCCTAGATATTCTGATATTAATTAGCATAACGGACAACGCTCAGCCACGCTTAATAGAAAAGTGTAATTCCTTTTCTTATTCTCAAATCCTTCAAAAAATCCTCAAATCTCATATTTGTCGAGCAGCTCTAAGCGTTGGCTGCAGCGGATGGTTAGGAATTCTTTAATACATTTTTAAAAACAATTCAATTCTTTTTCTACTTAAGACGCCTGTCATATTGAATAGATTTAAATTAAACTCATCTGATTTTTGAATTTTATTCCAATTCTCCGCTATATATTTCAAGTCACTTGCTGTAATCAAGGCGATGTCTGTATCAGTCCTTGTGTCCTGTTTTAATTTTATTGCCCTATATTCTGCTTCTTTTCCAATTTCAGGAACAATAATCAAAAATACTTTAACTCTATCTTTTGATTTATTTATATACCGCTTAAACTGGTCATAATGCGAATTAGGAAAATTATACTCCGATTCTTTACTTTTATTGTCCCATAACAAAACTTCATCGTCGGCAAATTTCACACCTCCATCAGCATGCTCAGTTCCGTCAAATTCGATGAGTTTACACCCCAATTTTTTTTCGAATAAGTATCTTGTCCCTTCTTCAAAGTAGTTTTCCATTTCAATATCTTTTTTTATCAATTTTAGCCTAAGTAATTCTTGATTATCTCTTTTAGCTAACTTTTCTAAATATTGATAATATTTTGCTCTTTCATCAACCGTATCTTCCGGTGTAATTAAGTTTAAGTTGTCATAATAACCTATGATTCTATTGATTCTCTCATTTTTTGTACCACTTACAGCGACACCCTTAAGCTTGGAACAAATATTATATAACTCCTGAGTACTTAAAATATTTAGTTCTTCAGACGGTTTACAACCAGCATTTACTATTCTTGATGAAATGTCTTCTTTTTTCCCAGAAATAGGCAAATCAAATGCTTTAGAAATTTTCTGCAAAGTTGGTTTACTTAGCTCATCATGAAACAAATAATGGCACTCTTCTCTCATCTCAAAGCCAAGTAGTTTTTTAACACCCATTTTTATTTCCTCAGGAACAACAAGTATATTCTCCTCTGAATCCTTATTGCAATAAAATAATATCCCAAACTGCTGTAACTCCTTTACAGCATAGTCGAATTCCTGTTGATCATGAACAACATTTTTATTTTTAGGAAATTTTCCGAGTTGTGCCTCAATATATCTGCTATATAAACGACTAATTTTGAGTTTTTCTCTTAATTTCTCTAACAAAGAATATTCATCTTGACTTATTGCATTGTCTTCAAGGGCCACTTCTAAAACAGTTTTGTATAAATCTAAATCTCTCTCATTAATAACACTAGCCAAATTAATTTCTTTTGATTTTTTTATTGCATTATTTTCATAATTATTTACAATTTCATAAAGTTTTACTTCTGCACATAATGTTTCAGGAGATTCTAGTAAATTCTTTAATATTTCAAACATTAAAATTCTATTACTTCTTGTTAATGTTTTAAATGATAAGACCTCAGCAATTCTGTTTGGATCGGATAAATAATCAATATTTTGGAGAATATGATCCCTCAATCTCTCTTCGTCCGCATTCTTTGCAACTTGCTCTTTCACAATACTATTAGTAATGCGTTTCAAATAAAATTTTGTCATTTTACTTACACAATCAAATATTAACATATCAACTCCTCAATATTTTTATTTATTATATTCCTAACGGGCATGCATCACCTACAGCCAGATAGAAATGTGCCTGACTTTTCCCGTTTCAAATAACTTTGTAAAATGTAAAATCTTAAATTCATCGAACAGCTCTGGCTGTTAGGTGAACGCAATGGTTATGCCTTTAATTATTTGCTTGCTTATTTATTGTAAAAGTAAAAGTCTTATTTTTCGTAATAACTGATAAGTTGCTTTCCACTTCAAAAATATCGTAAATACTATTTTTAAATTTAATTTCGCATATTATTGAACCATCCCAATTATATATCTTTATATATTTTGTTCCTTTATATATCAAACAGCATTCAAAATAACGAAAAGAGCCTTCACCTAATTTCCATTTATCAATATGTCCAATATATTTATCATCTTTAATAATGAATAATGTATGATGTGTTTGAATAAAAATATAATCGTTTATTTCTTTAATGTTTCTTATTGACTCATGGGCTTCATATGTTATATATGGAATATAATTAGATGAAAATCTATAAACTTTTCCCGAATAGCAACCTAAATAAATATTATCTCCAAAAAATGTTGAATAAATCCAATCCTCACCTGGAAAAACAATACTAATCTCAGCAGAAAAAGAATTAGATAAGCCAGGGATTTTAAATTCCATTTTAATACTATTGACAATTTGGTAATACTTTGCTTCATCATCATAATTTTGGAAGACTTTTATAGCATCATCATTAGTCAATTTTTCGTAAGCTTCAATGATTTTTCGTGTCTCATATGGTGAATCAAAATTATCTGGATTTAAATCCGGATGACACTGCTTAATCTTTCTTTTGAATGAAGACTTAATCTGCTCTATAGTAGGATTGCCATTAAGATTAAGATATGAAAGATATTGCTGATACTCTTTATGGGCTAATTCTTGTTTTTTTGAGTTATCTGTTAATGCACCATCTTTGGGAGGAATTCTAATTGTTTTTATAATGTTAAAATTAGAATCAAGAAAATATACCTTATCAATATGGGTAAATAAAATAATCTGACCATCTTTAGAAATATCTACACATCTAATGTGATATTTGTCAGTGGAATATCTTTTCAGATTGTATGTTCCAATACAGTCACCTTTAATTGAATAAAGATATAACAACAAATCATCAGAAGTTGCTACGAAATAATTGTATTTTTCTGCTGCTCTAAAATGGTAAATCCCATGATTTAAAGTTTGTTCTTTTAATATATTTCCTTCAGAATCTCTAATTTGAATAATTGATTCTGTAAAACATGATTTTTCTGTATTATATATACTGTTGATGTAGATTATAAAAGAGTTGTTAATTTTCTCAACATACCTCCACTTTCTTCTTTTTGAGTACTTATCAGTTATAGTATCTATTATATCTATCAATGTTAAAAGGTCTTTATTTTCAGTTTTTATTGTAAAGTCAGGTACTTTTGTTTTCCCCCCAATTTCAAACGTTCTGTATGGAATGTTTTCATTATCTTCTGATAATTTATCTACAACCTTATTATAATTTCTTCTATCATTATCAGTGATAAATTCCTTAAAAATCTGGAAGAATTCATCCATGACATTAATAGCATTTTGGTATTGAGCTTTTTCAATTTCTTTTTTATAGATTTTCCGATAAGTTCTCAGTAAATAATCGTTCAATCCTTTATGGGGATTTTGATTAATAAGAATTAAGAACTCATTTTTTGCATCGAGGAACTGTTTTTTTTGATAATGCGAAACACCACTATTAAAGTGATTCCAATATTCTTGAGTTCTTTCTTCAGTAGTGTATTTTGGTAATTCAACTTTTGGTAATTCAATATAAATTGTATTAGAAAAATTTATAAAGTTATTTTTTCTATCAACAGATTGGACGTCAATTTCAATATCTGTTTTTAGTTTATTTCTCATTCTATCAAGAAATGATTTCATTACTTCTAATAAGTCTATAATTATTCTTTAAGGCATAACGACAAAACTCACCTGCGTAAAATTTTAATCCGCTTACCCTTCAACTTCTCAAAAACCTTACCCAAACTCGCCAAATTCATCAAAAGTGAACAGCTTTTTACGTCAGGTGAAGTGATTGGTTAGCATTGCCCTCTCATTGTCCGAAGTGAAATTTTGAAATTTATTGCTAAGAAAAATCATCAATACTTCTATTCTACAACTATCTTCAGATTGTCAACATACTTTGAAAATATAGATAACAACTCTGACTTATCGAAGATTAGCCCTCTGGCTAACAACTACTTTTTACTCCAGCACAAACTATAAAAAACCCGTAGAACATTTTGTGTTACCACAAAACTCAAGAAAAAAGGAACAGTCTTTCCCCGAAAGGAACAGACTAAAGTAAAACCGCAAGAACTATCTTTACAGAAAATTTCAAAATCCTTCTCTATTCGTTATACCCTATGAAAAAGCTGTCTTTAAAAAGATGTCCTTTATTCGCAATCTTCACGCTTATAGAACCACAATTCATCTTTTGTCAAATTTAAACTGTCCAGATAAATCCGTTCTCCGTAGTCCTACGAAGGATGAATCGGGATCATTATTTATTATTATTGCATTTGGCATGCTAACCCCAAAATCATCAGCTGCCGCCGATATTTTTTCATCAAGGCTTGATAAAAAGCACAGAACTACAATAATCCACTGAACTTTAGAAATTACGCTAGCGCAAGGCGGTCACATAAACTTCATTATCGTTGGAATATCCCCTACTTCAAAATCATTGATGTAAATACATTCTTTCTACGAAGAATATAGTCTTTTACCAGCGCGTAAATTGGGGCTAATAGAAGATAAAGTATAATCATAATCTCCGGTACACTAATAGAAGATAAACTACCAATTTTCGCATTACCCTTTAAAACCGCCACTACAAAACCGAATCCATTGTTGGCTATGAATAACAACCATGCTATGACACCCCAAACCCAATAAAAGAATCTGCAACTCTTAGTGAGAGGTCCTACTATCTTCTTGTTGCATTTTGGGCAAGTAAACTTTATGAAACCTACGAAAGAACGTTTAGGAACGGTGTCAAAGGTCTCCTCACAATCTCTACAACTTACTGTTTTTGTTTTTTTGGACATGAGTTAATTCCTTCCCTTACGCCTCGGTACAACAAAGGCTAACGGACAGCGCTCAGCCACGCTGAATGACAAAGCGCAGTTTTTTTGTTTATTCTCAAATCCTTCAAAAAACTATAAAACTCACGATTGTCGAACAGCTCCAAGCGTTGGCTGCAGCGGATGGTTAGGCGAAATTCTAAATCAATTTTTGTAATTCTATCTTAATCCTATTTGTATGTTCAGAATTTGCAACTGTAGATTTTCTATTTGCATAATGCCAAGTTTTCACGAATCGTATCTTATTATCTAATTCTTCAATTTTACGTTTATATTTCCAAGTCACTGTACCAGAAAGTATAATAATATTTGGCTTCAATATTTTTATCAATTCTTTAGTATTTCTATTAAAACAATTTTTTAACATATTCGATTTATATTTATTATTTATTGTCGCACACCATGCAATATTAGCAATTGCAATGCTATCAAAATCTAATTCTATACCACGTTCATAAAAATTTAAAAACTTCTCTTTATGCCCCCAAGATTTCATATCTTCTCTTTGATGGAGAAAATATTCCTCAATAGTAATATTCCCTGATTTGTATTGTTTTAAAGGGTCAACTGTATTTTGTGGATATTCCTTATATCCTTTTCCTGAGCCCGGATTTAATAAAACGAGCATTATTCTGGATAAAGAAGAAAAATATTTTTTACCAATCCATCTTGGTTCAGGAATTGAGTTTGGAAGTAATTCTGCAATATTTGCACAATCGTTACAATTAATAGCATCATTAAATATTTTGCGAATATTAGTGTTCATCCAAAAATCCATATTATTATACGCCTAACGGTTATGCTTCACCTGCGGCGGGATTGATTTCGCTGATTTGCCAATATCTTAAAAACACTTCGTAACCTCGCAAAATCATCAATCAAAAAACAGCTCCCGACGTCAGGTGCAAGCGATGGTTATTGTGCCGGTTTTCTCTTCGGTGTATCTCATGCCAAAATCTCGACTCACTCAAATTTCGCAAACCTAAAAAAACGTTATTCTTTTCACCCGGCTTTACCCAAAAACACAAAACTCAAAATCCTCGCAAACCCAAAACCCCATGTAAACTCGTTTCCCACTCTCCTTCTAATAACTATAAGTCTAATGCACTTATTTATAGGTTTTCGAGATTCTTTAATAACCATAAAATAATATGCTTTGGTTATTTCGCATTTACACTATAACATTGTCAATATATGGAAATATTTCCATTATATCACCCTTATAGCAATCAAAATATTCCGCATATTGCCTCGATATTTACCAAAATACGGAAATATTTAACTTGAATTTCCATGTTTTTAATATATATTTATATAGTATGTAAATCAAGGAAATTTTATGGAAATGAAAAGAAAATTCAGACCTGACCCAAAATTAAAACTTATGGACCAGGTTCGTCAGGTACTTCGCTATCATCACTATGCATTTCGTACGGAAAAAACCTACTGTGATTGGATTATCTCGAAGAGATCTCTACGAGATACGATATATTAGGTTTCACGGTTCAAAAAAGCATCCCGTTAATATGGGTAAATCTGAGATTGAAGCGTTTCTGAGTCATTTAGCTGTCCGGGGAAACGTCTCTGCATCTACTCAGCGGCAAGCGCTCAATGCCATTATTTTTCTTTACCGTGATGTTCTTGACATTCATATTGAAGAAGAGATTGAGCCGGTAAAAGCCAGACGACATCGCCCACTGCCGGTTGTAATGACTCAGTCGGAAGTCAAACAAGTTTTAGATCAGATGCAGGGAACTCACTTACTAATGGCACGCCTATTATATGGCAGCGGGTTGCGATTAATGGAATGTGTCCGGTTAAGGGCTAAAGACCTGGATTTTGAAGTCTCAAAAATTTATGTGCGTGCCGGAAAAGGCGGTAAGGATCGTATTACGGTATTTCCAAAATCTATTCAGCAGGACTTACGAATTCATCTTTCAAGGGTTAAAGAATTGCACAATCAGGATTTATCGCAAGGATACGGCCGGGTTTACCTTCCAAACGCTCTGGCAAAGAAATATCAAAATGCCTCTAGAGAGTTTATCTGGCAGTATGTATTTCCATCCAAAAAACTGAGCACAGATCCACGAACCGGAACAGTTCGCCGACATCATGTGCTGGAATCCGGTCTTCAGAAAGCCGTAAAGAGAGCAGTCAATCATGCTGGTATTATGAAGAGAGTTGGATGTCATACATTCCGGCATTGTTTCGCTACACACATACTCGAGAACGGCGTCAATATTAGAGTTGTACAAGAACTTATGGGACATTCAAATGTCAAAACCACCGAAATTTATACGCATGTTATGGAAAAAAATTTGGATGCGGTTCTAAGCCCTTTAGATATCCTAGAAAAGGAAAAACAAGAATACGGTGTATTGTCGAAATAATATAAGTGTTACCCATATCCCGACAGTTCACCATTTTTTCATTATTTCTAATTCTGCATTTTCCATTTTTCATTGGAAAACCATCGGTTCTCCAATGGCTTCGCACCGCCAGTCCCTACTCCCGATTTTCCGGAATTGAACTGCGGTACTATATTTTTACTACCCCCAGTCGAATATTTACCGCTTGAAGTGATTTTATTGAATTTATTGCAAGAGTGCAATTGTTTTTTGTATCTATTGAGGCGGATTACATTTCTTGAAAGGTTCATAGCCCCCTCTTTATTGCATCTTCCAGTTTAATTGGTATTTTACTTCTACTTAAGGAAGTACATCCATCCTGATGGTATTTCTTACCAGTTTTGGTGATATAAACAATTTGATCGTCACCAACAATCCTTTGAGGTGTAATAGACTGTGAATGACCGCTTACACTAAAAGACCACTTGCTCAAATCAAGATTGGATTCTATTTCTTCCTCAATATTATCCGGTAAATCCACAAAAAAATCAATACCAGTAATAGATTCAATATAATCGATAGTTACTGCATAATTTCGTAAAGGCTTTTTTGAACTTGTATTTGCTAAAATTAAGCCGATGCCTTTTAATTCTGGTTTTTTGTAATCAAGAACTACTTTGTAATAGTATTCTGGCACAGAAACTTTGTTAAGACCAATACTTCTAAAACTACCTTTTAATACTGGTCCGGTCACAATATAAATTTGCTCGCATTCTATCTCCCAAGTTCTCACTAATTGTTCTAATCTTTTCCAAATCCCCCTATTAAAACCAGGAAGGCAAAAATATAGGACCATTTAATTTCAAGCCAGACTATGTCTCACATAAAATGGCGTTTTTCTACAAACTTGCAGGCATAGTAGATGCGAATACCCATTCATTGCGCAAAACTTTTGGTAGTATATTAATTCAAAGTGGAGAAGCAGATATATATATCATATCAAAACTTCTTGGACATTCTTCTATAAAAACAACAGAGAAATACTATGTTGATCTTCTGGATGAAAACTTCAGAAAGCCAGTCAATGGATTAGTAAAGTTGATTTAAATCCAAAAGAAATACTGAGAAAAAGTGTGCTCATTGAAGCACCTTTTTTTAGTCACACAAAAATTTGAAGTTACATAACACTGCTATTTAGAAAAAAACATCAAAAAAATGTGCAATATTTTTGTCTAAAAGTGTCTATTTCTGTCCATTTCTGTCTTATAGTGTCTAATTACAACTATTGGATTTGTCGTCGGAAAACGGAGTACCCCGAGTAGGACTCGAACCTACGACCGTCGGCTTAAGAGGCCGCTGCTCTACCAATTGAGCTATCGGGGCTTAATCTGTAAAACACGTATACAATGAACGGCGGATAATTTAGAATATATACATAGAAGTGTCAATACAACCAAACATTTTATTCCATTTCTTCACAATTTCAATGATTGTTCTAAAACTTGACAATAGATGATATTCAATATAACTTAAAACGTAATTATGAAAAATTTTAAAATAGATGTTTTTAGCATTTTATCGTTAATAACAATTTTGGTAATCCCATTTACTCTTCATGCTGCTGAAAATAAAATTACGTACAACCTTGATTTAATATTAAATAAAGACAATCACTGTATTACGGGGACTGAAATCGTAAAATATTTTAATTATTCACTGCTTCCCATTGACACTATATATTTCCATCTTAATCCAAATGCATTTCGAAATACTAAGTCAAAGTCCTATCAAAGATATGAAAATCTCCTCGATGAACCTGCATATCTAGATATTCATTCAGTAAAAATTAATGGGGAAAATGTCAATTTTTCTGGAGATGAAACTATCTCAATGGCAGTAATACTACCAAAAACACTTCTCTCCTCTGACTCGGTTACAATCTTCATCGAATTTACAACGAAGATTCCTCGTGGTAAGCACTTTTTTTGCCCTTCATACAGCAAAAGTACTTATCAATTAATATTTTTCTATCCTAAAGTTGAACACTTTTATAAGTGTGGTTGGAAACCTGAATTGTATAAAACTGTTGCTAATCCGTTTGGTGTTCCATCTTCTTACAAAGTATCATTAACTCTCCCAAAAGAATTCAAAGCAGTCGGTTCACTAATTCTGGATTCAGCTACTCAACTGTCAAACAATTTAGTTCAATTAAATTATTCAGGGCAATATCTTCAAGAAATTGGATTCTCTATCTCTTCCAACTACAAAATATCACACCTTAAATTAAATAATACGACTATTACCCTATTTACTAAGGGCAATAAAAATAACTATAATATACAAGAGCAAACTGCTAAAGAAGTTGTCAGTGACATAATAAACTACTATTCAGACTACTTCATCCCATTCCAAAGTCCACATCTATCCATTGTTTCCGGAAACATCCAGGGTGGTTTTGCTACTGCTAATTTTATAATTCTTGACAGTAAAATTTATCGAGGTATTAAAAATATCGATTACCAAAGCATTCAAGTATTGGCACATGAAATTGCACATCAGTATTTCGGATTTCTTGTCAATGCAAACGAAAGTTACGAAACATGGCTAAATGAAGGATTCGCTAATTACGCAGCATCTAAATATCTTTCTAATCGGTATCCATTATTAAGGGAAAAACATAACTATCCGATAAATAATTTCAGGAAGAAAACAAATAAACTTCTGAACCTGATTTTTCTAAGCATGGAGCAAGAACAAATTGGACAACCCGTTTATACTCCCAATCGTAAAACGGACTTTTCCATACTTTCCGATCAGACAAAATATTTCAAGGGTCAAAAAGTATTGGAAATGATGGAATATATTCTCGGAGACAGCCTATTCAAGTCTGTCATTAATGAATATATAAAAAGGCAGAAATTCCATATTACCACTACTGAAGATTTTTTTAGAGTAGCCGAAGAGATTTCAGGACATAGTTTTTCAGAATTTTACAAAACCTGGGTCAAATCAAATTCTGTTCCTGATTTAAAAATTCTAAAAGTGAAAAAAATGAGAGGAAGTGCACCTGATCAGCATATTACTGAAATAGTAATAACCGACGAACCAAAATGTCATCTTCCAGTCGAAATCAACGCAATAGATGAAAGAGGGGATACTCTGACTAAATCCGGTATCTGGCTGAGTGATGAACTTGATACAATTTCTTTTCACAGCTCGACAAGTATCAAAAAGATAAACCTTGATCCCAGAAAAAAAATCTGGGAGTTTAATCGTCGGAACAATCACTACCCACCAAAAATCCTCTTTAAATTCCTAATTGATACACCCAGAATCGATGCGTATCAAATATTCTATTATCCCACTTTTGACTTCAATAGAACTGACATAACAAGAATTGGTCTCAAACTTCGAGGAAGATACTGGATAAATATGCGTCCACTCTTCCCGGCACAAAGTCTTGATGAATGGTCTCTCGGTATAAATTACGGTATTAAAACAAAAACCTTTGGATACGATTTCAGCTACAGTACATCACTTCTTTCAATGGTACTCCAACCGAGAATCAGCCTGAGAAATAGAAACTATTTCGGACTATCTGAAATTAAAATCTCTTCAGAAATTTACATAGGAGAAATTAAGTACCCGGTTATACATCAAATGCAAGGATATAAAAAATTAATTTTTGGAGCCCGATACGAGAATGTTAGAACTTTAAAATTTCTTAATGATTCCAATTGGCAAAAGGGTAAGCTTTTTTACCCCTTTTTCGACTTTGTAAATTTCCACAATTGGGGGTCTTATAGACACATTCTTAGGATAAAATCAAATTTCGGAATAAAGAGTTTTTATACTGACTATATCTATCAGAAATATTCAATAGATGGTCAGATAAAATTTCGCATATCTAAAGGACAATGGATATATCAAAGACTATTTTTAGGTAAATCTTCCGGAAATGTCCCAATACAACAAAACTTCTACTTTTTCGGGAAAAACATCTTCGAGAACCTTACTTTTGAATCTTACCGTCTTGTTAAAGGTGCTGGCGATATGCGCGGATATGGAGGTAGTTCCATTAAAGGAAAAAACATTCTAACAAGCAACACAGAAGTACGATGGAATCTTGCCGGAACCGGTGAAGCAACATTTGATTTTATCCTATTTTACGATACCGGTGTAATCCCATCCAATCTTACGAAAATAACATGGAATCAACTCAAACATGACGCAGGAATCGGGATCGAATTTAATGTATTTGAATCAATTATGATTGGAGCACACTTCCCAATCTGGGTATCACATCCTGAAGAGGAGAAAAATCCCATTGCTTTTAGATGGGTATTTTCCTCATGGTTAAATCTCTGACAAACCTTGAATCCTTAACACAAATAAAACAGAAATCATATATCGTTCAACCTACAAAATAGCAGTATAAATTGTAGGGTACTACCTAGAAAATATTCGAATAATTTGTAGATGTTTTCAGAACTATAACATTTCTAGTAGAAATAAGATTTTCAACTCGACTTTTGACTCTTTTGGAAGCGAATATCTAAATAAAGTACCGGAATTAAATTTCCTTTGAAATTTTCAATTAATTAAAGTAAAGTTCGATGTGTAAAATTAAAGGAAGAGTTTATGGCAATATTAGTAACAGGCGCAGCGGGTTTTATTGGTTTCCACCTCACAAAAAAACTGCTTTCTGATGGAAAAGAAGTCGTGGGATTAGACAACCTGAACAACTATTACGATCCAAATTTGAAAAAGGCTCGTTTGGAGATACTAAACCAGTTTGATAATTTTACTTTCTGGCAGAAAGACCTCTGCGACTTCCCCGCACTTGAATCACTTTTTAAAAAACATGATATTAGCAAAGTCTGTAACCTTGCAGCTCAAGCAGGTGTACGCTATTCCTTAATAAATCCGTTTGTATATCAAAAATCCAATATGGAAGGATTCCTGAATATTATTGAAATTTCCAAAAGGTCCGGGGTGGAAAATTTTGTTTATGCTTCCAGCTCCAGTATCTACGGTAAAAATAAAAAACTCCCCTTTTCTGTTGAAGATAATGTAGACCATCCTATTTCTCTCTACGCTGCTTCAAAGAAATCAAATGAACTCATTGCTCATTCATACTCTCATCTTTATAATTTACACTGTACCGGACTAAGATTCTTTACTGTATATGGACCTTATGGACGACCGGATATGGCTCTTTTCATTTTTACAAAAAGAATTATTGAAGGAAAACCTATCGATGTGTATAACTTTGGAAAAATGAGGAGAGATTTTACATATATTGATGATATTATCTCTGGAGTAATTTCAGCCCTTAATAAGCCATTCAAATACGAAATTTTCAATTTGGGCAATCATAAAAGTGAAGACTTAATGGATTTTATACATCTAATCGAAGATTACATTGGTAAAAAAGCTGTCATTAACTTTCTCCCTATTCAACCGGGTGACGTACCGGAAACTTTTGCTGACATTAAAACAGCACAAGATAAATTAGGATTTTTCCCAAAGACCAATATTGAGGAAGGTATTAAGAAATTCCTGGATTGGTATAAAAACTATTACAACATAAATTAAAAATAGGTCATTATGTTAAAGATTAATAGTTATCAACCAGAAGATATGAGAAAATTATTTAATGATTTAAAGAACCTTCATTTATTAGTTATAGGTGACTTGATTCTGGACAATTATATCTGGGGTACAGTTAAAAGAATCTCGCCTGAAGCACCTGTTCCAATAGTCAGCGTTGAAAAAAAAGAAAACCGAATTGGCGGTGCTGGGAATGTGGCGGCTAATCTTGCAAGTTTGGGTGGTATGGTAACAATTGCGGGACTTTGTGGGAACGATGAAGAGAGTAAAATATTATCCGATCTATTTGATCAGAAACGGGTAAAACATTCAATAACTACCACTTCAAATCGAAAAACCACTGTAAAATCAAGGATTATTGCTCAACATCAACAACTTATTAGAATAGATGAAGAAAATGTTGACCCAGTGAAAAAGGAAATGAGCCAATCAATTCTTGCCAATGTTTTATCTTTGAAAAATAACTTTGATGGAGTAATACTCTCCGACTATGCAAAAGGACTTCTAACAGCCGAATTCATCAAAGAAATTTTAAATATTTTCAAAAATAAGCCTGTTATTATAGACCCAAAAGGATATGACTATTACAAATATAGAGGTGCGACTACTATCAAACCGAATTTCAAAGAATTTTGCACTGCCGTACATCATCCTGAGTTAAGAAAAGATAACTTAGAAAAACACGCCCGAGAATTAGTACATAATCTTGATTTGGATGGTATTGTAGTTACCCTTGGTGAAGATGGAGTTTTTATCCTCGATAATAAAGGAGAAAGTTTTATAATTCCGACGAAAGCCAAAGAGGTCTATGATGTAAGCGGTGCAGGTGATACTTTTATTGCTGCTTTCTCAGCGGGATTAATTCTATCCGGAAATTGGTTTCTTGCTGCCAAAGCAGGAAATCTTGCATCTGCAGTTGCTGTTAGCAAACTTGGAACTGCAACTGTCTCAATCGAAGAAATATTCAATAGTAATATCAAAACTTGAGTTAAGTCCGCAAGGACTTGACTTAAGTTTCTTGCTACAATATCTTACACTAAACCTATGTTGAGATCTTCCTTTTCCAGGTAGTTCCTTTCGGGCTGTCTTCTAGAATAATTCCTTTTCCAAGAAGAATGTCCCGTATTCGGTCTGCTTCTGCCCAATTGCGATTTTCTCTGGCAACATTTCTGGATTCAATTAGATTCCTTTCCTCCTCTGTTAACTCATATTCAGAAGTGGAAAGAACGTTTAATATAGTATCTGCACTATTTAAAAATCGCTTAATATTCTCAGCATCCAACTTTGTCAAATTGTGAGTTTGCCGAAAAACGTTCACTTCTCTGATTAAAGAAAAGACTGAGGCTAAAGCTTCTGAAATATTCAGGTCATCATCCAATGATGATTCAAAATCTTTTCGTGCATTATCAACCAACCTAGATAGTTCAGGTGTAGAATCAACAAGCGATACTTCCAATGATCTATAAAAATCTCTTAGTCGAGTAATACTTTTCGCTGAAGCATCCAATTTTTCATCAGTAAAATTCAACTTCTGCCGGTAATGAGTGCTTAAAAGAGTGAACCTTATTGCAGATGGATTAGTCCCTTTATCCAGCAACTCTCTCAGGTAAATAAAATTCCCAAGTGATTTACTCATTTTCTCACTATTAACTAAAAGATGCTCGCAGTGAAGCCAGTAATTGACAAACTTCTCTCCAGTAGCAGATTCACTTTGAGCAATTTCGTTCTCATGGTGTGGAAAAATATTATCTACTCCTCCACAATGAATATCAAAGTGAGGTCCAAGATATTCCATACTCATTGCTGAACATTCAATATGCCATCCCGGTCTACCCTTTCCCAATTCGGTTTCCCAAAAAACATCGCCATCTTCTGGCTTCCACCCTTTCCAAAGAGCAAAATCACGTATTTGCTCCTTTTCATACTCATCATTAATAACCCTGCTCCCGCGTATCATAGAAGCAATATTCAAATTCGCAAGCTGACCATATCCGGGAAATTCAGATACTTTAAAATAGATAGAGCCATCATCTGCTTTATACGCCATTCCCTTATCAACAAGTGTTTTGACAAGTTTCACCATTTCCGGAATATGCTCTGTGGCTGCAGGATAATGTTCGGCACGCTCAATTCTCAGAGCATCAAGATCAGCAAAAAACGCATCGCGATAAGGTCTCGTAAATTTATCAATAGATAGACTCTCCTTATTAGCATCTCTAATGATTTTATCATCAACATCAGTAATATTCATTACCTGAATAACACAATAACCTTTGTACTTCAGGTAGCGTCTAAGTAAATCTTCAAATATATAAGCTCGAAAGTTACCGATATGAGCAAAGTTATAAACCGTGGGTCCGCAGGTGTATAGTTTAACAATACCAGGTTCAACTGGATGAAATTCTTCTTTTTGTCTCGTTAAAGTATTATAGAAATGTGTTGCGATAATTATAATCCCAGCGGAAGTGAAAGTATTTTTTCCCTCTTTCCCTCAGATACTGGTCTTAACAGCGAAGGATTAATGTGAACGGAAAAGGCTGTTTGAATAGCATCAAGGGAAATGACAAATCTATTATCATTTTCAATACGCTGAATTCTCCCAATAATTCCTTTTAATGAGCCCCCAACCACTTCAACGATTTGACCGACTTTAAGATACGTTCTGGCTTTGATTGTATATTCACTCTCAATAGTCCTTTTAAGAGCTTCAATCTGGAAATTGGGTATTGATGCATATTCCCTTTTAAACATCACAAACTTTACTATTCCATAAGTTTCCAGAACATATAATGAATGTTTAAGAGGAATATTAACAAACACATATCCTCTGATAAGCGGTTCTTCTACCCACTTTTTCCTATCACTCCACTGATGACACTGTTTTATAAGGGGAAGATATGATTCGATCCCCTTTTTTTGCAAACTTGAAAAAACCTTTTTTTCATGACGTGGACGAGTGTATACAGCATACCATCTTAGGCTATCTCGTGGATTATCGTCAGGATAAATTCTAAACTCTTTTTCTTCCAATGAATAATTCTCTTTGTTCATATGTGATTATCTATGACTCATTTTTTTATCCCGAGCTCAATGATTTTCTCTAACAAATCAACGAAAGATATTCCAGTTGCTTTTGCTGCCTTAGGAACAAGACTTAATGCTGTCATGCCTGGCATAGTATTCATTTCTAAGAAATATGGTATGCCATCTTCTCCAAGTCTCAAATCCGCTCTCCCATAACCATAACACTTTAGTACCTTAAACGCAATAATAGACAACTCTTGAATATATTGAGCAAATTTACCATCGATTTTCGCTGGAACTTGATATTCGCTCATTCCACTGGTATATTTACACTCATAATCATAGATACCATGTTTGGGAATAATTTCTATTATAGGGAGAGCACTGTCTTCAAGAATAGCCACTGTCAGTTCACGACCTTTGATATATTTCTCGACTATTAACTCATTGTTATACTTTAAGGCTTTATTAATAGCAGGATTAAGTTCTTTTCCATCACTTACAATAGTTAATCCTACAGTAGAACCTTCATGCGCCGGTTTAATTACAATAGGAAAATCAAATGTGTCAAGGATTTTTTCAATAATCTTCCCATTCTCTATAATTTCAACACGATTATAGTGCCGCCATTCAGGAGTAGGTATCCTGTATTTCTCAAAAAGTACTTTGGAAACGACTTTATCCATTGCAATAGCACATCCCTCAACTCCTGAACCATTATATTTAAATTCCATTGCCTCAAGAATTCCCGACACAACTCCATTTTCACCACTTCCTCCATGAAGAGCATTGAAAACGAAGTCAGACGACAGAACATCAGGACAACTCAAAAGCTTAATCAAATTGCTTTCACCATTTTCAATCAAATCCGGTGTTGGATCTATATGATGCTCAATTTGCTCTAAGGGCAAAACAGTGTCCAGGCAAATCACATTATGACCGTTTTCCTTTAATACTTTAGCAATGTTATCTCCACTGAGGAGTGAAACTTCTCTTTCTGACGATGTTCCTCCTTTTAAAACTACAATTTTCATTAAGACTCCATTTCCTCTATCAATTTAGCAGCATATAGTAAATTTTCAACTGTATAATCAGGAACTATCCTCCAATTCATAGTTTCTTCTCTTTCAATTTTATCAATACCGGTCTGAACAAGGACCGTTTTGCAGCCTGCTTGAGCACCCGTTTCAATATCTTTTTTTGAATCACCAATGAAATATGATTTTGATGTATCAATTTTAAAATCTTTTACTGCTTTTAACATGTTTCCAGTCTTAGGCTTCCTGCATAAACAATTATCATCCGGATGATGAGGACAAAGGTATATACCATCAAGAATTACACCGGATTTTAAAAGCTCTTTCTTAAGAAATTCGTGGATTTTATCAACTTTGTCCTTGGTAGTCAATCCCCTCGCAATTGCGGATTGATTTGTAATTAAAATTAGTTTAAATCTAAGTTTCTGTAAAATTTTAAGCGCTTTTGGAGTGAAAGAAAACATCCTAAAATCAGAAAGCTTTTTGACGTAATCTCGACTGTCGCTATTTAATGTCCCATCCCTATCTAAAAATATTGCTCTATTCATAATCGCTGTAATCTATTTATTATAGTGAAAAATGAAAAGTGAAATCAGCCAGTCCAGCAAAATGAAGACCCGTAGGGTCGACCTATTTGTAGAAAATATCCACACATAAAAATTTAGCCTCGTAGAGGCGAACTATTTCATTCAATCCATTCAAACAGATATTTTTCATCATATTCAATTTCAAATTTCTCCAATAATTCCATGTATTCCTCTTTGAATGTACGTTTTTTATGATGTTCTTCCTGATTCTTTAGGGGGTGGAATAAAGCACTTCATGATTAAAAATATCAAATATATATTGGTGGATGAGATATAAATATATCATTAAAGCAAATTTACAATATTCAACCCCCTGAATGTATTTTACTACATTATCTATATGAGAATGTGAATATGAAAACGCACCATACCCTTTCTGCCATTCAAACTTTCCCCTTATCCACTTCTTTTCACTTATGAATTTTGATGAAATTGCTTTTATATCTCTAACCAAATCTGACAATGCCATAGTTGGATGTAGTCCGATAAATATATGAATATGATCCGGCATATTATTTATCGCTAGTAATTTATGCTTTCTGTTTTGTATAATACCGGTGATGTATTTTTGCAATTCATCTTTATGTTCATCAGGAATTAAATTCCGTTTCCCCTTGACCGTGAACACAATTTGAATATGTAATTGTGTATATGTATTTGCCATCTTTACCTCCCATTATTTCAATAGTTCGCACCTACGGCGCTTTGCTTTATGTTGATTAATTTACTACTACAATTAGTCTGCCCCGCTGGGGCTTTTATTACCTTTCCAGCGATGATAGATTGATGATTGATAGCCAGTCCAGCAAAATGGAGACCCGTAGGGTCGACCTATTTGTAGAAAATATCCACACATAAAAATTTAGCCCTAATTCGATCGGAGCGAACTAAAATTCCTTAATATATCAACAATTCGTTCCGCAGTGTGACCATCCCATAATTCTGGAATTTTACCCTCTTTCTTCTCTCCATTTAAAATAGAAAGCGTTCGTTCTAATATTTTTTCCGGATCAGAGCCGACAAGTTCATTAGTACCTTCAGTAATCGTTATAGGGCGCTCAGTATTTTTTCTTAATGTTAAACATGGAACACCAAGTACCGTAGTTTCTTCCTGGATTCCACCGGAGTCTGTAAGCACCAGTGCTGCTTCTTTCTGCAACTTTAAAAATTCCAAATACCCTAATGGTTCTGTAATTTTAAGATTTGGAGTATTTCTTAATTTATTATCCAATCCAAACTCATTGAGCATTTTTTTCGTACGGGGATGAATTGGAAAAATTACAGGCAATTTCTTCTGTACTTCTTCTAATACCTCAAATATATTCTTAAAAACGCTGCCATTGTCAACATTCGACGGGCGATGAAGTGTAACGAGTACAAATTTTTTAGACTCAAGGTCGAAATCCGTTAGAGTATCGAACTCCTCAATACGATGTAAATAATAGTTGAGTGAATCTATCATAGTATTTCCCACAAAGAATATCTTCTCCTCTGGAATTCCTTCATTTCTCAAATTTATATCTGCTTCTCTACAGGTAGTAAAAAGAAAATCTGAAATATTATCAGTAACTATCCGATTGATCTCTTCGGGCATAGACCAATCCCGGCTTCTTAAACCTGCTTCAATATGTCCCGCTTTTATATGCAATTTTACTGCTACTAAAGAACAAGCTATTGTTGAATTAACATCACCTGCTACCAATACAAGGTCAGGTCTATTTTCTAATACCACTTTTTCATATTTAATCATGATTTTTCCGGTCTGTTCACCATGTAATCCTGATCCAACTCCAAGGTATACGTCGGGTTCCGGTAATTCAAGCTCCTTAAAAAATATATGAAACATCCTGTCATCATAATGCTGTCCTGTATGCACAAGTCTGCAACGAAATATTTCTGGAACTTTTTTCATAGCACGATAAATTGGTGCCGCTTTCATATAATTAGGACGAGCTCCGACAATCAAGTCAATCTTCATTCTTTCTCCCTTTCTACAAAATAAGTGAAAAACAGTATGTTTAGAATACTACAAGAAAAAAGTAGTCACAGACTAAAATATTTTCAACTTCAAATCTAGATAGCAACCAATTGTCAATATGAAGTTGGTACGATTCTTATCCTTATGGTCGTAATTGCGGATACTTTGATAATTAGCGGAAACATAGAAATATTTACGATAAGTTGGCATCCATCGAATCTCAAATCCTATATCTTTTGTGTACTCTATTACTCCGGTAGGGAATGGTTCACTGTAGCCTTCTTGAATAGTGAAATCCATCCACGGCTGATCCCACGGTTTATTCATCTCACCTTCACCACGACGGATATAATCGAATTCCAAAGCAACTTGCCAATTGTTCAAATATTTTTTAAGACGACAATTCCAGCGATCGAGATCACTGCCAAGTGGGTAACCAATAGGCTCATTCCTGTGTATATAAAATTCATATTCATTAGGAGTTTTATAAGTTCTATTAGTTATTGCAGCATACTCACAACCAAAATAAAGCCCTTTGATATCAAATGGATCAGCAAAGTCTGCTCCCAATATACAACCCATTTCATTAGGTTCAAGGTCGCCAGGTTCTTTCTTATCAAGTTGAATATCATCAATTAAAAACTCTCCGTAAACCGACCAATCTTTACCAAGATACCGGAAATCTACAGTCCCCAGTGTATTTCCTGACAAAACTGGTCCATTCATCTGCTCAGCATGAAAAAACAGGAATGGATTCATATAGGCAAATTCTAATTCCTGATTAATGCCGCCATATAAAACTAATTCGGTGATAGCAAACTGAAATTTTGAAAAATAAATTCCTAAACGATGTGATGATAAATATCTCTTTGAAGAATCGATTGGATCCAGTTTGGCAATTACTGATTGAAATGTAAATTTGCTTAGTAAAAACTCCAGCCTAAAATTATCCAATGGACGACAGGCATCAGAAAAAAGAAGCGCTCCCTTTCTTCCAGGTCCATTAATGATATAACTCCGTCCTGCTAATACCCTTACATACTTTTTATTCCATCTTAAATATGCTTGCTCCGTATATCCCAACAATCCTCGCCATTCTTTACCAATATAGTCCGGATTATCAGTTGCATGTGGATCAATGGTCATTATATTAACAATAGTTAAACCATGCGGCATTGAAACCATTCCAAAGGTCCTTAATTGAGGAAATAGGTTTACATCTTTATCTCTCTCAACTGAAATATCAAAAACAGAACCTAAATGTAGATATGAGTCTTAACTTTCCTTCAATGATAAACTTCTTAAAATTCTATCCTTCATTTTCAAAAATCTATCTGATTCAGTACACACATAAGATTTTTTAATTCTGGTGAATATATCCATCTGGCTCTTATTACAACTTTTAAATTTATCTGATTTGCAATCATCATTTATAACATCAAGCAATTCAATATCCGTAATTGGAATCTGGCTTAGATTAACTTCCTGTAAAAATCCACAAGTCTGTAAATAGCGCAAATCCTCATATACCTTTTCATAGGGTGAGATATAATACTGGGCACGCAATGTTGAAGGAACTATTATAGATATCAAAGATAAAAGAATTAACAGAAAGAAAAACGAATTGGCTCCTGGCTTATTTATTAGAACTTTTCTATCTACATTATTTATAACCATTATTATATGAAATTTATAGAAGTTTAAGTATTATTGCAAAAATCAAATTGTATATAGACAGAACATATATTAAAGTTCAAAACAGAATATCGGGAAATTTCTTCTCATAAAAATTGTAAGAAAACAATTATAAGCAAATGTGCGCAGTTAAAATAAGAGAAACATCCAATAATGAAGCAATCTACTAAAAAATCCAAAAAATAGATATTTCCATTAAAAATAAACTTCAACAATTTTAATACTGAAAAATTCTACCAATTAAAAAAGACCCTTTAAATTTACAATCCAATTTGACTGTTATACAATCTGGATTACACGTTCTGAACAGATAGAGGTAATTTGAATAGAATAAATATCAAAATGTACAATTTGACTGTGATAATTCCTGAAAAAAATATTTTTAAAAATAATTGAACCTTCAGAGTTACATTAATAACACCATTTAACACATTGATTATAAATATGTTGAAGTATATTTAAAAAATAAAATTGTGATATAAGTCAAATATGTTTGTAAAAATAATGGTTGACATCTTAAAAAAATCTCTATATATTTTAAGATAATTATGATGTATAAACTCTAAAATGAATTATTTGGGAGGATATTATGAGAGTTAGAGATTTTTTACCGATTTCTTTTGTTGTCTTAATTTTTCTTCTGTTTATTACAACACCTTTTACGTATGCACAGGAAGAAGTGCTTCCTGATACCTTAAAGGCAGAGGAAGAAATCATTCCGGAAGAGGAGATCATTGAAGAAGAAATCATTCCTGAAGAAGAGATTATCGAAGAAGAAGTTATTCCTGAAGAAGAGATTATCGAAGAAGAAGTTATTCCTGAAGAAGAGATTATCGAAGAAGAAGTCGTTCCTGAAGAGGAAGTCATTGAAGAAGAAACATTTGAAGAAGCTCCAGAAGAGGAAGTAACTTTAGGTCATGACCTTATTGTAGGTGCTACATTCGGTGGAATGATTCCAATTGGTCAAAATGTAAAAGACCGTTTCAACATGGGAATTCCATTTACACTACATGCTAAAGTTCCAGGATTGGTAGAGATTAGTGGAATGAGTGTAGGCGCAGGGTTAGAATTAGGATATTATATGGCAAGTGCGAGTGCCGAAACAGGTGATGATTTATCAGGTATACCAATTTTAGCCCTCTTTGATTTGGATTTATCAAACTTACTTCCTTTACCTCCGGAAATGGGACTTGGTGTCGAGCTTGGCTTAGGTATGCATTTACAATCAGTGGGTGACGACTCTTACACATATTTAGGACTTACTCCAGGAGTAGTATTTAGTTATGAAGTAATGGAAGGACTTGAAGTTCTCGCTAAATTAAGAGCCTCTGAAATCTTAAGCAGCGATGAAGATTTTAGTGGTTCTCAGGAATGGCTCGGAGTAAGAATAGGTGTTAATTACACACTCCCGAATCTATTACCTTTCTAAAAATAAAATTTTTTTGACATTAATATAGAAAAGCCTTGATATCTTCAAGCAGGGCTTTTTTATAATTTTTTTTGTTGTTGTACTAACTAAATTCTTTTGTATTTTATCTAAATGTGATTTGAGAAATTAAATGAACTATAAGAAATTTTTATTAATCCTTTTATCAATTATTTCAATCACTCCTATCATATCAGCACAAGAAAAAATTGAAAAACCTGTTAAAGATAAAGAACAGATAAAATACTTTATACCAACTTGGTCAGTTAAAGCATATTTAGACTTTGGCGTTGTTGAACCGTGGGGTGACCCAGGTACTGGTGCTGCCTTTAAAATGGGTTTTAAAGGACAAATAGGTGCACAGATCAACCCTGCTAGTTTTTTCAGCTTACCAGCTACGCTCTATTCTCTTACCGCTAAAGTTCTTGGCGGCTATAATACATTTAACCATAAAAGCCTTGATGATGCTTCAACATCTATTATAAGCTTCTACTTAGGCGGAAGATATGATCTAACAGACCTAATTTTAAAATCTATCGGATTCGAGTATCCCGCATTAGGAGCTTTCGGTTTTGTTGGATTTCAGGTAAATTCTCAATCATGGGATTTCCCCGATCAAAAATTCGATTCTAAAATGGCTTTCGGTACAAATCTTGGGATAGGTTTTAAATATAACTTGATGAGTGCTATTGGTAAACCAATCGAAATAGACTTACGTTTTGCTCAAAACAATTTCCTTATGGTGGATGTAAAAGATAAAGCGGGGGTTCCTATGTTCTCTGAGGGTGAGTATAGTCACGGAGAAAATGGGTTCTTATTAGGTATTGCTTATCCATTCTAATTCTTTAAATCAAAATCTTATTACAAAGAAAAAGTCCCGGTGAATCGGGACTTTTTTATTAAATCAACACGAATCAGAAATGGAAACTCCAATTATTTCGAAGGTTCCTGATGAACTTCCTTACGCCTATTTCACACTTTTTAAAAAATGATGAGCAGGTTCCAAAGGAAATTTGGAGCTACTAACCACTCTTTTTAATTCTTATCAAAAACGGATGCGAATAATCCTGTTTAATTCCTACCGCCTTTGCATGTCTAATGTTATAAGCAAGATTGACGGAATCTCTGGCATCCTCGATTCCAAATCCTTTACCATTTAAAATTCTACTGTAGACAACAGTATGTAGATCACTGAAACCACCAGAAAATTCTATTTCATCACCATCAACATTTATAGAACGAAAAGTCGGTTTATCGCTTTTTATGGCTTTCTCCGGTAAATCACTTTTATCTAATGACAGAAACCACATCACATTAGCGTTCTTCAATTCAAAAAATCCGCCAACCTTTTTTTTATCTGCATAATGAACTTCCGAATGTTCTACTTTACCAAATATCCAGATCAACATATCAAAAAAATGAATACCTATATTTGTAGCTACTCCACCTGATTTTTCCAGGTTACCCTTCCATGAGTAGTAATACCAATTACCACGAGAAGTTATATAAGTAAGAACAATATTGTGTTTCTTTTTGGAAGATTCTCCATCAATTTTTTCTTTCAATGCAATAATTGATGGATGGGTCCTTAGTTGTAAAATATTATAAATTCGCTTCCCAGACTCTTTTTCTAATTCTGCTAATGCATCTAAATTCCAGGGATTTAATACCAATGGTTTTTCACAAATAGCATCTGCACCAATCCTTAAGGCAAAACGAATATGAGCATCGTGTAAAAAATTAGGTGAGCAAATACTCACATAATCTATTTGCTTACATTTATTCAATCGCCGCAGTTTTTCAGCATGACGATCGAACCTCTCAAACTCTTTGAAAAAATCCACATTGTCAAAATAGCGATCTAAAATCCCTACCGAATCAAATGGGTCTGTTGCTGCTACAAGTTTATTTCCTGTATCTTTAATAGCTTTCATATGTCGGGGAGCAATGTAACCAGCAGCTCCAATCAAACCAAAATTTTTTGGCATATTTATCACCTCAAGTTTATTATTGGTAGAATTTTAAACATCTCTCTAATACAAATGAACGATTTACATTTCATTTGGAAATTATCCTCAGAGTTAATTTCCCATCTTCCATTTCGTAATCCAATCCGCACCTTGGGCATTTTACTTTTTTTCCAAACCTGGGCAAGATTTCGCCGCACTCACAAACCCAGCCCTTCTGTTTTGCAGGTACTCCAACCATTAATGCATAATCCGGAACATCCTTTGTAATTACGGCACCTGCTCCAATAAAGGCATGCCTACCTATCGTATTTCCACAGACTATTGTTGCATTAGCACCAATTGAGGCACCCTCTCTAACTAAAGTTTTATGATAAAATTCAGAACCTCTTTGCGGATACTTACACCTCGGATCTACAACATTAGTAAAAGCCATTGAAGGTCCACAAAAAACATAATCTTCTAAAGTAACGCCTTCATATACAGATACATTATTCTGTATTTTAATAAAATTTCCTATACTAACATTACTACCAATATTAACATTCTGTCCAATGACACAATTTTTCCCAATCCTTGCCCCTGATTGGATATGTGAAAAGTGCCAGATTTTTGTTCCTTCACCGATTTTAACATTATCATCGACATAGGAACTTTCGTGAATGTAATAATTATCGTTCTTAAGCATATTTTCTTCTTTCTTTGTTTAAATTGTCTTTAAATTTGTGTATGTGAAATTGGAAATTCGGTATATGGTATATGGTATATGGTATAAGGTATATGGATAAATGTTGATGAAAATGTGATAAAAAATTGAAAGCGATATTTATTCATCTATTACTCCTTTATTTTCTTTTTAACAAAATTAATATATCCATTTATTAACTTTTTTGCATCTTCTAATATTGTAAGTCCATCGTTATAAGTATCTTCATCAATGAATTTTAGATCAAAACATGAAATTAGGTGGTCTTTCAATTCATAAACGGAAGCACGAGATATTCTGTAAAATTGCATACCTTCCTTATAGTAAAATCTCCCATATCCTTCTTGCCCAGTGTAATAACTCAAATTACTATTCCTTGTATTTGATTCTTAATACGATTCTTTATGTATCTTCTACCGTAAGTCGTTTTTAAGTATTTTTCGCGGTGTAAAGCATCATCCATATTAAAACTAACCTCATAATAAACCAACTCTAGGGGTCTCCTGTTTGCAGTTGATATTACTTTGCCGTTACTGTGTCTTTTCAACCTTTCTTCTAAGTTTTTAGTAAGTCCAATATAGTTGTTGCCGTCTTTTTTACTATTAAGTATGTAAATATAGTATTTCATATTACACTGGGCAGGCAATATTTGCGGTTGAACTTATTGCCGCTCTTCTAGTCTACAAATCAAGATTATATTTTTCACCTTTTGGTAAACACACCAACACTCTGCTATAAAAGAATTGTTTTAATTCTCTACACTTTTTCCATGCAATTAACGTAGTAAAATCTCTATCAGAATCATAGCCAATATTAGATTCATTAACAACAGAATCAAGATTATCTATTCCTGAATTCAATTGTGGAACCACACTATTTCTTTATCCATATTCCCTTATACCATATACCAAATACCTATAATGTTCATCTATAAAAATCTCCAATCTTCTCAATCACAAAATCCTGCATTTCCGTTGTCAACTCAGGGTAAATTGGAAGTGCAATGGAACTACGAGCAGCATGTTCGCTATTAGGGAAATCCCCTTCCTTATATCCCAAATATTTGAAACACTCTTGCTCATGAAACGGAACCGGATAATAGACTTCGTGCCCAATTTCATTTTTATTTAGAAATACTCTTAATTCATCCCTTACTTCAGGAACTGAAATTATATATTGATTATAAATGTGATATTCCCTTTTATATGCTATAACAGGTTTTTTAATTCCATTTACATTCAAATTTTCGTAATAATATTTTGCATTTTCTTGCCTGCCTTTATGCCAATTGTCTAAATATTTCAATTTTACTAATAAGACAGCCGCCTGAATCGGATCCAACCTAAAATTTCCGCCTATCATGGAATGAAAATATTTGGGATGAGACCCGTGATTATGCAAATAAACCAATTTCTGTGCTAATTGCTCATCACTAGTAACTACCATACCTCCATCACCAATTCCACCAAGATTTTTACTGGGAAAAAATGAAAAACAACCGAATGTCCCCATGGTTCCGGCTTTTTTGATTCCTTTCATAGAAGGATAACGAGAGCCTATTGCTTGTGCTGCATCCTCAACCACAGGAATTCCATGCTTCTCTGTAATTTCCAATATCGGATCCATATCGGCACATTGACCATAAAGATGGACAGGTATAACTGTCTTAACTTTGTTAATCTTATCCTTATTACTATTAAACCACTCTTCTAATTGATCAGGTGCCAAGTTGTAAGTATCAGGATCAATATCAACGAATACGGGGACAGCATGTAATCTCGCGATTACTCCGGCAGTAGAAAAAAACGAATACGGTGTTGTAATAATCAAGTCATCCGGTTGAATATTCAGAGCCATAAGTGACACTAAAAGTGCATCGGTTCCAGAAGATACCCCAATACCAAAAGAAGTACCGCAATAATCGGCTATCTTTTCTTCTAATTCAGTAACTTTTGGGCCCATTATATATCTAGTAGACTCAATTACTTCATCAATCGCTGATTTAACTTCATCGCGAATCGTGTCAAGTTGTGCTTTCAAATCAAGTAAAGGGACTTTCATCTAAATCCTCATAAATAAATTTTTATCACCGAATTGAATGAACTTATTATTTTTCCATTTTGATTAATTCGGTTAATTAGGTGACCTTTTTAATCTAATCAACCTCTTATGAAGAAACTTTCATCTAAATCCTCACAAATAAATTTTTATCATCAAATTTAATGAACTTATTACTTTTCTACTTTGATTAATTCGGTTAATTAGGTGACCTTTTCAATCTAATCAATCTCTTATAAAGAAACTTTCATCACTAAATTTAATGAACTTATTATTTCCCTATTTTTATTAATTCGGGTAATTAGGTGCTCTTTTTAATCTAATCAACCTCTTATAAAGAAACTTTCATCTAAATCCTCACAAATAAATTTTTATCATCAAATTTAATGAACTTATTATTTTTCTATTTTGATTAATTCGGTTAATTAGGTGACCTTTTTAATCTAATCAACCTCTTATGAAGAAACTTTCATCTAAATCCTCACAAATAAATTTTTATCATCAAATTTAATGAACTTATTACTTTTCTACTTTGATTAATTCGGTTAATTAGGTGACCTTTTCAATCTAATCAATCTCTTATAAAGAAACTTTCATCAC
>CAYTUQ010000022.1:21328-23941 GCA_964441235.1 uncultured bacterium | reverse complement strand
TTTCATCTAAATCCTCACAAATAAATTTTTATCATCAAATTTAATGAACTTATTACTTTTCTACTTTGATTAATTCGGTTAATTAGGTGACCTTTTCAATCTAATCAACCTCTTATATTTGAGACTCTCTTCACCAAAATTAATCAAAAGTCCTAATTTAAATCCACCTGCTTTCAGATAATTAATCACCTGTGCTTCATGGTTTTTCGTCAAACAATCTAATGCTTTTATTTCAACAATAATCTTACCATAACATACAAAATCAGCAGAATATTTTTTATTTAGAGTTTGTTCCCGATAAACAATATTTAGAATCTTCTCAGACTCATATGGAATTCTCAAATAGTCCAATTCTATCGCTAATGCTTCTTGATATACGGCCTCTAAAAAACCACACCCTAACCTTCTATGCACTTCCATGCATGCTTTGATAATTTGATAACTCTCTTCCCTGTATATAATTTCAGTCATGTTTATTTATCTCCAAATTTAATGAACTTATTATTTTCCTATTTTGATTAATTCGGTTAATTAGGTGATCTTTTTAATCTAATCAACCTCTTATAAAGGAACTTTCATCTAAATCCTCATAAATAAATTTTTATCACTAAATTAAACGAACTTACTACTTTTCTGTTTTGATAAATTCGGTTAATTAGGTGACCTTCTATCTCCACTTATATCTTCTCTAATTCAATCACAATTACAAACAAAATCGACTTCTGGTAAATTAATATATATGCGAATATTTTTCTATGTAAATAGACTCTTTTTTGTGAGGTATTCAACATTATCCGCATGCTTACAATAATCCATCATAGACTTTCTCTATTTATTTCACATGGTGAATTAATTCTAAAATAGCTTTTATCTGTAATTTCAAATAATTACTCCAATTAGTCTTCATACTTTTATTAACGTAAAAAACACGTATCGCATCTTTCGGTGGAAATAATTGCCTGAGTAAAAAACGAACTTTCTGCAGAAAGAAGGGTAAATAGACCAATGGCAAAATAATCCTTCCGACTGATGGAGAATACGGCAATATTTCCCTTAATAAAGAATCTTTATTAATTATTTTATGGCTGTTTGGTGGATAGTATTTCTTCATATTCGACATATCAGCATTTCCTGGAATTCTTCCAAAAAGCTCCCTGGAAGTATTTAAAAATATACTCCATACTTTTGTCAGATTATACTTTACAACTAATTTCCCTAACCTGTCAAAATCCATGTTGTCTGATTCCAAAATTTTATAAACGTCAATAAGACAAATTAACTTAAAATAGTAGTGTTTAAATGCATGGTATAACAAATATACAGCTGTGTATTCCTTATCAAAAGTTTTAAACATATTTTTATTTATTTCTATATCTCTCGAATTATCCCAAAAATCCATTACGTCAAATTGAAACGGATGCAGTTTCCCGCTCAAATTTAAGTGTACATCAAGGGCAAGAATAGAATGTTCTTTCCGAATATAGTGCCGGGCAAAGGAATATTTTTTAATAATTTGTGAAGGAAACGCTGTATATAAATCCTCACATAAAAAATATCCATTTCGCAAAAGCAGTTCATGTATAATTTCCACTGAATCATGCATAATTAAGATATCCAGATCACCAAACGTCCGTAAATATGGCTCCTTATATATATCAAATGCCTACACAATCCCTTTAAATATTCGGTACCGTATTCCAATTTTATTTAACTGCTGGTCAAACTCCTTCAGAAAATTCTCATATACGATTATCCTTGTTGTATTAAAAATCGCATAAGTTTTTGCTTTAGTGAAAAAATCTTGAGATAAAGAAGGAAATAACTTTCTAAAAGCTTCCCTATAATAATAGATGAAAGGCAGAACCTGATGATATAAACAGGTCTGGTAAAGCTTTTCTTCACCAATTTTAACATCGGGATATAGGTCAGATTTAAAACCTGAATTACCACCAATTAATTTACAAAGCTGAACCAATACCTGTTTTTCTATATCCATTGCCATTTAAATATAGGGAGATTTATTTTTGAGGAAAAGGTAAATACACATCATTAATCAATTGTCATGCTTCGACAAGCTCAGCATGACACGACAAGCTTAACATGACGCAACAAACGTTTTTTATGTCACCCTGAGCTACGTCGAATGTCACCCTGAGCTACGTCGAATGTCACCCTGAGCTACGTCGAACGTCACCCTGAGCTACGTCGAACGTCACCCTGAGCTACGTCGAAGGGTGACCACATCTCTTTTTACAATAAGCAACAGATAGCTCCGGTAATTTATTCCACTCCCCTTTTATCAATGCTTCCTTCTTTGCTCGTCTCCATCCTTTTATCCTTTTTTCATTCTCGATAGCAGACCAAATATCCATTTCTTCCGAACACCATGCCAGATTCACAGGTCTGCGTGAGTGAGTGTACCCTTTTACTAAGCCGGATTTATGCTCATAAAGTCTTCTTGCCGGGTCATTGGTTACACCTGTGTAATATGAACCGTCCGAGCATTCAAGAATATAAACGAATCCTGTTTTCATATCACTTTCTTCTTTTTGGTTTACCATGCTTCGACAAGCTCAGCATGACACGACAAGCTCAGCATGATACGACAAGCTC
>CAYTUQ010000022.1:0-21228 GCA_964441235.1 uncultured bacterium | reverse complement strand
AGCATGACACGACAAGCTCAGCATGACACGACAAGCTCAGCATGACACGACAAGCTCAGCATGACACGACAAGCATTTTTTATGTCACCCTGAGCTACGTCGAAGGGTGATAACATTCCTCCATATCAAAGCAACCACTAATTTCAAAACTATTTTTCTCTATTTCAAATTACATACTTAATCTGCAACGACACTTCTCTATCAAATTAGAATCGATTGAAAAAATGCTATCTTATAATTCGTTACAATTCTACTTCCTAGACATGCTAAAAAATTTTTCTATACAATCCAAATATTATTGTCTCCAGAAAGATATTACGCCCGTTAATTATTTTTGGCGAGGGAGGAATTTCTGAATTGCCACTTATTGCAACCACTTTACCTAAGATTTTATCTGATCGAACAAACCAGGCGGATAGGTTATTATCTCCTTTTTCCAAATAATATTTTAACCTTCCAATATGATAAGCGTACAAAATGCAATGGCAAATGATATGTTCATCTTTTTAAAAAACTACAATTTCATTGAGAGATATCTTTTGGTTATATGATTGAAGTGGTTGAATTAGCAGCGAATCTCCCGGCTTAATCGTCGGAAGCATACTATTTCCCGTTGCCTTTATTCTAAATGGGTTTTTCGATTGTCTCAAAATGCTAAGTATATTCTTCAATCTAATACTACAATTAAAAACTTATATTAGTGGTATAATTTATATTATTATAAAAGTTCATTACATAAGAAAATACTTTTTCTTCTTCTAAAAATTTATCCAGACTACCATACTTATTTTTAATATAAGAAGTATTACAATTTTTTCTTATTCCCTTTATTCGATTAAATGATCCTGGTAATATAGGTTTTCCCCAACCTGTTTTTCTGCAGATAAAACTCATCACCTTATCAATGTCTTCTCTTTCATTATTAGGATCATACCATTGACACTGAAATCCACGAATCAAATTATGCCGTGACCGAGCCTGGCCTGAGTTTCCACAAATTTTTATGCTTTTTAAACCGGAAATAATATTTTTCTGTAGATTGTTTTCAAATTCTTTCGTATCAATATTTTTCATCGATTGGACTAAAAATTCCGAAGAGAGATAATTGCTAATCCATTCATTCACATTCGACTTAAATCGGTGAATTTGCCCATTTATAAAAGATGAATCCGCTAACCAAATTAATATCTCAGCATCTGAATTCAATATATCTACATCAAAAAGCCAGATTAAAAAATGAACTGTTCCCAGAGGATACTTCCTTTTAAAATTCCTTAAACTAATTCCCCTTATAAAATTCGGATTTAATGACAAGCAGTGGTAGGGTAAAATATCTTTAGTATCAAATTCCAATATATGATGCCCAAGACTTGGAATATTCGGATGATATATATCCAGATCTATCGCAACAAACTTTCCTTCTGATATTTTTCTTTTAAAATCCTTAAGGCTTTCAGAATACCAAAGATTTGAATAATCATAAACTCCTATAATATCCCAACCAAATTTCATTTTCAATAATGCTGCTGAAAGCAGTGAGTCCAGATCATTCCCAATAATCATTCCCTCTATTTCATCTGGCTTAGCGAACGGAGAAAATTCGGATTGGATTTTTGCTTTATTTCTACAATTTGTTCTATATAAAATTGCCATATATCTTTACACATTCTGCGGGATTCGATATTAATTCAAAACAGGTTTAACGACTTCTGCATTTTATTTTTATCAGTCGATTTCAAACGATACACATTTCGTTCTAATCTCTCTTTAGCAAACTTATAATATTCCTTGACAATTTCAAATCCGATATATTTTCTATTTCGCATTTTACTCACAACCGCTACTTGCCCAGAACCTAAAAATGGGTCCAGAACTACATCCCCCTCTTCAGATGAATAACATAGAATTTTTTCTATTATCTCAGACGGCAATTTTGTTGGTGTTTTTTGATCACCAGTCCAATACTCTCTTTTAATATCCCAGACATCTTCCTTATCCTTGTAATGCAAGCTTCTACCCTTTTCATCTCTCGCTTCTTTTGAAAATCGAGAATACGGGAAAAACTTTCGCTCTTTATCATTCTTGCATACATAAAGACAGTGATAATGTGAATTTACAAATCTTCTTTTTGTTACAACTCCAAACTGATACTTCCAAATAATATGGTTAACAGTAATAAACCCAATTTCATCAAGTACAACCAGAACATCTTTAAGATTATTCCAACCGGAAAAAACATACATACTCCCCGACTCTTTAAGTATTCGAAATGCTTCTGACATCCATTTATAAGTAAAATCATAGTAGTTCTCTTTTGAAATTTCATAGTATCCATCAATGACCCTTGCTTGAGTTCTGTGATAATTACTCCTTTTCGCCTTAAAGTCTATTGCAAAAGGTGGATCAGTGATGATTAGGTCAATAGAATTTCCCGGAATATCCCTCATCCCGTCAATGCAGTCCATATTATAAATCTGGTTGTACAACAGTTTGCTCACTTCGATTTTCTCGGATATTTAAATTCCAATTTATAAGTATATCTTCAATGGTTTTTTAGAATATTCCGATGCATACCTCATTCTAAACAAGCAGGCAGCCCACAGGTTTGTCTTCAAATTTTACACCAACGCAAAATACAGTATCTGGATTTTCAAAGATTTATTTAGCTCCCGATAAAACAACATCTGGAGCGAGCTCAAGCTCTTCTGTTTCAAGAGCCATCGAAACCTGAAATCTTGCTAAATACTTGGTATCAGAAGATTTAGCTTTCTCAATGGAGAATTTTTCATTATCCACATGGATAATTTATACCATAATGATTAAAATTCCACATAGAATTATTGAGGGATTAAATTGAATATAATAAATGATTTATTTTTAATGAAACACAAAGACTGCAAGAATGCATGGTAAATATAACTTGGAAATATCACTTCAGTTAAAATTATCTTTGAGATTTTCTTATAATTTTTTATATTTGTGTTGGATATACTGAGGGATTTTGCATAATATGTGTCTTAGGAAACGTTTAAATATTAAATTTAACAACTGGTAATTTTAGTGATTTTTTAGTATTTATAATGATTTTTTTAGTTTCTTTAAGCTTTTTTATTTTTTTTTATTTTTAATAATTTTAGTGAAGATGATTTTTTAGAAAAAATTCGATATTTGACATGAATCAAAAATTTTTATCGTATTTTTCCTGAAAATAGTCTAAATAAAAAATCCTTTCAATAGCCAAAACAGTTTATGTGACTGAGGAGGCGAAGCTATGTCCGGAAGAAATTGAAAATTGGAAATAGAAGATGATAGATAGAAGAAAGAATGAAATATTGGATCTGTCTTTTCAGTTTGCGCTGGATATTATTGAAGTTTATAAACATCTCAAGAACAGTAATGAATATGTAATGTCCAAGCAATTATTACGAAGCGGTACTTCTACCCGCCCTGTTAGATAATACGGGCTATTATATTTATGTTCTGCAGAGCGAAAGGGATGGACAATTATATAGGGGATATACATATAATTTAAGGAAACGTCTTATTCAACATAATAATAGTGAAGTAAAGTCAGCAAAAAAACAGAACACCCTTTAGATTGGTTTATTATGAATTTGGTCTAAATAAAAAAGATTCAATTAAAAGGGAAAAATATCTTAAAACGTCCTGAGGTAAAAGATATATAAAGAAAAGGTTGGATAACTATCTAACAGGGTAAAGTTCAAATATTAATGAGGCACAAGCCCTGTTAAATAATAAAATATTCGGTGGGTTTTTATTTGCTGATTAGAATTTATGAGTTTTAAATATGAGAAAGGATTTTAATAAATATCCTGATTTAACGGGGCAAGCGGCACTGACAAAAAAAGAATTTATCTCAAAAAGGTCCATTTCACTAAAAGAATCTTGGGAAACAAGATACTGGTTAGAATTGTTGGTAAAATCGAAATATCTATCTGATTATAAGAAAATATTCCAAATACAAAAGGATATTGAATCTATTATTAGTATGTTGACAAAGATTATAAAATCATCACAAAATAATTTACAATTTTTCATTTATCATCTATCATCTCTTTACGCTGACCGGGCGAAGCCATAAGGAAAATATAATTGTCTCAAGTTAATCTGATAGATGAAGAGGAAAAGTAATGGAACTATTAATGAAATCTAAAAAGTTCCGAAGCTGTCATTCTGAGTGTCAATGAAGAATCTCTAACTTCAATGTAAACAAAACTAAAGAGATTCTTTTACACAGGGATTTCTTTAAGACACTTCTTCACAATGACACATGAAATTACTTTTTATCTCAAGAGATCTCTGTGGGACGAAACCATCAATGTTTGTGATAAAAATAATTTTCTTAAGATAGGAATAAATATGCCGATAGATGAACGTTATCAGGAACCTCCAAAGACACTAAAAGATTATTCAAAGATTATATTAAGAAGTAAATGGTGGGTAATATTTTTCACCATAATTGTTTTCTCATTTACATTCTTTAAAACATTTTCAACTACACCTGTTTACAAGTCCAGTGCAGTAATTATGATTGAAGATAAGAGTCAGGCAAAGACTGTATTCAATTTTGGTGAGAGAACAAATTCATATACCATTGCAAATGAAATTGAAATAATAAAATCTCGATTTGTATCAGAATCAGTGGTAAAGGAACTGTGGAATTCAGAGCATCGAAATAATCTTTACATTTTTGGTACAAGAAAGTTTAAGCCGCGGGGACAACGCGCAAGACGTTTTATCAAGAAGGTTTTTCCACTTGGGTTATGGCAGCAATATCCTGACTCAGTAAAGCAATACAACGGTACTTTAACAGAAGAAATTCTCCAATCACTTGCCGGAGCAATTAGAAGTAGCGTTGAAGTATCAAATAGGCAGAAAACGAATGTCCTTGATATTAGCATGGTCAGTGCTGATCCCGAAGAAGCAAAGCTTCTAATAAATACCTTTGTTTATGCTTATCAAAAGAGTGATCGCGAATTTAGTTCAACTGAAATTAAAGGTTTGAAAAAATTTCTGATTGAACAGCTCAATAAGAAGAAAAAAGAACTTGCCCATGCGGAAGAAGCTGTGAAGAAATATCAAGAGGAAGAGCTGGTTTTTAGTCTGGATGCTCAGGCGTCCCTGATACTCGGAATGGCTTCTAATGTCGAATCTCAATTTTACTCGACGCAGGCTGAGATCAATATATCCAGACATAATAAAGAGTATATAGAGAGTCAGCTCTCTGAAGAAGAAAAAACACTTGCAGAAAAACTGGCAAATTCTATTAATACAAGATTAGCAGCGCTCCAAACTGAGATTGGACAAAAGGAAGCATAACTGATACGGAGTTCAAGCATGTATGGGCAGGATCATGATGCCGTAAAACAAATTCAAAGAGATATTAAAGCTTTAAAAAAGAAACTCAACGATGAGACCGAGCGGCTGATCGCTCAGGGTATTTCCATTGCAAATCCACTTGAATATTCACAAGAATTAATCCAAAAAGTGTTAACAATCGAGGCAGAATTAGCCATTTTGAATTCAAAATCTGCTGAATATGAAAAACTTGTAAATATGTATAATTCGCAGCTGGAATCTCTTCCTGGAAAGCAACTAAATTATGCTCGCTTGGAACGAGACAGAACTGTTTTAAATGAGACTTATCGTTTTATGCGCCAGAAGTTAGAAGAAACCAATATTTCTGAAGCTTCTGAAGAACGAAAAGTCCGAATAATAGATTACGCATTTTTAGGCGAGAAAATAAGTCCTAAAGTGAAACAGGAGTTATTGATCGGGCCTATCTTAGGTTTAGGAATTGGGATAGCGTTTGTGCTTTTTAAAGACTATCTGAATAACACATTAAAGTCTGTAGAGGAAATCGAACGAACGGGATTAGCTATTTTAGGTGTTATCCCACAGGAACCTGAAATGAAAAGTATTAAATATAAAAATGGTATAGTCAACTCAATTAGTAAGAATTTTAATATGAATTCATCTGAGAAAGCGATTATGGATGACTGTCATTTAATAGCTCATTATGATCTGAAGTCACCTATATCCGAAGCTTTTCGCACAATTAGAACTAACGTAATGTTTTCTTCTGCAGACAAAGAGATAAAATCTATTGTTATTTCCAGCCCGGGTCCGGGAGAAGGAAAGACAACAATTGTATGCAATCTGGCTATAACTTTTGCGAACCTTGGGAAAAGAACACTACTTATTGATACTGATTTAAGACGTTCGACCATACATAAAATATTTGAAATTTCCAAAGAACCGGGAATTATATAATATTTAGCGTGTAGTGAAAAAGACGTCGAGTCATTGATAAGAACTACTCACGTGGAAAATCTATATATTGTTACTTCCGGAGGTATACCTCCTAATCCAACGGAACTATTAGGCTCAAACCGGATGGCAGAATTGATAGCAAGATTGGAGCCCAAATGGGATATGGTTCTATTAGATTCGCCTCCAATTATAGCTGTAACTAATGCTACTATGATATCCAAAAAAATAGATCAAGTTATACTCCTGGCAAGGTGCGGAAAAACTGGTAAAAATACCTTTATTCGATCTGTCAATTTGTTGAGACAGATTGATGCTCTTTTGGGTGGAGCAATACTGAATGGAATATCGAAAGCCACTTCTTATGATTCTTATTATTACTATTACAAGTATTACCATTATTCCTCTGATGATGACTCTAAACAAAAGAAGAAACGCAAAAAAACCAAACCGTAAATCACTCCCAATCACCCATTCTCCTGTTCTCAAAACTTCTTAGCTGTGAAAGAATAAACCGCTCTTAATCAGTTTCAGTGAAATAATAATATTTTACCACCGCCCTTAAATGACTCGTCCGGAAGGGCGGGGTTATTGACTTTTATCTTTTTTATTTCATCGATTTTTGAATTGCCAGTGGCCATAGCGGAGTCGGTTCCATAGCAATACACTGGCCCTAGTGGTTATTATCCCTAAAGTGTTTGCCAGTAAATCATTGGCATTAAAACCCGGGCCACCCCACCAACCTGCCTTTTCTTCGGGAATGTATCCGTCTTTGATTTCCCACATTGCCGTAGCTACAAATGTAAATAAATCTGATTGCCACCAGGATAGGGATTCATCCATTTTACGGGTTATGAAAGAGGTTGTTAACATCCGAAAGGCAATCTTGTCATAATGATAGTCCTGAAACACCAATTGCGATGGTTCTTCCCTCCATTGAAAATAATCCTGCCCACTGGTTGTAATGGGAAGCATTACTATAAAAAGTATAATCAATACAGTAAATCGGGTTAATAAAGGTCTGAGTAAATTTGGATTATGATATAAATTCATATATTTTCCCTTCTTTTCTCATATTTCAAGTGTCACTAATATTATCGGTTAGAATTCGAATAAGTTTAGTCTGTATTACCAATTATTGCGTTATTACAATTTAAATTATCCTGACCGGCTACCCATAGTCATACGCCACTGCTCAGTGAAAAATGCAAAGTGAAAAATAAAAGAAGTGAGCCTTCAGATCCTTTATTAGACTTTGGAGCACGGGAAATCATTAAATTAGTTTTGCGACTCAACAGAACCGACGTAGGGCGTTATATCGGCAGACAATTAACATGCTCGGGGATATCAGTAGACGCTAACTACAAAGAAGCGTATGGCGCTGAGAGTCATGCTGATTTTATTTACCCCGTTAGATAAATACATGTTATATTGGATTATAAAATGATTAAAATAGAATTGTTTAAAACAATTCACTGTTGTATCAGTGGAATATCTCACGGGGTGAACAAGTTAAAAATTGTCTTACTCGAAGAATCTGTAAGAAAAGAACTACGAGAATCCTGTTACTGGTTACGTTTGATCAAGAAGGCAAGGTTTAATTCCCCGCCTCTTGGGTTGTACCAGAGTGATACCCCACTGATTGCGGCGGAGTAATTCATTGCCACAGAGTAAAGTATTGAATAGATAGACAAATCAAATAAGGGGTGGTCTTATAGTTTGTAATAGGTGAAATCTATTTACTGCCGATGGGAATACAGCTGTTTGCGTAGTATCATTAGTTTTTGTTCCAGTTCTGCCCGACCACCACCGATAAGGACACACATCAAGCTCATGCCCACCATCAATCCTAAGATAAATAATAGAATGTAACTCATCTATCGCTCCTTATTATTAATGCAGTGATTTCTATCTCCGGTATCAATGGGAGAAACCTCAGTCCAAACTTTTAACCGGGCAGTAGTAACTCCGTATACATATTGAAAATTTTTATATCTTCATTTCTTATCGGTCGAAAGAGTTTTTTCTTTAGCAAAATGAACTAAAAAAATGCGGATTTCAGTATTTATCAATAATCGGGAAAAACGATTAATACTCATTAAAATTCAATAAAACTGATAATATGAACTCTATTTATAGAACCTTATTTATGTACAATCCGGGTTGGTTGCTTTTTAAGGACATAATTGTACCCATTCAGAGTCCATTTCCCATGCACAAACCGATTCCACAGTAGGATACTGAGGCGGTGGGTAGTAATGCCGATTACATTAGCCAGGACGTCATTGGGAGCGAACCCCTCGCCACCTATCGCCCCGGCCTTTTCCCAGGGAACCAGTGCATCCTTTATTTCCCAGGTCAATCCTAATCCGAAGATCAATGCATCGGACTGCCACCATGTCATCTTATAGTCAAGCAAATCGGCAATATAAGCACTGCCCAGTATATGTGTTTCTGTGGCATAAGGTTGTCCTTCACAGAACAGAGAACACCCACTCATCCGCCACTGCATATATTCCTGAGCAGAGAGCGAGGCATGGGAAAAAAAGAAAAATAAAGAGATGAGAAGAAACAAAGGAATCGACTTTTTAGAATATAATGTTCGAGCCATACGGTATCCCTTCATTCGGATTTCAATCACCTACTACTAATTATCGGTAACAATCGGAGATTCTTTAGAAATGATTGATAGAAATGATGCCCGAAAACAGAGGGATCCTTCCGAGTCCTATGTGACCTGGTGGGAAAGGATCTCCAAAAAAAGTAACAAGGAATTCTCCTTCGCAATGGCTACGGCGAACAAGAAAGTAATCATTCGTGATTGGTGTAAATGACAAATGATAAATAAGGTCGAGGTTAAGGCAGAGGATAAGTTTGTATAAATCTTTCAAGGAAAAGAAAAATTAATGTCAAAACACGTGACTCATTGAACTTTGACATTTGGATTTGATTTAAAATTTGTGCTTTGGAATTTGTCTCATTGAGAATTCTACGAATGATTTTAATCTCAATCTTGACCTCAATCTGTAACTGAACCTTTGGATTTTACTGGTATGATAAGTTAAAAAAAATCTAATATTTACCACTGGCGCTACTTTAGACCCGAAGCATCTCTAAAAAACAATTCAGTATCTGCGGTATCATATATATTCTTACATTTGGCAACTAGTATATAGATTTATTCAAAGTAAATTCCTATATTTTAATAGACAATCAGTGAGGATAAAATGGCTACCAAAACAATAAATATTGAAAAAATAAAAGAAGAAATAGTAAGGAAATTAAAATCCCTAGAACCTGAAAAGATAATTATTTTTGGAAGTTATGCTTGCGGTGAACCTTTAGAAGACAGCGATTTGGATATCTGTGTAGTTAAAAAAGAAGTTAAAAAAAAGATTAAAATGAAACAAAAAATACGAGAACTTTTAAAAGATATTAAGATAGCAAAGGATATATTAGTTCCCAGTAAAGATGAATATGACTTCTATAAAAAAGAAATTGGATCTGTTTACAGAGAAATTGAAAATAAAGGAGAGTTGCTTTTGAAAAATACATAAAGCAGTATGAATTATTGTTTAAAGAGTAATTTATTGTGTCATTTTAAAAACAATGACAAAATAGTACTAAATGAAATTTTGGAGGTTTAATAAGATGGATAATAACTTTAATTGGTTTACAAAGGCAGACCTGAGTAAATACGAGGATAAGTATATCTCTATCGTAAATAAAGAAGTAGTGTGTGCAGATGATGATCCAGAAGTAGTGTACAAAAATGCTAAAGAAAAATATCCAGATAAAGAGATAGCTCTCTGGAAAGTGCCGCGTGGTGAGACTTTTATCTTTTTAATAAGGTTGACCCTACTACGTAACTTACAAATTTAGCATACTATATATTTTGATTATTAATTTCTATTGGTGCGATATGTTGTATAAAGATTCTTAACTGGCGTAGTAGGGTAAAGATAATTGGTTGAATTTGATTATAGACAGGAGCGACTACGATCGGGGGTAGTGATATTTAGACCAGTTGCCAAAGTGTATCTTCTCAGGTTTAATAATGAGTGGATTGCAGAATATTTCTATGTGGATTCAGGGGCAGATTATACTTTAATTCCTTACCGAATGGGCCAATTTTTAGGTCTGGAAAGAAATGCAACAGAGGTAAAGGAAATAGGAGGTATTGGTGGTATTATATGTGTGAGATTTTCTAATATTAATATGAAAATAGAAGAATATCGGTTTGATTGTACCGTTGCATGGGCACAAATTGAGAGCGTTCCTTTTCTTCTTGGTAGAGAAAACGTGTTTGATTATTTTGATATTACCTTTCAGCAAAGAAGAAAGAAAACCATTTTTGTTGTACAAAGAGAGTAATTATTGATTAACCAAGTGATCAACCAATTGTAAAATGGTGTAAATAGTTAAAAAAGATAACTTGATTTACTCGTTAGAGATCCAATATTAAATGCATAAAATCTATTTTTGAATATAATGTTGATATTAATTCTACTACGTCACTTAGAGTTTCTCCCCCGACTTGTCAGGATTTGGTACGATAAGTTAAAAAAATCTACTATCTGCCACTGGCACTACTTTAAAATAGGAGAGGAAACCTTTTCACTAAAAAGATGCAAGGAGTTCTCGACAGGTCTACCAAGCGCAAATGACGAATAAGATCGAGGTTAAGGTTAAGGCAGAGGTAGAGGCAAAGGTTAAGGCTGAGTTTGTATAAATCTTTCAAGGAAGTGAAAAATTCACCCCGTTGGATATTTATATTAGATTAGTATATAAAACTATGAGTATTATCCTACGGGATAAATGTCAAAACTCCCCAACGGGATGCCTGCGGCACAAATGATAAATAAGGCTAAGGTTAAGGCTGAGGTTGAGTTTGTATAAATCTTTCAAGGAAATGCCAATCTGGAAAGAGGCAATGAAAATTACCGAGGAGATATTTAAGATAACTGAAGAACTTCCAAAGAAAGAAGATTATGGTTTTACCCCCGTTAGATAGAGTAGGGGAAAGAGTTATTTAAAGCATAGGTTGAAAAATTATCTAACGGGGCAAGCATCACAAATTAGAAGGTCAGCATTAAGTATTTCTGCTAATATTGCTGAGGCATTTGGAAGATAACATAGTCTTGATAAAATACATTTTTATTATTATGCCAGCCCCGTGAAATATGAAAATATGATAAAAATAATTTACTTTGATTTTTAAAAAGTTTTAAATAATAACTATTTCACGGGGCAAGAGGATCCGTAACAGAGACACAGAGCCATCTTGAATATGGAAAAAGAGTTGGGTATTTAAAAAATTAGGATTTAGAAAGATTAGATAAAAATTTGAATAACATTTGTAGAGATTTGAACAAAATTATCTTATTCCTGAAGCCTCAACCTTGACCTTGACCTGTAACTGAAACTTTGGATTTTGGATTTTAACCTCAACCTTGACCCCAACCTCAACCTTCCTTATCTCAATGAGATCCCTTTGGGATAGCGAGGCGTAAGGGGGCGTCCTTTGCCTGCCCCGTGAAATGTTTACCCTGTGAAATGCGAAGCATATTTCACTGGGGCGTACTTTGTCTCAAGAGACCTCTTCGATGGGAGAAAAAAAATCATGAATTACTATAAAGCAATTTTTTGGGATTACCCAAAATTAAATGAAGAAAAAGCAATAAAAAGATTCATAAGAAAAAACTATGATAATAGCGCTTTTTTATGGATGATGTTCAGATTTTTGGAGCATGGAAGAGTAGTGGATACATTAAAAATCTTTACTATTAAGGACATTTCCAGAAATTTGCCTAAGCTTAAACTCAGTGAGTACTCAAAAAAGAAGTGGAATAGATTAGTATCAGTTTATGGAAGTTAATAAAGAATACAGGAAAGCATACGCCTCAAATGCTCAAAGAGAAGTTCTTATGCAACTCATTTCCAATTCTGACATTGAAAAACATTTTTTCTTAACAGGTGGAACAGCGCTGTCTGTTTTCTATTTGGCGCATCGGAAATCCGAAGACCTCGATTTATTTACTTATAAAAGCATCAAACTGAGTGATATTGATTTCCAACTGAAAACCTATTTCTTAAATGATTATACCAAAATTAAAGAAAGCTCCACTTTCCTTTCTGTCTTAATTAAAAACATCAAAGTTGATTTTGTTTTTGACCGACTCTCTAATAGAGAAACGAGGTGTAAATATAAGTTTGAAAATGGACATTACCTTTTGATTGACAATCTTAGAAATATACTTTCAAATAAATTTACTGCTTTGGTTAGTCGAACAGAAATTAAAGATTATATTGATTTTTATATGATTTTTAAAAACTTCCCGGAATACAAAATAGGTGAATTTTATGAAATGGCTAAATATAAAGACGCTATTTTTGATGATCCTCCAACAGTTGCATATCAGATAGAATGTGGTGTAGATTTTATTAAAGATAATCCGGAAATATTCCCTGATATGATAAAGAGATTTGTCGAGAACGATTTATATGACTTCTATTCCAAAATTACAAAAGAAATATATGGCTATATTAATCCTACAACGTCATTTTAATAAAAAACCTATGTGCCCTTCGCGTATCCTTTGTGCTCTTTTCCTCATAGATACACCATTGGGACGAGAAAGAATAAAGAGTTTCACGCAACGTACTCAAAGTTTGCAAAACTCCCCAGCGGGATGCTCCGAAGGTTCGTAGAACTTCTGTTGAAGAGTCCTACTTGACCTCTGTGACCAATGGAAAGGCATCTCTATGAGAAAACACATTAAAACTATTGTGATTATCTATAATTGTTCACTTAATGGTTATCCGAAGGATCCCTATGGGACAGGAATAATGTCCCTAGTGGGACAATTGCGGAACGAATTAGAGCTAATTTCGTCTTTTAAAGAGGTTATTGACAACAATTGTAGTAGCCCTCGAAACACCCGCCTGCGTCGGGCAGGCAAAAAAAAATCGAAAGGAGATAAAATAAAAACAGAAATTTTTTATGCAGACGAAAGTTATGCTATTATTGGAGCATGTTTTAATGTTTACAAAGAAATTGGTTGTGGTTTTTTAGAAAATGTGTACCAGGAATGTTTAGAAATAGAATTTGATTTTCAAAAGATTCCTTTTGAATCTCAAAAAGAATTGCAGCTTAAATATTGTGCTAAAATATTGAAACAAAAATACAAACCAGATTTTCTTTGTTATGACAAAATTATTGTTGAAATCAAAGCAGTATCAAAGATTTCAAATGAACATAGATCACAGATATTGAACTATTTACATGCTACCGGTTTAAAGTTATGTCTTATTGTGAATTTTGGACACCATCCCAAACTGGAATATAAAAGATTTGTTTTGTAAACTTGTAACACAAAATACAAAAAGAATAAAAAATAATTTCGTGGTATTTTCCCAATATTCATCGGGATGGGTGCAATATGAGTCATGAATAGTTACGACTATACTATTATGGCTGTGGAGATGATAAGGTGAATTTAGGGGAAAAAATCCTTGAGATGTTCATAGATTTACCTTTGATTGATAAGGAAAAGGTGCTTTTCGTAAATAGAGAAAAAGAATTAAGGAAAATGGAGAACACTGGAAGATTCATGCATAGCTCTATTTATGGAATTGCTGGAGAAACTGGAAGCGGAAAGACTACCCTATTTAACCTTTTAAAATTTCCAGATAAGGGGGTGGAAAAAATTATTATTCCTATTTCTGAAAAGGAAACAAAGGAAGTTATAATTGCAGATTTACTATATAAATTATGTGCTAAGATTCTTCAAATGAAGCAATTTTCTGGTTACAGACATTATGCAAAGGAGACAATTGATTTCTTAGCGAAAGAAGAGGTTAAAAGTAGAGAGAAGGGAATAAAGGTAAGAAAAATAGTTGAGGGTGAGAGTAAATTGGCAGCACAAGCCAGGGAAAGATACAATCTCTCTGCAATCAAGAATAAGATCGAGAAGGTTTTAGGTTTACTTACATCAAAGAATAAGGTTATCCTTTGTATAGATGAGATCGATTCACCCCGTTAAATAATGAATAATAAATAGATTAATTAAAAAGGTAAATAATTATCATGTATTTTAAACAAAATGAGAAAAATAATGTTATATTTAACGGGGTAAAGAAAGAAAAAGATGTAATTGTAATATTAGATTCACTCAAAGATATTTTGAAATCGAAAAATCTATTAACCTTTTTCGCACTCCCTTAGGTGATGTATAAGGAATATATAGCATACAAATACCGTTTTTTTAAAGAAGAAAATTTGGAAAATATTCTTGAAGATGTAATCCCTGTGACGAAAATGAGCGATAATGATATAAAAGAAACGCTCAATAGGAGAACAGGAGAATTTCCAGAAATATTGCCTCGGAATGTGAGAGATATCGTGGTTGAGTTGGCTGACGGGAGTCCCAGAGAAGCACTTCTTATTTATCAAAATGCTATCCTCTCAAAAGAGATTGGGAAAAGTTGTTCCAAACAAGATTTTATCCTTTCGACTGATGAGATAAAGAATGAAGTTGAAAAATTTTTAGATGTATGGGTAGACTCTTTGAAATTAACAAATAGAGAAGAGAAGGTTATTCAATTAATATCTCATGAGCGTATTCTTTCAAGGAGAGAACTTACAAAAATGGTTCTTGAGAATAGTAAAATAGTACGCTCAACATTATTCAGGATTATTGAGAACCTGGTAGAGAAAAAGATATTATTGCCCATTAGAGCAGAGAGATATGAAATAAACAGAAAATTACTGTTGTATTACAAATATTTTTATCCAGCGAAATTGACGAAATGAGCGAAATCAACGAAATGGGTGAAATAAGTGAAGTGAAAAAAGGTATTTGCCATATCTCGAGATGTCTTCGACATAACCTTGCGGCACAAAGCCATGTAAAAGTATCCTTTGAAGTTCCGGAATATACGGCAGAAGTAGATGCAATAGGCGTTCTAAGATTCCTTGATGCCATTAAGGAAATAGGAATCAAGACAAAATTTTACCAGGCATCAAGCTCTGAAATGTTCGGAAAAGTTCAGGAAATACCCCAAAAGGAGAATACACCATTTTATCCGCGAAGTCCCTACGCAGCAGCTAAGGTTTATGCCTACTGGATTACCGTGAATTTTAGAGAGGCATATAATATTTTTGCATGCAATGGAATTTTATTTAATCACGAATCACCAAGACTTGGTGAAACTTTTGTAACGCGGAAGATCACACGGGCAGCGGCGCGGATAAAAGAGGGAATACAAGACAAACTCTATCTTGGCAATCTAAACGCCAAACGCGACTGGGGCTACGCTCCTGAATATTGCGAGGGTATGTGGATTATGTTACAGCAAGATAAACCCGATGATTATGTTATGGCTACAGGAGAAACACATACGGTTAGAGAATTTTGTGATCTCGCTTTTAAAGAGCTAAATATAGATTTGGACTGGAATGGTAAAAACGAAAATGAAAAAGGAATTGATAAAAAGACTGGAAAAGTAGTAGTTGAAATTGATCCCAGATATTACCGTCCCACAGAAGTTGATTTGCTAATTGGTGACGCATCAAAGTCAAAAGAAAAACTCGGCCGGGAACCACGGGTGAAATTTGAGGAACTGGTAAAGATCATGGCAAAAACCGACTGGGAGAAAGTTCAGAAAAGAGGATTTTAGTCCACGAATTATCTCGGAGAGATGCCTTTAGCACACGAATTAACACGAATAAAGAGAATATCTATAAATCGATTAATAAATTACGTGAAAATTATTACATAAAGTCGAAAAGAAAATCAAACTAAAAATACAAAAAAATAACTAGTGAAAATTAGCCTGCCCCATAGGGAAGAATGACCGTACTGGGGTGTAATTGGTGGACAAACATATGGTAAAAAAAGCACTCATAACCGGCATAACCGGTCAATATGGCTCCTATCTTGCGGAATTACTCCTCCAAAAAGGCTACGAAGTTCACGGCATTATCCGCAGAGCCTAAACTTTCAATACGAAACGGATAGACCATATATACAAAGATCCTCATAATAAAAATGTTGAAATGTTCCTCCATTACGGAGATATGACAGATTCAAGCAATTTGAATAGGATATTGGAAAAAGTTCAACCCGATGAAATATATCCCGAAGGGATGTCTTCGACATAATCTCGCGGCACAGAGCCATGTCAAAGTTTCCTTTGAGGTGCCTGAATATACGGCAGAAGTAGACGGAATTGGTGTTTTAAGATTTTTGGATGCGATTAAAGAAACAGGTATCAGAACTAAATTTTACCAGGCATCCAGCAGCGAACTTTGGTAAAATACTTTGAATATTCCTTGTTCTGTTAATTTAAAGAATAAAGACATTATGGAAATAATTAATGTTATATTTTTAAGATAACAATAAACGTAATATAAAGGAGATGCAATGCAAAAAATCACTTTAAATATTAAGGATGAATCGAAATTAGATATTTTCATACGTTTTCTTCGTGAAATAAGTTTCATTGAAATATCTGAAATAGAAAAATCAACAAACTCTTTTAAAACAAAAAATTTTGATGATTTGTTTGGTATTTGGAAAAACCGCTCTATTTCTTTATCCGATATAAGGAAAAAAGCATGGGAAAGGAGTATATAAATGGTTTTATGTGATACCAATGTTATTATTGAATTCTTCAAAGGTAATAATAAAACACTTAAAGAACTTGAGCAGATTGGTTTTGATAATATTGTTATAAGTGCAATTAGTGTTATGGAATTGTACTACGGGGCTTTAAATAAGAAGGAGTTACATAAGATTAAAAAATGTATTTATTCTTTAAATGTTCATCAAATTGATTCATATATTTCAGAAATTGCAATTGAATTGATTGAAGAATATTCAAAGAGTCATAATCTAATGATTCCAGATGCTATTACTGCAGCAACTGCAATTCTTATTAAAATGGATTTATTTACTTACAATATCAAAGATTTCTCTTTCATTAAAGAACTAAAACTATATAAACTGGCAAACTTATAAAATAGAAAAAGCATATAAATTTAGAAAATCTATAGATCTGGCTCCTGACGGATCATAAAAACAATTCTTGAAAATTTGCCTGCCCCGTGGGGAAGTTCACCCTGTGAGATAACAGCGAAGAAAACAACAACTGGATAAATTGGAAAATATCTCACTCGGAGACCCGTCTAGGGAGGGTAAAATGCGAAGCAATATTTAACAGGGAATGACCGTACTGGGGTGTAACCATGTCCGGCCACCGACGGATTCGTGGATAAAAAAAATAGTCCACTAATAACACGAATTACCACGAAAAAGAAATATATATTTTATGAACTTTTCTAAAATAGAGAAAACTTTTGCATAAAGTCGACAAACATGCGAAAGTATATAGATTTAAAAAATCGGTAGATCCGGCTTCTGACGGAGCGATAGATCCAACTCCTGACGGACTATAAAAAACATTTAGCCTGCCCCGTCTCATGGAGATCCCTTTGGGATAGGGAAGAATGACCGTATCGGGGTGCAATTCGTGGACAAAAATATTCCGTTTAATTAGTGGACTCAAATAGTGGTTGATCTGATTTACAAAGAAGTCAACGAAGTGATCCCTTCGGGAAAAGTTACCGAATCATCGGCGCTTGCATGGAGGTCCACAAAACACTTGGATGCGGTTTTCTTGAACCTGTGTATCAGGAAGCATTATCAATTGAGTTTAAAAAACAACATATTCCCTTTGAAAAAGAAAAAGTTTTATCTATCGTTTATAAAGATATTGAACTTGAAAAGAAATATATCGCCGATTTTATCTGTTACGATAAAATAATTGTTGAATTAAAGGCATTATCTTCTTTGAATTCCGAACATGAATCGCAGGTATTGAATTATCTTAAAGCAACCGGATATAAACTCGGTATATTGATCAATTTTGGAGAAAAAAGTCTAAAATATAAGAGAATGGTCCGCGAATTTCACCTGTCTGCGTGCTCGCACAGGCAGGCGAATTAAACTAAAAATACATAATAAAATAATTCGCGTGAATTAGTGTAATTAGCGGACAAATAAACACATGAAAAAAGCACTCATCACCGGCATAACTGGCCAAGACGGCTCCTATTTGACAGAACTTCTCCTCCAAAAAGGCTACGTGCCGGAGGCATCCCTTTCCCAAAGGGATCTCTACGAGATGGGAAAGTTCACGGCATAATCCGCAGAGCATCAACTTTTAATATGAAGAGGATAGATTATCTTTATAGAGACCAGCATAATAAAAATAATAAATTTTCAGACTGAAACACATTATGCTTAAACGCATACTCGATATAATAGATAACAAAGAACATCAGCGTTCTGAATTCAAGGAAAATTTTGGGAAAGAGGTCATTGAAACCATCTGTTCTTTCTCTAATTCTATTGGAGGAACTATACTTATCGGCGTTAGTAATGAGGGAACGATAAAATGTGTTCATGCAGATGCAGAAATAATCAAAGATTGGGCGAATAAGATCAAACAGGCAACGCAACCACAAATATTTCCTGCTATGAACCTTATTGAATCCGATGGAATCACTATTGTTGAAATTATTATTCAGGAATATCCTGTAAAACCGGTATCATGCAAAGGCAGGTACTATAAAAGAATTGGTGCTTCAAACCATCTCGTTCCCTTGGATGAAATAGTTGAAATGCAGGTACGCAGTGTCAATAGTTCTTTCGATTCTTTTTTGGTTGATGAATCCGTCAATGAACTTTTCCCGAATATTATATCATCCTTTTTTAATGAAGTTAAAAATAAAGGCCGTATCGAACTGTCTGATGATAATCAATTAAACCTTGAAAAAACAGGAATTACCAAAAAAGGAAAAGCTACTTTTGCCGCCCTTTTGTTGTTTGGAGCGCATCATACGGGAATACATATCGGTAGATTTAAAGCGCCTGACGTAATCATTGATGATGTGTTAATAAAATTGCCGCTTGTTGCCGCGGTTAGCGAAGCAATGACTTTTATTAAGAAAAATATCAGCATTACTTTTGAATTCACTGAAGAAACCCGCAGAAAAGAAAAATGGCAATATCCACTATCCGTCATCAGGGAACTATTACTTCACCCCGTTAGATATTAAAAATGTATTACGTATATGTGTTAAAAAGTTTTAAGGATAACAAATTTTATGTTGGTTATACAAAAGAAATAGAAAACAGGTTAAATGAGCATAATAACGGAAAGGTGTTTTCTACAAAGAACAGAAGACCATTTCAGTTAATTTATTACGAGGCATGTTTAAATCAACAAGATGCAACCCACAGAGAAAAGTATCTAAAAACATCATGGGGGAAAAGATATATAAAAAACAGACTAAAGAATTATCTAATGGGGCTCAACCCGTTTGATAGATAATAGATAATTGTATAGGTCAAATAATTTTCTGAAAAGTAATTTTATCTAACGGGGTAAATGCCATTATTCATAAGGACTACCGCAACCCGACTGATGTGATCATTAAGATCTATGATAATAGAATTGAAATAACAAATCCGGGTAGACTGATGGGCGGTTTAACTCCTGAAGATTTGCAAACCGACAACTACATTGCCGTGCACAGAAATAAATTACTAGCAGAAGCGTTTTATTTATGGGGCGATGTCGAAAAATATGGCACTGGTTTCATTCGAATAAGAAAATTCTTGGCTGATTGTCCAAATATTAAACTTGAGCTAATCCCGCGGGGAGATTTTATTAAAACTGTAATTACCGATTTGAAAGTCACCCCGCAAGTCACCCCGCAAGTTGAAAAACTTGTTATGGTAATGGATGGAATTATGACACGTGAGGAATTGCAAAGGAAATTAGCATTATCAGATCGTGAATATTTTAGAACGAACTACCTTATTCCTGCAATAAAAAATGAAATCATTGAAATGACTATACCTGATAAACCAAAAAGCAAAAATCAGAAGTACCGACTAACGACAAAAGGAAATGAGTATAAAAAAATTGGTAGATTCGGCTCTTGACGGATAATACAAAAAACATTCATGAAAATTCGTGCCTGCCCCGACGTGGCGGTGGTCATTCGTGGACAGAAAAAAGAATAATAGTCCACCAATTTCACGAAGAGACACGAAGAAAAAATATTAATTTTTAACAAATGAAAAATAAATAGTTTATTGCATAATGTTGCTCTTATCAAAACATGGAAAAAAATACATTCACCCCGTTAAATAAATTTTAAAAACGATTATCTATAATGTATAAAGTTATTATTTAACAGGGTAAAGATAATTCGTGTTAATTCGTGCAATTCGTGAACAGTCTCTCTTAAACTCTGGGGTAGTGGAGAGCCCCGCCGCGAATTCCTCTACGCTTGCCCCGTTGAATAATACAGACAATATAAATAATTAATTTCATTATGGGCTTATTTATAAATTGATTAATTGGATGTAATTCAACATAAAATATATTCCACGGGGTGAAGACGACCTCGCTGACGCCGTTGTGTATCTCATGGACAATTATAATGCCAATGACATCGGTGAATTCATCAATATCGGTGCAGGAAAAGATTTAACGATAAAAGATCTGGCAGAAATGATTAAAAATATTGTGGATTTTAAATGGCAAATAGAGTGGGATAATTCTAAACCGGATGGTTTACCCCGTTCACCTTGTGAGATAAAAAATAATGAAGGATGAGAGACAAATGGGTTATATAATATCTCACAGGGTGAAATGTTTACCCCATAAGAAAAGATGACTGTATCGGGGCGAAGCATATTTCACTGGGTTTACAGGGGTTTAATCTTATTTCTACGGGGGATGCCAAGAAAATTGTTAAACATATCAAAATTAGTCACATTGGGTTGGCAATCTGATACTAGATAGCGTTCCATAAGTATCTTTGCAATAGCATGTCAGACCAATATTTCGTCCAAT
>CAYTUQ010000021.1:43316-57534 GCA_964441235.1 uncultured bacterium | reverse complement strand
ATCAAATTTAATTATGAAACCTATGCCACATTGTTATAAATATATATGCCTGGATGCTTAACGCAAGAAAACTACAAAATACATGTCCGCGTATCGTTTCATCGCATTTATGAAAAACCGGCCTGGTTTGCAAAACACTCTTCTCCCGTAGGGACTCCTTCGGAGAAGTCTCTAAAAAGATATTCAATCTGCCATAACTGTTTGTACTTTAATGTAACCTGTTCAGCAGACCATTCCTTATTCGTTTGTAAAACCCACAGCCCATCAAACTTTGCTGAAGATTCTATCTTATTATCATCAACTTTTACTGTTCCAGTATCTATCTTTAGATATTTACGGTATCCCCTATTGCCAATTAACGATCCGGGGTTCTTCTTAACTTTCTCCTTCAAAGATTCTAATATGGCTTTTCTATCAGCCGCCTCTTTTCTTGCTTCTCTACTACTGTAACATAGAATATATCTACGCTCACCTACTTTTACTTCACTTACCCTTAATGGTGAAGGTGCTTTTGTGATAATCTGCTCTCCGGATAAACTTCCGTGAATGCATCAATATCTATATGGCTCTCAATAATCTCTCTTATCTCTTTTACCTTACGCATACGAGCACCAAGAATGTAGGGAATATTACGCTTTTTATCACTTAAGGCTTTTATAGTCTCCTTGCTTATCATACCTCGATCAGCTACTACACAAATACTGTTTATTGAAAATCTTTTCCGTAATTTATAAATCACCGGAATCAATGTTTTCACATCTGTTGTGTTGCCAGGCCACATCTCACAGCATATTGGCTGACCATAATTGTCTATTATCACTCCAACTACCATCTGCTTTTTCCAATGGAATCCCCTCGGGAAAGTCTGGTCGATGATCTTTATTGTTTCCTCTTTTTCCTATTGTCTTACCGCCATTACCTTCAAAGTAGATGGTTGTCGTATCAAAAAATACTATATCAAGACTATTGAACAAATCACGACGGTGTAAAAATAATTCTTCTTCTATCAAATCTTTTGTACACCTCGGACTAAAAGGGGTTGCGTCTTTCTGATCATCCAACTCCTCGCCTATCCATGCCATGGCTCGATATAAATTATAAAGCTGAAGCGAATCTACACCTTTTAATTCATAATCCCTCTGCCAACGTATACAATCTCTATCTGACCCGATTTAAGTAGTTTGTGTAAAACAGTTAGAAAAATAGCACGCTCTACAGAAAATGGATATTTACGCCTATCTACTAAATTCTCAATGATCGATCTTATACCTGTTTCCTCCCATAATCTTTCAAATATTAAAGATGTACCAATCTTCTTTACCGTAGCTTTTGGATTACTTTTTCTGGAAAGTACAAGCATAACTTTTTCGGAATACTTTGCCAGAAAATGTACTAATTGCTCTATAGTACCTCTTTCCTTTAATCTATCCATCCTGCCTATAGTAGATACTACTCGCTGCTTTATTCTTTTTCCTTCCCTTTTTGACTCACATATTTGTAGGTATTCGTACTTGCCTGATCTCTTGATGCGTGTAAACATTGCCTCTCCTTTCATTAGTCATTACAATCCGGCATCTGGCGGACTTTAACACGACCAGAGTCAAGCCTTAATATCAATTATTGTGGCACTACACAATTGAACTTTTTAAGACGTTTGTCGCCGCAAGTGCTTGTTTTTATTGAACAATATATTTTGAAACATCAATTAAGTGTAGAAGAAAAGTCAAAGAGTCTTTTTCGGCTGGTGAAGCCGCATTATAGGCCGCGGCGCTGGCGCTGATATCAACCGTGTACTGGGGTTTCATATTGTTGCCGGGGGACATACTGTTCATGTGAAATCGGATTAAATATCCACCGTTTGGAGCAACCACCGAGGATTGACCTGACACCGGCGGATCGTCGGCAAGCCGACATGTCTATAGGAAAAGAGACACCCGATATAAAAATCATGGGTATAGACATTTTAAAGAGCGGGAACATTGGTCTGGATTGTATCGGTTTGGGCAAAAGTTTGTATGGAAAATAGCAAAACGAAAGTAGGTGAGATAAAAAGCAGGTTATTTTTAACACAATTAATTTGGAATAATTTCATAATAAAAATCCTCAAAAGCTTACAAAGTATTAATTCGACACGAACGTCGTTATGTTGGAAGCATCCAAAGTTGCTGTGAAAGTACCGTTGCTTACGGAAATATTGCAGGCTTGTTCGCATTTTTTATATTGAGATGTAGTATACGGGGTAACGGCAGTCATGATTCCGTTGGTTACCGTAAAAGTTTGTTGGATAGCAGATGAACTCGTATTCAACGCAACAATGACAACCTTGCCGGAATCGTCTTTATACGAGGTGACATAAATATTTCTCTGCGGTGTAGAGTTACATTTTATTCGATAAAACCCGGGGCGAACGAACCGGGCATACTGCGACATTACGTAGCCGCGTTTGGACACATTACCATCTTCGAGTATCGGCCCATAAAATCTGACAAGATACCACCAGACATAAGCATTCATTCCGACATTCATACAATCGTTAATTTCTTTGCCGGTTGCCAGAACAGCGCTCCAGGTTGTATCGGTGTCGAGATGTTCAGTCATCCACAGTTCTTTGCCTTTTTCAACCGCCAGAGGATAGCTCCCCAGCCCGCCGCCGTAAATATGTCCGCCGACAATATCCAGATTTGCACAGGCGGCAGAATCATTTAATATTGGGTCAGACATGTTTTTTCTAAATTGGAAAGATTCCGGTGCGATGACTTTAGTATTAATTCCTCCGGCATAGCCCGCCATAAAATTTTTCATTTGCTCTGGAGTGTAATCGCAAGATTCATAGGATACTTCAATATCCGGTTCATTCTGTACTGAAACCGCATATAAGGAAACGCCATTATCCTCCATATAATCAATAAATGAATTTAGATGGTCCACAAAATCCTGGTAATGACTTTCCAGCAGATATCCCCCAGTCGTGTTATTATTGCTTTTAAATGCTGCCGGTGGCGACCAGGGTGAAGCGAAAACCAGCACGCCCATATCATACGCTTTTTTTGCTGTAGCAGCCTGGATTGAAAAATCCCAGCCTGTGCTCGATGGTAACCTGAGCCGCAATATTGAAAAACCCAATTGTCCGTCACCGGTGCCAAAAGCTGTCTGAATCTCCGAATCCGTCATATCCGGACGCCAGGGCAAAATATTGGCCGCTCCGAAACCCCGGATATATTGTTTTAGACTATCTGTATATATCTTGGCCACCGGCAGGGCAGATACGGTAAAATTAAGGGTCGTATCATTCTGAAGAAACACATTATCAATTTGTTTCGCCACGATCAAAGGAGATGTATTACTCGTATTTTCAATCCGAACTGTAAAAGTCCCTTCTTGAGAATAGGTTATCGCATCTCGGCTTGGTTTCGCCAACCGGGCTGTGTTGACCTGCGATAAGGAAATCAAACCATTTCCGCCGGCGCTGTATATCATCTTCCTGACTTTGGATTCACCGCCAGCTTCCAGTCGATAGAGATAAATTCCGGTCGCTACTCTTTGACCAAAGTTATTGCAGCCGTCCCATAGTATTCTATGCGAACCAACCGGTTGGACTCCAGCATCAATTTTCCGCACTTCTCTACCTAGCAGGTCGTATATAGTCACATAGACCTTTGAATGTTTTTTCAGAGCGTATGGAATCGCCGTCGACGATGAAAATGGATTGGGATAATTCTGTGCCAAGTCAAATTTCGTTGGGATATTATTTTGCGGTTTTATCGCAGTGGTTGTCATGTCAATGCGATAATTGCCTAGTGAGTCCGTTAAGGTGGAATATTTTCTTGTTGTATCGTTGTTGTCTTCAAAAGTAACCATGGAGTTTTGCACCGCAGCGGTTGGTGTAGTCACTTTACCATTTACTGTTATCGCTTGAGCATAAACTTGTGAAAAAAATGTTATCTGGATCAAATTAAAGGCAAGAAAAATAAAAAGATGATTTTTCCTTTTTAAATTGTTCATTAGCATTTGTTTATGACCTCTCCTTTGTTTTTTCGTGCACATTTCTAAAGCAATATTCGCAAAAAAATATTCTATTTAATATTTGCTTATATGAAACATAATCTTTGGGTACAAATGAAATCACCAATTAGAAAAGCAGTAATATTTTCAAAATTCATTTTAGTTTCACAAAATTATTAATACTCATCTGTTCGGAATGGCGATGCCGGTAATCCGCCTTTATTATATAAATTCGCTCCGGTAGGATTATCGGCCCACGCGTATCTTACCGCCACCGGGTTTGAAATCTCATCGTTATAAACAATAATTTTATCATTTTCAATCTTGGCTTGCGCCCACACAAAATGCTTATCGGCACCGGCAATTGCAAAGCCATTAAGTTTCTCACTGCCTTTTGCAATCAAACCACCGTCAATATTTTCAAAGGTAAGAATTATTTTATTCCCATCAATTTCCATTGACTTATAAATCGGACCTGAATAGTTGACGGTATCATCGCCGTAAGCAACTTTTTTCGCAGCAAGAAATAGTCGTTTACCAATATCTTTTTTATTTAGCGGGTGAATGTCATTCCATTCGCCAATGTCTATTGCTACAGCCATAGCCGTATTCGGTACAGACAAGGTCTTTAGCTGAGCTTCGCGTAATAATGCCCAATTACTTTCGGTAGGTTCAGGTTTTGCCTCCATAAAATTTGGGAGCTGTACAAATAAAAACGGGAATTCCCCTTGATTCCAATTTTTCCGCCAGTCTTTAATTAATGCAGGAAAAAGTTCTCTGTATTCTATAGGTCTGTTTGCATTTGATTCTCCCTGATACCATATTACTCCTTTTATGGAATAGTCGACTAGCGGAGCAATCATTGCATTGTATAAACCCAAAGGCTTCCATCGGATAAATGTCTCGCCTCTTAAAGGCTCCATTTTAGCGCCAAGCTGATATTGCCAGTCACCTTTTAGATCTATTCTTTCATCTCCGGCAACCAATTCATAGGGTTTATCTTCAACAAAACCTCCTCTACCCATGCTGTTAATAACTCTAATGGCTATAATGTTTTTACCTTTTTTTAGTATTCCAGGCAGAATAACATACCTTCTCGGCGGATATTGATAACTTGTTGTTCCGATGAAAATTCCGTTTACAAAAACGGAATCGGCATCAACAATTCGGCCGAGATTAAGTTGGACTTGTTTTCCAACCATAGATGGGGGAACATTTATTTCTTTTCTAAACCAAACAACGCCATTCACAAAACCCAGTTTGCTATCCGCCCAATAGCCCGGAATTTTCATAGTTGACCAACCGGATGACCTGTATTTCGGGCTGTACCAGGGCTTTCCCGGATTCTTATAACCTTCATCATTCCGCCTTAATCGGCCGTACCACTCACTTATCCTGCTTCTATCTTCATTCTGAATCTGCCGTATCAACGAACCGTCTTTAAATCTCTGAGCTTCATTATAATATTCAGGAAATTCTTTAAGGCCTTCCTCACTTATCCATGATTCGGCAGGCGAACCGCCTAAAGCTGAATTAATGAGTCCTACCGGAACTTTATATTTTTCATAAACTTCTTTTCCAAAAAAATAGGATACTGCCGAAAAGTTTAAAACGTTCTCAGGATTTGCCTTTTCCCAGCGTCCAGATGGCAAATCTTTTTGCGGACTATTAAAATCATATTTATCCGGAACCTCAAAATATCGTATATAAGGATTTTCCGAAGTGGCGATTTCATTTCCATATAACGGACTTACTCTTTTCATATTCAATTCCATATTCGATTGCCCGGAACAAACCCAGACCTCGCCTATCATTATATCGCGAATTGTAATTGAATTGCTGGCATTCACATTCATTTCATACGGACCGCCGGCACTTAATTTCGGAAGTACAATATTCCAATCGCCTTTATTATCGGCAGTAGTGCTATATGTCGAATCGATAAAATGAATTGAAATTTTTTCTCCTTCGGCAGCCCAGCCCCAAATTCTTAATTCGGCATCACGCTGTAATACCATACCGTCGCTTATAAGTTTTGGAAATCTTACCTGACCAAAGGCTGTAACGGAAATAACGAGAGAGAGAAAAAAAATCAGCTTTTTCGCGCGGGGGCTATTAATCATTTTATTCACCTCTATTTAAAGTAAGTATCATATGATATTATTTCAAGAGCATCAGCTTCTTCGTCTCCACAAAACTTTGTCCTGAGCTTGTCGAAGGATCTCCTGCTTTCATTCTATAGAAGTAAACGCCGCTTGTAAGTTTGCTGCCGTCAACAGTTGTTTCGTAATTTCCCGGCTGACGGACGCCTTCAAATAATGTTGCTACCTCATTTCCTAAAATGTCATATACTTTTAACGATACACGGCTATTCACGGGAACCGAATATTTTATTTTAGTTGTCGGATTAAAGGGATTCGGATAATTATTATCGAGACGGAATTCATTAGGCATTTCCACAATATCTTCAACAAAAACAGGCTCAATGCTTAAAGTATCCAGATATTGCCTTAACCATTCTAAAGCTGGTCTTTCAGAACCATCCTGGTTAATAATATATGCACCCTGCTCATCTCTCCAAAGCCCACGTCTCCAGCCCCATAAAGTAATGCCCTCTACACCGGGATGCTCATAAAGCGCCGGGAAAATCCGCTGATAGCCCTGTAATTGTATAGCATCGGAAGGTCCATCGATATCCAATTCAGTAATCTGAATGGGAAGACCTGTTGAGGCAAGAGAATCGAGGTTTCTTTTCATTGTGACCACAGGTGCGGTTGTAGTAAATGCATGACCTTGCTCACCGATAACATCAATTAAATTTTCTGCCTGAAGCAATCTTATAATATTGAGATACTGAGAGTTACTACTGGAGCTGCTGATAATACTAAAATCGTTCAGCATCAATTTAGTTTCCGGAGGAAAAATTTCACGAGCTATTCTAAATGCACTAAGCACCCAATCCCAGCCTGTTTCTCCATCACCGCCTAAAGCTTCTTTATAGTTAGCTCGTCCGTTACTACCATCAGGAGGATTATGACCAACCAATGGTTCATTTACAACCTCTAGATACTCAATCTCAGGGTATCTTTCAGCAACAGCCTCAAACCATTCCGTTATTTCTTCAAGCTGTTCTTCGGGGGATAAGGTGTTTATCCAACTTGGCTGCTGAGCCCCCCAAATAAGCACATGAAAGTGGAACGGGAAGTCATTATCCCTAGCAAGATTATATGCAGCATCTAATCCGCTCCAATTCATATTGTCCCGTGTTCCTTCAATGCTGCCCCATTTACCCGCATTTTCCGGAGTAACCTGGTTCCAATAAGCTTCAAAATTATCTACCTGAGGAGGACTATAAATATTACCTACAAATTTAGGCTGATTAGATGCGAGTGGCGGACCTTCCCATACATCACCCGGCAGTTCAGTCGAGCCAGGTTCTACGTTATCAAGATTTCCTACTGTATAATACAAATATGACTTACCGAATGCTATTTTATCGATATCCAGCCCATCTTCGCGAGCACCAATCTGAAAAGTTCTTGTTAAATTATCTACAATTGTAAAGGTAAGTGTAGTATCACCCTGATAAGCATTGTGTGAAAGATTGACCCATTTCCAAACTCCCGAGCCAAGTCCGCCTGCCTCGAGCACTACTTCATCGGGATCTGAGAATCCGGCAGCCGCAAGGCCGTTTACAAAAATCCAATCAGTATCAGTTGCGCTGTCTTTTTCTCCAAATCCGTTGCCATAGAAGAAGCTGTCATCATCATATGTATTTGGCCCAACGCGCAATCGAACAAACAGGTCATAGGTCCCTGTATCAGGGAATGTCACTTCGTAAGATATAACACGAGCGTCGCTTTCGGGATTGTAAGCAGTTGAATTGGTTTGTATTGCAACGTATTCAGTACTATCTTCCTGCAATATGCTGTAATCACTTCCCACATCACCCGATTCTGCTTCAACAATTACAGGCTTTAAGGCTTCTAACTCACCTGCAATATTATTAATTACTAGATTATCTATATAAATTGCATTACCGACATTTGCTGCGTAGTTAAAATGAATAGGTGCTCTAATAACGGTTTGGTTATCGGTAACGGTAAATTCCATTGTAAATTTCTGCCATTCTGTGGTAAGATTGGCAGGACGAATAGCACCGTATTCATTAAAAGAATAATTACCCGCAGTAAAGTTTACCTGAGCATCTGATGTTTCGGCTTTAGCCCAAATCGAATATTGATATGTATTTCCAAGTACTACCGAAATACTATCGGCAACAGCCTGAATTGACCATTGATTAGCTCCTAGTGTAGCAGGCACTATTTTGAGTGAATGATTTCCTTCCTGTGCAGTATCTTCCACAATTTCGAAATTAGCATCGGCACCATCCATTAATTGAAGCAACCAACCGTCAACACCTGTAGACAAATCGGTTACAACTCCAGGTTCTGTTGCTTCGAAACTTCCATTGGTTACGATTTGAGCATTTGTATTTATTGCAGCAAACAATAATATCAGTATTGTGCAATAAATGAAATTGATCCGTAACTGAGTATTCTTATGACTCATTTTTTACCTCCATAATTAGTTAATAATTATTATGATTCTATACCTTTTATCTCAATTCTTAAACTTGCCTGATCCAAAAACATTTTCAAATTTATGGTTGGTATCATTTGATATTATCTCAACAGCATAAGCTTTTTTGTCTCTAAAAAGTTTTCAGCTTCCAATTGATAAAAATATATTCCGCTTGATAAATCCTTGCCATCAAAAGCTGACGTATAAATTCCCGGTTTTCGGACACCCTCAAATAAAGTTTTAATTTCCTGCCCGAGAAGATTATAGACTTTGAGAGTGAGGTAACTTTTTTTCGGTACGGAGTAACTAATATGAGTCGTCGGATTAAACGGATTCGGATAATTTTGATTCAATTCAAATGTACGAATACCCCCTTTACAATCTTGCTTATTATCGACAGACGTTGGTGTGTAACTTTCACCAATAAATTTAAAACAGTCAATTCTAAAAAGATTTCCTGTTCCTAAGAATCTTAAATAAACATCATGACTACCTGATACTGAATCAACATCTGCCGTGAATGATTGAAAATTATTCCATCCGCCCGTATTTTCAATAGTGCATTCGGCAATTTTTTTCCCTGTATCAATAGAATCAAGCCAGACCTCAACAACTCCGCCCGATGCAGCGCTTGCTGCTGATATTTCCATAGAAACCGGCTTTTTATAATAATCATTACCGCCAAATTCCACTCCGGCATACATTGCCCAATCATCGGTATCAATACTGTCCAGATAGGCGGGTGCAGTGCCGTTTACAACTCGTAAGGTGCCGTATTGATTTGCAGCAGGCTGTGCCATTATCGGAGAATAAGCATCACGATAAATATAAAGATCGAAATTAGCAGATTTGCCTTTTACGTATAAGCCTTGCTGAGTACCGATCCATCCGTTATAGTTAGGTTGATTTCTATCCATACTGGAGACATTTATCGCTTCACCGACCTGAATCCAATCCTCACCGTCTGCGCTAAAGTAACCTGTTAGCAAATGGTTGTCACGATAAAGCTTAAGCCATAAAACATTTCCGATTGTGTTTTCCGCTTCGTAATATGCCCCATCGGTAAAGCTAAAGCTGATTACTTTTTTCCTCGAGCCATTCATGGTACTGTTTAATTTTGCATAGAGCGTTTCGAGTCCGTTAAAAAGCCAAAAACCAGCTTCGTCGGTGTTAGACTCCGGGTTGAAATCCAGCCGTGTAATTAAGGAATAGTTATGTTCGCCGTCATTTTTTACAATTGTATTGGCTTTTCCTCTGGGTGACAGCCTAAACCAGCCGGGACGTTCGGTAATTGAATGTGTATTTTCGGGTGTATATCCTGAAAACGACCATTCCGGGTTCAGTTTATCGGAATCAAAAAAATCTGAGTGCGGCACCATCCATGGAATGCCGCTACTGGGAAGATCGGGAGCCGTCACTGCATTGTTGGAAGAGTAATCCGCCACAGCATTGCCGCCAATATCATAGCTTACTTGATGAAGTAATCCCTGACGACCCTGTCCATGCCATTCCAAAGTACCCTGTGAATAAGCCTGGCTAAAAACCCAGCTATTGCCGTCATCAAGCATTACAACAGGAGAACAGTGGTTAGGTCCTCTAAATAATATTTCACCTGGATTGGGAACAGTTTCAAAGAAATCGTCTATTGCCCACCAGTAAGCTTGATCTCCGGTTAGTTCTTCGCTTCTCATAATATACTGCCCGCCGCCAACATTTCGCGCAAAACAGTAATAATAGTATCCATCATGCTTCCACATTACCGGACCTTCCGCCCAACTGTACGGGTAGGATGGCGCTGGATTAATCCACGTTAAATCGTGAACAACACCGGTAGGCTGACCGTCATCACCCAATTCTACTATCCAATTTCCGGATTGACCATTTTTAGCTAACAGATACCATCGCTTATCGTCATCAATAAAAATCGAATTATCCTGACCCAAACCGGGAATTCCGGCAGGTACCCTGATTCGTGTAGGTGTGCTCCATGGACCTTTAGGATTATCCGCTTTTACATAATACATAGTTACCGGAACGTCCAAAGAAATGCCAGTACGAATCATTATTATATACCATGTGACCACCCCATACACCTCCAGCCGGGGCATCGCCATATAAGCTCCACGAAGCAGACACCGGCTGGGATATAACTTCCCAGTGTACAAGGTCGGAAGAATGGTATATTTTTGGAGTAATATTGAATGAAGAACCTGTCGTATAAAAATCATCTCCGATCCGTGTCAATGTCGCATCAGGATGATCGCCCGGAATTACAGGGTTCATGTAAGTCTGAAAAGATAATGATTGCCCGAATCCTACATTTATCAAAAACAACCACCAAATTATTACGAAAAAAAAATTCATTAGAATCTGCGTTTTATTCATTATTGTTTCATTAAAAGGTATGGGCTTCGTAAGTCCGTGTGGACGCGATTCCTGCACGTTAAATTCATTAAACGCTGCGACTCCGTCTTCTACTCCTTTCACATAACAATCGAACAATGCAAAACGCACTACCTGGAATGTTTTTAACCGGAATACCATGATAAATTTTTCTCCGATTCCATTATCCGAAATCCAAGTGACTCTTTCAGAAGCTTTCTGTTGCAGGTTTTTATGTTTGATCAGTTGGCTGTTACTTGCTTTCGGATTGCTTTGTCCTATTGCTTTAATTGCTATTAATAGTGCGGTAATTATAAGAACTTTTACTCATAATCATACAGTTCAAATCTTTGAATTGAAAATCCGTCATCTAGTAATATACGGATATGCCTTCCTTGATGTGTTTGGTCTCCGTTCAAATGCCTGATGACTTTCCAATTATTGTTTTCTCCGAAGGAGTCCTGACGGACAAATCTTCCTTCATCGGCTTTTAATATCCCGACATTTAATTCCAGATTTTTAATATTTCTAAATGTAGCTACAACTCCGGAACCAGCAAGATAGAATTCGTTTTCACCGGTTTGAATAATGATAGCACCCGCCGTTTCCCAGGTATCATTCCTGGAATTTGCCTCATAGCCTAAAGTATAACTATGTTTGAACGTAAACTCATAATTGCCAAGCCGGAATACACTCTCCTGTGTTTCCTTGTCAAAAAGTACACCTTCAATTTTACTCTGCCCATGATTAGTTGTAATTATTGGAGTCAGTTGATTTAGTAAATTGTAAATTTTTCCTATGGCTTCATTTTCAGGGTTACCGGTCGATTCAATTGAAAATGGGGAGAAGCCAATGGCCTCATAATGCCCGAAAACAAATGCTGCTTTGGCCGCAACAGTACTATCAAAACGATGTTCGGGAATGAACAGGGGATTTCCCTGACGTGTGTATAGATAGCTCCAATGTTTAATATTCGGGAAATAAAAATCCGGTGATAGAAAATCAATGGATGGACCTCCAGCTTTCCACACATCCATTATATGCGGCAACGGTCCGGCGCTTGGATAGTTCCCGGGCAGCCAGCCAGGGCGATTTAAGGCCGCATTAACAAACATTGGTAAAGGATAAATGGCTTTTCCGGCTTCGGCAATAGTATTAGTAAATTGTGAGAAATACCATGCCATAAAAATTTCATCGGTATGCGGGCCTTCGCCAAATATTTCCTCCCATGTTCCGGATTCCTTATATCCGTTTCTCGCCCATACCTCTCTGAATTCTGGCACCAGATTTTCCTTATTCTTTTTTAAATACTGTATAAATTCTTTTGGTACGTTTTCCTGGAATTTTTTGTTTGCCAGCGGATGGTAATCCCTGGCGGTCGGCAGCATTCCAATTTCATTTTCGGGTTGTATCATTATAATGGTATGTTCTTTTTCATCAATTTCTTTAATATGTTTCATTAAAGCCTGGAAAGCTTTTAAATCTGCCTTTAGATTATTTTCACTAAAGGGTGTTAATATATCATGACTCTTGCCTTTGTCGTCTTTTACTTTTGGAAATCTTCCCTGGTTCTTTTTAACCCAGGAGGGAGCATGGCTCGACATGCTGTTTTTCCATGAGGCAAACCATAGAAGTACAAGTCTTAAATCCTGATGGCGTGCTTCGTTAATTAACTGGTCATACAGTTTAAAATCAAATTTACCTTCTACAGGTTCAATAATTTCCCAATAGACAGGTACCAAAACTGTATTCAGGTTCATTGTTTTTAGCTTTGGCCATACCGGCGCCATATATTCTAAACTGGTGAAAGACGAATTTCCGAGCTCTCCGCCAAGAATTAAAAACGGATTGCCGTCCACAATAAGCTGGGTGGCAGTGCCGCTTTTTGCCAAATGCGGAATATCAATATCAGTAGATTTACTTTTCTGAGCATGTAAAGTGATTGAGCTAAAACCAATCAGCAGGAACAACGCCATGAAACGTGTAATTTTCTTTATAAAATCCTTCATATTATACTCAGTCAATCGTCGAAATTTATAGTTTGTCACTTTGAAGCATATAAAAAATCAATTTAAGAAGTATCTTCTTAGCGATTAAATCAAAAGGGCTATCAACAAATCAGCCTGCCCATTTTCGCGGGCAGGCTGATTTTTCACTCAAGAGATTCAAAAAACTGCTAGATCATTTCAAAAGCATAAGTTTTTTAACACTGACAAAATCCCCGGCCTGAAGTTTATAGAAATAAACCCCGGAAGAGAGATTGGCAGCATTAAATTGAATCTTATGATAACCAGCAGTCATATTACCAGATGCCAATTCTGCAACAGTACGTCCCATAATATCATAGACAATGAGTTTAACTTCGCTTCTTTGTGGCAAATCAAATGCAATCATTGTCGTTGGATTAAACGGGTTCGGGAAGTTTTGCTTGAGGGCATAGACTTTCGGTATTTGTAACGTTTTTTTCGTTTCAACGCCATCAAAATGCTCACCCCTATCAATTGTAACCTCGTATAACTTCAGAGCTGTTGTTGTCGAATTGTTAATAGCGAAACCGATACTATTGAACTTATCTGTTGCTGATAATACTGGAACAGATGTGCTGTTGGCAAAGTAATAGGTTCCATCTTCTTTAGAAAGGGTGAATACAATCATATTTCCCCCTGTTCCTGGAGATACTGAAATAGTAAAATCGTAGATCCCGGCTCCGGCAACTCCACCCACAGGACCTTGGGATGAATTACCCAAAACATGAGCATTTGAACCACTGATATCCCACCATTTACTATTTGCGATAGAACCCCAGGTTCCGATACCATCGGACCAGCTGGCAACGTTGGTGCCGCTAGGAGGTACGATTAAATAACCGGAATGAGCTCTGTCAGTTCCGTTCCAGACCCAGTTAGAATCCAGCTCGGCATCCTGTACGGTTGATCCGGCGCTGTCACTATAGAAAACTCCGAAACGGAGGCTGGCCAGATCTTCGAAGCCACCGCCAACCAACTCAATTTTTCCTGATACTTTCAGCGCATAATCAGCGGTTAGGATATAAGGCTCAAAACCGCCACGCAATGCGGCCCATCCTATTGGAGCAGCAGTTCCTGAAATCTCGGCATCGCCATCAAATTCTCCTTTGATGAAGTTCCATCCGCCAAGATTACCACCGCTGAATCCCCAGTCACTGACATAATAGGCTTCCCAGGGTGCTTCCGGCACTTCGATGGGTTTACCGATGTCAACCTGGACTTCA
>CAYTUQ010000021.1:0-43216 GCA_964441235.1 uncultured bacterium | reverse complement strand
ACTGTTCCGCTGGCTCCCGTTCTCCAGGTATTTGACATGGTTCCTAAACCGGACATTGGACATAAAAGATAACCATCATGATTGGCATTTGCTGCTACCTTTGCCGTTACTACCCAGGCTGCTGAATCGGTATATTGATAATTCAGTTCAACGCTATCCTGATATGTCAGGGAGTAACGAAATGGAGTATAACCACTGCCGCCGCCACCGCCGACAAATTCCATCTGACCAGTTACAATGAGCGCTTTCCCATCCGGCAATGATACAGGATCGCCAAAGCCACCTTTGATTGAAGACCAGGCGGTTGTCGGTGAACCATCACCCATCGCGGCATCACCGTCGAAGTATGTTGAATCATTCAAAACCGGCCATGCCGCATATCCGGATGAACCCCAATCACTCACATAGAAAGGTTCCCAGGGTGCTTCCGGCACTTCGATGGGTTTACCGATGTCAACCTGGACTTCATAAACATTGAACTGGGTGGCGTCATTGTCATTATTAACACCGAAAATAATGCCGTTGAACTTATCAGACAATTGAGCAGTATCTATAACTGTTCCGCCAAACCAATATTTGTTGTTCTCTTCAACCATATACCAACGGACTTCATTTGTACCGTCACCCATATCCTGAACTGAAATAGCGAAGTCATATATACCCGCCTTCATCTCAGCATTACGAGGCGCCTGTTTGACAGCGGCCAAAGCCTCAGCACCTTCATTATTCGTGCTTACCCAGTTACCGCCCGGGACAGTCCATACTGTTCCGCTGGCTCCCGTTCTCCAGGTATTTGACATGGTTCCTAAACCGGACAGTGGACATAAAAGATAACCATAATGATTGGCATTTGCTGCTACATTTGCCGTTACTACCCAGGCTGCTGAATCCGTATATTGATATTGCAGTTCAACGCTATCCTGATATGTCAGGGAATAACGAAAGGGAGTATAAGCATCGTCGCCTCCGCCACCGACAAATTCCACCTGACCAGTTACAACAACGGCCTGCGTAGTCGTTGCTGTAAGTGTGCTTGGGAATGCTCCTCGAAGTGATGACCAACCAGTTGTTGTTGAGCCATCCCCCATACCAGCATCACCATCAGAGGTTGTGGCATCATTCAGAACCGGCCATGCCGCATATCCGGATGAACCCCATTGAGTCACAAAACCTTCAGCAGCGGGTTCTTCGATTCCCAGGTCCACATCATCGGCATACCAGATCGTGGTTACTCCCGAACCGCCGATGTCCCCGGTACCGGCGCAGTTAATCCCGAAGGCAATATAGACTGTACCTGTAATACTGGCACTGCCCGCAATATTAATCGTGATGTCTTCCCAGGTCGTCGAACCGCCGGTGGCTCGATTCCACGAGCCGATTTTTACCGCTGCGTTGTTGTAAGCCTGGGCCGTGGGTGGATCTTGATATGCCTCCACGACAATGTCTTTCCAGCCTACGTCTCCCTGCTGAAAGTAGCCTTTAAAGGTAAAGGTAGGATAATCAGCAAGAGTTTTACCCGCCGGTAGGGTAAAGGCAAGTACCGGCGCCGCATTATAGTTGTTGGGGGTGAATTTCAGAACGTTGTTCCCCGTAGACACTGGATCATCGGCAACCTCAGCGACCATCCCACCCCAGCCAATGGCATCGAGAGTCGTTCCAATGGTTAAATCCTCAAAATCAATAACTTGCGCCTGAACTGCCGTGCCACTTATCAGAAAAAGGGCCGCTAACAGTAATACAGACGCGCACATTAACTTTTTCATAATTCTCATTCTCCTTTCATTAAATCATTTTCATTAAAGAAATAATTGAGATTTACAATAATCCATAACAGATAAGCACCTCCAAGATCACCTCCTTTGTAATGTTTTTTCATAAATACAACCAAAATTTTTCACATTCGATAAACATCCCTTATTTCAGTAATACTAATTTCTTCGTAATGTTAACGTTGTCTGATTGCAAACGGTAGAAATAGATCCCGCCGGATAAACCGGAACCGTCAAAGTTAGCGACGTAATCTCCGACCGGGCGGGCGCCATCAAACAGAGTCGCTACTTCCTGCCCAAGAGTATTATACACTTTCAATGACACGTGACCGGGTAGCGGAACCGAGTACTCAATTTGAGTCGTTGGGTTGAACGGATTCGGATAATTCTGACGCAGTGTAAAATCCGAAGGGATTTCACTACCCGGCAGTCTTTTTACAGAGGTAGCACTATCGGGATGAACTCCGGTTTCCAGCCAGCTGGCAATTGTCGCTCTCTCATTATCAGCCTGAGCCAACCATCCGGAATAGTAATCCGTAGCGCCTTCTCTCACAGCCGGATTCCACCAATGGTAAAGGTCGCCCAGCGGGAAACCGCCCATGCCCGCGGTCTTCAGTGTATCGTTGGCATAGGCAAGATTTTCAGGCAGAGGCCATTGCTGGTTGTATCCGGCTTCTACATCATAAGCCCACATCGAATCCAGATTGGCACTCCATTTCTGCCAGAGGAAATATTTAAGCGGTTCCAGATTAAGGGGAGGTGTAACAAATCTGGGATTGACCGCTTCTCTTAATTCAGTAACATCATAAAGCGCAGCCCGATTGATATAGGGATAGAATTTTACAGAATCTCCAACCGTTTCATCGTAGACAGTCGAGTCAAAAATCGCGAGTGTAGCACCATTCATCATCGGCCGTGGGTAGGGAATCACATCAAAATACCGCTGCTTATACTGATCCTTGCTGTAAGGATTCCCTACATTGTTTATCTCTGACGGGGGCCGCCACCGTTTAACCGAATCGGGGTCGTCCCAATAGTCTAATTCCCAACCACCCCTCATCCAGTCAACCAGCCAGTTATCCATATAGTAGGCGCTATGGGTAAACAGGATATGACGATCCTGATCCGTAGCAAACGGAACCACAAATTCTATAGAGTCTTTCAATGTTATATCAATGATAGCGCTGCCAATACCCCCCGCCGGAACATACCCGATCATATATGCATTGACAAAAAGGCAGTTGTTCACATTGAGTTTCCACCACCAGCCATTTTCCAGTGAGAACATAACAATATTATAGAAGGTGCAGTGGTTGAAATGGACATTATCGGAGTAATCGGTGCGCTCCTGCATCAAGACATATCCCATATTGGCAAATGTACAGTTTTCGAAGGATACAGAATCGGTGTGATAGCCCGGAACATCGAACGGGAAAGAAACGGCTCTTCCGTAATACATGTAATGTCTATCCACACAGTTACGGAAATAGCAGTTTTTAAACGTGCCATTGAAATGTTTAGACCTGACGCAGATTGAGCCGGAGGCAGTGACAGTCGGACAGGGCATCCATTCAAAGACACAGTTTTCAAAAGTGCCGTATTGTCCTTGACCTCCTATTCCCGTTGTGTCGCCTTCGAACACTATCGGAGTACCGGTCTGAACACCGGCGGCATCTGCGAATCTGACCCAAATATTTTTCATGATCAGATCACCATAAACAGCGATGAGGAAATCTTTAGTTACAGCTCCACTGGCCGTCCACAATATCTGCGGTGGGGCGGATGCCTGGGTTGTCCCAGCAGGCGGGGCATAGAGATCAAGGGTTTCCCCTTCCGGCACTACGATTGTGCCTGTAACGACGTACCAATCGAACGGATTTAACTTGAAAACAGTATTGGACAGGTTTCCGGCATCAATGGCTGTTTGAACAGCGTCGTTCAACGAACCTTCGCTTCCACCGCTATACATACCGTTGACATAGGTTGTATCCTTTTGTGCCAATAAGGATACCGACAAAAACATCGCACAAATCAGAAATAGTGTAAAACGTTTCATAACTCTTACCTCCTCGTAAATGATAGAATTTAATAGATTGTGAATTAATCCAAACTATTTATCCACCCCCGAGCTTTTATTTAGCTCTGTTGTGGGGTGAGAATCCTCTAAGACATTAATACTCGAGATTTTCATAATCATTCCTGATATAATTCGCAAGGTTTAATACCTGAATCTGACTCCGAGATTGGCAGTCAGGCCGTAGTGCTTGACATTGGTAAAACCGTCTATGGATACCTGAGCTGATTCATTTTTTTCATTGTTGAGATTGCTGACATCGAGATAAATCTCCATTCCCCAAAATGGCAGGGTCTGCCTGGCGGAAGCATCGATCCGGAAATAGTCCTTTGTATAACCATCTTGTTCAGGAAAGGCACCCACATAACTCACGGAATTACCCTGGAACAGGAAGGATACACGCGCTGAAAATCCCTTGAAGTCATAACCGATATATGCATTCAATAGATCATTCGGTTGATAAATTAAACGTCCTGCGCGCGTACTGTCATAGGTCGTGGTGACCGGTGGCCTGGTACTGTAATCGGTGACCTCATCACGCAGGGGATAGGTGGCTTCCGATTCGATCATGGTATAGTTTATTCCAAACACCACACCATCCAATCCATAGGGCAAATACCAGAGCCTTGTCTGAAAGTCGAATTCAAGACCTTTCACATAAGCCGGATGGGGACTGTTAATATAGGTATACAACGTAGCCCCATCCTCTGGTTTAACACCCATGATATTAAAATCGTTGATTGTTTTTATATCCTCTGAAACAGCGATTTTATGGAGTTTATAAGTGGTGTAATAAGTAAATTCCTTGATTGTTTTATAAAAACCACCCACAGTGAGAAGCCCCAATTTGTTTCCATGAAATGTTAAAGTAAGATCGTGATTGTAGGCACGTGCCGGTTTGAGATCGGGATTTCCGGCACGGATATTCTTCCTTGGATTATCATAGTTAATTTTTGGTGACAATTGATGATAGTCCGGCCGGGCAAGTGTTTGCGTATAGGCATAACGGACGTCAAACCAGTTGAATGGAGAATATTTGGTCTGCACCATCGGTAACCAGTATTCATTTTTAGGATGGGTAACAACCGTATCACAATCCTGAGCATCCGGATTGCGCATATCGTACATATTGTAGGCGGTATATTTTGATGCCGTATTCTCGTAACGGGCTCCTCCTACCACCATGAGATTTCTGAAATTTATTTCCGACATCAGGTAGGTGGCAACGTAATCTTCGATGTATTCGTAGGAATTCGCCAGTGTCTGAAACATGCCGTTATACCAACCTCCGGTCACATCCGGTCCACCCGTGGCTTTTCCTCTCCAGGTCGTATCGCTATTTAAATAATCAGCCATCTTTACCATAATCGTCGGATCGCAGGCCCAGTAAATCTGCCCAAATTGATTATCCAGGAAGGTTCGGGTGAGTTTTGAATCACCCGTAGCAAAACTGGATGCGGCAAATTTTGAAGTTGTCGGATCAAGTTCCACATTAAATCTATCGGCCACATCGTTCACCATCGCTCCATTGAAAGAACCTGTCGCCTGCATACCTGCATAGGGTGTTTTCTGATCATTGCTGTTTGTCTGATGACGAATCTTTCCGCCAATTTTCAGATATCCCGATATATAAGAGCCCAGATTGAATGGAAACTTAAAATTCGAGGAAAAAGTTCTATTATTCTCTTTGTACAAGGAACTGAACAGATTGAGATTATCTAAATACACTTGATCAGCACCTGGATATGCCCATAATTTTTTCAGACTATCGGGAATCGTATTTTGTGTGACAGCGCCTGTAGTCGCTTGACCCGTTTTCAATTGAACAAACGGAGATTCTGGCAAATTGTTTTTGGAAGAAGTCATGGCGAATTTCAAATCCATTAGTACCCGTCTAAAATCATATTTTAACTCGACTGAATTTACGGTCAGATCGGTTTTATTGACACCTTCCCGATAGGTAAAATTTAAGAGTTTATCGAAATAATTTAAAACAGTCTGATTGTCCTGAAAATCAGAGTTTAGACGGGTATACATATTCACCGATTTGATAGATCCGGAAGGTAATCTGTAATCGAGGATCAGGTTGCCGCCGTAACGCTTACGGGTTTCGATATGCCGTTTGAGCGGCACTCTCGTTACGCTGACCGGGCGATAGCCGGTGGTCGTATCGACTATAGCGCTGTTAGTCTTATAGCTGGCACTCATATTATCGGCATCGCGGTCATATTTTTCAGCATTGCCAAGAAGATAAACACCCAGATTTTCCTGAAAAAATCGTTGACTGATTGATGCTACCGTTCGATAATTTCCATAGTTTCCGGCTTTTGCTGTATAGCCGGATTGCCATAAAAGATCATAATGCAACTCCGACGGGGCTTCCCGTAATTCCATGTTCACTGCACCACCGATCGTATTGGCGTTCATGTCAGGAGTAAGCGATTTAAAGACCGAAATCGATTTGATCATATAGGGTGAAACCATAGTGAGATCGACACTTCTGTCGTTCGAGATACTCCCTGACGTATTGCCCAGAGCAGAAACCCCCATCTGGGCACTTCCGGTCGAAGCAAGTTTCACGCCTTCAATAGAAACCGTATTGTACTGCGGAGCCAATCCCCTGATCACTACTTTATTCGCTTCACCCGAACTTTCGAGAGTCGATACACCGGGCAGACGGCTGAGCGCCTGGGCAGCATTGAAATCCGGCAACTCCTGGATTCGTGCCTCGGAAACGACACTGGAGATTTTGTCGGATGCCAGCTGCTGGTTGATAGCCTGCATCTGACCCATAGCTTGTGCAGTGACGACAACCGCCTCTCCTCGTATGGTAACGGGCTGAAGCCCAAAGTCTTTTTTTACTGTACCTCCCTCGGGAACTGTTACCACAATACTCATCGAAACATACCCGATATACGAAACCACAATTGTCTGCTCGCCGGTCGGAGCATTAGGAATAGAATATGCACCGTTCAGGTCAGCCGCTGCCCCGATGCTGGTGCCTTTTACGAGAACGTTAGCACAAGGTAACGCATCCTTTGTGCCCTTGTCAAACACCCTTCCTTTGATTGTTCCTTTTGCAATAAGCGACTGAGTCATAAAGATGAAAACAATTCCCACTATAAAAAGTGCTCTCCTACTGAAACGACAACCAGTGTGGATCATAAGTGACAAAATCGCTGTTCCAATAAAAACAAATGAGTTTTTCATAAAAGAATACCCTTATTTTGTTTATTAGTCCTACTCATCATTAATGTATCAATTGTCTGAACAATAGATATGAGTTTCGATTACACTTTTTGAGTTTTGGGTGATCTGAAAAATGAATCTCATCGATAAAAATTGGTTTTTGGTTAGACCTTGTACCGCATAGTGTCAAATATTTTACTTGTTTAATATTAATTGAACCGTTTTAATAAGTCAAGAAAAAAAAACAATATTATTTAAAATATTTCCACTGTCTTCTAAAGATAAATACTTACATCGAACAATTTTAATTTTTATGGGCGGGCATTCAGAAAATACCTTGGCTGGGAATCCGGAAGGTTTATTGTATTTTCCTGTCGATTGAGCACCGGTTTAATTGAAAGAATTCCCCGATGCTTGCGTCAGGGTAGTTCATTTGCGGATATAGGATTTCAAGTATTGGATATCGAAACTAGTTATTCTCATTTAACAAATCATTCACAGCATTTGCGAGAAATATATAAGATGCGCATATATCGATAACATATTCATTCTCGCCCCAGAAAAACGGCCAGTCTTCTTTGTTCTCAGGGAAATCAGGTTTTAACATAAGAACTCCGGGAACAACCCCGCCTGCAATAAAAGAAAAATCAGCTCTATTATTTCCATAAGCAATTTTTTTAGAATGGGTACCAACACCTGAAACAAACGATATATTGGACGAAGGATGACAGCCAAAGATATAATTCAATCCGCAGTAAATATATTCGGGACTAATAATATTGGGAAATGCTTTGTGCAAATGATAGTTAGTAATAGCCCACGTAATGAGTTCATGATTACCGGCCCATGGACGCTTTCCAATTAATATGCCATAGGGATTTTGATTATAAAAATCATTGCACTCTTTTTTATATTTTTCGACATAGGATAACAGTTTTGTTTTATATTCATTATCAAAATATGGGATTGCAAGAGTTGCTTCTTCAATATGCGAAGAGACAGATTTATCAAGTGCATTCCATATTAATTGCTCAAACCTTTCGGCGTATTGTTTATCTTCAGTAGATACTAGCAGCTGAAGCGCCGCAATTATCTCTCCATTTTCATAATACCATCCATCATCAGTTTTGCTTTCCCAACCGGATTCTTCATGCTCCTGTATCCATGCTTTCTTCGCGGCAGCTAAACATTCAGCTGCAAGTAAATCGTTGTATCCTTTTAAAGCCCGGCTTGCAGCTGAAAGCGCTCCGATTGAATAATAATTCAGCCAGGGCACCTTGTTTGTAAATGCCCATCTATCATCGGGGGTACCGCTTTCGATACCGTTGGATTCGTATACCTCAAGGTCGGGATTATAATTTAAATTATCTGTCATCGTGGAAGCGTCGCCAAGATGATGATACTGATGCAGTTGGGGAACTATAATCCCTCGTATAGCTCGCCTAAATGCTCTATGCTGGGCAATTAGAGCCAGAGTACCTTGTTCTATTTGCTGTAAGATATCAGGCGTTCCATCCGGGTGATGAATATCAACATAGCGATGCTCCTGATCAATAAATGTTTCGTCACGATTAATGCCGAAGTGTTCCCATGTTTCAACCAAACTTAATACAGTATTGCAGTGCGAAGGCGTTCTAATGTCAAAATCACCGGCATCGAACCAGCCACCCACGTTTAATCCGGGAATACGTTCCCCCGGTTTATACTGCGATTCTGTCGATGAATCCATTTTATAACCGTCGAAATGCTGATGATTAACGGGTGCCTGAAGTGCATCGTCAAGATGTGCAGCTCCATGCCAGACCCGGTAAGCTTCGTTAACAAACATGTGATCCATTTGTACCGGGAACCAGACATCAAGCGTTTGATGCCATATGTTTTTATAAACATTTTCATTTATAGGAAATGTTTTCGTCTTTCGTTCACCGTATTTAATTAGATATAGTCCATTCTTTTTTACTGAAGAAAAATCAAAAGTCACGTAATTATATCGTAGAAATTTACCCCAAGGCTTAACATCCGATGTAAGCTCTTCAATCAACTCACCGTCTGCCGTAACTTTATATAAAGAGGCTGTTTTAAGCGGTATTTCGTTTTTATCTAATTCTATAACAGCAATCTTTTCCTGATCGGGATGATAGCCAACTTGTGAGTGCGCAATTACGGGCGTTCTTTTCCAATTATCTATTGTATTTGCTGCGAGATACCATTCGACTACCTTTCCAGTTTTATTAGGGGTAATTAAACTGCGGATTACGTACCATCCGTTTTGCGCAACATTACGCCCATCGAAAAACATAAGTTCATCGCCGAGAGATTTGATTGTGACAAAACGCTCGGGATCTTCAGGAGCTACAATAAAAGTTGTGCCTGTTGCAATTGGTTTGGGATCAATATATTCCGACCTACCTCTGTCATCAAAAGTTGAATGACCTGCGAACTGTGAAATTTTTGAATCTGTTGATTTTACTTCCATCAAATCCGAAGGATAAAGGGGAAAAATACCCGGCTTGCCGTCCATAAGATAAGTTTTTTCAAAATATGAAGCGGGTAGAAATTCAAGATTGAACCCGGCTTTTCCTTCCAATATTTCGGGAAGCGGTTCATCAAGATAAACACTAATTAAAAATCCTTCATCCTTTGGTTTTACAACAATCCTGGAATCAAAATCGAAATCTTCATATCGCAGCATAACTTCAATTGAATTATTCTCTTTATTTACATTTCGCTCTACAACCATCGGTATCTTATCCCACTGTTCCGTGGTTGGTCTTAATCTGACTCCTCCACCTGTAGCGGTTCTTACTCCATGATGAATAAGTTCTATACCTGCAGTCTTTTCATCAAAAAAATAACCGGTATACTGGTTGTTAAAAACCAAGACATTAAGACCTGGAGTTTCAAAATACCCCTGGTCATTTAACTGCAAATTATTTTCCTGGGAAACCACACTGCATCCGGTTAAACCGAATAAACTAATAAGAAAAAAAAGAACCATTGAATTTTGCAAAATTCTTTTTAAAAACAAGTGATTTCTTTTCATCTTTTTTCCTCCCACTCTAAGATTGAGTTTTAATTTGTTTAAAAGTAATTATGATAAAGATATTTTGCCTCTTCTACTTTGATTATCAGATCGACTCTGATAAATTTAGAGTAACCAGAAATACAACCAGGTATAAACTTAAGCCTATAAAAAATGCCGGGGTAAACCCAAAAAGCATTGATAAAATAACAGCAAGAACAGAACCAAAAACGGACATAATGCCGTTAACACCATACATCCAGGGAATATATTTTTCCATATCTACTCTTTTCAATAATTGAATAGCGGAAGGGAAGGGAATACCAAGTAAAAAACCGAAAGGAATTATTAAAATAAAACAAACAATAGAACGAACAACCTGGCTGTATGCTAATAACTCATTCAGTATGTATGGATAAAGTGAGAAAGTTAAAACTCCGGTAGGGACTATTAACAAACTGATTATATTTAAACGCTTTTTAAGATTATTCGGATATATCCTTTTTCCGAAAAAGCTGCCTGTTCCCATTCCTATTAGTAATGAAGATAAAAGAATTGATAAAGAAATAGTAGGAGATCCAAGATAAAGAATAAGTTTTTGAAAAAGAGAAACTTCCAAAATCATAAAACCGGTGCCTATTGACATAAATATTATTAATGGAAGTATAAGCACCTTAATCCTGTTCTTATTTATTTTTTTCTTAATTTGTGAAAAAGGCACTGAAATGACCAGACCGCCAAAAAATGCAACCCCCATTAAAAGCCATAGATAGTCATCCGGCACACCTCTATTTAGTTTATAAAAATAAGGACTATCGTCATACACCGGTGAAATATCATATTGATCTTGATTAATGTATTGTTGTAAAGAAATCCGATTGTCTATGACAGTCCTCAGTAGTTTATTTCCAATTGTGTTATCAACTTCTTCCCAATTAAACGGCAGATAAGTAACAGAAGGAAGACCCTGCGGAATATTTCTAATTACGTTTTTGATATAAGCGATTTCACCTTTAGAGAACGCATTTTTCTTAATAACTAGTGTCGGGGTATAATCTTGCGCCAGGATAATAAAATGCTTCAGCGCTTCCTGATTACTAATTCCCATTTTGTTAAAAGCAGAAAGCGTAGTAACGATGAGACGTATCAATTCCCATCGATTATGTACCGTAAAGATTAAACGTCCTTCAGGTGTTAATATTTTCAGATAATCTTGAATTGCTTCTACGGTAAGAAGATAATTTTCACTCAGTGCAAGATTATCTATATTCTGTAATTGTTCGGTAGATGGCAAAGCCATCACAATCAAATCGTGATTTTGATCCGTCTTTTTTATATAATGACGTCCCTCTTTAACAAGGATTTTAACATTTGGGAAATCAGTGTAAATGCCTCCGTTAAAGGAACTGTACTTTTTGACTATGTTAACGAAGTCAGGATTAATTTCTACACCTGTAATTTGCTCAACACCACTAAGCAAGCCGATTAACACTTCTTTCCCGCCGCCCGGACCAATAACCAGCATTCTATTTTTTTCATGTTCTCTTAAAAACATAAAAGGGATTGCAGTGGGATTTCTTATTAAATGATTAAACAACAAAGTACCCGGATTTTGTATATCTCCGTTAAAATGATACATCTGTGTACCGGCAGCTCCGTCAATAAAAAGCTGTTTTACCATGTCTTGATGACTATACTCTACAAGGTCTGACCGACCATATAAACTCCAACGGCTATCAGCAATTTCATATTTCATATCGTTGAGGTTTGGATAAACATGGTAGAAATCTTTTTCCGGGAAATCTCCTATTGGTACTTGTCCTAAATAATTTTTATTGCCGTAAATCACCAGCAGAACAACAAACAAGAAGATGGGCGAATATAAACTGAGTCTTTTCTTTTTATTTAGTAATTCTTGTGCAAAACTTACTGCAGAAGCGAATATGATAAGGGATAAAAATAAAATGGCATTGGGTGCATTAAATAAATGAAAGGCTGCTATTGATGCCCCCGATCCCAGGGCCGCTCCGGTAAGGTCCGATGCATACAGTTTGAAACTATGCTCAGCATAGATTTTAAATAACTGGGCATAAACAATACCTGCGCAAAAGAAGGGAAGGGAAAGCAAGAAAAAGTAGACAAACGGATTTGTAATGCTTAATTCAATAACGGCAATAATAAAAATATCAAAAGAAACACCAATAAGAATAACCGACTTCACAATAACTTTTGATAATTTGTGAGCTTCTTCCGTCCTAATTTTGTAGTAAGAAAAAATTCCGCCGCTTCCCAGGCCGAGTATGGCAAGCGAGAGAATGATAAAAGCATAATTGTTAACAAAAATAACCGATGAAATACGGGTGGAAATAATCTCGAAACAGATGATTGAGGCAGAGATGAGTAATAAATTCAGGTATACTAATTTTTTATAGTTCACTATATGTTTTTATCCTAAAAAAGACCACCAATAATATACCTGCATTAAAATCAATTACAACATAGGATATAAATGACACCGAGGTTATTTTATTTCGTTGCTTTTTCAAATTCTTTTGGTTGGACAATTAATCGCTTTTATTTTATCAAGGTTTAAAGATTCCTAAATTATTCACATACTGGCAGAAGCAATCTCTTTTGATAGAACATTCTCATAAATTATCACTTTATGTTTTTTTCTAAGATTTTTAGATACTTCCTGTTTTATTTGCTGTCGATGGTAATTTTTAAAATCATCGGCAATGGAATTTTTCACATCATTATAAGTAAGTTGTTTTTCGAGTCTTTTATTGGAGCATTTAATTATTGCGTACTGTTTGCCTTTTTCGGGATCAGAGTATTCAACCACACCGTCCACTTCCGATTCCTTTAATCTAAAGGCAGCTTCTCCAAGAAAAGGTTCTTCTTTGCTTAAATAAGATTTTATTTTGCCGTCTCGGTCTCTTACAAAAGTTTTAACGAACCATCTATCGCTAACTTCGTTGAAAGGAACACCTTGCTCAATTTTTGACCATAGCTTATCCGCTTTTTCTTTCTCGGAAAAGATCAAAGCATTCATATTAACTTTTGCCAATTGATAATATGAGGAATCTTTATTTGTCTTATAAAATTCTTGAAGAGCTATATCACTTCCTTCGGGAATTTGCGATTCAATTACTGCCTGATTATACAGCCAAACAATTCTATTTTTCATGACCGAACTGGTTGTATTGGGATTAAATAAATCTTTTTCCAGATTGAGTTCTTTCGCTTTTTTTACCATGATATCGGTACGAACCGCTTCTAGTATATAATTTTTAATATCATCTATAGAAATATTTACTGATGATTTTGGAATCAGGATATTATCCAACAAACGAAGATATTCTTTGAGATCTACTTCACCTTTAGAGTGTTTCAAAATTGTAAAATTTTTACCGTTGGAAATTGCTCGCTGTAAGATATCTTTATAATTATCTTTGTAAAAATCATGGACTTTCGACCATTCAACAAGTTTATTCAAAGCTTTTTGATTCCACTCTAAGCTACTTTCATCAATCAATTCTTTTTTAGCGTCATCATATTCTTTCAGACTCAATTCCATACATCCTTTTTCAAGGTCGGAAACAATATCATCTTTAATTTTATCAAATGGTTCTACATCGATTTTATTAATACCTGTTATATTTACAATATAATAAGCCTGGTACGATTCTAAAATACGCACATCACCGACATTAAGATTAAAAAGGACATTATATAGAGGATTCGAAATACTTATTTTCCAGGTAATAGGAGGCATGTAGCCATCTTCGTTTACAGATTCGGCGTGCTGGGAATATTGATGGACTAATTCACCAAAATCTTTACCTTCATCAATTTTAGTCTTTATTTCCGTTGCTCTAGTCCTTACTAAATCAATTTGCTCGGGCGATGCATCTTTAGGTTTGTATAATACTATTTGTCTATAAACAACCTCTTTCCCCATGTTTTCATAAGTCTTGCGGATATACTCATCGCTTGTATATTTTCCTAAAAATTGTGTATTGAAATAACTGACAATTAATTCTTCGCTAATTATACGGCTGATACTTTGGATGAGTTCTTTGTTATTGTATAATCCTCTTTCAAAAAAATCAATTCTTTTTAATTGATTAGTTACCATTTCATCCAGAGCTTTATTGTACGCTTTTGATTTATCCGGACATCTTTTATTGTAGAAGTAATTGATTGCAAATTTTTGTAAGTCTGTAAAACTGATTCTGGAATTATCACCAATTTCAGCGACAATATTTTGATTCTGCTGAGCTTGTTTTTCACATCCGATAAAAAAGATAACGACCAGATAAAACAACAGAACAAACAAATGTTTATGTAATTTCATAATAGCCCTCTATAAGATAATTAAAAATAAGCTAGTAAATATAAACCCAATAAAGGGATATATTACTAAAATATTAACCCTACTACGTAACATAAAAATTTAGGGGGTGTGATAATATAACCTTTAGTAAGTTGACTGAGTGAAAACTTCATACTATCACACCCCCTTAATATACCGGATGTAGTATTTACAGTTGATAGTACGAACTTTATCAGGCATTTGCCTGATTTGCTAAATGACGTTGTAGGGTTAAGATGAATAATCAAATCTTTTTGATATCCGAATTCACATTTATCATTAGATTCTTTTTAATAATGAGTCCACTAAAAAAAGGTATAATTCTACAAGAAGAAACCGTTGAAACGGTTGGATCGTTTGGGCTGTGTTTTATTATCCCCCAACTTAAGTTTGGGGTTAATAGTAAGTTACGTAGGCGTAGAACTGTTTTAACAGTTTCCATAATCATCATATGGATTTAACTTCTGATGCTTTTTTTAGTGGACTCAATAATTATTCGTTTAAAAAGTATTTTTTATTAACATACCTTAAACAAAGTAGCCTGTCCATGAGCTAAGGACAGGCTGCTTTTAGAGCTAACAGAACTAAACAATTACAGCAACATTATTTCAAAAGCATAAGTTTCTTAACTTTAACAAAATCTCCTGCTGTTAGTTTGTAGAAATAAACACCGGAGGCGAGATTTGAAGCATTAAAATTAACCGTATGACAACCGGCGTTCAAATTACCTGATGCTAATTCTGTAACAATCCGACCCAAAATATCATAGACAACAAGACTAACTTCGCTACGTTTAGATAAAGTGAACTCAATAGTTGTCGTAGGGTTAAACGGGTTCGGGTAATTTTGACTCAACACATATTCTGTTGGCAACGCTTGAATTTGCTCCACAGATACTTCTGGCAGCGTTATTTTCAGGTTGTCAACATATATCTTATCGCCAACATTTCCGGCTATGCTAAAATGGATAGGCGCTCTTACAGTTGTGTAATCATCCGTGATGGTAAACTCTTTAGTAAATTCCTGCCATTCAGTAGATAGAGCAGCCTCATGGATTCTTAAATATTCCTGATAAGCAGCATTACCTACAGTGAAACTAGCCTTGGAACCACCAGGATCTGATGTTTTGGCCCATATTGAATAACTGTAAGTGGCGCCAGGCGTCACCGGAATGCCTTCGGCAATTGCCTGAATGTCCCAAGCATTTGTTCCGAGGGAATTGACAGTTATGGCTAATGCATGACTGCCTTGTTGAACAGGATCATCCACAATTTCAAAATCAGGTGCCGGGTCTACACCCGAACCTACTTCCAAAGCCCATCCGACAATTCCATCCAACTCGACTGGTCCAACGGCTGTCTTTTCAAAACTTCCATTGGTTACCCGGTTGGTAACTAAATCCACACCTACATCACCACTATTTAATGCAATTTCGATAGTAGCATGTTCAACATCTTTTTGAGCTTCCCATGCTGCTTTTTGAGTTGGGAACCAATTTAAGTCTCCGAGTGGCAGTCCGCCATAACCGGCAGTCAAATATGCTGAATTAGTATAGGAAAGATCTACCGCAATTGGCCAGTCCGGATATATAAAATTATCCGGTAGTACTGGGGTGCTGGTCACTCTCCAGGTCGGCAATACATCAGTAGAACTTTCATCTGCGGTTGATATACTAAATGTAATAAGACCATCAAGAGCATCCGTCATAAGGTCAGCTGGGGTAACAAAAGCAGGATCTCCACCCTCTATCCATGCACCTTCAGTAAGTAATGGATATGTCGCATCATCATCGAACATATCCTGGGTTCTGGTATTCATTGTAATCATTTGTGAAACCCAGTCGGTAGAACCATTAACTGCACCATCGTTTAACGCAGGAACAATTGCGTCAAGAGCAAGGTCCCAGTAAACTCCGTTAGCATTAACCAAAATTTTTCTGCCAGCCTCGGTAAGCCCTTCAAAATAACCCGTGCTTGAGGGGAAAGCATCAACGTTAATAATACCCATTGGTAAACTATCCTGATCTGTTTCCCCGTAATCAAGGCCAGGCATATATCCTTGAACATGGCTGTTAACAAACAAGTTGTTTGTAACGACCCAATTGTTCTGATATCCAAATGTTTCAAAAAGCTGTCCTGCACAATTAACGAACGTATTGTGGTTAAAGAATGCTTTGGTAAGAGGATAATTTCTGAATTTATACATCATCCCCTGTGCCATAACATGAGTACAATTTTCTACATACATCGTATCTGTATTGTTGCTTACATTATCATACACACCACCATTACGCCGACATGCCTGTCCGCTCATATTAACAAAATAACAGTTATTTAAATGAACACTTGTACCCGCATAATCATTTGATTGAATCATCACCCATTTGGTATGTTCCATTAAGACATTATCCATTGTAAAAGTATTATCTGGAGCTCCTGCGGTCATACATGTCCAACCAAAGCTTCCGTCGTCAACTGCCGGCAACAGCATAATGTTTTTTACCACCACATCATTCTTGAACACAATTATGTCACCACTTTGAGTATTCGTTCCGTCTGTGTATCCAGTAACCAGTGGAGGATAAGTTGTTGCATCAGACATAGCCATAGGCGTATCGTTATCACCTACAATTCTCACAATCCTGTCGGTGGGAGTGTTCAGCGCCCTGCTTAGAGGGTACCATCCACCGGTTTTTAATCGATAAACGCGACCTGCAGGTGCTTCTGTATCTAGTTCAATTGCATTGATAAGTGTGCTCGGTTCTCCTTCAGTACCCATATCCCAAAACTCTTTAACGACAAGAGTATCGCCTATCACTTCATCAACGTAGTCATTAAGTGTCTGGGCAAAAGTTGGCATTGCAATTAGCAAACAAGTACAGGTAATAGTTAAAATAGCCTTTTTCATCACGGCCCTCCTCCTTAAATAATTTTAAGGTTTTTTGTTATTCAATTTGTTACGTAATTCATTTTCTTTTTGTTATTTACCTCTTCACTATAAAAAAGGCTTTTTAAATGATAGAATCTGCATAGCCCATACCTCCTTTCGACTTTTAGAAATTGTACCTTAGACCAATTTCAAATCTTCTCGGCGTATAAGTTGTTGAGGTCAAATTCTCCAGAATGGGGCCACTGGTAATCTGCCCCTCATTGTCGACGTTAACAGACCTTCGGAACTTTTGATAATTCTTTATAGGGTCGTTGAAAATATTCACACCGCTCAGAGAAACACTCAAACCTTCAATCGGCAATTTCTGCTGAAGGGTATAATCCCATTTATATACATTTCCGGTATATGCATCTTCTTCCGGTCTTGCTGCTACTGAAGTAATAACATCACCCTGTAAATTAAAAGAAATACGTCCGGAAAATCCTTTATAATCAACACCCAACGCTATATTAAGTGTATGATCACCCTGATATAGCAAACGGGCATTACGAACTGTATCTATTTCACTATAGGTAGTTACTGTTCTACCATTAACTCTTTCTCTCTTGGATTTTATAAATGTCTGTTTATAGTCCATTTCGGACCAAACCCTGGTATAATTAACGTTTAATACCATTGCATTTAATGGTTTTGGCAGATACCAGAAGTTTGTCTGCCACTCCATTTCGAGACCCCGTATAAAAGCAGGATTAGGATTATTCACATAGGATGTAATTGTAGCGCTTGGAGAACAAGGTTTAATATCGAGCGTTTCAAATACTGACGAATCCGGAAATGCAATATTATGGCTCGATATGGTCCTGTTAAGGAGATCGGTTTCATAAAATATATTGTCGATTTCCTTATAAAATCCGCCAACCGTAAACAACCCGATTTGATTATTATAAAAAGATAAATACAGATCGAGGTTGTTGGATACTGCAGGTTTTAAATAGGGATTCCCCGCTTGCCCGGTATTCGCATCTTGAACATATATATTAGGTAAAATGACGTGATAATCAGGACGTGAAATGTTTTTTGAATAGGCAGTCCTGACATCAAACCAGTCGGTAACTTTATAACGAAGCTGCACATTAGGGAACCAATCATCATCATTACGATTTACAGTATTTAATGTATCAAATAATACAGCAACACCATCTTCCGGGTGCGTTACAAAAACAAAATTGGCATTATAATTCATATTAAAATGTTCATAACGAACTCCCGTCAGTAAGGTTAAACGGGAACCAATATTAAAATCACCCATCACATACCCTGCTGTAAAAGTCTCTTTTCCTTTAAAATCATCTCTTCTCGAACCGGATACAAATCTTTTCAGGGGCCAACCAAATGGTGCCAATCGAAAATATTCATCCATATAGTCGGTATTAATAACATATTCCATGTCATAATTCCCGATTTGATAGTAATCACCTCTATTATAATTATTATCTCTGAAATCGCTAAATTGTAAGTCCATAGTTGGATCAGCTCCGATGCTTTCTAAAAAATCTGCCGCTGCACGATTGGCTGTTGTTGGCTCAGTCAATCTCGCATGGGTAGCTTCAATATTATTATCACGTGTGGAATGCTTTATCTTCCCGCCAAATTTAAAATTTGCCGATACATCGTCAGTCAAAGATATGGGCAATGATAGATCCAGTTTAGCATTATACAAGTGTTGAACAAAGGTTTCAGTTCGGGTAACACCGTCCTGGAGTATCTTTGCATCTTTCCAATTATTTTCATATAGGTCTAAATTATAAATATCTTCAGGTGTTAATTGAAGCCGCTCGGCTTCATTAAAATCTATTGCAGGATCAGTAGATGTCTGATTCACGAAGCCGAATTCTGTTTCACTTGCATCACCATATCTTAAATCCGTGTTTTTGCCGCTGTACGAATGTGACAGTCCGGCATCAACTTTTAAATCTTCAAATAGAAACTTCCCTTGAAGAGCATTAACAAATAAAACCTTGTCGTGTATATCGCGGCTAACTGTATACCTTCTTCTATCTGGTAAACGAAAAAATTCACGATGACGAGTCAAATCATTGTTCGTAAAGGCACCAGTATTTTGTAACGCCAATTTACCCTGAGGAAAGACATAATCGAGAATGAGACTTCCCCCGTAATCTTCAACAATATTTACCTCATCAGCATATACAAAATCAGACATACCATACGTTGCTTGACCATAGCCAAGATCGCCCCCAACACCCATTGACTCATAAGAAGTGGTTGCAATGTCATTTCCACCATCATACCGGCTTGCATTTCCCTGTACAAAGACGCCAAGTTTATCGTTAAAAAACCGATTGCTTATACTTGTCCAAAATTTGTAATTCTGACCTAGGTAAGTTCTGTCCTGGGTGTTATAACTTCCTTGTGAAAGTACATCGAAATGCAACCCGGTCGGAGCTTCTCTTAATCTTAGATTAACGACACCCCCAATTGCATTGGCATCCATATCCGGGGTAACAACTTTGGTCACTTCAATACCGGAAAGCATATTTGATGAAATGAAGCCCAAATTTGTCGAGCGGTCTTCCATATCGGTGGAAGGAAGTTGTATACCATTGACAAGAACTACATTCATCTTAGCCTCAACACCCCGAATAACAACCTTATCACCTTCCATAAGAGAAAGTCCCGGTAATCTGCTTAATGCTGTAGCAGCATTATCATCCGGTAATTCATGTATCTTTGAACTGGATACAACATTTTTTATCGTATTTGCAGAAATTTGCTGGTTTATCGCTGCTACTTGACCTGCAGCCTGACCTGTTATCACAACCGCCTCTCCTTTTATGGCGACTGCCTGAAGCCCAAAGTCTTTTTGCACTGTACCGCCCTCGGGAACCGTCACTACAACACTCATCGAAACATACCCGATATACGAAACCACAATCGTCTGCTCGCCAGTCGGAGCATTAGAAATAGTATATACACCGTTCAGGTCAGCCGCTGCCCCGATGCTGGTGCCTTTTACGAGAACGTTAGCACAAGGTAACGCATCCTTTGTGCCCCTGTCAAACACCCTTCCTTTGATTGTTCCGGCTGCCATAAGCGACTGTGTTATAAAGATGAAAACAATTCCCCCTATAAAAAGTGCTTTCCTTCTGAAACGACAACCAGTGTGGATCATTAGCGACCAAATCGCTGTTCCAATATGATCAAATGAATTTTTCATAGAAGTATATCCTTATTTTATTTCTTAGTCCTACTCATCATTAATGTGTCAACAGTTTAAACAATAGATATAAGTATCTATTACATTTTTTGAATTTTGGGTGATCTGAAAAATAGATCTCATCAGTAAAAATTGGATTTTGTTTAAACCTTATACCGCATCGTGTCAAATATTTTACTTGTTTAATATTAATTGAACCGTTTTAATAAGTCAAGAAAAAAAAACAATATTATTTAAAATATTTCCACTGTCTTCTAAAGATAAATACTTACATCGAACAATTTTAATTTTTATGGGCGGGCATTCAGAAAATACCCTGGCTTGGAATCCGGAAGGTTTATTGTATTTTCCTGTCGATTGAGCACCGGTTTAATTATTTTACGCTTAAAGTAATGCAGGAGAAAAATATCCCTCAGGAGGTGTTAGTTTTTCGATGAATTTTATCCGCAGTAATTTCTCTCAATCATGAACAGTTGACAGTGTCTGTGATTATGTATGAAAAACTTAGAGTAAGATTAAATATAAAATATTTGTTGTATTTTCAGGAGCTTAATATTCTTGACGATTTCCGGATGATAAATTCGGTTTCCAGCACGACTCGTTCGATTTGTAATTGAGCCGGTGATTCAATATTGCGGATCAGTATTTCGGCGGCCTTTAGGCCGATCTCATGTTGAGGCGCCCGAATTGTGGTCAGCGGGACTGGATATATTTTGGCATACGAAATATCATCATTGCCGATAATGGATATGTCATCAGGTACCCGTATATTTAATTCTTCGAGAGCAGTCATCACTGCAAGAGCCTGCTGATCATTGTAACAAACAATTGCAGTGGGATAATCTTTTCGGTCTCTGTTTTTAAAATACTTTAATGTATTTGCATGGCTGGTTTCGTAGTGCGATCCAATGGGTATGATCATATCTTCATTTAATACCAGAGGGCTTTCACTAAACGCATGGCGGAAACCCTCAATACGTTCATAGGTATGAGATGAGTGCGGCGGACCGGCAAAATGAACGATTTTTGTATGCCCGCTATTTATCAGATATTTAACCGCTTGTTTGATTGCCTTCAAGTTATCGATAGCGACGACGTTTGCCTGGATTCCCTTAACGTCCTCCAATAATACAAACGGGTAATTTATCATCTTCAACTTGAAAAGATGCTCGATTTCAGCCTTACCCTCTACAATCGGGGCAATGATTGCTCCTCTAATATCTTTTATAGAGAAGAGATGCGTGAATTTCTTTTCACACTCATGATCGTCTTCCGAACTGGTTACAATGACTGAATACCCCTTGCCGTTAGCATATTCTTTTGCACCCGAAGCAATGGAGGTATAGAACGGATAATTAAGATCTTTGATGATAATCCCAATATTTTTATCCTGACTTCCATTTTTCAAGTTTCTGGCAACACCTTTGGGGCGAAAATTAAGTTCTTTCATTATAGATAATATATGGTCTCTTGTATCGGGTTTGACGGTATTTTTAACATTTATTACAGCAGAAACAGTTCCTTTAGAAACATTTGCTCGTTTCGCAACATCTTCGATTGTGATTCGTTTCATTCGATTCTCCGGGTCATTTTAGCAAATACATAATACACAGTAATAAAAACGGTTCAAATTTTATTAAAAGTAAATTTATTTTTAATAATCGAAGAAGTCAATAAAAATATAAGGTAAAAATCGCTCATCTTATTCGATAAAGTTTCTTGGGAAAACGTATTTAAAAATTAAAAATCGGCATATCTCTAAAAGATTTGCTATGCATATTGGTTGCCAAAAATTAAATAAGAATTGCCCCGTATAATCCATCAAGTCAAGGTGATTTTTACGAATTTCAATATGGCTTGGCATCTTACCCATATATGGTTAGGGAGTTGTCAGGCTTTACAAAGCCGGATGGGGAAATGATATTTTTAAAAACCATGTGCAGTATAACCATACAACCAAGAAAAATTTTTACCTGAACCATATAATAGCCGGTTCGGAATTTGATAAATATTTTAAGGCAGTGGGCGTTAAAGAAAATCTATAACGTAAAATTCAGTTGACAAGTAGGTTGGGAATTTGTAATATTGAATCGGTTCAATGATATAATAAATGTTTTTTTTAATAAAGTATTTTTCAAACCGTACAAATATAACGTCATAAAACAGGTTTCGATTATGAATCATATCAATAATATTTTAAAACGAAATTATTTTTACTTGCGTTTATTCAAGCTATCCCGGTGGCATATACTGGTCTTGCTATTAATATTTTTTTCAGTTTCCTTATCGGCTTACTCAGAGAATGGTAAAACCGTTGAGAATAACTCATATATCTCTGTTGAAAAAGAAGAGGGTGTCTTCACTTTATCCATATCAGGTAAATCGGCGCCATTGTGTGTCAATTCTCAGGATTATCCCGGGGTGATCCGCGTTCTGAAACACCTTCAGACAGATATCGGTCGTGTAACAAATGTATTGCCTGCTCTTTCAATAGATACGATTCCCGCTGCAAAGGAGATAGTGCTTGTCGGAACATTAGGTAAAAGTCCTTTGATAGATAAACTGGTGCAGGATAAAAAACTTGACGTTGAGGATATTTCAGGGTGTTGGGAAACATTCCTAATTCAGATAGTCGAAAAGCCACTTCCTAACGTTGATCGGGCTTTGATTATTGCCGGAAGTGATAAGCGTGGGACGATTTATGGCATATATGATCTTTCCGAAAAGATTGGTGTGAGTCCCTGGTACTGGTGGGCGGATGTTCCGGTAAAGAAAAAGTCCAATGTATACGTACTGCCTGGCCGATATACTCATGGTGAGCCCAAAGTAAAATACCGGGGCATTTTTATTAATGATGAAGCCCCGGCGCTGTCCGGCTGGGCGTACGAAAAATACGGCGGTTTCAATTCAAAATTCTATGAGCATGTATTTGAATTGATACTAAGACTGAAGGGCAATTTTCTCTGGCCTGCAATGTGGGGCAGAGCTTTCTATGATGACGATCCAATGAATCCTAAACTTGCAGACGAGTATGGTATTGTAATCGGCACCTCCCATCACGAACCTATGATGCGCGCACATGATGAATGGCGGCGATTCGGTTCGGGACAGTGGAACTATGCGACTAATAGAGCCAAATTGCGGGAATTTTGGAAGGAAGGTATTAGACGCATGGGAGACTACGAAAGTATCATAACCCTGGCGATGCGTGGTGATGGTGACGAGCCCATGAGTGAAGAAGCAAACATTTCATTACTGGAGAAAATAGTCAAAGAGCAACGTGAAATCCTTGGTGAAGTTACAGGTAAAAAGGTTGAAAGTATCCCCCAGGTATGGGCCCTATATAAAGAAGTTCAGGAATACTATGACAAAGGCATGCGAGTCCCTGATGATGTGACATTATTATTGTGCGACGATAATTGGGGAAATATCCGGAAGCTTCCAAAATTAAGTGATAAGCCTCGCTCCGGCGGCTATGGAATTTACTATCACTATGATTATGTGGGAGGGCCAAGAAATTATAAGTGGCTGAATACAAATCAGATTTCCAGAGTCTGGGAACAGATGCATCTGGCGTATGAATATGGTGTTGATCGAATCTGGATTGTGAATGTTGGTGATATTAAACCCATGGAGTTTCCAATCGAATTCTTTCTAGATTATGCGTGGAATCCCGAAGCATTGCCTGCTGAGAAACTACCAGAGTACACAGAAATATGGGCGAAAGAACAATTCGGTGCTAAATATGCCGAAGCAATCGCTCATATCATTACGGAATATTCACGATACAATTCTCGCCCGAAACCAGAACTCCTTGAACCGGGAATCTACAGTGTGATAAACTACCGTGAAGCTGAGCGGGTTGTGACTGATTATAATGAATTATATCGTCAGGCAAAGGAAATCTATGAGGTCTTATCGAAGGATTATCAGGATGCCTTTTATCAGCTGGTCATGCATCCGGTGGAAGCCTGTTCAAATTTGAATGAACTTTATGTGACAGCAGCGAAAAACCATTTATATGCCCGGCAGGGGCGAAATATCACCAACGATCTGGCTGAAAAAACGCGAACCTTGTTTCAACGCGATGCTGAAATAGCCGATTATTATAACAATGAGTTAGCCAATGGTAAATGGAACCACATGATGGATCAGACCCATATCGGTTATACCTACTGGCAGCAGCCTGAAAAAAACAGTATGCCCAAAGTCAAAAAAATTCGCATTTCGGGAAAGTCTGACATGGGCGTGGCAATCGAAGGTTCCGAAAAGTGGTGGCCAAACGAACAAGGTGCCGTAATTTTACCTGAGTTTGATTGCTATAATAAACAGCAGTACTATATTGAGATATTTAACCGGGGGAAAAAGGCTTTTGAATATACGGTAAAGACCGGAAAAGAGTGGCTCCTGATAGATCACAGTAGCGGGAAGATTGAAACGGAAAAACGTCTGTGGGTCAGTGTAGATTGGGCGAAAATACCGATAGGGAAACACATGGTGCCCATTACCATTACGGGACCCAGAAAAAAGCAGGTTGTTATCGATGCAATTGTCAATAATCCGTCAATAGTACCCAAGGACCTTGAAAACCGTTTTATCGAGACTAACGGTTATGTTTCAATCGAAGCACAGCATTATAGCCAGGTTGTGAATACAGCTCCAGTCACCTGGCAATGTATTCCGGATTTGGGTCGAACAGAATCGGCCATGACGGCATTTCCGGTTACGTCCCCTGTTCAGACGCCAGCAGGTGACAGTCCGCGGCTGGAATATGGGATATATCTGTTTAGCGAGGGTGAGGCAGCGGTGCATGCATATCTATGTCCAACATTGAATTTTCACAACAACCAGGGATTGCGGTACGGGATATCCTTTGATAATGAAACACCTCAGATCATAAATATACATAGAGACAAAACATTTCAAGACTGGGAAGAATCGGTCAGGAATAATATAACCGTTGCGGTTTCCACGCATCTTATCAAAGAACCGGGCAAACATGTACTGAAATTTTGGTCGGTTGATCCAGGTATCTTATTGCAGAGACTGGTTGTGGAAACCGGTAAACTTAAGCCGAGCTATCTGGGGCCGCCGGAAAGTTATTTTATGGCCGGAGAGTCAGAATAAGTTGCATAAACACAATAGGATCGATAGACTGAGAATATAAAATTTACATAGAGGAAGAATACATATTGAATAAAATGTTGATGTTATTACTGTCTCTGCTGGTGTTAATGGTTTCCTGTGCCTCAGAAAAGTCGTCGAACCTGAACAGTGACGGATTCAGTAATCCGGTGTTGGCAGGTTTCTATCCCGATCCCAGTATTTGCCGGGTGGGCGGTGACTATTATCTGGTAAATTCCACGTTTGCCTATTTTCCGGGAATTCCCGTTTTTCACAGCCGGGACATGGTAAGCTGGAAACTGATCGGACATGTCATGGACAGGACAGAACAATTAAACCTGGAAGGATTAGGTGTCTCCCGGGGAATCTTTGCGCCTGCAATCAGTTATCACAACGGCGTGTATTATGTAACATGTACCCTTGTTGACGGGGGCGGTAATTTTGTCGTTACAGCCACTGACCCTGTCGGCCCCTGGTCAAATCCGGTTTGGCTTCCGCAAATCAATGGAATTGATCCGTCGCTGTTTTTCGATAAAAATGGGAAAACCTATATTCTTTACAACAGTGTTGCGCCGGACGACAATGCTCTCTATGAAGGCCATCGGACGATCCGGATGACGTCATTCGATACGGAAACCTTGCAAATGGCCGGCGAGGAGATAATTCTGATTAATGGCGGAACCGATCTTTCCCAAAAACCAATTTGGATTGAAGGTCCTCATATTATTCAAAAAGACGGCTGGTACTATTTAATCGCGGCGGAGGGTGGAACTGCCGATCAACATTCCGAAGTAGTTTTTATGAGTAAAGAGGTTTCCGGACCCTATGTTTCCTATGAAAAAAATCCGATCCTTACCCAGCGACACCTGGATCCGAAGCGGGAAAATGCGATCACGTCCACCGGCCATGCGGATTTTGTGATGACCGAGTCCGGCGATTGGTGGACGGTTTTTCTGGGCTGTCGGCCTTATCGCCCTTGCGAGGACGGTTTTTACAACACCGGCAGGGAAACCTTTCTGGCACCGGTCAAATGGATCGATGGCTGGCCGGTCGTTGATCCCGAACATGAGGAGGTGCAATATTCCTATCCCTTTCCAATTCGGCCGGTCACGGACGCCGGTGCGGATATTCCCTACAGTGGTAATTTCCGGATCAGAGATGAGTTTGACACGGAGACATTAGCACGTGACTGGATGTTTCTGAGAACGCCGCTTGAAAAATGGTACGACCTCAGTTCCAGGAAAGGATTTTTATCAATGCGGGTGCAGCCTGAAACATGTGCCGGCACCGGAAATCCCAGTTTTCTAGGCCGTCGTCAACAACATCTGCGTGGCTCGGCAAGCGTGTTAATGGAGTTTGTACCCGAATCTGAAAAGGAAAAGGCCGGTTTGCTGATTTTTCAGAACGAGACACATTTTTATTTCTTATGTCAATCGTCAGTGGCTGATGAAGCGGTGATTCAACTGTATAAATCTAAAGGTATTGAGGATTTCGATCCTCCAATGGAACTGATCGCCTCTCACAAACTTGCCGTTGATCGGCTTGAGAAAGGACTGTATTTGAAAATTGCTGTCGATGAAGACCGGTATTCTTTCTACTACGGGTTCAAACCGGATGACTGGCAATTGCTGAAAGATAATGTAGATGGCCGCTTTCTCAGTACGAAAGTTGCCGGCGGATTTGTTGGCTGTGTATATGCGATGTATACCACATCGCTGGGGGATACCAGTGATAATGTGGCGTACTTCGATTGGTTTGAATATCTGGGAGATGACAAGTATACAAGTGATTTTTAGAAGTAATAAATAATAGGGTGGTGCAAGATGAATGAAATTGGGTTTTTTCGTCATCGGATTCAATTCTCATTGATTCCGATAGTAATCCATGCCTTCGGGAAAATACTTTTAGTTTGCTTGACATTATTCGGTTCTCAGTTATTCTCTCAACCTTTGGCTGAGGGTCATAGCAAATTTTTAGGTAATATTATTGGTGGCAGTATTCCTGCAAATTTTGATTCTTATTGGAATCAGGTTATACCGGAGAATAGCGGGAAATGGGTTTCGGTTGAGATAGGCCGGGATATGTATGAATGGGGCGGTCTGGATGCAGCTTATAATTATGCTATTGACAGGGATTTCCAATACAAACACCATACCTTAATCTGGGGACAGCAACAGCCTTGGCGGTGGCTGCAAACTCTTGATTCATTGGAACAGGCAGAAGAAGTAGAAGAGTGGATCCGACTTGTAGGAGAAAGATATCCTGAAATGGATTTTGTTGATGTTGTAAATGAACCTCTCCCCAATCATGCTCCCCCACAATATAAAGACGCTTTGGGTGGTGACGGTGAAACAGGATGGGATTGGGTCATCTGGTGTTTTGAAAAAGCCAGGCAATATTGTTCAGACACCACAAAATTACTCCTGAACGAATATAATTTACTTAACAGCAATTATAACACAGATCAAATCATTGGAATTATCCATCTATTAAAAGAACGGGGGTTGATTGATGGTATTGGAATACAGGGACATTATACTGAACTTAGGAATGTACAGGTCAGTACTATAAATAATAATTTAGATAAACTTGCCGCAACCGGATTACCAATATATATATCTGAATTCGAGGTTGATCTTGCAGATGATAATGCCCAACTGCAAGAATATCAAAGGATATTTCCGGTTCTCTGGGAGCATCCGGGAGTTAAAGGGGTTACATTATGGGGATATATCCAATACCAAATGTGGAAACCCAACGGTTACCTGGTACGAGCAGATGGTACAGAACGACCGGCTCTCCAGTGGCTGCGTGAATACTTATCTGGAACTGATGTTAAAGAGTCTCCAGAGTTAATACCAGTAGATTATGCACTTTATCAGAATTGCCCTAATCCTTTCAACCCCATAACATCAATATCGTTTGATTTGCCGGTAAAGAGTAATATTCGATTTGTGTTTTACAACGTTCTTGGTGAAGTTGTCAAAGAAATAGCAAAGGGAGAATATGAAGTAGGTCATCATGAAATCATATTAGATGCAGTGAGTTTGGCAACAGGTGTGTATTTCTATAAAATTGAAGCAGGTGGATTTGTTGGTGTGAAAAAGTTAGCTATAGTTAAATAAGGAGACCTTTCCAGTAAATTATTAAGTTGGGGTAAAATAATTCAGGATTTGGGATTTTCTTTATCTATAAAATAAACAAGTTATAAATTTAAGAGGGGTAAATTATTTTATTCCACCCCTACAAACAAATTCATTGATAAGTTTTAGTTCTTTGACTTAGCACGAACCTTGTATGAAAATCCAGTAACAGGGGTACGAGTGAGGAGCGGAGTGAGCTTAGAAAGGTTTTTGGCAGTCTTAGCTAATCATTGTACCGGAGCATAGGAGATAATCTTCCATTGACATTGTTAATTTCTGGGGATCGTATACAGAGGGAATGCATGAGTGGAATTCACCTCCAAAACCACGGATATGTCATTCGATATAAACTCTGTCGCCGATTAAGTGAATGTCTCAACAAATGTCACTGATTAGGAGAATCAATTCAAGGGTTTTGTAAGTGCTCTTATACTGATGAGACTTAAAGTATGAAAGGAGTAAAAACTATGGGTTATACTCAACGAGTAAAAATAGCATTTCTGTTATTTGTGATAAATTGTTGTTCATTAAATGCAAAGATCGACAACATTGTGGAACAAAATTATGAAGCAGGAGATTTTAAACTTGTTTATCAGAACACCGCTGCCAACATTTTTTATGATCAAGATGATTATAAAGTCGTTGAAATTGCAGTGAATGATCTGGCTAAAGATATTGCAAATGTGACTGGCATAGCACCATCAGTCTATACGGATTTAGGAGAAATCAAGAATGATATTGTAATTGTTGGGACTATCGAACATAATAAACTTATCGATCAATTCATCAAAGAGGGTAAAATCGATACCAGTGGGATTGCCGGGCAGTGGGAAACGTACGCTTTACAAGTGATCGAAAAGCCTATTCGAAATATTGCCTCCGCTTTGGTCATTTTCGGGAGTGACCGAAGAGGAACTGCCTATGGCATTTACGAATTGTCTGAACAAATTGGTGTTTCACCCTGGTATTGGTGGGCGGATGTGCCAGTTCAGAAAAAAAAGAATCTTGTTATCAAAAAAGGTCTCTACTCCGATGGACCTCCCTCAGTAAAGTATCGGGGTATTTTTATCAATGATGAAGATTGGGGATTAAAGCCATGGGCATCCAAAACTTATGATCCTGAATTGGGTGATATTGGGCCTAAAACCTATAAGAAAATCTTTGAACTCCTGCTCAGGCTGAAGGCAAACCATTGCTGGCCCGCTATGCATAGTTGTACAAATCCATTCAATTATTATGCAGACAATAAGAAAGTTGCCGAGGATTACGCCATTGTCATGGGGTCGTCGCATTGCGAACCGTTGCTACTTAATACTGCTACTGAATGGGATAAAGAGACGATGGGAGATTGGCGATATGATACAAATAAAGAACGTGTCTATAAGATATTGGATAAACGTGTTTCAGAAAACGGTCAATTTGAGAATGTGTATACGATTGGTATGCGGGGTTTACACGATGAAGCGATACGTGGAAATCTTAAACTTGAGGATCAGATTGCTCTGCTGGAACAGGTATTCGATGACCAGAGAAAAATTTTAACTACCCATATTCGCAAGAAAATTACAGAAATACCGCAGGTTTTCATCCCTTATAAAGAAGTTCTGACGCTATACAACAATGGTTTGCGGGTTCCTGAAGACGTCACATTGATGTGGGTTGATGATAATTACGGTTATATCCGGCGATTGAGTAATCCTCTCGAGCGGAAGAGGCCCGGGGGAGGCGGTATCTATTACCATCTTTCCTATTTAGGATCGCCTCACGAATATTTGTGGTTGTTTTCAACATCTCCTGCCCTTATTTGGGAGGAAATGACAAAAGCCTATGATTTTAATGCCCGAGAAGTATGGATTGCCAATGTTGGGGATATTAAACCCTGCGAATATGGCATAACTTTTTTTCTTGATCTGGCATGGGATATTGATATGGTCGATCATTCCAATGTTTCTTCACATCTCTCTGCATGGCTAACATCTATTTTTGGCGAAGACTATTCAGAGGAAATAACGGCTATCATGAAAGAGTTTTATGCCTTGTCTTTTGAGAGAAAAGTTGAGTTTATGACATGGGGTGAAGAGTTTAGTTTTCGTGATTGGTCGGAATTATGGGAAGATACTGAATATAACTTTGTAAATTATCAGGAAGCAGAAAAACGTCTTGAGCGATTTCAAGTAATTAGTGATCGAGCAAAGATGCTTTATAAAAAATTACCTGATAGTTTAAAGCCAGCTTACTTTGAATTGGTTTACTACCCTGTAGTTGCTGGTAATTACATGAATCAAAAGATCTTGCTTGCTCAGAAAGATAGATGGTATGCAAAACAGGGAAGGAATTTGACTAATTATATAGCTCATCAGGTGAAGTATTATTATGATAGTATCGAAATAATTACGGATGAATACAATCAATTGTTGAATGGGAAATGGAAATATATGATGTCATGGGAGCAATTCTGGACATCCGTTTACTATCGGATGCCACCTATAGATACAATTCAAGTACAGGACAAAGCTGAGATTGGTATTTTCGTAGAAGGTAACGATTTAAAAGATGGCATCAATTATCATTTAACACTGCCCTGCTTTAATCCCATCTATGGTGAAAAACACTATTTTGAGATTTATAACAAAGGAAAAACGCCTTTTAAGTGGAAGTCGTATCTGAACCAAAAATGGATCAAACTGAGTAAATCCAGAGGTGAAGTCGAAACTGAAGAACGTATCTGGGTGAGTGTTGATTGGAACAAAGTCCCGGAGCAAGAGGTGCTCAAAGGTGAAATTCAAATTCAAGGCACGAGTCGAAAAGAAACCATTTATATTCAAGGTTTTAATCCTGGATTATCTATAAAAGATGAATTAAAGGAGTTGTTTGTAGAGAACAGCGGCTGTATTTCCATATATGCTGAGCACTATCATCGAAAGGTGGAGTCAGCCGATATTTCCTGGGATATTATCAATGATATGGGATTAACCGGCAGATCGGTTGCCATGTTTCCAGTAATAGCCGATCCTGAATCTCCTTCAACTCAGAAATCTCCTCATCTTGAATATGACATCTATACCTTTAATTCTGGTGTTGTCGAAATTCATTCCTTTGTCCTACCTGTATTTGCTATCAACAGTTTTAGAAGGGCGCAATATGCCATTTCTATTGATGATGAACGACCGCAGATTGTTGATATTAGCGTTCCTGAGTATAGCATACAATGGAAAGATAATGTACGGCGAAATGCTTCCAAAAATATTACACGGCACTATATTGACAGACCTGGCAAACATACTATTAAACTCTGGATGGTTGATACTGGTATAGCCTACGATAAAATAGTAATCGACCTGGGCGGATTGAAAATCTCTTATATTGGTCCTGATGAAACGAGGGTGGAGTAACTCAAATACAATATATTCAAATTCAAAGGAAATACAATGACTGATGAGCAATGGAATAAGCTTATTCGGGTAATAAAGGGCGAGGTTATAGATCCTCTTCCTGTGGGTTTTATTATTGATAGTCCGTGGCTTCCAAATTGGTATGGTATATCTATGTTAGATTATTTTACGGATGATAAACTCTGGTTTGAAGCAAATTTGAAAGCTATAACTGTTTTTCCCGAAGCAATATTTCTACCGGGCTTTTGGTCTGAATACGGAATGTGCACTGAACCATCCGCTTTTGGAGCAAAATGTTCATTCCCACAAAATAAATTCCCGTTTGCGAATAAGATAATTCGCTCGGTTAAAGAAATAGATAGTCTTCAGATACCTGATCCTAGAAAAGATGGGCTTTTACCTTTTATGTTGAATCGATTAAAACTTGCACAGCCGGAAATAGAGAGGCTTGGGCATAAAATTCGTTTTGCTGTAGCTCGTGGTCCTCTGAATATCGCCAGTTTCCTGATGGGTACAACGGAATTATTAATGAATATGATGATCGAACCGGACAAAACGGAAACGCTTTTACAAAAGATCACGGCATTTTTAAAAGACTGGCTGCAATTACAGATGGAAACCTTTCCATCTATTGATGGGATATTCATGCTCGATGACATTATCGGTTTTATCGGGGGGACAGAATTTCGCACATTCGCTCTGCCGTACTTTAAAGAATTATATAATGCTGATGTCTCTGTCAAATTTTTTCATAATGACGCTCCCTGTAAAGTATCTACGCCCTTTTTGCCGGAAATAGGGGTAAATCTGTTTAATATGGGATTTGATGTGTCGTTGAATGATGTAAAACGCTGGACCCGTAATCAAGTAACCCTGTTGGGTAATATCCCGCCAAGAGATGTTCTGGCGAATGCTGAACCGAATGACATCCGTCGGGTAACAATCGAACTGTTAGATTCGCTGGAAGATTCATCACGGATTATCTTATCCTGTGGAGGCGGAATGCCACCAGGGGTGACAACGGAAAACATTAACGCCTTTGTTCAAACTGTTGCCAGTTATAACGGTTAGATTGACTCATGGCTGAGCATAAAAATAGATTTAAATACAAATGGATTGAATAAACTTTAAATTTAAACATAAAAATAGGAGAAAATTACATGTCAACAAAAGTCACGATTGGTCAGAAAGAGTATTTTAAAGGGATCGGTAAAATTCCCTTTGAAGGGCCGGATTCCACAAATTCGTTAGCCTTTAGATTTTATGATGAAAACCGGATTGTGGCCGGGAAAACGATGAGGGATCATTTCCGGTTTGCGGTTGCCTATTGGCATACCTTGTGTAATAATGGCGGAGATCCTTTTGGACCTGGTACGGTGAAGTTTCCCTGGGATGAAGCCGGTGACCCGATGCAGGCGGCAAAGGATAAACTGGACGCTGCTTTCGAATTCTTTACGAAACTGGGAACGCCCTTTTACTGCTTTCATGATCGGGATATGGCTCCGGAAGGTGATAATGTTCTTGAATCGGAAAAGAATCTGAAAGAGCTGGTTCGCTTGGCGAAAGTCAAACAGGAAGAAACCGGTGTGAAACTGCTCTGGGGTACGGCGAATGTTTTTAGCCATCCGCGGTATATGAACGGAGCGGCGACCAACCCGAATTTTGAGGTGCTGCCTCATGTCGCGGCGCAGGTCAAAGCGGCCATCGATGCGGCGGTAGAGTTGGGTGGTGAAAATTATGTGTTTTGGGGCGGCAGGGAAGGCTATTTTTCGCTTCTGAATACCGATATGAAGCGGGAAATCGAACATCTGGGTATGTTTCTGCAGAAAGCCCGGGATTACGGACGGGCGGCCGGCTTCAAAGGCACTTTTCTGATTGAGCCGAAACCAATGGAACCGACCAAGCATCAGTATGATTATGATTCGGCGACCGTAATTGGCTTTCTGAACAACTACGGATTGCAGAATGATTTTAAGATCAATATTGAAAACAACCACGCTACCCTGGCGGGGCACACCTTTGCCCATGAAGTGCAGACTGCCTGCGACGCCGGGCTGTTCGGCAGTTTAGATATCAACCAGGGCGATCCTTATAACGGTTGGGATACCGATGAATTTTTATTCAATCTTTATGATGCGACAGAACTGATGCTGATTCTTTTGCAGAATGGCGGTATTGGCCACGGCGGAATGAATTTTGATGCGAAGGTTCGTAGAAGTTCAACGGATCTGAAAGATATTTTTATTGCGCATATATTGTCGATGGATACCCTTGCTCGGGGGCTATTGATTGCTAACGATATTCTGGAAAACTCGGATTTTCTGAAAATGCGACGGGAGCGCTATGCCAGTTTCGATTCCGGCAAAGGGGCCGAATTTGAAAAGGGGTATTTGAATCTGGAAGAGTTGGCTAACCTGGCGGTTAAAATCGGTGAACCGGAGCAGATCAGCGGGAAACAGGAACTCTATGAGAGTATTATTAACCGATATATTCGATAGTTTTAAGGAGGATAACTGTGACCAATTTATTTGCCGGCCTGGATGTATCCACACAAAGTTGCAAACTGGTGATTGTGGATATCGATGCCAATGCCATTGTGTTTGTCGATTCCGTGAATTACGACAGCGATTTGCCTCAGTATCGTACTAAAAACGGTGTTATTCAGGGATTGACCGAAGGCGTTTCGGAGTCCGATCCGCTGATGTGGCTTGAGGCTGTGGATATGGTATTCCACAAAGCCAAAACAACCGTTCCATTGAGTCAAATCCGCTGCATCGCGGTCTCCGGTCAACAGCACGGTCTGGTGGCCCTAAATGCAGATGACAGGCTCGCCCGCGCAAGGAGTAAACTCTGGAACGATTTTTCGGCACAGGAAGAGTGCAAAGTACTGACCGAAAAGATTGGTAGTCTGGATGCCATGATTGCTGAAGTCGGCAACAGCCAACGAACCGGTTATACCGCCGCAAAAATCTTTCACATGAAGCGCCATGAACCAGATGCTTATTGCAATTCAGCAACTCTGTTTCTGGTCCATAATTACATTAACTGGTATCTTACTGATGGTGTCAAGGTGATGGAACCTGGCGACGCTTCGGGAATGGCGCTCTGGAATCCCCGGAATGGCCGGTGGTCGGAAAAAGTGATTCGGGCTATTGATCCGGATTTGATGAATAAGTTGCCGGAAGTTAAAGCATCAGATCGAAGCATTGGCACTATTTCGGCGCAACTGGTGGAGAAATTCGGCTTTTCGGTGGATTGTCGTATAGATGCTGGAAGCGGTGATAATATGTACGGCGCCGTCGGAACCGGCAATGTGGAGCCCGGAATCGTGACGATCAGTCTCGGAACCAGCGGGACAGCCTATACCTTTATGGAGGAAGCATATATTGATCCGACCGGCGAAATCGCGGCCTTTTGCGACAGCACGGGTCACTACCTACCTCTGCTCTGTGTATCCAATCTGGCGAATGGCTATAATAAAATAATAAAGCAATATCATTTGTCACATTCCGGATTTGATGAGATTGTAAAGAAAACTGCGGCTGGTAATGGAGGACGCATACTGATTCCTTGGTACGAAGGGGAGCGCACGCCCGACGTTCCCCAGGCTGCGCCGCTGTATTTTGGATTCGGTTTGGGGGATTTCACGAAGGAAATTCTGTGCCGTGCCGTTTTGGAAGGGCATGTATTGAATCTTTATGATGGATTTAAGAAGATGCCGGTGGATGTCAAAGAGATTCGACTGACCGGTGGCCTTTCCATGTCCGATGCCTGGAGCCAAACCATCGCCGATATATTCGAAGCGGAAACGGTGCCAGTTGAAGGAGAAGGCGCGGCTCTGGGAGCGGCACTGCATGCCGCCTGGGTCTGGCAAAAGGAGAATAAAGCGCCGGTTTCACTTCAGGATATTGTCACGCCGTTTATCATACTGGATGAAGCGAGACGGAAAAAACCGATCTCTGCAAATGTTGAAATATACCGTAAACAGAAACGGTTATTTAGCGCACTTAGCCGACGGATTAGAGGAAACGAAGGCGACGATCCATTCCGTCTGAGAGCCGAAATGATGTAATATCAATAGGGGCTGATATAAAGTGTAAATTAGGAAAGTATATTGTACTATAGAATAGGTAACGATTATGACGATTAAAGAACATGTTTTCGGACCGGACATTGATGGCAAAGCGGTATATATCTATAACCTTCAGCGGTTCTTACGATAAACTCGTGTCGGTTACCGGTGGTGGCAAATGATTCGATGCCTGTATTGATTTGGGACTATACGTCATTGTCGACTGGCACGGTGTGCAACGATCAATCTCGGCATTTATAATCTTACCGGCCAGTTAGTGGGGATGTTATACGATGTTACCCTTCCCGCCGGAGAGTACACACTCACCTGGTATGGGATTGCCGAAAATAACGCAAAGGTCGGCAGCGGCGTCTATATTATCGGTCTAACGGTTGACTGAGAAGATAAATCTAAACTTTCTTGAGGTAATCGCCCTACTGCCATCTTGTTGGCCGGGTCAATACGTAAAGTATTACTATCATTGGCATCCTTATATCCGCAGGCGATCTGGTAAACACGTTGCGCCACTAGTAGATAGTTTTCTAATTATCTTTGTAATTATTTGTTTACTAAAATCCAAATTTCCCCGAAGGGGTCTCTTCGAGATAAGCACCAAATATCAAAAAAGTTCCTCCAAAGGTCACGCAGGACTCCTATCGGAGAATCTCTACGAGACAATAACAAAATATAGAAATTCAAAATAGTTCTGGTATAGTTTTGTTCATTTTAATTTTAGATTTTGAAATTGTTTTTAATTTGCAGTTTGTGATTTGTGATTTCCCTCAATTGCTAAGTTATTTTGGAAACGCTATACTAGTAATCGAATAGCTAACGGAATAAGAACGACGGGTGTCATCATTGAATTTAGACAAAGATCGAATAATATTAATTTATTGTCCTGTCTCACTTAATAACAGTACTCCGGTATCACTGGTTATATTATCACCATTAACCCTACAACGTAACTTGTAAGATATAGCACTATATGTTGATTTGAAATTAACATATATATTCAACATATTGTATAGAAAAACACTAAATGACGTAGTAGGGTTAAAATCAAGTTCAATCTTTTCCCCACATATAGAACCGGAAATCAGGTGGTTTGTTTTTAATCCTTGAAAAAAATTACTTTGGAAAGTATCATTATGGCTGTGTATATTTCATATAGATGTTTGCATGAGTTTTCCTTGTTCTTTTCTTGTTTTAACTATCTAAATTTAAGTACATTATAGGTAACTCATGTAAAAATTTTTTGGAATACTAATAAATAATTCAGGGTAAATTAGCAGAATACGGTTGATATATGAAATGATTGGCAAAGAAAAACTAAAAAATTGAAGCACTTAAGAAGTTATGGAAACAAGAATGCAAATAAATCTAACTGATTAGAAATTCGTGACAATCTTATAAAAAGGGTGGATGTAATGATGAAAAAATTTATGATACTTATAACAGTTACTTTAATTTTTTCGCTTACTACACTGGTGCAGGCTGGGATAAAAGTGGTGATTTCCCCAATTCAGATTCCTAGAATAGATACGTGAAACAGGTGGCTGTCCGATTAGAGCATCCGGTTGAAGTAAGTCTTTACCTAAAATAACTACAAAATTATGGAAAATCACCTCTTGTTCTTATCTGCAAAAAAAGAGATTGAAATCGACAAGCCTGATACAAATGTACAAGAAGCTTCAAACATAAATAATAATTTTAGAAGGGATTGATAAAATGAAAGTACTTTATTCAGCAGACCAAATTAGATTTAAAAGAATGACCACGGAAGAAATCAGAGACACATTCCTGATTGATAATCTATTCTCACCGGACTCGATTTCAATGCTGTACTCTGACGTAGACCGCGCAATAATCGGCTCAGCCGTCCCGATTAAAGGCAAGCTTAATCTCCCACCAGCAAAAGAATTGGCATCTGATTTTTTTGCACAACGACGCGAGCTTGGTTTAATCAACATTGGAGCAACAGGCATTGTATACGTTGACAAACAACAGTATAAAATGGAAAATAGAGACGGTCTTTACATTGGACGTGGTAGCAAACTGATCGAATTTGAGAGTGTAATTCCTGATAATCCGGCATATTTTTATATTTTAAGTTATCCCGCACATGCAGACTACCCAACTATGCATGCTAAAATTTCTAATGCAGAAGCTGTCTACATTGGCTCTAAAAAAGAGAGCAATAAACGAACAATATACAAATATATTCATCCTGCAGGTATAAAGAGTTGTCAATTAGTGATGGGTTTCACTGAATTAAACGAGGGGAGTGTCTGGAATACTATGCCGGCACATACACATGAGCGGAGAACGGAAGTCTACCTCTACTTTGACATTGATAAAAGCTCAGTAGTCTTTCACTTAATGGGAAAACCAGATGAAACACGACACATTGTTGTTCGAAATCGCCAGGCAGTTATCTCTCCCAGCTGGTCAATTCACGCAGGTGCAGGAACCAGCAGCTATAGCTTCATCTGGGGAATGGGTGGTGAAAACCAGGAATTTGGCGATATGGACAATATCAGCATGGAAAGTTTAAAGTAATCGAATTTTAAACTTATAGATTGGAGAAATGTATGATATTAGATCAATTTAAACTCAATGGAAAAGTTGCAATTGTAACAGGAGCTGCTAGAGGATTGGGGCAGGGAATTGCAATTGGATTTGCGGAAGCTGGAGCAGATGTCGCCCTTGTTGATATACTTCCCACCCATGGAACTGAGAAAAAAATCAAGGATATTAAACGAAAGACCATTGGTATAAATGCAGACCTCACTTCGGTAGATTGCATTAATCCTATTATCAAAACGACGATTGAAAAGCTTGGACATATTGACATTTTAATGAATAATGCAGGTATTATCCGTCGTGCACCTATTACTGAATTCACTGAGAAAGACTGGGATGACGTGATTAATATTAACCAAAAAACACTATTCTTTCTATCTCAGGCAGTTGCTAAGGTAATGATAAAACAGGGAACTGGTGGGAAAATAATAAACATAGCCTCAATGCTCTCTTTTCAGGGAGGGATTCTCGTTCCATCTTACACAGCTTCAAAAAGTGCAGTTATGGGCTTAACGAGATTAATGGCAAACGAGCTGGCGAATTACAATATAAATGTCAATGCGATTGCACCCGGTTACATGGCAACAGACAACACAGCGCCACTACGCTCCGATCCTATGCGGAATAAAGCAATTCTGGATAGGATTCCGGCAGGACGCTGGGGAGAGCCGGAAGACCTTAGGGGTATTGCAGTATTCCTTGCTTCAGAAGCATCTTCTTATATACACGGTTACACCATTGCTGTTGATGGCGGCTGGCTTTCCAGATAACAAACATTTTATGAGACAATAAAGAAGAAACATTGGATGAAAGAATGAAAATATCCAACACACCGTTAAGAAAAGAGGTCTCAACATGCAAAAACTGAACAATAACACTGAAGTGATCGTTGCAAAGATCCTTTATTGTTCTCATATAGCAACTATAGTCCTGGATGTCCCATAGTAAGTGTTCACCCGCTTTGCCCTGACAGTGGCCAATAATTCCAAAATTGAGTATTGACAAAGTTTGTTTTCAGTGTATTTTTTTAAAATAAAACTATAGGGTAGAAACTCAAAACATTTAACCAGTGAGGTATAATATGTTTAATTTTACTAAAAAGTTTGGTTCGTATCTTTTTGCTACACTTGCAATTATCTCCCTGCTTGGACTAAACTGTGGCAAAAGTGGAGATGGAAAGGCTAAGAAACTCACCTTGAAAATGGGACACTGTCTGGATACAGGACATCCAGTACATAAGGCTATGATTCTTATGGGTGAAAAACTCAACGAAAAGTCCGGTGGTAGAATTACTTTTGACGTTTATCCAAGTTCCCAGCTCGGAGAAGAAAAGGACCTGATAGAACAGCTTCAAATGGGTACCCTAACTCTTACCAAAGTTTCCTCAAGTGCTTTAGAACAGTTTATTCCTGAAATGAAAATATTTGGTCTGCCATATCTTTTCGGAGATTATGAACATAAGTGGAAAGTCCTCAATGGTGAAGTAGGTAAGGCAGTCTTAGCAGCAGGAGCTAAAAGAGATCTGATTGGCCTTGGTTATTACGAAGCCGGCAGCAGAAGCTTTTACACAAAAGATAAACCCATAAATACTCCTGAAGATTTAAAAGGGATGAAAATAAGGGTTCAGAGAAGTCCGGTTGCTATTGATTTATTGAAAGCACTTGGTGCGTCCCCAACTCCTATAGCCTGGGGCGAACTATACACTGCTCTCCAGCAAGGAACAGTGGATGGTGCGGAAAACAATCCACCTTCCATTATTTCTGCCCATCACTATGAAGTTTGTAAATATTATTCTTTAGATGAACACGCATCTCCAATGGATGTAATATTAGCAAGTAAGAAGAAATGGGATACTTTCTCAGAAGAAAATAAAAAAATCATTCAGGAAGCTCTCGATGAATCCATTGAATACCAGAAAAAACTCTGGGAAGAGAAAGTCGAAGCGGACATGAAAACACTTCAAGATGCTGGTGTAAAAGTGAATAAACCAGATAAAGGAACTTTCATAAAGAAAGTTCAGCCGATGTACGATAAAATAGCAAAAGACGAACTCATCGGACCCCTTGTAGAAAAAGTAAAAAACGTAGAGTAATAAAAAAGAAAGGCGAAATAGAAATATGGATTTCCCAGCATTGAAAATCATCGCCAAGTGGCGAGATAAGATTCTCGAAGTCTTTGTCATGGTCATCGTATCAGCAATGGTCCTGGCTGTATTGTGGCAAGTCTTTACTCGACTTATCTTGAAAAATCCTGCAATTTGGACCGAAGAAACGTCAACCATTCTACTGATGTGGACAGGTATCCTCGCTGCAAGTCTGGCTTATGGAAAAAAAGCCCATGTTAGTATGGAATATTTTGCACAAAAGCTAAGTTTTAAAAAGGGAAAAATATTGGATCTGGTTATCACTTTTTTAATCGCAGTTTTCGCCTTTTACGTCATGCTTGTAGGTGGCATGCGATATGTCACAACAATTTTCCAGACCGGACAGACATCACCCACTCTTGGTATAAAGACTGGATATTTTTACTTATGTCTACCCATAAGCGCATTTTTTATTTTAACTTATTGCATAGAATTTTTCGTACAGGACCTGCTTATTCTCTCAAGAAAAAGGAGTGATAAATGAATCTTGCAATATTAATATTAGTCGTCAGTTTTATTCTTCTTCTGATAATGAATGTACCCATTTCTTTCTGTATTGGTTTTGCGACACTATTTTCACTACTTGCCTTAGGAATACCAGCTATTGATGTTATAGCGCCCAGAATGGCAACAGGAATAGACGCTTTTGCGCTGCTGGCTATACCATTCTTTATCTTAATGGGGCTTCTGATGGGCAGAGGTGGAATGGCAAAGAGACTGATAGATTTTGCAGAATCTATTGTGGGATGGTTACCCGGAGGTCTTGCATTTGTTAATGTTCTTGCCTGTATGTTTTTTGGAGCAATCTCCGGTTCGTCAGTAGCGGCTGTTTGTTCGGTAGGTGGCGTTATGATGCCACAAATGATCAGAAAAGGATATGATAAGAATTTTAATATTGCTCTCTCCTGTTGTGCTGCAACGACAGGCCTTTTAATTCCTCCCAGTAATGTCATGATCGTTTATGCGGTCGTTGCTGGTAGCGTTTCAATCGCAGCCTTATTTTTAGCCGGTATCATTCCTGGTATTATAGTGGGTTTATTCCTGATGGCGGTAAGCGCTGTGATAAGCATTCGTAAAGGGTACGGAGGAGGGAAATGGGTTGGGATGAAAGAAACGGTAATCAGATTTATCCATGCTGTCCCCGGTTTAGCTTTAGTCTTCTTTGTTATGTGGGGAATTATAAGTGGTAAATTTACCCCCACTGAGGCTGCCAGCATTGCAGTACTCTGGGCGTTTGTTTTCTCATTCATTATATTCAGAGAAGTCAAATTAAAAGAATTGCCCAGCATTCTTGTTCAATGTGGAGTAACAACTGCTGTGGTAATGTTGTTGATTGGTGTCTCAACTGGAATGTCGTGGCTGATGGCTTCCCAGAATATACCACAGATGATCAGCCAGGGAATTATGTCTATATCCAGTAACAAGATTGCTATTCTTTTGATGATAAACATTCTTCTACTGTTCGTTGGCACATTCCTGGACATGACACCTGCGATTCTTATTTTCGGCGCTATCTTTATACCAATTGCTATAGATCTTAATATGAATTTAGTTCACTTTGGAATAATAATGATCACAAATCTATGTATAGGGCTGGTTACTCCTCCGGTTGGTACAGTTTTATTCGTAGGTGTTGGCATTGGAAATGGAAAGATAGCAGAGGTATTTAAAAGTCTATTGCCTATGTTTGCGGTTATGATAATAGCCCTAATGTTAATCACTTATATACCGCAACTTTCTCTATTCATACCTCAATTTTTCGGTTTTTGATGTTATTATAGTAAGTAATGTTTTGGGTGGTTCTAGTACGGTGTATTATAAATTCTGATATTTCAATTGGCAATATGAGATTAAAATTTATTTCACCCCATGAAATAACACAAGAGAATGAAAGTACAAAATGTATGGTTATAGTATTTCACTGGTTCATCCCGTTAGATACTGCTAATTTATGTCATCTGAAAACATATAAAGATGCCAAAAACTTTTTTATTTAAATGCATTTATTTTCGATATTATTTCACGGGGGTGAACCCATTTAAACAATAGTAATGTGAGGAAATGTTTTTCTTTTAAGGATTAAATATTTTGATGAAAATAGGTTATATTAAATTGCTAAAATTTCTTGTTAAACTTTTAATACACTGTACTAGTATAGCGTTCCATGTTTTTATTTGCAGTAATAGTTAGCAATATTTATATT